>NZ_JBGCCP010000002.1:0-715067 GCF_041262705.1 Catenulispora sp. MAP12-49 | reverse complement strand
CCCGGACTGGGCGGTGTCCAGCCGGACGAGGCGCAACCACAGCAGCGTGTGATCCGGCTTGACACCGCCCAGGCCGGGATGGTTCCCTCCGGGCGCTGATGCGGCGGGGAATCCGGGACAGAGGCGACCACAAGCAGCGACCGGCAGCCAGCAGCGCGGCCCCCCCTCCCCGGAGCGAGGCCGCTCGCCGCGTAGGCGCCGCCGGAGGCGCTCTTGACTGTCGCTCTTGCTCTTGACTGTCGCAGTAGAGCCGACCACCTACCCACACCACCGCCGCCCCGCGAAACCAGCACCACCCCCGACCCGCGCCACCAGCGGATCCCGTAAACCGTGCGCGAAGCCGTCAAGAAACGCCTGTGACTATCAGCCCACAAACAAACCGCAACCAGCCACACATGAGTCAGGGGCGCCGAAAACAAACGTGCAGCATCGCTCGGCCGGACTGGCGGAACTCGCCCACTTTTCTGTTACGCGCGCTTCCGAGAGTTCGGCGCCTCTCGCAACCTGCCAAGCCGGGCGCGGATCCTGGCTCTGCTTGCCCTCGCGGAGGACGACCCCGGATGCGGCCAGATCGCGGACTACCTCGCCGATCCCGCGCCGGAGGTCCGCAGAGCGGGGGTTCGGGCGTGATGCTGTAAACAGCGTGGCGAAACGCAAAACCCCAGGTCGATGACCTGGGGTTGCTGCGCTCGCCCGGTGGGTGCGAAGAGATTCGGACCCACCGCCTCGCCGCTTCAGCTCCCGCGTCCGCGCACCGCCGCCGTGATCTGGCCGGCCGCCGCGGGAGAGTCGACGGCGCCACCGCACATCGCCTGCGCCGCGTACTCGTCGGTGGCTGGTACGGACGGCACCGGCGGCAGCGCGTCGAGCCGGACCGGCGAGAACACGGTGAAGAACGGAGCGCACCAAGACGGCTGGATCAGCGTGCGTGCACTTCGAGGAAAGTGCGCACCGCGGATTCCAGCGCGCCCTCGATCCAGGCCGGCTTGAGGCTTGTGTGCTCGCCCGCGAAGTGCACGCGACCCTCGACGGTGCGCGTGGCCGGGTGCAGTTCGTGCAGTTGGCTGGGTGTCACGACGGCGGCCTCGCCGAGGGCGTAGCGGGCTCTGGCCCAGGACTGAGTCGCGCCGACGCCGGTGAACTCGGTGTAGACCTGCGTTCCGTAGATGCGAGCCATGTCGTCCAGGGCGAGTGCGTAGCGTTCGCCCTGGGTCAGGGAGTCCCAGCGCATCGCGTCGTCCGACCAGCAGTAGGCCGCGAGCACCACGCCGCCGCGGGATCCCTGGGGCGCGTGCGAGGGGAAGTAGGTGAAGCGGCTCGGGTAGTCCGAGATGTTGCCGCCGCCGGTGAAACCGCCGGGTCCGCGCTCCCAGAAGCGCGTCTTGAACTCGAGGAGCACCTTGGTCGCGTTGTCGTAGTGGAGTTCCTCCACCGCGCGCCGCTTGGGGTAGGACATCAGCGGCTCGAACTGGCAGAAGCGAAGGGCGCTGAAGGGAATGGTGATGATCGCGTAGTCGCCGTGGAAGGTTTCGACCGGGCCGATCGGCGCGCCGTCGCAGGAGTCTTCACTGCCCGACTCGGCGGTGGTCTCGATCCTCACTCCCTGCCCGTCCTGGACGAGCTTGGTCATCCTGCGATTGGTGCGGATCAGGTCCTTCAGCGGGGCCGCGAGGGCGTCGGTGAGGGAGGCGGTCCCGTTCTCGAACTCCCAGTACCGGCTCGTCGGGTTGATCAGCGCGTGGTCGAACAAGGTCGGGATCAGCGAGTAGTGCAGGCGGGAAGTGAGGTTCTCCACGGTACCGACGGCCTGTAGCCGGGCCGTATCCCATCCCTGGTTCTCGATCAGGTACCGCTTTGTGGAGTAGGCGTCGAAGTCGCGGAAGAGTTGCGTCCAGCCGGCCAACTGCGCCGCGATCGGCGCACTGTTGGACACGAGCACAGGAGCGAACGCCGTGTTCGCCGCGGCCGTGGTCGTGGTAGCCAGATTCGTTCCGAACAGGCTGTTGAACGCGCTCGGATTCTGCGCGTACGCGTTCCGGGTCCGGGACAGGCCGTTCGAGGTGATCAGGGACAGCCCGGTGGCCGGCGGCGCGCTGAACACCGTCCCGCCCGGACCGTTGGTCCAGGTCTCGCCGGTGAAGGAGGTGTATGTCACCGGCGGGATCTGGCCGGTGGACACCGCGCCGGGGGCGACGTCGGCGTTGTAGAACAGGCGGCGGGTCAGGCCGAGCTTGTCGCCGAGCGCGAGGACGAGCGGGTGCGCGTCGGGCAGGCGCATGGCACCGGCCTCGGCGTGCAGGCGCGGGTCGGAGAAGATGCCGCGGAAGGTCTTGATCCGCCCGCCGACCCGGTTGCCGTTGGCCTCCAGGATCACCACGTCGTGCCCGGCCGCGGTGAGCAGGCGCGCCGCGGTCAGCCCGGCCGCGCCGGCCCCGACGATCAGCACCCGCTTGCGCGCCGTCGGCGCGGGCAGCCGGCCGTCGATCAGGATCTTGAGATAGTCGAGCTTGAGGTCGCTCTGCTCGTCGTCGCTGACCAGCAGGACTTTGCGAGCCAGATCCCGGGACGTTGCCTCGTCCCCGCCGCCGGGGTAGTCGGTCCGCGGCACGGTGGCGGCGGCGTCGGAGGCGGGGAGCCCGAAGGCGGTGGCGACGGGCAGACCCAGCGTGGCGGCGGCCGCACCGCCGACCAGCGCGCGCCGTGTCACGCCGGTGTTCTCGGACCGGTCGGCGCCTTCGGAAGCCCCGGCGTTTTCGGGCATGCCGGGTCGACTCGAGATTCTGATCTTCACGGTGTTCTTCTCTCTGTCCTCTGCCAGAGCGGTCGGCACGCGATGGCCAGGCCCGCGCTACGGCTGATGGCGTGCGGGTATCCCGGCACGGGGGTGTGCGGCGACGTAGGTGCTGATGAGGGCTGCGATGGGGCGGCGGCACTTGCGGCGCTATGACGCCTCTGCGCGCGGGCCCGAGGGTGTCGTGGTGGCCGGAGCCGGTGCAGCTCGCAGGGACTGCTGAAGACCGGCTTCTGAACGCGGGCGCTGAAGTATCGCTGCCATTTCTCCGCCCTGGATCAAGTATGCAGCGGCGTTGTTCAGCACAGCCATCTGCGCAACCCTAGCTCGGGATGGCGCGGCGCCTGCGGGGATCAGACCCCGATCGCCGCCGCGACCACGGCGAGCACGGCCTGCTCGATCCACAGCGCGGCGGACTGAACTGGGGATTCAGGGTGGCGCGGGGGACAGACCGATTTTCCAAGCGCCGTGAAGACGTCCAGACCAATTCGGAACAGGGCGGCTCCGCGGTCCCTGGCCGGGGATCTGCGGCGAGACGCCGAACTTCTCCGCGCCTTGGACGGGGAACAGGAAGTGCATCCGGCTCCACAGGACCCAGCCCTTCTTGATGTCGGAGACACGAACCGCTCACCGGGCGGTGCCACCTGGCTGAGGTTCTCGACGACCTGCTTGGACGCCGTCCTGCGCTTCTTCAACCCCGACGGAAGCCTGGCCAACGAGGTGACGGGGGCCGAGTTCGCCGAGACCATCGGCACTTCACGCACGAGATCGAGTTCACCTCCGACGGGTCGACATCGTCGACTGAGGTCAGACAGAGACGTTCTATCAGGCACAGACCCTCTATCAGGCACAGACCCTCTATCAGGCACAGACTCTCTATCAGGCACAGACCCTCTATCAGGCACAGACCCGTGCGATGACGCGGTGCAGCAGCTCGCCGAGCCGGCCCGCCGAGGCGTCGCCGGTCGCGATGACCTCCTGTGCGGACAGCGGCTCGCCGGTCATGCCCGCGGCGAGGTTGGTGACCAGCGAGACGCCGAGGACCTCGGCGCCGGCTTCGCGGGCCGCGACGGCCTCCAGGGTGGTGGACATGCCGACGAGGTCGGCGCCCCAGCCGCGGAACATCTTGATCTCCGCCGGGGTCTCGAACTGGGGTCCGCGCAGTCCCAGGTAGACGCCCTCGGCCAGGTCCGGTGCGACGGTGCGGGCCAGGCGGCGCAGGCGGGGCGAGTACAGGTCGGTCAGGTCCACGAAATTCGCTCCGCGGATCGGGGACTCGCCGGTGTGGTTGATGTGGTCGCTGATCAGGACCGGCTGGCCGGGGCGCAGGTCGGTGCGCAGGCCGCCGCTGCCGTTGGTCAGCAGGATCGTTCCGCAGCCGGCGGCGACCGCGGTGCGGACCGCGTGCACGACCGCGTTGACGCCGCGGCCTTCGTAGAGATGCGTGCGCCCGCGCAGGACCAGGACGCGGTGTCCGGCGATCTTGACGGTCCGGAGCCGGCCGCTGTGTCCGACCGCTGCCGGGGCGGCGAATCCGGGGAGCTGCGTGTACGGGATCTCGTGCTCCGCCGGGCCGAGCGCTTCGACGGTTTCCGACCAGCCGGAGCCGAGCACGACGGCGAGATCGTGCGGTCCGGCCAGATCGACGAGCCGTTCGGCGGCGGTGCGTGCCCGCCGGTATGGATCGTCCACTGCGGGTTGCGCGGCGAGGCGGATGTCAGCGGTCGTCATCGTGGCTCCTGGCTACTGTCGTTGGCGAATTCCTTGAGCCCCTCGGCGAACCCGACGGCGGGCGCCCATCCCAGCTCCTCGCGCAGCCGCTGGTTGGACGCGGTGACGTGCCGCACGTCCCCCAGCCGGTACTGCCCGGTGTGCCGCGGCGCCGGCCCGCCCACGGCGGCGGCCAGTCCGGCCGCCAGCTCGCCGACGGTGTGCGGGGTGCCGCTGCCGGCGTTGAAGGCCCGGAAGGTCCCGGCCGGCGCGGCGGACGTCCACTCCAGGGCTGCGACGTTGGCGGTGGCGATGTCCCGGACGTGGACGAAGTCGCGGCGCTGACCGCCGTCCTCGAACACCAGCGGGGCGCGGCCGGCCGCCAGTGCGGAGCGGAAGATCGCCGCCACGCCGGCGTAGGGCGTGTCGCGCGGCATCCTGGGCCCGTAGACGTTGTGGTAGCGCAGCGCGGCCACCCTCCCGCCGCAGGCCCTTGCCCAGGCCGAGGCCAGGAACTCCTGGGCGGCCTTGGTCGCGGCGTAGACGTTGCGGGGGTCGATCCCCGCCGTCTCCTCGACGAGCCCGGGTACCAGCCCGTCGCCGCAGCGCGGGCAGCCCGGTTCGAACCGGCCGGCGGCCAGATCGGACTCTTGCCGCGGTGCGGCGGCGGTCGGTCCGTGCTGCGGACAGTCGTATCGCCCCTCGCCGTAGACGACCATCGACGAGGCCAGCACCAGACGCCTGATGCCGGCCCGGGCCATCTGCGCGAGCAGCACGGCGGTGCCGAGGTCGTTGCAGCCGGCGTAGAGCGGCGCGTCGTCCAGATCCACGCCGAGTCCGACCATCGCCGCCTGGTGGCAGACCGCGTCGACGCCGGTGAGCGCCTCGGCGACCGCCGCGGGGTCGCGGACGTCGGCCTCGGTCAGCCGGACCGGGGCGGGCAGCCGGGCCCGGGCCGCCGCCGGGTCGGGGTGGACGGCCGGCAGCAGCACGTCGAGCGCCACGACCTCGTGGCCGGCGGCGATCAGCGCCGTCACGATGTGCGATCCGATGAATCCGGCGGCGCCGGTGACCAGGACTCTCATCAGGGTTCACACCTCCTTCTCGCCGAGCTCGCGCCCGGCCTCGATACGAACTGGTCTCATGCGGTGGCCAGCGCCACGAAGCGCCGTTCGCCGGCCGACCACTGCTCGGTGCTGCGCAGGCCGATGCCGGCGGCCACCGCGGCCAGCGCCTCGGTCCCGATCCGGGTCCAGCCGAACGGCTCGCCCCCGGTGTCGAAGGTGACGACGTGGTTCTCATGGACGTCCTCGGCCTCGGTCTCCACCACCAGCTCCCCGCAGCCGGGCCGGATCAGGTCGCGGACCCGGGCCAGCAGGGCCGCCGCGTCGCCGCCGATCCCGATGTTGCCGTCCATCAGCAGGGCATGGGCCCACCGGCCGGCTCCCGGGAGCCGGCCGAAGACGCTGCGCCGCAGCACCGTGGCCCCGGCGGCCCGCCCCAGCAGCACCGCCGCCGGGGCCACGTCGACGCCCAGCGCCGGGACGCCGCGCCGGGCCAGTTCGGCGACCAGCCGTCCGGGCCCGCAGCCCAGGTCGATGGTCGGGCCCTGACAGCGGTCGAGCACCGCGCGGTCCACCGGGTCCGGCGCCGCGGTGAAGCGCGCCGCGTCCAACTCCAGGGTCCGGCCCGTGCTGGTACGCAGCACCAGCGGGTGTCCCGGGCCGCTGAGGGCCTCGGCATAGGCCGAACTCGCGGTCCAGGCCCGGTCGGTCGCGCTCACGGTCGCGTTCATGGTCGGGGCCCCGTGCCGGCCGGGACGTCGAGCCGCTGCCGCAGGTCCCGGAACCGGACGCCGAACCGCGACTCCGGAACCAGCGCGGCGACATGATCGGCGTCCTCGACGGTGTCGACGTCGCGCAGCGTCGGCGCCAGCCGCACACTCAGGCCGGCGGCCCGGAGCCGGCCGAGCTGGTCACGGCCCGTATGGTCGGTGGACATCGGGACGCCGACCAGGTGCGCCTCCAGATCCAGGCCGCGCGGTTCCCGGAACCCCAGACACCAGAACCCGCCGTCGTCGGCGGGGCCGAGCGTGGCGTCCGCGGCGGCGTCGGTGCCCTCGGTGTCCTCGGTGTGCTCAGCGTCCTCAGCGCCGGGCAGGCAGGACCGGAGCAGGTCGGGAGTGATCTGCGGAGTGTCCATCCCGACGAGTAGCACTGGACCGGGATCGCGCAGCGCGGCCTGGGCGAACGCGGCGGCCAGGCGCCGGTCCAGGGTGCCGGGGACCTGCGGCACCACGGTGAAGTCCCGGTGCCACGCCGTGCGCGGCACGCCGTCCAGGACCAGCAGTCGGTGCTCGACATCGGTTTCGCGGGCGGCCCGCAGGGTGTCCGCCAAGGCGGCTTCGGCGAGCGCGGCGGCCTCCTGGGGCGTGAACGGCGGCGTCAGCCTGGTCTTCACCCGGCCGGGCACCGGGGTCTTGGCGATGACGATCAGAGTGCTCATCCGGTGGCCGCCTTCCAGACCTTGCGCATGTCCCCGACGGCCTTGACGGTGCCGCCGACCGTGCCGGTGACCTTCGATTTCCCGGTGCGCGGCGCGTAGGGGACATCGGTCTGGCCGATGTGCCAGCCCGCGTCGGCGGCCTTGAGCACCATCTCCAGCGGGTAGCCGAACCGCCGGTCGGTGATCTCCAGATCCAGCAGGGCCGTCCGCCGGGCCGCGCGCATCGGCCCCAGATCACGCAGCGCCACGCCGGTCGTGCGGCGGATCCGGTGCGTGAGCAGCCGGTTGGCGAGCCGGGCGTGCGGCGGCCAGGCGCTCCGGGACGTCGGCCGGCGCTGCCCGAGGAACAGGTCCGCCTGCCCGGCCAGGACCGGCGCGGTCACCTTGGGCAGATCGGCCGGGTCGAAGGAACCGTCGCAGTCCAGGAAGCAGACGACATCGGCGGTGGCGGCGAGCAGTCCGGCGTGGCAGGCGGCGCCGAACCCGCGTCGCGGTTCGTGGACGACGACGGCGCCGAGCCGCGCGGCGACCTCGGGCGACCCGTCGCAGGACCCGTTGTCGACGACGATCGCCCGGTACCGTGCGGGCATGCGGCCCAGTACGAACGGCAGCGCCGCCGCCTCGTCCAGGCACGGCAGGATCACGTCGATCGGCGCCGGGCCCTCGGCCGCGGCCTGGCCGCTGGCAACGTCGGCAACGTCGGCAACGTCGGGGACGATAGGAACGACGGCGACTGCGGCGCGCGCCGCGCTCGAAGCTGTGCGCCGCCGCACCAGCCACGCTCCGGCGACGAAGAGGGCTGCCGCGCCGTAGGTCCATCCCAGGCCCGTCCCGAGTTGCCCTGCGTACCCGGCGAACACCACGGCGAGCCAGGGAAGGGCCGTGCGGCCGCTGAAGGCGACCAGCAGCACCAGCAGTTCCGCGTACCAGGCGTAGCTCGGTGCCGCGACCAGCAGCGCGACCCCGGTCATGACCACCGCGCCGTGCCACGGCCGGGCCGGATCGGCGTACCACCAGACCAGCACCGCCGTGGCGGCGAGGACGACGAGCGCGCTCGGCGCGGCCCAGGACGTCGGCAGGATCAGGTCCAGGACAGCGAACCGCTTACCGCTGTCGTAGCCCTCTTCGTTCAGGTAGCCGCTGAGGAATCCGGAAACGCCGCCGCCGACGGCCGCCACGTGGGGGAGATAGACGCCCACCACGACGCCGGACAGCGAGCTGAGCAACGGCAGCGGACGCCGCCGGACCGCCGCGGGCACCAGGAGCGCCGGTGTCACCTTGGTGGCGACCGCCAGTCCCAGTACCGCACCCCCGACCGCCGCCCGGGACGCGGTCAGCGTGCGACGGTTTCCCAGGACCAGCAGCGCGGCGGCGGTCAGGGCCATGGCGACGACGTCCACGTGCCCGTTGTTGCCGGCCTCGATCGCGACCAGCGGGCACCAGGCCCACAGCACCGCCTGCCGCGCGTCGGCGCCCAGCCGTGGCAGACCGCGGACGAGTATGGCGGCGACCACCACGGCCGCGACCGCCGCGAACACCTGCACGCCGCGCGGCCCCGACCAGTGCACGGCCCAGAAGTAGGCCTGGGCGACCGGCGGGTAGATCGTGTGCACGAGCGGCCGGTTGAGCAGGGTGCAGCCGGCGGTGATGTCAGGACCCGATGACACGCAGTGCCCGAGGCCGGCGGTGGCCGGGAAGAGATCCGGCGTGCGCAGGCCCGCCAGGTGCGAGGAGACCGGGACGTACCGGTAGGGGTCTATGCCGTGTGCCTGGACCCGGCCGTCCCAGACGTACCGGTACAGGTCGTCGGAGTACCGCGGGGGCGCGGTCAGTGCCGCGAGCTGCATCGCCGCCGCGCCGCCGATGGTCAGCGCCGTGGCCCAGGCCCGCCTCAGGGAACTGACCAGCCACGCGCCGCCGCCGTAGAGCGCGAACAGGGTGGCGAGCAGCACGCAGCCCTGGACCCCGTGTGACCACGGCGATCCGCCGGGCAGCCGGACCACGACGGCTGTTCCCGCGACCAGCCCGGCCAGCACCGCCAGCGCGGCGGCGGTGCGGTGAGGGCGCGGTCGGCGCGGTGGCGGCTGAGGCACGATTCCCGTCTTCATGGGGAGAACCATGGCCGACACGGCGGTGCCGGCAGCAGGTAGCGCGCCGAGCCGTCACCAGTCTGTAAGACCTGATCGTGGGGTTGGCGGCGTCATCACTTCGTAAGGAGTCGAAGCGTGTGCCGGGCCCCGTGCGAGCGGTTATCTGGTGCTGTGCCGAACCTCATTCCGAAGGATCTTGTCTCCCTCCTGAGACGACCGCCGCTGCCGCGTTTCCGCAGCCGCCTGCACGACGAGCGCACCGCGACCCTGATCGGCACCGCGCTCGGCGTCGCGTTCGCCACCGCCTTCCTCACCGGCCTGGTCAGCCATTTCCTCCAACATCCGCCGTCCTGGCTGGCGCACCACCTGCCGACCCGGCCCTATTGGGGCTACCGGTTCACGCAGGGACTGCATGTGGCCAGCGGTACCGCGGCGATCCCGCTGTTGCTGGCGAAGCTGTGGACCGTGTACCCCAGGCTGTTCGCCTGGCCGCCGCTGAAGTCGGTCGCCCACGCGCTGGAGCGGCTGAGCATCCTGGTTCTGGTCGCCGGGGCGGTCTTCGAGCTGGTCACCGGCCTGCTGAACTCGGCGCAGTGGTATGTGTGGGGCAACCAGTTCCCGTTCGTCCAGACCCACTACTGGGTCGCCTGGATCACCGTCGGCGCGCTCGTCGTGCACCTGGGGGTGAAGGCGCCGGCGATCGCCCGCGGGTTCCGGAGGCCGGGCGAGGAGCTGCCCGAGCTGCCCGAGCTGCCCGAGCCGGCCGGGCCGGCCGAGTTGCCCGAGACGCATCACGTCTCCCGCCGGGCCTTCATCGCCACGACGGCGGTCGCGGCCGGGACGGTGACCGTGGCCACCGTGGGACAGTCCGTCGGCAGCCTGCGGTCGGTGTCGGTGCTGTCCGCGCGCGACACCGGCGTCGGCGAGCTCGGCGTGCCGGTCAACCGCACGGCCGGGCAGGCCGGGATCACCGCGGCCGCCGTGACGTCGGACTGGCGGCTGCAGGTCGGCGGCGGTGCGCGCGGGCTCAGCCTGAGCAGGCAGGAGCTGGCCGCACTGCCGCAGACCTCTGCCACCCTGCCCATCGCCTGCGTCGAGGGCTGGTCGGTGGACGCGCACTGGCAGGGCGTGCGCATCAGCGACCTGATGGACCTGGCCGGGATCGCGCACGACGCCGACGTCCGGGTGGTCTCGATGGAGCAGAACGGCGCCTACGCGGTGATGGTCATGGAGCGTCAGTACGTGCGCGATCCCGCCGCGCTGCTGGCCCTGCGGCTCAACGGCCGGACCCTGACGCTCGACCACGGGTATCCGGCGCGGATCATCGTGCCGAACCGCCCGGGGGTGCTGCAGACCAAGTGGGTCCAGCGGATGGAGGCGATCGTATGAGGGTCCTGCGGTATTCCACGATCCTGGTCGGTGCGGCGGTGCTGGTCTACGGGGCGGCCGGGCTGCTGAGCGAGCCGGCCATCCGGCACCCCGGGAACGTGGCCGCCTGGCTCGCCGGCGGGGTCGTGGTCCACGACGCGGTCCTGGCGCCGGCGGTGTTCGTCCTGTGCTGGCTGGCCGCCCGCCACACCGGGCCCCGCAGCCGCCGGGTTCTGGCCGGCGTGCTGCTCGTCGTCGGCGCCACGGCCTTGGTCGCGGTCCCGGTCCTGCTGCACGGCCGGGTGGCGATCCGGTGAGCGATCCGGTGAGCGGGTCGCTGCTTGATCCACACGGGTGAACCTGCGGAGACGTGTGTCGTGGCGCCTCTGCGGATTCGGGTGCGTGGCTTCTTAGCATTTGAGCGCTTTCACTCGTTTTCCGAGAAGGGATGTGGCGTGCAGACCACTACGCGTATCGGGGCCGTCGCCGCGATGGCTTTGACGGCGACCGGCATCTGGACCGGGACCGCCTCGGCCGCTCAGCCTCGCCCCTGCTGTCTTGAGGCGGGGATCGGCCAGGTCGTGTTCGCCCAGACGGACGCGACGACCGGCAACCAGGTCGTCGCCTACCGTCGCGCCGACGACGGGCAGCTCACCCGCCTGGCCGCCTACGACACCGGCGGTCTGGGCGGAGTGCTGGACGGCTCCGTGGTCGACCACCTCGCCTCGCAGGGCTCGCTCGCGTACGACGCCCACAACAAGCTGCTGTACGCCGTCAACGCGGGCAGCAACACGGTCTCGGTGTTCGCCGTGTACGGGGACCTGCTCCAGCTTCGGCAGGTCGTCCGCTCCGGCGGCACGTTCCCGGTGAGCGTCGCGGTCCACGGCAACGTGGTCTACGTGCTCAACGCCACCGGCGGCGGCTCGATCCAGGGCTACAGCGTCGTCGACGGGCGCCTGGATCCGCACCCGGCCTGGCACCGGCCCCTCGGGCTCGATCCGAACGCCACCCCGCAGTTCACGAACACCCCCGGACAGGTCGGCTTCGCGAACCGGGGCCGCAAGCTGATCGTGACGACCAAGGCCAACGGCAACAACGTGGACGTCTTCGCCCTGGACGAGCACGGCGCCCCGGCTCCGGCCCCGGTGGTGACGAACCTGCCCGGCGCGGTGCCGTTCGCCTTCGTCACGGACGAGAAGACCGGACGCCTGGCGTTGACCGAGGCCGGACCGAACGCCGTGGCCACCTTCACCGTCAACGACGACGGCACGCTCACCCCGCTGCACACCGCGGCCACCGGCCAGGCGGCGACCTGCTGGATCACCGCGGTCGGCGACGAGGTCTACGCCTCCAATGCCGGCAGCGGCACCGTCAGCATCTTCCACGTCGGCCCCGACGGCTCGCTCCAGCCGGTCGGCACCACCCCCACCCCCACCGACCCGGGCACCGTCGACTCCGCCGCGTCCGCCGACGGCCGGTACCTGTATGTCCAGACCGGTGCCACGGGAACGCTCGACGCGTTCCGGATCAACCCCGACGGCACGCTCACGAAGATCGGCGCGGAACTCGTGCCGAACGCCGTCGGCGGGGAGGGCGTCGTGGCCTCCTGATCCGGCGGGCGCCGCGGCCTGCGGTCTCGACGTCTCGATGGGCGGACTGCGATCGGGGCTACTACCGTTGGTACAAGACTCGAGAGGCGATACAGCTCGAGACCCGATACAGCTCGTCCGAGCCGCTGGCCGTGCGTCCGTGGACGCACGGCACCTTCCCGGCCCCCCGGCACCCGGCCCCCGGCGGCTCGGCGGCGGGAGGAGTGATCATGTCTGTCGCCGAACTGGACGCGACGAAACAGGAGGCATTCGCGGGGCGCATGGTCCAGGTGCTCAACGACTCGTGCCTGGGCCTGATGGCGGGGCTGGGGCACGAGAGCGGGCTGTTCGACGTGATGGCCGGCCTCCAGCCCTCCACCAGCGAACAGATCGCGCAGGCCGCCGGGCTCGACGAGCGCTACGTCCGCGAGTGGCTCGGCGCGATGGTGACCGGCGCGATCGTCGACTACGACCCGGGACACGCCACCTACGCGCTGCCGCCCGAGCACGCGGCATCGCTCACCCGCGCGGCGGGCCCGGACAACCTCGCCAGGATCGCGCAGGACCTGAGCATGCTCGCCGAGGTCGAGCAGCAGGTCCTCAAGGCGTTCCACACCGGCGAAGGCGTGCCGTACTCGGCCTACCCCCGGTTCCAGGCCATCCAGGCCGAGGAGTCCAAGGAGGTCTACGACCTCGCACTCGTGGCCGGGATCGTCCCCCTGGTCCCCGGCCTGGAAGACCGGCTGCGCGAGGGCATCGACGTGCTCGACGTCGGAACCGGCCAGGGGCACGCCGTGAACGTCCTGGCCAAGGCCTACCCCGCGAGCCGCTTCCGCGGCCTGGACAAGTCCGAGGAGGGCATCGCCGCCGCCCGAACCGAAGCCGCCGAACAAGACCTGTCCAACGCCGCATTCGAGGTCGGCGACAGCGCCGAACTGACCGGCCCCTACGACCTGATCACCGCCTTCGACGTCATCCACGACCTGGCCCAGCCGACCCGCACCCTGGCCGCCATCGCCGGCGCACTCCGCGACGACGGAGTGTTCCTGATGGGCGACATCGCCGCCTCCAGCCACCTGGAGGAGAACATGGAGCACCCCCTGTGCCCGGCGCTGTACGCCTTCTCAGTGTTCTACTGCATGAGCGTCTCACTGGGCGAGGGCGGCGAGGGCCTGGGCACCGTCTGGGGCGAACAGACCGCGCGCCAGATGCTCACCGACGCGGGCTTCGGGCACGTCGACGTCCAGCGGGTCGAGGGCGACATTCTCAACGTGTACTACGCGGCACGGCGCTGACCATGGCGAGCCCGGTCCGCCTGCATGCTTTCGGCCTACGACATTCGCGCCTCGCGCCACGCCCGGACCAGCCCGGCGTATTCGACCAGCCACGGGGGAGCGCCTCCGACGTTCCGGCGTGACCAGCTCTGGTCCAACAGGGACGCGAACAGGTCGATGTGCTCTGGGTCTGCGGCGTTCCACAGCGGGAAGCCGGCAAGCCATGACTCGGCGGCCTGTGGGCTGTGGCCTGCCCGGATCAGCCACGGCACCATGAAGCCGTACTCCAGCCATGACGCGCCTCGGGAGACGAATGCCCAATCCACGATGCAGACCGCGCCGTCGCCGGTGATCAGGACGTTGTCGGGGTTCACGTCGCAGTGGACCAGGCCGGTGCCGGTGAACGCCTCGGCGTGGTCGTCCAGCGCTCGATACCGGTCCTCGACCCGCAGTTTGACCGACGGCGGGCACTCCCGTGTGGCGAGGTCCTGCACTGCCGCGGCGATCAGGTCCAGGTCCGGTGAGCCGGGCGTGTAGTCGGCCTGGCGTCCGTTCACGTATTCGAACCCGACGATCCGCCAGCCCGCGGCATCGAACCGCCACAGCAGTTCGGGGGCGTGCGGCCGGACCGCGGACAGGACCTCGGCCTCGTTCAGCAGCGACCACGCCTCGGCGCCTCCGCCGCGCCGGTCCGGGAGAAGGCGGGCGCCCTTGACGAACGCCCGCCCCCGGCTGGTGCGCATCTCCCCGGCCAGGTCGGCGTGGTTGCCGAGCGCAGCCGGGATGAACTCCGTGACCGGGCCCGCGAGCTCGGCCAATTCGGCACGGACCTCGCCGGGCAGGTCGGTGAAGGTCGTGCGCACCATGGGCCTTCCCTTATCCGTCATTCGTCAGGGGTCTGCGGGGCCATCATCGCCGAGCAGTTGCGGAGCGCGCGAAGCGCCTTCCTGTGGGGATACGGCCGCCACCTCATATTCTCCAGCGCCCGCAGCGATCGGCGCCGGCATCGAGGTGGCGGTCGAGCAGGCCGTGAGTCAACCGACCGGCCGACCGACTGCTGATGGCGTGGGGTTCAGCCGGCGGCGGGGTGTGGACAGCTTGGTCCCGCAACTTCTATCTTGGTCCTACAAGTTAGCCCGCCTCCAGTGTGGGCCATGACGTGTGAGCCATGACGGCGGAGGATCGAGATGGCGGCGGTGCTCGGGTATCGCGAGCTGGCGGAGCGGCTGCGGGAAGCGGTGCTGGAGGGAGTCCATCCGCTCGGGGCGAAGCTGCCGTCCGAAAACGAGATCTCGGCGCGGTTCGGGGTGTCGCGCAGCACCGTCCGCCGGGCTTTCGCGCTCCTGACCGAGGAAGGCGTCATCGCCTCGCACCAGGGTGCGCGGCGCACTGTGTTGGCGGCGCCCCGGGAACAGAACTTCGGTGAGCTGCGGTCCTTCTCGCGCTGGGCGCGCCTCATCGGCGAGGTTCCGTCCAGCCGGACGGTCGGCCTGGAGCGGGGTACTGCATCGGAGGTCGAGGCCGAGGCCGAGAAGCTCGGCCTGGCCGTCGGCGACCCGGTCTTCCGCCTGACGCGCGTTCGGCTGTTGTCCGGGCGTCCGGTGATGATCGAGCGCACCAGCTACGTCGAGCGCGTCGGGGTCCTGCTGTCGGCCGTCGACCTGGACCGGGAGTCGATCTGCGATGCGCTGGAGAAGTTCGGGATCTTCTTCGAGCACGCCGAGCACACCATCGAGGCGGTCCAGGCTGACGCCGTCGATGCCCGGCTTCTCGAGACGGCCGCCGGCACCGCGCTGTTGCGGGAGCGCCGACGGACGACCGATCCGTCCGGCCAGCCGCTCGAGTGGTCCGACGACCGGTATCTGGGCGACGCGATGGCGTTCACGGTGCGCAATTCCGTGGCGTCCGCACCACTGAGCCGTTCCACCCGCTCCATCCGCCCCACCCGTGCGAACTGAGAGATAACAAGCTCATGGCGACCAACCTGATACCCGTGACTCAGATCCCGGCGATCTGGCTCCGGGACAACTGCCCCTGCCCCACGTGCGTGGACGAGGTGAGCGGACAGAAGCTGTTCGGGATCACCGACCTGCCCGCCACCGCGACGATCGACCGCGTCGAGGAGTCGGGAGACGAGGTGTCGGTCACGCTCGGCCCCGACGGCCATGTCGCGACGTTCTCCCGCGCCTGGCTGGCGGAGAACCACCCGCAAGTCCCGGCCGCGCCGAACCCGCGGACCGAGGACGCGAAGACGCTGTGGCACGGCGCGGACCACCCCGTCCCGCGCTTCGAGTGGGACGGCTTCCTCAGCGGCGAGCACCGGGCAGCCGCGCTCGACGCGGTGCTCCGCCGGGGCTACGTGGTGCTCAGCGGCGTGCCGGTCGACGACCGCGAGGTCCTGCGCGTGGCTGCCGAGTTCGGCTACGTGCGCACCACCAACTACGGCGAGCTGTTCGAAGTCCGTGCCGAACCCGCGGCGGCGAACCTGGCCTTCACCAACCTGCCGATCACCCCGCACACCGACAACCCCTACCGGGACCCGGTGCCCACCGTCCAACTCCTGCACTGCCTGCTCAACGCGGCCGAGGGCGGCGACTCGGCGCTCGTCGACGGCTTCGAGGCGGCCGGACGCCTGCGCACGGCCGACCCGCACGCGTTCGGTCTGCTCACGACCACGCCGGTGACCTTCCGATACCGCGACGCCGGCGCCGAGCTGACCTCGACCCAGCCGCTGATCGGCCTGGACGCCCGCGGCCGCGTCCGCGAAGTCCGCTTCAACAACCGCTCCATGCGCCCCGTGCACCTGGCACCGGCCGACATCGAAGCCTTCTACGCCGCATACCGTGCCTTCGCCGAACTCCTCTACGACCCCGAGGCCGCCGTCCGCTTCCGCCTCGGCCCCGGCGATTGCATGGTCTTCGACAACACCCGCGTCCTCCACGCCCGCACCGGATTCACCACGGACGGCCACCGCCATCTCCAGGGCTGTTACATCGATCTCGACGGAATCGCCAGCAACCACCGCATCCTGACGAGCGGGGCGCGGCCGGCGTCGCCGCACTAGGCACCCGAACGCGGTTCCGGCCACAGCCGGACCGCCTTTTCAGCGGCGGCGCGAATCTTGGAGCCGTCGAGCTCGTGACGCACCTCGGTGATGTCCTGCGCGAGCCAGGACAGGACGATGGTGAGGGGTCCGGCCGGGGGCAGTGGATGGATCCAGTAGCTCATGTCGTAGGACGTGCCGCCGCCACTGGAGTGGCCGCGCTGCATGACGAGGGTGTCGGGGTCGGGATCGCTGTCGGGCCGGAGGCGGTGCGGCTGGTTGGAGGCGGTGCGACGTCCGTCCGCGAACAGGATGCCCAGCCGCAGGTTGTGTTCGGGATCATCGAGTTCGCCGCCGCTTGAGTCGCGGAGATAGTCCCGCCGGCGCCGGTGGCCGAAGGGGTCGATCAGGTTCTCCCTGTCCCGAACGCGGATGTGGATCGAGAACTCGAAGCCGTTCGGATACGCCGACAGGCCGCCGACGGCGATCGCGAGCCGCTCGTCACGGATGATGATCGCGTTCTCGGCCATCGCGGCGGGCAGGGTGGCGACCGGCTTCAGCCACGTCGGGCGCGGCGGCGTCGGCGGCGGCTCGGGTGGGGGCGCAGGGTCTGGGAAGCTCTCGAAGAAGTTCATGGGGCAACTGTGGCAGAGCCCTGATGGTTGGAGCGGCGGTCGGCCAACTGATGTTCTAAATCACGCGCCGAAAACTGTGACCCAGCCGGTGGCCACGACTCTCCTAGCTATGAACGACCCCCTCGACAAAGGAGAGAACCGGTGCGCAAGGCATCTTCGGCGTTGGCCGTCGGCATACTCGCGGCCGCCCTCGGCGGCTGTGCTTCGTCTGCGAATCCACAATCGAGTGCGGCGGCAGGCGGGCCCGGCTCGCCCGCAGCCGCCGGGACCACGGCGTCCTCCAGCGCGGTCGGCACCACTGAGACGTCCGCTCCCGACCCGACGGTGACCTCATCCGTCCCGGCTTCGACCGGGAGGACGTCGCCCACTCCGTCTTCCGGCCGCTCCACGTCCGCGCCGAGCAAGCCGAAGCCCAAGAGCTCCTCCAGTCCGTCGGCCACGACGCCGCGGTCCTCGTCGTCCGGAACCGTCCCGTCCTCGTTCGGCTATGACCCCGCTGCCAACTCCAAGGCGCAGATCGATGCGGCGCGCGCCGCGGCCAAGGCCGACGGGCGGGAGGTGCTGCTCGACTTCGGTGCCAGTTGGTGTGGCAATTGCGTGGCGATGGACCAGGCGTTCCACACTTCGGGCGTTCAGGCTGTCCTGGCGTCGTCGTACCACTTGGTCCAGATCGACGTCGACAACAACATGAGTCTGCTGTCGCAGATCGCGCCGAGTTCCTCGGGGTCCTATGGCCTGCCGGTGATCGTCATCCTCAGCCCTTCGGGCGCCACGCGCGTGGACACCGACAAGAGCGGCAATCCGGGCTTCGACGCGTCGTCGTTCCTGGCGTTCCTGAAGAAGTGGGCCGGATGAGCCGCGCTAGCGTATGGCTCTGCGGGGCGGTGGCGGTCCTGGTCATCGCGGCCGGTGTGGCCTATCTGACTTTCGGTGACAGCGGCGGTGACAATGGCGGCGAAAGCAGCGGCCTCAAGGGGGCGACGCGCCTGGCTCAGTTCTCTGACCAGGGTGTCACCGTCGTCATCGGCGTCAAGGACCGGACCGCGACGCAGGCCACGCTCGTGGCCACCCTGACCCCGGAGCAGCCGGGTTTCCACCTGTACAGCATCGACCTGCCGGCCGACGGGATCCAGGGGGTCGGCCGGCCCATCTCGCTGACCGTGCGGGGTTCCCTGTCGGTGGCCGGCCCGCTGGCCGCGCAGACCAAGGCGACCACGCTCCGGTTGGCGGGGACGGACCTCACGCTGCCGGTGTACCCCGACGGCCCGGTGACCGTCGACCTGCCCGTCGCCATCGGCGCGCAGAGCGGGGCGACCGGCCAGAGCGGGCAGAGCATGCCAGGCGCGCAGAGCGGGGCGACCGCGCTGGTCGGCTACGCCGCGTGCAGTGAGTCCGCCTGCCTGCCGCCGGTGAGCGGCCACGCCGTCCAGCTGACCCTCCCATGACCCGGCTGCCGACGATCGCCGACGTCGACGCGGATCTGGTGGCGGCGGCCCGCGACGGCGACCCGGCCGCTGTCGAGCAGTTGGTCGCCGCTTACCTGCCGCTGGTCTACAACGTCATCGGGCGTGCGCTGAACCGCGGGCTGGACGTCGATGACACGGTGCAGGAGACGATGCTGCACGTCGTGCGCGGTCTTCCCGAGCTGCGCGACCCGGCGGCGTTCCGTTCCTGGCTGTTGGCGATCACCATGAACGAGGTCCGCAGGCACCACCGGCAGCGGGTCCCCGAGCTGCGTCCGTTGGAGGCGTTCGACGCCCTGATCGAGCCCGTCTCGGACTTCGCCGACCTGACCATCTGGCGGCTGGGGCTGACGGGGCAGCGCATGGAGACCGCCAAAGCGGCGTCCTGGCTGGACGACCAGGACCGCGAGCTGATGTCGCTGTGGTTCCTGGTCGAGGCCGGGCAGCTGAGCCGGGCCGAGATGGTCGCGGTCCTGGGCGTGGGCGCGCATACGACCACGGTTCGGGTCACGCGGATGAAGTCGCAGCTGGCGGTCGCCCGGGCCATCGTCCGGGCACTGGCGATCACGCCGCCGTGCCCGGGCCTCACCGCCGTGGCCGCCGACTGGTCCGGCGTGCCCAGTCCTTTGTGGCGCAAGCGCTTCGCGCGCCACATGCGCGAATGCGACGACTGCGTCAGGGTCGGAGCCGACCTGATCCCCGCCGAGCATTTGCTGCCGGGGCTGCTGCCCCTGCCCGTCGGTCTGGCGGGCATGGTGTCCTCGAAGGTGGTCCGTCCGGCGGCGGTCAGGCCCCTCTGGCACCACGGGCTGTCCCAGACAGCCGCGCACAGGCGGATACCCGGCCGCTCGGGCCTCTGGAGCGGCAAGGCCGCCGTCGGCGCTGTCGGCGCCACGGTGGCGATCGGCGGTGCCGCCGCCGTCTTCGTCGGCATGGGCGGCGGCGGATCGACGTCTCCGGCGAGCTCGGCTCCGACGACGGCGCGGGTGACGGCCCCGGCGCCGACCACCATCGCGAGCCCGGTCGTCCAGCCGGATCCGACGTCCTCAGGCGCCACCACCTCGCCGAGCCCCAAGCCCACAACGGTTCCCTCAAGCCTGCCGGCGACGGCCGGGGCCGAGGAGCAAACCCTCGCCGTCATCAACAAAGCCCGCGCGGCGAACGGCCTGCCCGCCCTGACCCGCACCGACGGCCTGAACCACAGCTCTGCGGCACACAACAAGGCGATGCTCTCCGGATGCGGACTCAGCCACAACTGCCCCGGCGAGCCCGATCTCGGCGCGAGGGAGAGTGCTGCCGGCGTGAGCTGGAGCTCCGCGGGAGAGAACATCGGCGAGGGCGGGGCGACGCGGGGATCGGCCTCAGCCGTCGCCAGCATGGCCGTCACCTTGACCGACGAGATGCTCGCCGAGAAGCCGCCGAACGACGGGCACCGCCAGAACATCTTGAGCACGGACTTCCACCGCATCGGGATCTCGGTGATGCAGGACGCCTCCGGGACGGTGTGGCTCACCACGGACTTCTCGGACTGACCACGACCACCGGACGGAGACCACCCACCCCATGATCGACGCCAGTGCCGCCACGACCGTCGCCTCCGGCTCACTGCTGCTCGCGGTCCCGATCGCCCTTGCCGCCGGCCTGATCTCCTTCCTGTCACCCTGCGTGCTGCCCCTGGTCCCGGGCTACCTGTCCTACGTCACAGGCCTGACCGGGATCGATCTGGGCACCGCGACGTCGCTCGAGGACGCCGCACGCGCCAAGCGAGGCCGGATGGTGCTCGGCGCGCTGTTGTTCGTCCTCGGATTCAGCGTGGTGTTCATCCTCATCGGCGTCGTCGCCGGAGGAACGGGCGTCTTCCTGCTGTCCCACCGCATCCTGCTGCAACGGATCCTCGGCGCCCTGACGATCGTCATGGGACTCTCCTTCGCCGGCCTGCTCCCCGCCGCACTCGGCCGCCAGACCAACCGCGAGTTCCGCTTCCATCGCGACCCCCGCATCGGCCTGATCGGCGCTCCGGTCCTCGGCGTGCTGTTCGGCTTCGGCTGGACGCCGTGCATGGGACCGACCCTCGGCGCGATCGAAGGCCTCGGCCTCACCGAGGGCGCGGTGAGCCGGGCCGTCATACTCGCTGCCGCCTACTGCTTGGGGCTCGGCCTCCCGTTCATCCTGACAGCCGTCGCCTTCCGCAAGGCCATGGGAGCCTTCACCCTGGTGAAACGCCACTACCAGGTGGTGATGCGCGTCGGCGGCGGCATGCTGGTGGTCATCGGCGTCCTGCTGGTCGCGGGAGTGTGGAACGATCTGGTCACGCTGATCCAGGGGACGGCATCGGGCGGCATCAGCCCGATCTAGCCCGATCTAGTCCGATCTAGCCCCCAGAACCGCCGCGGCCAGGTCCGGCCCACCGGTTCCGGGGCCGCACCAGTCCCGAGTCGTACGCGGCCACCGCGGCCTGCAGGCGGTCTCGGACGCCGAGTTTGCCCAGGATGCTCTGGACGTGGCTCTTGACGGTCGACTCGGCCAGCTGGAGGGCGGCGCCGATTTCGGCGTTCGACGAGCCGCGGGCCACCATGAGCAGGACGTCGACCTCGCGGGGTGACAGCAGGTCCCTGAGCTC
Organism: Catenulispora sp. MAP12-49; assembly: GCF_041262705.1. Lineage (NCBI taxonomy): Bacteria > Bacillati > Actinomycetota > Actinomycetes > Catenulisporales > Catenulisporaceae > Catenulispora > Catenulispora sp. MAP12-49. Next base: position 693,979 of record NZ_JBGCCP010000002.1, on the reverse strand, counting down.
GCGGCCGTCCGCTTCGGGCCGGTCGTCCGCCATGCGGTCCAGTAGTCGGCGGGTCACCGCGGGGGAGAGCATGGCCTCGCCCGAGGCGATCACCCGGACGGCTTCGACCAGCTGGTCGGCGGTGGCGTCCTTGAGGAGGAACCCCGAGGCGCCCGCGCGCAGAGCCTCGGTGACGTACTCGTCGAGGTGGAAGGTCGTCAGAATCAGGACCCTGGTGGGCGGCGGGGTGCGGGATCCCAGCAGGGCGCGGGTGGCCGCGACGCCGTCCAGGTGCGGCATCCGGATGTCCATCAGGGCCACGTCCGGGCGGAGCCGGCGCACCGCCTCGACCGCGCCGGCGCCGTCGGCCGCCTCGCCGACCACCGCCAGGCCCGGCTCGGACTCGATGATGGCGCGCAGCCCGGAGCGGACCAGGGCCTGGTCGTCGGCGATCAGGACCGTGGTGGTCATCGCTGCTTCCGGTCTGCGGTGCCCGCCAGCGGGATCACGGCCTCCACCTGGAATCCTCCTGACGGTCCCGCACCGGCGGTCAGCGAACCGCCGTACATCGCCACCCGCTCGCGCATGCCGATGATCCCGTGCGCGGCGCCCGGCCCCGGCCTCGGCCCGGACGGCCCCGTCCCGTCGTCGTGCACCGACACCCGCAGCAGTCCGGCCGAAGGGGCCACGGTGACGCCGGCCGACGCGCCGGGCCCGGCGTGCCTGAGCACGTTGGTCAGCGCCTCCTGGACGATCCGGTAGACGGCGAGACCCATCCCCGGCGGCAGCTCCATCGGTGGCACGTCGAGCCGGACGCGCGGGCCTCCGGACTCGATCCGGGCCACGAGGTCCGGCAGGTCCGGCAAGCCGGGCTGGGGTGCCAGACCGGCCTCGGGGTCCGGGCGCAGGACGGCCAGGACGTGCCGCAGCTCGGTCAGTGCTTCGCGGCTGGTGGCCGAGATCGTGGCCAGGAAGCCCGGGACGGCGTCCGGATCGGTGCGGGCCGAACGGGCGGCGGCCTCGGACTGGATGGTGATCAGGCTGATCGAATGGCCGATCACGTCGTGCAGCTCGCGGGCGATCCGCAGGCGCTCTTCGGCCACGGCGCGCGCCGCCCGCTCACCCTGCTCGGTTTCCAGCCGGGCCGCGCGGTCTTTGAGCTCTGCGACATAGGCCCCGCGGGTTCGAATCGCGTAGCCGGTGATCCAGGCCCCCGCGACGAGCATCCCGACGGAAGCCGGCCCCCACGGTGCGGTGAGCGCGCGGGCCTTCGGTGTCGCGGTCGCCAGGACGGTGGCCAGAGCGGGGATCGCGGCGGTTGCCGCGTCTCGGAGGGCCTGCGAGCGTTCACTGACATCGGGGGTTTGGCCGCTACTACTCGCCGTACCGTTGTGCAGGCGTCCGCGCCGGCTTCCGTACATGCCGAAGGTGTAGGCCGCGGCGAGCACACCGATAGTCGCCGAGCCCGCCGGATAGCCGACGACGATCATGCCCACGGCCAGGACGGTGGTTCCGGCAAGCGTCGCGACCGGCGCGCGCCGCCTGGCCGGCATGAGCAGTCCCTGCGCGACGGCCAGAAGCGCGATCGCGGAGTGCGGGAGCCAGGCGACGACCGTGCCGGTCGAGCCTGAGCCGGTGATCACCAGGACGATCAGTGCCACGAGCCAGTCCGCCGGAGACGGCACGCGGGGCTGCTTTCTCACAGAAGTCATCATGCCCACCTCGGCCTCGTCAGGCGTCCCGGTGGCGCAGCGCGAGCATGCCGGCCGCACCGAGAGCCAGAAGGTAGACCGGGAACGCGAACGCGGCCACGACCGGACTCACGAGGCCGCCGGCGTGCGAGTGCCACAGGGCATTGCCCAGGTTGGAGGGCAGGTAGGGGACCGTGTGTTGCCACACGGCGCCGTGGGGGAGGCTGTTGATCATGGTCGGCAGGACAAGGAAGACGCCGAACACGGCCGACATGGCCACCGCGGTGCTGCGGGCGAGCACGCCGGCGAACACGCCGATCAGGCCGACCCCGGTCAGGTAGGACACGGCCCCGATCACCCGGCCGAGCACGCCCGGGTCTGAGAGTCTCACGTGCGGCACAGGTGCCGAAAGAAGGCTCTGGCCGGCGAAGAACGCCGTCAGGCAGATGCCCGCCGAGGCGACCAGCGCGAGCAGGCCGAGCAGCGCCGTCTTCGCGGCCAGGACCAGGCCGCGCTGCGGGGTCGCGGCGAAGGTCGTGCGAATCAGGCCGTTGCCGTATTCGTTCGTGACGACCAGCGCGCCGAGCACGCCGAAGAACAAGGTGCCGATCTGCACGAACCCGAAATCGACGTCGAGCGGGTCGAACGCGGCCTGTTTCGCGGTGCTGAACCGGTTCCAGTTCGCCGTGTAGTTCGAGCAGACCAGGGCTGCCAGGCCGACGCAGAAGAGCGCGGCCAGGGCCACCGTGACGAGCATGGACCGCAGCGAGCGCAGCTTGATCCACTCCGCGGCGAGGACTGCTCGTACCCTGATATACGGGCTCCTCGGCCCGGCGGCGGGCGCGATGCCCGCGGGGGTCGTCGGCATCTGGGCGGGCATCGGGGCGGGCATCAGGCGTCCCTCTTTCTGGCGAGGATCAAGGCGGCTGCGGCCGTGACCGCCACATAGGCGGCGAGCAGACCGAGGCCTGCCCAAGGGCCCATGTCGTACTGGCCGTCGTGGCGGAACTTCCAGATCTCCTCCCCGGCGGCGCCCGGCAGGACCTCCGCCACCCGCGCTCCGATCCGGCCCGGCAGCATCCCGGCGGCAACCGGCGCGACCAGCAGGATCCCGAACAGCACGGCCAGTGCGGCCGGAGTCCGGCGCACCAGCACGCCGATGAACAGACCGAGCAAGCCGACGAGCGCCAAGTAGAGTCCGCCACCTGCCACCGCCGTGGGAACGCCCCGATCGCCGAGCACGACATGCGGCACCGGACCGGTGAGGAAGCCCTGGCTGATGAGGAACGCGGTGAACGACACTGCCGTGCACCAGGCCCAGACGACCGAAGCGAAGATCACCGCCTTCATGGCCAGTACCAGGACGCGTTGCGGTGTCGCGATGAAGGTGCCCCGAATCAGGCCACTGGTGTACTCGCCGGTCACCGTCATGACGCCGAGCGCGCCGACGAAGAGCTGGGCCAACTCGATGCCCCGCAGGCCGGTGTACACCGGGTCGAACGAGGCCTTGTCGCCCGGTGCCATCCGGGCCCAGCCGTCGCGGTATCCGGAGCTCACCAGCCACGCGCCGAGCAGGACGACCGCGGCGGTCGCCAGCAGGGCGGCCGGGCCGGAGCGCAGCGAACGGAACTTGATCCACTCGCTGTGGGCGCTCGCCTGGAATCGCGCTCTGAGCAAGCCGGTGTTCATGCGGCTCGCTCCACCGGGGTGGGAGTCCGGTACTGGACGCTCTCGCCGGTGAGGCGGAAGTACGCCTGTTCGAGCGAGGCCTGGACGGCGTGCAGTTCGTGCAGCACGTGGCCGCGTGCGGCGGCCAGCTCGCCGATCCGCACCGCGCCGAGCCCGAGGACCGCCAGCGTCCCGTCCGGCTCGACGGTGACCTGCGCACCGGCGGTCCGCAGGTCGGAGGCCATCCGCGCGGTCTCGGCCGCACGGACGTCGACCCGTTCGGTGGAGTTGCGAGCGATGAGCTCGCTCAGCGGCGTGTCCGCCAGCAGCCGCCCGCGTCCGATGACCAGCAGGTGGCCGGCGGTCAGGGCCATCTCGCTCATCAGATGGCTGGAGACCAGGACGGTGCGGCCCTCGGCGGCCAGCGAGCGCATCAGCGTCCTGATCCACAGGATGCCGTCGGGGTCCAGGCCGTTGACCGGTTCGTCGAACAGCAGCGTCCCCGGATCGCCGAGCAGCGCGCCGGCGATGCCCAGCCGCTGTGCCATGCCCAGGGAGAACCCGCCGACCCGCTTGCCGGCCACCGAGGCCAACCCCACCTGCTCCAGCACGTCCTCGACCCGCTTGCGGCCGATGCCATTGGCGGCGGCCAGGCTGTGCAGGTGGTCGTAGGCCGAACGGCCGGGGTGCACGGCGCGCGCGTCCAACAGCGCGCCGACATCGTGCAGCGGCCACACTTTGCCCCGGTACCGGCGTCCGTCCACGGTGACCGAGCCGGCCGAGGGCAGATCCAGGCCGAGGATCATCCGCATGGTCGTCGACTTGCCGGCGCCGTTCGGCCCCAGGAAGCCGGTGACCAGTCCCGGCCTCACGTGGAAGTCGATCCCGTCCACCGCGGTCGTGTGGCCGTATACCTTCGTCAACGCCTGCGCCTCGATCATGGGCAGTCCAGTTCGCTCATGCCGCCGACGCTACGAACAGCGTGACCGCGCCGGCTTCGGCCGCAGGGAGGAACCCGGGCTTGGAAGCACTCGACGGTTCCTCCTTGAGGAGGAGACCGGGGTGTTGCCCGGATACGCAGGGGGTGTCAGGAGGCGTCGAGCCCGGCGAATCCGGTGCGGTAAGCGATGATGACCAGGTGCACGCGGTCGCGGGCGTCGAGCTTGGTGAGCAGGTGCCTGACATGGGTCTTGGCTGTTCCGGGGCCGATGAACAGGGCACGGGCGATCTCGTCGTTGGTCAGGCCCTCGGCGACCAGCGCGAGTACCTGGCGCTCGCGGCTGGTGAGGGCTTCCAGGGCCGCGGGGCCTTTGGTGGCGGCCGGTGGCCGGGCGGTGAAGCGGGCGACGAGCCGTTTGGTGATGGCCGGCGAGAGCAGCATCTCGCCGGCGGCGACCGTGCGGACCGCTTCGATCAGCCGCCTGGGCGCGATGTCTTTGAGCAGGAAGCCGCTCGCGCCCCCGTGCAGCGCGGCGTACACGTATTCGTCGGGGTCGAAGGTGGTGAGGATCAGGACCTTGGCGTCCTGCTCGGCGGTGATGCGGCGGGTGGCCTCGATGCCGTCGAGCACCGGCATGCGGATGTCCATCAGGACGAGGTCCGGGCGCTCGGCGCGCGCGAGCTCGACGGCCTGCTCGCCGTTGGCCGCCTCGCCGACGACGCACAGTTCCGGCGCGGCCTGGAGGATGCCGCTCAGCCCGGCCCGGACGAGTTCCTGGTCGTCGGCCACGACGATGCGCAGGCTCACCGCGCCGCCTCGACCCGCTCGCCGAGTAGGCCGCCCGGCGCGCGGGGGAGCGGGAGCCTGGCGAGGACCCGGAAGCCGCCGTCGCCGGTCGGACCGGCGCTCAGCTCGCCACCGTAGAGCAGCGCGCGCTCACGCATCCCGGCCGTGCCACGGCCCGGGCTCGGCGCGGCGGCCCGGCCAGGCTCCGGTACCGGCTCCGGCGACAGACGGGCGTTGGCGACCTCGATCGTCAGGTGTTCGTGGCCGTAGTCCAGGCGGATGGTGGCCGGTGATCCACCATGCTTGATCACGTTGGTCAGTGCCTCCTGCACGATCCGGTAGGCAGCCAGATCCTCACCCGGTGGCAGCGGGCGCGCGACGCCGAGTGTGGACACGGTGAAGGGCACCCCGGCCTTCGCGGCGCGGGTGATCAGCTGCTGCAGGTCGCCGAGTCCTGGTGCCGGGGCGAGGCCGGGCCCTGATCCTTCGCGTTTCAGGTCGACTTCCTCGGCGCGCAGCACTTCCACCAGTCGGCGCATCTCCTCCAACGCCTCCCGCCCGGCTGTCTCGATGACCTCCAGGATCGCTCGGGCCCGTGCCGCGGCGGGCGCGTCAGTGCCCTCTTCCAGCAGCAGCCCGCCGTAGCCCGCCTGCACCGTGACCACGCTCATGTGGTGGGCCACGACGTCGTGCAGTTCCCGGGCGATGTCCATGCGCTGCTCGACGAGTTCGTGCCGGGCCTGCTCCAGACGGCTGCGGGCCAGGTGCGCCTGACCGCGCAGAGACAGTGCGGTGTAGCGGCGGTGCATCCCCACAGCGAAGCCGATCATCCACACCGTGGCGTACACGATGCCGAAGAACGCGGCGCCTCCGCTGTGCTTGAAGTCCGGCATCGCCGTGGCCACGGCGACGGCCAGTGCCGCGCACAACGCGGCGATGGCCACGCCCGGGCGGGCGCGCGAGGCCACCGTGTAGAGCACCAGGCCGAGCGGGACCAGCGCGGCGGAGGCGGAGCGCGGCTGCCACGCCGCGATCGCACCCAGCGCGGCGAGCGAGACGAGGAACGAGACCGCGGGCCGGCGGGCGCGTCCGGCGATCGGCCAGGCCGTGGCCGACGCGCAGGCCACGGCGCCCAAGACCGGGATCACGCCGTCCGCGTGTTTGGCCAGCAGCGGCGCGGCCGCCAAGCCGCAGCCCGCGGCCGCCGCCCGGTCCAAGGCCCGCCACCAGGCCGGGCGTACCCGCGTGAGCAGCGGCGGAAGCGCTGGAAGAGCCACGTTCGCCAGCGTAAGCGGGCTGCGTGCCCCGGGCATCGCCCGCAAGTCGTATGCCCGCGGGTAGAGGCCAGGCGCGTCCGCGGGCAGATGTGCCCGGCGGCGCCGACCCGACACCGTGGGCCTCATGACACGTACCATCGAAACCCCGCCCACCGAAACGCCGCCCATCGAAGTACGCGGGCTGACGAGGCGCTTCGGCGCCACGATCGCCGTGGACGACCTCAGCTTCCGGATCGAGCCGGGCAAGATCACCGGCTTCCTCGGCCCGAACGGTGCCGGCAAGAGCACGACCCTGCGAATGATCCTCGGCCTGGACACGCCGGACGCCGGCCGCGCCCTGATCCAGGGGCGCCCCTTCCGGACACTGGCACAACCCCTGCGCGAGGTCGGCGCGCTGCTGGACGCCGGTGCCCTGTATCCCGGGCGGCGGGCCCGCGATCATCTGGCCTGGCTGGCCGCGAGCAACCGGCTGCCCGCGAACCGCGTCCGGGACGTGCTGGAGCTCACAGGGCTGTCCAGCGCGGCCGGCAAGCGGGTCGGGTCCTTCTCCCTGGGCATGCGCCAGCGCCTGGGCATCGCCGCCGCCCTGCTCGGTGCCCCGCCGGTGCTCGTGCTGGACGAACCGGTCAACGGCCTGGACCCCGAAGGCGTCCGGTGGATCCGCGGCCTGATGAAATCCCTGGCCGCCCAGGGCCGCACCATCCTCGTCTCCAGCCACCTGATCAGCGAGATGGCCCTCACGGCCGATCATCTGATCGTCATCGGCCGGGGACGGCTGCTCGCCGACACGAGCGTGTCGCAGTTCCTGCAAGCCGCCGGCCCGGGCGCCTCACTGGAGGACGCCTATATGCGCCTTACCGCCGCCAGTGTGCAGTACCGCGCCGAACCGAGCACCCCGATGCCTCAAGGAGAACCACGATGACCAGCCTCATCGCCGAGGGCGCGGCTCCCACCGGCCGCACCGGCCGCACCGGCCGCACCTCCGTTCTTCCCGCGCTGATGCGTGCGGAGTGGATCAAGCTGCACAGCATCCGCGCGACCTGGATCACGGTGGCCGCCGCGCTCGTCCTGGGTCTGGGCGTCGGTCTGACGGACGTGCAGTCGATCACCGGGCACTGGGCCGCCATGAGCGCATCCGATCGGGCCGCCTTCGATCCGGTGGGCGATCCGCTCAGCGGTTTCCAATTCGGCGAGCTCGCCCTCGGCGCCCTGGGCGTGCTGGCGATCAGTACCGAGTACTCCACCGGGATGATCCGCACGACGCTGACGGCCGGCCCCCGCCGATCACTGGTCTACACGGCCAAGGCCCTGGTGCTCGGCGGCTTCGCACTGCTCGTCTCCCTGTCTCTGGCCTTCGCCGCCTTCCTGCTGGGCCAGCTCGTGTTGCGCCGCGAGCACCTGAACGTCGCCGTCACCAACGCCCACGCGCTGCGCGCGGTGACCTGTGCCGGGCTGTACATGACCGTCGTCGCGATGGCCGGCTTCGGTCTCGCCGCGCTGCTGCGTCACACCGCGGCGGCCATGTCCGCCATGTTCGCCCTGGTCTTCCTCACCTACCCGATCGCGCGCTCCTTCGAGAGCTCGACCTACGTGCCCGACCACCTCACCTTGACCAATGCGGCCGACAGGCTCGCCACTCTTCATCCGCCCGCAGGGGTGCACGCCGCACGCATCCCCTCCCTCGGCTTCGCGCTGTTCGACCTCGGCCTCTACCTCGTGGTCTTCGTGGGCCTCGGAGCCTGGCGGGCCACCCGCGACGCATGAGTTCGGGATCCGCGGGCAGCGGTTTTCGCGATTCCGGAGCGACGTGTCGGACGCCGACAGTACTCTCGCGGCCCATGGATGCGTTCCTGAAAGACGGGCACCCTCTGCTCGGCAGCGTGCCGGGGCCGCTGGCGCTGGCCGGCCACGACGGAGTCATTTGGGCCGCCGGCGGCGGCCGCGGCGAGAGCGCGCTGTTGCGGTTCGACGACGAGGGCTGGCGTGCGGAACAACTCGATGCCGGCGGCCTGCGCGCGGTGCTGCCGCTCGATGCCGAGACGGTGGTCGTCGCGGGGGAGTACGGCTATCTCGCGATCGTCGGCGGCGGAGAGGAGGAGGCCCGGGAGATCGAGACGGGGGCGTACAAGGGCTGCCTGTATGGGCTGGCCCGCATCGGCGGGGTCATCTGGGTCACCGGGGATGAGGGCTTTGTCGCCACGCTCGATCCGCAGACCGGGGAGCTGCACGTCGAGCCGCCGTTCACCAGCGGGAACGTAGTGCGTGCGGTCGCGGGGCCCGAGGGCGAGACGCTGTTCGTGGCCGGCAGCCAGCTGATACGGCGGTCCGCGGACGGTACCGTGGACGCGTGGTTCTCGGGCCGCGCGCCGCTCACCGACGCCGCGTATGCCCCCGACGGCAGCCTCGCGGTGACCGGTGACGCCGGTCAGCTCTATCTCGCCGAGCCCGGCGGAATCCCAGTGCCCTGCGATGGTGCTCCCGCGCTCGATCTTGAGGCCCTCCTTTACGATCCGCGGCGCGACGGCTTCTTGATTGTCGGCGAGGACGGCTTCATCGGCTTCCTCGGCCCCGATGGCGATAGCGATGGCGATGGCGATGGCGATGGCGCCGGTGCTGGTGTGCTGCAAGCGTTGGCCCCGGCGGTCCCGCCGTATCGCCTCACCAGCGTTCTGCCATGGCAGGACGGCCACCTGTACACCGGCTGGGTCCAAACCGGTCCGCCGTATCGGTTCTGCGGCGCGGTGTACTTCGACGGCGCTGCCGAAGCCGCCCCGAGCAAGGTGTACGTCGCTCCCCGCCAGGACTTCGGCCCGCCACGGGTACGTACCGTCGGAAACAGCGGTCGCACCCCCCTCGCGGTCGAGGACTTCGAGGTGATCCCGCTCGACGCGGCCAAGGAACGCATGCCGGAGGTCACCTGGCCGGACTTCCCCCCGTTCGACCACATCCGCTTCTACGACGGCGACCTCCACGTCGCCGACTGCACCGCGCTGATGGAATACGAGGAGCGCGAGGCCTCGGGCTACGCGATCGCGATCAGCGGCGACCTGATCGTCGACGGCACGCTCGACGCGACCGCCGGCGGCGACGGCTACGGCAGCCTGCTGGTCGTGCAGGGCGACGTGTGGGCGCCGGCGGCGCTGTTCCGCTACGGCATCGCGGCCTCCATCGGCGGCACCCTGGAAGTCGCGACCGTCGTGCAGTGCGACCACGGCGACGACGGCGGCGTCCTGTGGGCCGCCACGATCCGCGCGCAGGTGCTGTTCTACTCCCTGTACTTCCCGATCCCCGACGCCGAACTCGACGCCTTCTGCATCGGCGACGTCTACGGCGACACCAGCTTTCCCCCGGATCGTGCCACCGAGGTGTTCGTCCCCGACGTGATCGAGGACGGTGAACTCGATGAAAGCACCGCGGCGAGTTGGCTGCGTGAGGGCAGATCGATCCTGCGGGAGGCATGAGCCGCGTGGTGCCTGACGAGGGCAGCGGCCCGGTGGTCCGGCGCTGTCACCCCGTGGTTGGGCCGTCCGTGTGAATCAGGCGACGCACCCGCGCTGGGCTGCCCGCGACGTACCGAGTGGTGTTCGATATGTTCCTAATGTCAGCAAATAGGCCGCATGGTGTGCCGTGGTCTTGTTCTGGCGGCGGGCCGAATGACGTGCGGCCGCGAAGAGGAGCGTTGACGCGATGCCATCCCAAGAAGAATTCGACGAACTCAAAGGCAGAATCGTCGAGCTGGAGAATGCTCTGAAGGGTCGGGCCGCGGCGCCCAGCGCCGCCGACCTGACACCCGAGGAACTGGCCACGTACCACAAGGTGAAGGCTGCGCTCGGTGCGGACAGTACGTACCCGGTGCCCTGTGCACCGTGCGTGAAGTGCTATCCCTGCTACACGTGCTACGTCTGCCACTCCTGCTACTGCGCCACCGAGTGCACATGTGGTCCGTGCATCCAGGCCGGTGCCGGAGGCGGCGCCGGCCGGTTCGGCGGGCTCGGTGCCTGATCGGCCACTTACCGGTGACACCCGCGCCGGTGACACGCGCGCCGGTGACACGCGCACCGGTGACACGCGCACCGGCGACACGCGCACCGGCGGACCGCGGCGATGGCCGGCTGCGGGACTGGACGTGATCCTCGTCGGGAGCGATCTGCTGGTGCAGACAGACACGGCGGCGCTGCGCTTGGAGGGCGGCGTCGCCACTGTCGTCCGGGACCGGGTGCTCCCGGCGCTGCACGACGGCCCGGACGACGACACCCTGCATCGCCGGCTCGCCGACCTGCCCGCCGCCGAACTCGACCGCGTGCTGACCCACCTGGTCGGCGCCGGAGTCGTCCTGGAAGGCGAGCGTGACCAGTGCGACGGCTGGCTGTCGCTGGTCGCCGGGTCGCGGCTGGAGCGCACGGCGCTCGCGGAGCGGGCGGACACCGCCCGCGTGGTGGTGATCGGCGAGGGTCCCGTCGCCGCCATGACGGCCGGAGTGCTGGCCGAGGCGGGGCTGTCCCACGCCGACGTCGTCGCGCCGGCCGGCCTGGACCGGGCCGCCACGACGGATCTGGTGCGGGGCAACGACTTCGCGCTGACGATCGTCGACCGCCGGCTGTCGGCCGTCCGGCACTGGGTGAACGCGGCCGGCCTCGCCGAAGACGTCCCGACCCTGCACGTCGATGTCAGGGGCCACCGGGCCGACGTCGGTCCGCTGGTGCTGCCGGGCCGCGGACCGTGTCACCTGTGCTGGCGGATGCGGGCGCTGGCCTGTGCCGAGGACTTCGGGCTCGCGATGGCCCGCGAGGAGACGCTGGACGGCGTTCGCACCCCGCCGGAGTCCGCGCGGCCGGTGTTCCCCACGCTGCCGCCGTGGGTGGCCGGCGTCGTCGGCCACGAGATCCTCGCCGTCCTGCTCGGCGTCGCCCGGCCGCGGCTGGCCGGCACGGTGCTGGCCATCGACGCGATCGAGCTCACCGAAGGCGTCCATCCGGTGCTGCCGCGACCCGATTGCCCGGCCTGCGCAAAAAAAGAGCGACCGCCGCGTATCGACCGCGTCCCGTTCCCTGAACTGGTCCAGGAGCCGCGGCGGGACACCGATTTCGAGTCGATCAACGCCGCGGTGCACAGTCCGTTGTGCGGGCTCGTCCGCGACCTCGCCGAACTGTCGAAGGACCCGGACGAGCCGCCTGCTCCGGTCATCGTCCAGGCGATCCTCGCCAACGCCCAGTTCCTGCCGACCGACCACGGCCTGGTCGGCTGTTCCGGCAAGGGGCCGACGTTGACCGAGGCTCGCAACCTGGCCCTCGGTGAGGCGCTGGAACGCTACTCGGCGTTGACCTGGCAGCCCGGCCGACAGGTCCGCGGCGTCCGTGCCGATCTGGACGGGCCCGCGCTGGACCCCCGCGATCTGGTGCTGTTCGCCGACCATCAATACGCTGATCTGCCCTACTCGCCGTACGCCGAGGACACGGAACTGGACTGGGTGCCCGCCAATTCGGTCGCCCTGGAGTCGGCCGTCTGGGTTCCGCTGTCCGCGGCCCACATCGGATTGCCGACCAATCACGCCCCGCCGCTGTTCCCCGGCAACTCCAACGGGTTCGCCGCCGGCCCGACCCTTCGTGCGGCGGTCCTGGCCGCGCTGCTCGAAGTCGTCGAACGCGACGCGGTGCTGCTGGCCTGGACCCATCGGCTGCCCGGCAGGCGTTATGCCGCGACGGACATCCCCGATCCGCAGACGCAGGAGGTGGCGGCCGGCTACGCCCGGCGAGGCGTGCGGATCGACGTGCACCTGCTGCCGACCGACAGCGTGGTCGAGGTCGCGATGGCCATCGCCTGGGCCGACCGCGAACCCGCCGTCGTCGTCGGACTGGGCGCCGCCACCACGCCCACGGTCGCGGCCCGCCGGGCGGTCCTGGAGGTGGCGCAGGTACGCCCCTCGCTGAAGGCGCGGCTGCGCGTGCCGGAGACCCGCGATCGTTTGGCGATGCTGGTCGCGGATCCATCGCTGGTCGACGATCTCTCCGACCACGATCTGCTCTATGCCGATCCCGCGACCGCCGAGTCCGCGCTCGGCTTCTTCCAGCAGGCACCGCTGGACCGGGCCGAAGGCTGGGCGCAGCCGTCCTCGGACGTGGAAGACGCCCTGCGCCGGGTCGTCCGCTCACTGGTCGACGTCGCCGGCGACGTGCTCTATCTGGACGTGACGGCCGAGGACGTCGTGCCGCTCGGCGTCCGGGTCGCCAAAGCGATCGTGCCCGGATTCCAGCCGATCCATTTCGGCGCGCGCGAAATGCGGCTCGGCCACCGGCGGCTGCGCGAAGCGCCGTGGCGGATGGGTCTGCGCGCCGCCCCGGCCGACCTCGCCGACCTGAACCTGGCCCCGCACCCGGTGGCGTGACGATGTCCGCGGACCCAGCCGCCTTCCGGATCGGACAACCGACCGCATGGACGTTCCATCGCGGCACGGCTCGGTGGTCCTTCTCCGCCCCGCCGGCCGACGCGGGCCACTTCTCGGCCGGGCGCGAACACCCCCGGGCCCCGTGGACGCCGCTGCCGCCCGGCATCGAGCCGACGGCCTCGCTGTCAGCGGCTGTCGCCGAGCGCGTGTCGTGCCGGGCCTTCACCGACGCGCCGTTGAGCCTGGCCCAGCTGGGCACGCTGTGTCGCCTCGGTTATGGGGTGACCGCGCGATCCGGACCGTTCGCCGAACACCCCGACCGGCCGGTCCCATCCGGCGGCGGCCTGTATCCCCTGGAGCTGAACGTGATGGTGCGCGCGGTCAGCGGTCTTCGCCCGGGCGTCCACCACTTCGTGCCGGCCGCGGACGGGCTGGAGGAGATCTCGCAGACGCCGCTCCCGGCGCCGATCGTCAGCTATCTGTTCATGGGGCAGCGGTGGGCAGCCGATGCCGCGGCGATCATCGTGCTCAGCGCGGTGACCGCACGAAGCCTGGGGAAATACGGCGACCGGGGTTATCGGTACCTGCTTTTCGAGGCGGGCCATGTCATGCAGAACATCAACCTGGCGGCGACGGCGATCGGGCTCGGGGCGGTCAACCTCGGCGGCTTCTTCGACGACGATCTCGCCGACCTGCTCGGCATCGACGGCGAGTTCGAAATCCCGCTCTACGCCACGGCTGTGGGCATCCCGGCCTGCACCGACCGGATGGAACTGCGCGAGGTGGGTGAACCTTTGTAGCGTTGATGGCGATAAAGATGCGATCAGCTCAAGGCGCCGAAAGAAATTCGTTTCGTCGCCCCGAACGGAAGTGGGAATCGGCAATGCCCTCCATCACCACAACCGATGGTCTCGACATCTACTACAAGGACTGGGGCTCGGGTCAGCCGATCGTGTTCAGCCACGGTTGGCCGCTCTCCTCGGACGACTGGGACCCCCAGCTGCTGTTCTTCCTGAACCAGGGATACCGGGTGGTCGCCGCCGACCGCCGCGGCCACGGCCGCTCGACCCAGACCGACGGCGGTCACGACATGGACCACTACGCCGACGACCTGGCCGCCGTGGTCGACCACCTCGACCTGCGCGACGCGGTGTTCGTCGGCCACTCCACCGGCGGCGGGGAGGTCGTGCGCTACCTGGCCCGCCACGGCCAGAACCGGGCGGCCAAGGCCGCGCTGCTGGCCGCGGTCCCGCCGCTCATGGTCCAGACCGACGCCAACCCCGGCGGGCTGCCCAAGGCGGTGTTCGACGATCTGCAGGCGCAGCTGGCGGCGAACCGCGCGATGTTCTACCGCGCCCTGCCCGCCGGCCCGTTCTACGGGTACAACCGCCCCGACCGCGAGCCCGACGAGGCCGTCATCGACAACTGGTGGCGCCAGGGCATGATGGGCGGCGCCAAGGCGCACTACGACGGCATTGTGGCCTTCTCCCAGACCGACTTCAGCGACGACCTGCGCAAGATCACGATCCCGACGCTGGTCCTGCACGGCGACGACGACCAGATCGTGCCCATCGACGCTTCGGCGCGGAAGTCGGCCGAGCTGCTGCCCAACGGCGAGCTGAAGGTGTACCCGGGCTTCCCGCACGGCATGCCGACCGTCGAGGCCCCGACGATCAACGCGGATCTGCTGGCGTTCATCCGCTCCTGAGCCTGAGTGCTCATCGCGCGAACGTGCCCGGACCGTTGTGGTCCGGGCACGTTCGTGTTCGTGTTCGTGTTCGTGTTTGCGCTGACTCGCCTCTCACTAGTCCTGCGGCGTCGGCGCCGCCGTCCCCGTCGGTGTCACCGTGCTCTCCCGAACCATCAGTTCATACGGTGCCCACAGCTCCTCCGGCGCCGTGTCGTCCTGATTGTCGAGTCGGGCGATCAGGCGGTCGACGGCCAGCTCGGCGATCTTCGTCTTGTCCGGCGAGATCGTGGTGAGCGTCGGGGTGTTGTAGCGGCCGGCCTCGATGTCGTCGAAGCCGACCACGGCGATGTCGTCCGGGATCCGCACGCCGTTGGTCAGCAGCGTGCGGATGGCGCCGAGGGCGACCAGGTCGTTGTAGCAGAACACGGCGTCCGGCGGGCCCTGCGGGTGTTCCAGCAGGGCCGCCATGGCCTCGGCGCCGCTGGCGCGGTGGAAGCGGCGGGTCGTGACCACCAGCGACTCGTCGACGGTGAGGCCGCGTGCGGCGTGCGCGTCGCGGTACCCGCGCGTGCGCAGCTGTGCCGTCTCGCCGCTCTCCCACGGCTGGTCGCCGATGGCCGCGATGCGCCGGCGGCCGAGGGCCAGCAGGTGCTCCGTCGCCGCGGCCGCCGCCGCGACGTTGTCGATCGCGACGTGGTCGAAGGAGCTCTCGGCGATGCGTTCGCCGAGCAGGACCAGCGGCTGGTTGGTGCCGCGCTGCGCGAGGTCGGCGTGGGTGAGCGCCAGCGGGCTCAGGATCACGCCGTCGAACATCGCCGCCGCGTTCGAGTCCTGCATGACCAGCTCGCGTTCCCGGTCCGGTTCGCCGTCGGTCTGGTCGACGACGACCGTGTAGCCGTGCGCGCGGGCCTTGGTGATGACCGCGCGCGCCAGCTCCGAGAAGTACGGCACGTCCAGCTCCGGCACGACGAGCGTTATCAGCCCGGTGCGGCCGCGCTTGAAGTTGCGGGCCATGAGGTTCGGCCGGTAGCCGAGCTCGGCCACGGCCGCCTCGACCCGCGCGCGCACCTCGTCGGAGACGGGAGCGTAGCCGTTCACCGCGTTCGAGACGGTGCGGATCGAGACACCCGCACGTTCGGCTACGTCGCGGAGTCGGACGCCGGCCATGGATGTCCTCCTACGGGAAGTCGGGCTGGTAAGCACGCTGATATCAGAGCTCATGGTATTAGCGCGCCGCTGGATTGCCGTCGATCGCCGTGCGTCCGACCGGTCGGGTCGCGGCGTCCACCGAGGTGTGACCGACGACCTCTCCGGCACTGGCGACCTGTCCGGTACTGACGAGCACCAGGTGCAGGCGTGCGACGTCCACCCCGGAGGGTATCCGCTCGCTGATCCGAAGGGGCTCGCTCAGACGGAACGGCTGCACCTTGACGGTCTGGCCCGAGCTGCCGTCGAGCGCCTGCGCGGCGGCGGCGTACGGCTGCAACGCCTGACCCCAGACCGGGACCACGGTCACCTCCACCGGCTCCGGGCCGTGGTGCGAGATCCGCACGTCGAACTCCACCGCGCCGTCGGCCGCGACGAAGTCGCAGCCCGGAGCCAGCGGCGTGACGTCGGGGATGGCGACGGTCACGGCGTTCGTCTCGCTCGGCGGGTTGCCGCCGTCGTCCTTGGTCGTGCGGTCGAAGGCGTAGATGCCGGCGGTCTCGTGCTCGATGTCGTACAGCTCGGTCCACACATAGCCCGACAGGCCGTCGTACCGCCGCAGCTCCAGCGTCTGCCAGCGCAGGTTCCAGCCCCGCTCGACACTCGTCAGGCCGCCGCCGAACTCGCTGTTCAGGTTCGGCACCGCGGGGGCGGGCGAGCCGTCGGCCATCAGCACCTTCTCGACCAGGACGCCGGGTCCGATCGGGACCGGGAAGCCGGGCTTGCCGTCGGCGAGCAGCGCGCGCACCTTGGCGGCCCAGCCGTCCGGGAACTCGTCGTAGATGTGCCAGTCGACCAGGTCGGTGGCCACGTGCGACCAGCCGGAGTCGTCCACGGCCGGCCGGCTCGCGTCGAGGTCCTTGAGCAGCTCGTAGGCGCGGCGGGTGGCCTCCTGCTTGGTCGGGTCGCCGGGCACGTCCCAGTCCAGGCCCCACTCCTCGTTGTACAGGCCCCAGATCACGATGCTCGGGTGGTTGCCGTCCCGGCGCACCATCGGCTCGATCTGCGCTTCGAAGCGTGCCACGGCCGCCGGCGTGAAGATCCCGGTGCTGGCCGGCTCGGCCCACACGAGCATGCCGAGTCGGTCGGCGTGGTACAGGAACCGCGGGTCCTCGAGCTTGAGGTGCTTGCGGACCAGGTTGAACCCGGCGGCCCGGGCTGCTTCGAGGTCTGTCACGAACGCCTGGTCGTCCGGCGCGGTGATGCCGGTGCCCGGCCAGTAGCCCTGGTCCAGGACGCCGCGGACGTAGAGGCGCTCGCCGTTGAGCAGGATCTGGTCGCCGTCGGTCTGGACGCTGCGCAGGCCCGTCGCCGTGCCGACCCGGTCGGTGCCGTCGGCGGACTCGAGCGTCACCGCCACCTCGTACAGGTGCGGATCGGCCGGGCTCCACAGGCGCGGCGCGGTGATCGGCAGGCGGACCGAGAGCGGCTGGGCCGGGTCGGTGATCTCGACGGTGACCGGCTGCTCGCCGGCGACCGTGGCGGTGAGCGTGGCGGTGAGCGTCGCCGAGCCGGCGAGGCCGCAGACCGAAACGGTCGCCTCGATCGCGTCGAGCTCCGCGCTCGGCCGCAGCGCGACGTCGGCGAGATACGTCGCCGGACGCGCCTCCAGCCACACCGACTGCCAGATCCCGCTGCTCGGCGTGAACGCGCACACGTCGTACACGTCGCGCGGAATGCTGCGCTGCTTGCCGTGGACGATCTCTCGCTTGTCGAGCGGTGCGAGGACCTGGACGACCAGCGTGCCGCGGCCGTCGGCGTCGAGGGCGTCGGTGATGTCGAACTCGAACGGCGTGGATCCGCCTTCGTGCTCGCCGACGAGCGTGCCGTTCACCGACACCGTCGCGATGTGGTGCACGGCGCCGAAGTGCAGCACGATCCGCTGCCCGGACCAGCCGGCCGGCGCGGTGATCTCGCGCCGGTACCGACCCCGCTCCAGCCAATGCGCCTGCAAGCCGGAGGCTTCCGTCTCCCAGGCGAACGGAACCACGATCTGCTCGCCGCTCCAGCCGTCGGGGTCGCGGGAGAAGTCCCAGGTGCCGTTGAGGCTGAGCCAGGCGTGCGATCGGTCGAAGTGCGGCCGGGGGTATTCAGGACGAACGGTGGACAACGGGTGCTCCCAGGGATGTGCGTGTGCGGGTGTGGTCTTCGGGCGTCGCGCTCGGGGAGTCAGCCGGTGAGGCTGCCCCGCAGCGCGCCGCCACGGAAGTACCTTTCGAGGAAGAGGAACAGGACGATCAGCGGCACGACCGTGACCAGGCCTCCGGTGATCAGCACCGGGACCAGCTGCGCCTGCGTGCCGGTCTCGGCGGCCTGCGACAGCGAGGACAGGCCGACGGTCAGCGGGTACAGGTCGTTGCGGCTGAAGATGATCAGGGGCAGGAAGTAGTTGTTCCAGATCGCCACGACGCTCAACAGCAGCACCGTGACCAGGCCCGGCATCGTCAGCGGCAGCGCGATCCGGAAGAAGATCCGCAGCTCGCCGGCCCCGTCGATGCGCGCGGCGGAGATCATGTCCTGCGGCACCGAGGCGTCGATGAACGTGCGCATCAGGTAGATGCCGACCGGGGAGACCATGCTCGGCAGGATCATGCCCCAGACGGAGTTGACCAGCCCGACCTTGGCATAGACCAGGAACAGCGGCAGCGCCAGCGCCGTGATCGGGACCAGCAGCGTGGACATCACCAGGTAGAACAGCGAGTTCGCGCCGCGGAACCGGAACCGGGAGAACCCGTAGCCGGCCAGCGCGGACAGCGCGGTGGCGCCGATCGCCCCGGCCACGGCGTAGACCAGCGTGTTCTGCATCCAGTGCAGGTACACACCGGCGCCGCTGATGTCCTTGCCGAGGTCGGCCAGGTTCTGGAACAGCCGGAAGGGCCCGCTGAACCAGAACCCGGGCCCGGTGTAGACCTCGGACTGCGTCTTGGTCGCGTTGATCAGCAGCCAGACCAGCGGCGCCAGGATGAACGCGGCGAAGGCCGCGCAGACCAGGGTCAGGACGGCCGACGTGCCGCGGCGCAGTCCGTAGAGCCGGACCGGGACGGCGCCGTCGTCGTAGCGCTGCTTCACCGGGATACCGTGCTTCACCGGAATTCTCCATTCCTGCGCCGAAGTGCGAAGGCGCCGAGCGAGATCAGGCCGATGATCAGCGCGAGCACCACGGCCGCGGCGGCGCCGAGGTTGTATTCGCTGCTGCCGACCGCCGTGTTGTAGACGTAGAGCGTCGGGGTGAACCCGTACGAGACGGCCTGCGGCTGGAACGACGACAGGATCGAGGGCTCGGTGAACAACTGGAGCGCGCCGACCATGTTGATGAACACCAGCATCACGATCGTCGGCCGGACCATCGGCAGCTTCATCCGCAGGATGATGGTCCGCAGCGGCGCGCCGTCGATCACCGCCGCCTCGGTGACGTCACGCGGAATGGACTTCAGCGAGGCGTACAGGATCGTCATGTTGTAGCCGGTCCACTCCCAGATCACGATCAGGACGATGGTCGGCAGAATCAGCTTCGCCGAGAAGAAGTCGACGTGCCCGAACCCGAGCGAGCGCAGAGCCCGCGAGTACGGCCCGAACCCCGGCAGCAGCAGGAACGACCACATCACGGCCGCGACCACCCCGGGCACGGCGAACGGGATGAAGAAGACGGTCCGGAAGAACTTGCCGAACCGCACCACCCCGGCATCGAACACCGCCGCGAAGAAGAACGCGATCGCAATGGTCAGCGGCACCTGCACGACGGCGAACAGCAGCACCCGCCACACGCCGCCCCAGAACTCCGACGAGCTGAGCACGGTCCGATAGTTGTCCAGCCCCGAGAAGCGCGTCCCGCCGACCAGCCTGCTGGTGAACAGGCTGTCGTAGACCGCGTAGCCGGTCGGGACGACCATGAACAGGGTCAGGATCGCCAGGTGCGGTGCGACGAACACCGCACCGGGCCACTGCCGACTGCGCGCCCGACGGCGCTTGAGCATGCGCGCCGCCGGCCGGCCGGGTGGGTTGCCGGTCGGGCCGCTGGTTGCGCCGGTCGGGCCACCGGCCGCGCTGGCCGGACTACCGGTCGGACCGCCAGCCGCGCTGGTCGGACCGCCAGCCGCGTCATCCGGACCGCCAACTGCGCCGATCGGACCGCCAGTCTTGTCGTCCCGACCGCCGGCCGAGGGACCCGCCGTGCCGTCCCGTCCCGCCGCCCGCCGAGCCGTCGGCACCTGCCCCGCCGGCGCCGCGGGCCCGGGGGCCGCCGGCGGCCGCGTCGCCGCCGCCGGCGTGAATCCGCTCGTCTCGCTCACGTGCTCGTACTCTCTTCCTCAGCCGTTGGTGACGGTGAAGCCCTGCGCCTTGGCGTAGTCGGTCATCTGCTTCTGGAAGGTCTGGAAGGCCTGCGGAAGCGTCTCCGTGCCCTTGGTCACCCCGGCGAAGGTGGAGGTCCACTGGGTCAGGGCGGCGGTCATGATCGGCGGCCACTGGGTCTGGGCCAGGTGCTGCGCGGCGTCGGAGAACACGGCGTTCGGCTTGGAGTCGGCCGAGATCGGCAGGGTCGTGCCCTGGAAGCCCGCGTCGTTCAGCAGCGGCACGTAGCCCGGGAAGGCGCCGGCGACCGGTCCGCTGAGGATCTTCCAGGCGTCGGCCGAGCCGCCGAACCACTGCGCGAACTCCGCGGCCTGCTTGGCGTGCTTGGAGCCCTTGACCACCGCGAGGGTGGAGCCGCCCCAGTTGCCGGCCAGGTTCTGCCCGGCCTGGGCCTGCGGCATCGGCGCCGCGCGCCAGTCGCCGACCGTGTTCTTGATGCTCAGCTGCATGCCGACCGGGCCCCAGGCCGGGCTCAGGCGTGCGGCGTCCGCGCCGGAGTCGAGGTTCGACCACTGCGCCGGGGAGAAGTCGGCGGCCGTGGTGACCTCGTGCTTGTCGATCAGGCCCTGCCAGTAGTTCGCGAAGGCGGTCTGCGCCGCGCCGGTGAAGTTGATGCCCACGCTCTGGCCGCCGCCGTAGGTGAACGGGAAGGCGCCGTACTGCTGCATCAGGGCGAGTACGTCCTGCGTGCTCTCCGGGTCGAAGTTGGTGATCGCGGCGTTCGCGTCCGCGGTGTGCAGCTTGTCGGCGGCGGCCGAGAACTGGTCCCAGGTCGTCGGGACGGTCACGCCGGCGGCCGAGAACTGCTTGGAGTTGTAGTACAGCGCGAGCGGCCCGAGGTCGACCGGCATCGCGTACAGCGCCGAGCCCTGACTCACCTGCGCCCAGGCCGCGGGCGCGATGTCGGACTTCGAGGAGCCCACGCCGTACTGCGAGAGGTCCACGAGGCTGTGCGTGATCTCGAACGAGGGGACCTCGAAGTACTCCAGCTGCGCGACGTCGGGGGCTCCGTTGCCGGCCTTCAGGACGTCGTTGAGCTTGACGTACTCGGCGGTGGTCGCACCGGCGTTCTGCAGTTTCACGCAGATGTCCGGGTGGGTCTTGTTGAACTCCTTGACCGCCAGGTCGTAGCCGGCCGACCAGCCCCAGAACGTCAGCGGGGTGGCGTTGGCCGCGCAGCCGGCGCCGGCCGCCGCGCCGGAGGAGGCCCCGCCGCCCGCCGCGGCCGGCGTCGCGTCGGACCCGGAGCCGCTGCACGCCGCCGCGGAGACCGCGACCAGGGCCGCGGCCGTGACGCCGGCCAGGCGCCGGCCGCCACGGCCGGTGATCGCGCGGCGGGCCAGGCCGCCGCCACCGTGGGAAGTACGCATCGTCGTTCCTGCTCTCTGTCGTCGATCGATCTGTCGAGCTCGGTGGCCCAGCGCGGTGACCAGTGGGAATGCTGTGGTCCGCGGGTTCTGCAACGTTGCAGAGAACCGTAGTACGGGGCTCTGCAACGTTGCAAGGGAGTGAACATCACGGTTCGGTCCCGCTCGGTGCGGTGGGCCGAACGGCCGCGCTGGGGCGGCTTGGGGCGGCTTGGCGCACGGTCGCCGGATGCGGCGACCGGCAGGTGCCAGTGGTGCCAGTCAGTGGTGCTAGTGGTGCTGGTCGTGCCTGTAATGCTGGTGGTGCCAGTTGCTCACGCAGTGCCAGTCGTCAGACGGCGGTCGTCCACTGCTGCGTGGACAGCCCATTGCAGTCGTAGATCTGCAGCTGCGTACCGTCGGCGGTGTTCGCCTGCGGATCGTCCAGGCAGCGTCCGGACTGCGGATTCAGCAGCGATCCGTTGGCCTGCGGAACCCATCGCTGGCCCCCGCTCCCGCCGCAGTCGTTGAGTTCGACCTTGGTGGAGTTCACCGTGCCGTTCCCGATGATGTTCAGGCACTTGCCGAACGCGCGGACCGTCCCGTCCGCCTGCATCGCCCACTGCTGCCCCTGGACCCCGTTGCAGTCCCAGAGCTGCACCGCGTTGCCGCTGTTCGGCGTGTTGGTGTTCACGTCGACGCACTTGCCCGCCGACCCCGGACCGGTGATCGCCGCGGTCGGCGCGCCGGGCAGGTTCCACTGTTGCGTGGACAGGCCGTTGCAGTCGTAGATCTGGAGCTGGGTCCCGTTGGCGGTGTTGGCCTGCGGGTCGTCCAGGCAGCGTCCGGACTGCGGGTTCAGCAGCGATCCGTTGGCCTGTTCACGCCACTGCTGCCCGCCGGCGTTGTCGCAGTGGAAGAGCTCGACCTTGGTGGAGTCGGCCGTGCCGTTGCCGTCGATGTCCAGGCAGCTGCCGAAGGCGCGTACCGTGCCGTCCGGCTCGACCGACCACTGCTGGCCGGGCACGCCGCTGCAATCCCAGAGCTGTACGGTGTTCAGGTCCGTGGAGGTGTTGGTGTTCACGTCCACGCACTTGTTCGTCGTGCCGGGACCCTTGACCGCGCCGGTCGGCCCCGGGGCCGCGTCGTAGCCGAACTGGACCTCGCACTTGCCGTTGCTCAGGTGCGTGCCGGCGAGGTAGAGGATCGTCGAGCCGGAGACCGACGGCAGGATCGGGGAGCTGTAGCCGGCGCACGCCGTCTCCCCGCTGTCGTAGCCGCCGGTGGGGTTGGTGTTCACCGGCGCCGTCGTCTCGGTCCACGTTCCCGCGCCGAGATTCGTGTTGGCCATCAACACGGTCCCGGTCTCGGCCAGGTTCGTGATCGCCCCGTCGTTGCCCGAGACGACCCGCTGGCCGGAGACGAGCACCGTGCCGTTCGGGCCGCCGGTCGGGGACCAGGCCAGGCCCGGCGTGTGCAGGAAGTGGCGTCCGTCGGAGGTCTGCACGAGGTTGCCCAGGCCCGAGGCGGGGGTCCAGTTCTCACCGTCGGGCGAGGTCTTGAAGTAGACCGAGCACGCGGAGTCCGGGTCGAAGCCGGCTTTGCAGTCCTCGTACGTCATGCCGTACGTGCCGTTGGGCAGCTTGATGACCGTGGTCATGCCCGGCCGCTGAACGTTGTCCTGCACGGCGACGTCGTAGGCCTCCGAGCCCCAGGTCGCTCCGCCGTCGGTGCTCACGACGTGCGCCAGGACCTGGTTGTAGCCGTTGGTCGAGGGCCGCTCGTCGGAGAAGTAGCAGACCAGGTCGCCGTTTCCGGCCACCGCGAACTCCGGTTCCCAGATGCCGTGGCCCTCGGAGTTCGCCATCCCGGACTCCGACGTGCAGGAGCTGCGATAGCTCCACGTGGCGCCGTGGTCGGTGCTCGCGAACACCTCGACGGCCTGCTGCGTGAAGTCGCCGTGGTTCCACGCCGTGCCGGAGGCCAGCAGCGTCCCGGCCGGCAGCGAGCCCTCGGCCCGCGGCAGCTCGAACAGCGTCGGGCCGTCCAGGTCCCAGCCGTGCACGGTGTCGGTGACGGTGCCGATCGGCGAGGCGGACCAGGTGTGGCCGTCGTCGGTCGAGCGGTAGATGGGGAAGTTCGCCTTCTGCGACCCGACCCCGGAGTGGGCGAAGGTGGCGAGCAGCTGGCCGTTGGCGGAGCCGCTGTCGGTCAGGCGGATCACCCGCGGATAGCTGGCGTCCTCGGTGGGGTTGGCGGACAGGTTCGGCGCGTACAGGACACCGGTGGTCGGCATCGCGGCGGCCGCGGCGGGCGTCGCGGTGACCATCACACCCACCGTCACCGAGCCGAGCAGGAGCGATGCGGCGGCGGCCGCGATACCGGCCCGGCCGAGCTGCCGGCGGAACAATCGGCGTGGTCTGCCACGGATCATGGAGAACTCCTCGATCGCTGGTCTCTGCAACGTTGCAGCGGCAACCCGCCGGACGGTCTTGCAACGTTGCAGAGTGATGTGCGCGGAACGTTAGCGGGAGATGTCCGGCGCCACAAGCCCCGAGCCACAAGCCCCGAGCGCGTTGCCGAGCCCGGTGAGCAGATTTGGTGGAGGTTTCCCTAGGCCGCCGAAGCACCTCAGAGCGCGACGGTAGCCTCGAACGCGATGACGAAACCGATGGAAGACAGGTGGCGGGCGTGACGGTCGTACGTGCTCTGTACAACCGCTTCGAGCACCTCGTCCACGAGGTTAGCAAGTTCGGGGCGGTGGGCGCCGTCGCCCTGGTCGTGAACTCCGGCGTGTTCAACGCGTTTCTGGTCGCCGAGCCCGGCAAGCAGATCTACGGCAGGGTCACCGCGACAGCGCTGGCGACGTGCGTGGCGTACGTCGGCAATCGGTACTGGACCTACAAGGACCGCGACAAGATCGACCGCCGCCGGGAGATGTTCTTCTTCTTCCTGGTCAACGGCGTGGCCATGGTCATCGAGGTGATGTTCGTCTTCATCAGCAAGTACGGCCTGGGCCAGGACGGCACGCTGGCGATGAACGTCGCCAGCTACGTGTTCGGATTGCCGCTGGGCATGTTGTTCCGCCTGCACTGCTACCGGACCTTCATCTTCCCCGAGGGCGTCGAGGCTGCACGCGAGCCCCAGCCCCAGCCCCAGCCCCAGCCCGTGCACCAGCCCGAGCCCGAGCCCCGGCTCCAGCCCGAGCTCGAGACCGTCCCGGCCGTCGCGGTCAGCTCGCGTCGAGACCGGATTCGCTTCGGACCCGACGCGAGGGACTGAACTCGTACAACTCCAGGATCGGCGGCAGGTCGGCCATGCCCGGCCCGCCGGCGTCGATCCACGCTGCGATGTCGGTCATGACGTCGGTGTCGTGGACCAGGCCCAGCCAGACCGGGCGGCCTCCGGCGGCGCGGCCTGCCGACGACGGCGAGATCACGACGACGTTCGAGCGTTCGCACACGTCCAGGCAGTCCGATATCCGCACCTGCCCGGCGGGGACGGCCGTGCGGATCGCGGTCAGCTGCGCGGCGTGATCGACGCCGGGCGTCTTGTCCGGCCGGCCGCAGCAGCAGCCGCGGCACACGGTGACGGTGGCGGGACGCTGCCGCGCCTCGGCGCCGCCACGCTTGTCCTTCGCACGGCTCATGCCGCGGCCCCTCTCGTCATCGCCTTGCGCCACATGCTCTTGCGCAGCATTCGCAGACCATTGAGGCCGACGATCACAGTGGAGCCCTCGTGCCCGAGCACGCCCAGCGGCAGCGGCAGGGTTCCGGCCAGGTCCCAGGTGACCAGGCCGGCGATGATGATCGAGGCGATCACGAGGTTCGCGACCACCACGCGGCGGGCGCGGCGGGACAGCGCGATCACGGCCGGGACGGTCGCCAGGTCGTCGCGCATGATGACGGCGTCGGCGGTGTCCAGGGCGAGGTCGGAGCCGGCACGGCCCATGGCGACGCCGGTGTGGGCGGCGGCCAGGGCCGGGGCGTCGTTGACGCCGTCGCCGACCAGCAGCACGTTCTGGCCGGCGGACTCCCACTCGCGGACCGCGGCCACCTTGTCCTGCGGCAGGAGGCCCGCCCGCACATCGCTGATGCCGACTTCGAGCGCCAGACGGCGCGCGGCTGCGGCGTTGTCGCCGGTCAGCAGGATGGGGGCGGCACCGGTCAGCGACGTGATGCGGGCGACCGCGTGCGGGGCGGCGGGCCTGACCCGATCGGCGATGCCCAGCACCGCCACCGGACGGCCATCGATGCGTACGACTACTGCGGTCTGGCCCGACTCCTGCATGAGGGCGACCATTGTGGCTGTGTCGCTATCGGCGTTGGCGTTGGCACCGGCGTCGGCGTCGGGGGAGTGGCCGAGCAGATGGCCGGGACTGCCGGCCTCCACGCGGTGGCCGTCGATCAGGGCACTGACTCCGCGTCCGGGTGTCGCGGCGAAGCCGGTGGCCGGTGGCAGATGCAGCCCCGCGTCTCTGGCCGCCGTCACGACCGCGCGGGCCAGCGGATGCTCCGAGGGGTTCTCCACGGCGGCGGCCAGCGCGAGGATCTGCTTCGCGTCGAGGATCTCGTCGGGCACGACGGCGATGTCGGCCAGGCGCGGCCGGCCCTCGGTGAGCGTGCCGGTCTTGTCGAAGGCGACCCGGGTCGTGGCGCCGAGCTGCTCCATCACCACGGCCGACTTCACCAGCACGCCGTGCCGTCCCGCGTTGGCCATGGCGGCCAGCAGCGGCGGCATCGTGGCCAGCACCACCGCGCACGGCGAAGCGACGATCATGAACGTCATCGCGCGCAGCAGACTGCTCTGGAAGGCCGCGCCGGCCAGCAGCGGGACGACGAACAGCAGCACCGTCGCGACGACCATGCCGAGGGAGTAGCGCTGCTCCACCTTCTCGATGAACAGCTGCGTCCTGGCCTTGGTGGCCGAGGCCTCCTCGACCATCGCCACGATCCGCGCCACGACGGTGTCCGCCGCGACGCGGTCGACCTGGACGGTCAGGGCCCCGGTGCCGTTCAGGGTGCCGGCGAACACCTCGTCGCCGAAGGTCTTCGACACCGGCAGCGGCTCGCCGGTGATCGTGGCCTGATCCACGTCGGAGGCGCCGCCGATCACTTGGCCGTCGGCGGCGATCCGCTCGCCGGGCCGGACCAGGATCCGGTCGCTGACCGCGAGGGCGACGGCGTCCACGAGTTCCTCGGCGCCGTCGGCGGTGATCCGGGTCGCGCGTTCCGGCGCCAGGTCCAACAGCCCCCGCACGGCTTGTTCGGTGCGGTGCGTGGCCACCGCCTCCAGCGCCCCCGAGGTGGCGAAGATGACGATCAGCAGCGCACCGTCCAGCGCCTGCCCGATCGCTGCCGCGCCGATGGCCGCGACCACCATCAGCAGGTCGACGTCGAGGGTCTTCTCCCGGAGCGCCTGAAGCCCGGCCCACCCCGGCTCCCACCCGCCGGTCACGTACACCGCCGCGTAGAGCGGGCCCCAGATCCAAACCGGTGCACCGGTCAGCTGAAGCGGCAGCGCGACCAGGAAAAGCAGCAGCGCCGTAGAGGCCCACCGCACTTCAGGCAGCGCGAAGACCTGAAACCGGCGCGAAGCCCGGTCGACCGGCGGGGTGGCGGTCGCGGCCCGCTCGGGCCCGGTGGCGAGGAGGGAAGACATCAGAGGCAAGCCCTTGATCACAAGCGTTCAGGACGATCCAACCCCGCCACTCTACAGGAACACTTGAAGAGTGATTCATATGTTCCCCGGAGGTAGACTGTCGCCATGGGTCATGGAGCACCTCCCGCCGAAGCCGTGCCGCGCGTCCGTCTGGACGCCGCCAGCGCCGCCCGCGTCGCGACCACGCTCCAAGCCCTCGCCACCCCGTCGCGCCTGCTGATCCTGGCGCGCCTGCGCGAAGGCCCGCTGGCCGCGACCGCCATCGCCACGGCGGTCGGCATGGAGCAGTCGGCCTGCTCGCACCAGCTGCGCCTGCTGCGCAACCTCGGTCTGGTCACCGCCGAACGCCACGGCAAGTCGATGATCTACGCGCTCTACGACAACCACGTCGCCGAACTGCTCGACCAGGCCATTTACCACGCCGACCACCTGCGCATGGGCATGAGCGACCAGGCTTGACGCCAGTCCGTTCGAAGACGAACAAGAGTGCTGAAGGCAAGGCCGAGCAGCTCACGGCAAAGGCCGAGCAGCATCTCGAAAAGCAGGCAGCCGCTTGGCGCGACGGATCCCTGGCATACCGCCTCGGGCCCGTCGGCCTTGTCTCGGCCTTGTCTCGGCCTTGTCTGGCATTGTCACGGACTGCGGTCGTGGAGTGTGTCTCCTGGCGCGCATCCGAAGGTACTGCGGTAGTAGGCAGCGAAGCGGCCGGGGTTCCAGAAGCCCCAAGAGGCGGCGATCTGGGTGACGGTGGTGGTTTCCGGGTCTGCGGCCCGCAGGTCGTCGTGGGCGTGCTGCATCCGGATCCGGCGCAGGTAGACCGTCGGAGTCGTCCCCAGGTGGTGGTGGAACGCGAGCTGTACGGCGCGGATGCTCGTGCCGGACGCGGCGGCGATGTCGGCGGCGCTGATGTCCTCGGCCGCGTGTTCTTGCAGGAACGTCATGGCACGGCGCAGCGTGCGCGGGTGTGCGTCGCGCCGATCGACGCTGCCGGGCTCGACCACCGCGGTGTTGGGGAAGACGCTCAACGCGGTGGCCGCCAGCAGTCTGGCCGCGGCGCGGGTCACCAGGGCGTGGTCGCCGGCGGAGGCGGCCATGTCGTCGACGTACGCGGTCGTGCGCAGCCACAAGTCGGTGTCGGCGGCCGTGGCCGGGCCGTAGCCGGTGAAATGGATCCGCTTGTCCGGGGCGTCTGATGAGCCTTGGGCGACTTGGTCGAGCAGGGACTCGTCCAAGACGGTGTAGTCCATTTCGGGATGGACGAGGTCCGCGATCAGAAGATGGTCGGGCTGGACCGCGAGAAAGGCCTCGCCGCCGACGTAGGTGTGGCTGGTGTGGCCGCGGTGGTAGGTGACGGCGCCGGTGCGGATGTGGCCGAAGTAGAGCGCGTGAAGTGGGTCGCCCCGCACATGGGAGTCGATGCTGAAGGTGAAGTCGTGACGCTGCGCCAAGGAGCTCACGGTCTGCCGGCTCACTCGGATGCGGTTGTATTCCGGGTTCGGCGTGAACCGCCGGACGTTGTACATCTCGGAGAAGATCTGGCGGATCGTCTCCACATCGGTGGCCTCGAGGACTGTCATGGCCGTCGTCCTTGTGCGCTGTATCGGATGGCGTGCTTGTAACCGGCCGAAGGTAACGCTTTACGTACTGTGGCGTTCGTATTCCGGGTTGAGGCATTCGAATACTTATTGTGAAGTTGTCGTTAGCAGTGATGCAGCGACAAGGCGGTGAACCCGATGACCAGCCAATTCACATGCACCTCCACCAACGATAACGGCACCGCCGTGGTTCGCCCCATCGGAGAGGTCGACCTGGACACGGTCGACGAACTGTGGCTGCACCTCGCCTACCACCTGAATCCCTCGGCGCTGGTGGTCCTGGACTGTTCCGGCGTGACCTTCTGCGACACGGCCGGCCTGCACCTGATCGAGCGTGCCGACAGTGCCGCGCGGGGACTCGGCGGGCTGTTCGTGCTCGCCGGCGTCCGCGAGCGCCTGGCCATGCTGCTGAGCCTGCTCGGTCTGACCGCGCAGTTCGCGACCGTGCCCACGGTCGCCGACGCCGTCGACCCGCTGCATCGCGCGCCGCATGCCCGCGGGGCGGGAGCATCAAAGACCTGCGATACTCATGCGGTCAGATCGCGTACGACCAGACTGTGAGCATGTAGGCGCCGTACCAGCAGCCGAACAGCGCGGCACAGGTTATGCCGACGGCTCTGGGGGCGGGGCGTGCGCGGGCCAGCGCGTCGGCCAGGGGGATCAGGAACACCAACGCCGGTACGAGCAGCCGTGGTTTGGAGTGGTAGTAGTTGCTTTGCCCGAGGGCCAGGATCATGATCACGGCACCGTAGACGAGCAGTGGGGGCCAGGTCCCGCGACGGCAGACCAAAGCGGTGACGGCGAGGTGCGCAAGGAGCAGGATCGCGACGCTCACCTGGATCCAGCCGTCCCCGGTGGTCAGGGATTGCGCCAGATACTTCAGGAATGAGGTGCCCCAGTCCCAGTGGGTGCCCCAGGCGCGTTGGACGGCGAACCAGGCACCGGGTGTGCCGGCCCGGTGGGCCACCCACAGCAGGTAGCCGGGCATGCCGAGGCTGCCGATGACGACGCCCGCGGCCGGCCGCCACTGAAGTTCTCGTCGCCGGTACAGATGCAGCGCCGCGGCGACGGCCAGGGCTGCGGCGGCGGCCACGCCCGCGGGACGCGTAAGCCCTGTCAGAGATGCCAGCACTCCGGCGGTGAGCCACGAACGACGCTCGGCCGCGAGCAGAGTGCCGGCGGCCAGGGCGAGGAACAACGACTCGCTGTAGGCCATGAAGAACGCCAGTGACATCGGCTGGGCCATCGCGAGCAGAATGATGCCCATCGTGGCCGTGCGGCGGGTGTACAGGCGTGTCAGCAGGCGGTGTACGGCCAGCAGGGCTGCGAGCATCGACAGCTGCGACACGACGATGGCGGCACCTTCCCAGCCCAGACCCGTGACCGGGTGGACGGCGCGGATCAGAAGGGGGAACAGGGGGAAGAAGGCCAGGTTGTTGCCCCAGATCTGACCGTCCGCGGTGTAGGTGAATCCGCTGGGATAGCCGTGCGCCGCGATCTCCACGTAGCGCTGGCCGTCCCAAGCCTGCAGGCGATCGGCGAGGCCGGGGCCGCCGGCGGGGATCAGGGCGACCAGCAGTGCGATGTGCAGCACGGCCGCGATGGCGTAGACGAGCAGCACCGGTTGTGCGGCGTGCCAGGCGCGCCGGCTTGGTGTGCCGGTTGCCGGGGCTTCCTGGGTTTCCGGAGCCGTCGGGGTCGCCGGACTCGTGGTGGTCGCGGACGCCTGGTGGTCTAGCAGCGGCAGCGTCACGGGTGACCGCCCGAGCTCTGACCGCCGGAGCTCTGACCGTCGGAGTTCCTGGCCGGCCCCGTGGACGAGGACGGGTCGCCGACCGACTGCGACGAGACGGACGAGCTGGCTGTGCTGGCCGAACTGGCCGTGCTGCCCGAGCCGGCTGTGCTGGCGGTGCTGGAAAGGGGATCAGCCGGGAGGCTGGTCCCGGTCGCAGGGGGCGTCGTCGGCACCGGCGCCGTCGCGGTGTTCGACGCGTGCAAACCGGGGGAGGGCTCGTCGCTCCGCGGGGAACCCGTCGCGGTGACGACCAAGACGATCGCCACGCCCACACCCGCGCCTCCGATCACCGCCGTGGCGATCCGGCGCCGGTGGCGGGCCTTGCCGCGGCCGGTGATCCGCTCGGCCGTGGACGGCGCGGCCTGTGACGCCGCCCGGGATGCCGTGTGGCGCAGGGCCGCGGCGATGCGCTCGTCGTCGGGGGACATCACGGGGTCTCCTCACTGGGGGAGGGCTCGCCGAGCAGTGCGGCCAGAGCGGTCCGGGCCCGGGACAGGTGGGTCTTGACGGTGCCGGAGGCCAGCCCGGTCTCGGCGGCGATCTGGTCGACCGGCAGATCGCAGACGTAGAACAGCGCCGCGCATATCCGCTGCCGGGACGGCAGGACCCGCAGCGCCAACGCCAGGTCCACGCCGCCGGGGTCCGGTCCCGGCACCAGCTGCGCGTCGTCGCGCCGCAGCCAGGCCTGCGCCCCGACCCGCGCCCGCCGCCACCGGCTGACCGCCAGGCGCCAGGCGGTGCGGCGCACCCACGCCTCGGGCGCACCGTCGCGATCCAGGGCACGCCGATGTCCCCAGGCACGCTCGAAGGCCTCCTGGACCACGTCCTGGGCTTCGTGCAGATCTCCGGTCATCGTGTACAACTGGCCGACGAGCCGACGAACCGAGTGGGTGTAGAACTCGGTGAACTCCTCCTCGGTCAATGCCGACTCCTTGCTGATGGGAACGCTGTCACCAGTACTACGCACCGGGAGGCGAACCTGGTTGACAAGGAATGGCGTCGAGCGCGGGACTGAGCAGTCCGAGCTGCCCGAGCCGCCAGGACATGCGGACATACGGACAGCGGGGCCCGGTGATCCTCTCACCGGGCCCCGCTGTCTGGTCTGTTGCTGCTTCTGTTTCTGTTTCTGTGAGGCGCGGGATCAGGGGCCGTACTGCTGCACCTGGACGGTCGCCGTGCCATGCTGCGCGCCGTCCGGGATGACGTAGAGCGTGTACGTCCCCGTCGCCGGCAGGCCGGTCGGCTGGAGCAGCGAGGTCGCGTTGCACAGGTACAGCGACGGGCTGTAGTTCAGGACGACCGGCTGTCCGTTCGGCCCGATCAGCGAGTAGGTGTCGCCGCCACAGCTCATCGAGGTGTTGACGCTGGTGATGAACACCGCCTGGCCGGCGGTCCCGGCGAAGGTGAGCGCCACACGCTGGCCCGGCGAGGTGTCCGGGATGGTGACCGGGACACCCGCGCCGCCCACCGTCGCGGAGACTGCCAGATCCTTGCTCAGCACCTGGAGGTTGGCCGCCCCCTGCTGGGGGCCGCTCGGGACGATGTAGAACGTGTACGTCCCGGTGGCCGGCAGTCCGGTGGCGGCCAGCACGTTCGTCAGGTTGCACAGGTACAGCGTCGGCGAGTACGCCGGGATGATGATCTGCCCGCTGGGTCCGACCAGCGAGTAGGTGTCGCTGCCGCAGCTCATGGAGTTGCTGCTGTTGTTGAGGTAGACCGTCTGTCCCGCGGTTCCGGTGAAGCTGATCGCGGCCCGTTGGCCCGGTGCGGTGGCCGGAATGGTGACCGGGACGATCGCGCCGTCAACGGTCGCCGCGACGTTCACGTACTGACTCAGCACCTGAAGATTCGCCGCGCCATGTTGAGTGCCGTTCGGGACGATGTAGAACGTGTACGTCCCGGCAACCGGCAGCCCGGTGGTCGCCAGGACGTTCGTCAGGTTGCACAGGTACAGCGTCGGCGAGTACGCCGGGATGATGATCTGCCCGCTGGGTCCGACCAGCGAGTAGGTGTCGCTGCCGCAGCTCATGGAGTTGCTGCTGTTGTTGAGGTAGACCGTCTGTCCCGCGGTTCCGGTGAAGCTGATCGCGGCTCGCTCGCCCGGTGCGGTAGCCGGAATGGTGACCGGGACGATCGCGCCGTCAGCAGTCGCCGCGACGTTCACGTACTGACTCAGCACCTGAAGATTCGCCGCGCCATGTTGAGTGCCGCTCGGGACGATGTAGAACGTGTACGTGCCCGTGGCCGGGAGCCCGGTCGCCATCAGGACGTTCGTCAGGTTGCACAGGTACAGCGTCGGCGAGTACGCCGGGATGACGATCTGCCCATTCGGTCCGACCAGCGAGTAGGTGTCGCTGCCGCAGCTCATGGAGTTGCTGCTGTTGTTGAGGTAGACGGCCTGGCCGGCCGTCCCGCTGAACGTGATCGCGGCGCGTTGACCCGGTGCGGTGGCCGGAATGGTGACCGGGACGATCGCGCCGTCGACGGTCGCCGCGACGTTCACATACTGGCTCAACACCTGCAGGTTCGCGGAGCCGTGCTGAGTTCCGTCCGGAGTGATGTAGAACGTGTATGTTCCGGTCGCCGGGAGTCCGGTCGCCATCAGGACGTTGGTGAGGTTGCACAGGTACAGCGTCGGCGAGTACGCCGGGATGACGATCTGCCCATTCGGTCCGACCAGCGAGTAGGTGTCGCTGCCGCAGCTCATGGAGTTGCTGCTGTTGTTGAGGTAGACGGCCTGGCCGGCGGTCCCGGAGAAGGTGATCGCCAGCCGCTGGCCCGGCGCCGTCGTCGGGATGCTGATCGGCACGATCGCGCCGTCCACCGTCGCCGACACAGTCGGCAGGCTGCTCAGCACCTGCAGGTTCGCGGTGCCGTGCTGGCTCGCGTCCGGAACGATGTAGAGCGTGTAGGTGCCGGCGGTCGGCAGGCCCGTCGGTGCGAGCACCGTGGTGAGATTGCACAGGTACAGCGTCGGTGAGTAGGAGGGGACGACGATCTGCCCGCCGGGGCCGACCAGCGAGAACGTGTCGCCGCTGCAGCTCATGGAGTTGCTGCTGTTGTTGACGTAGACGGTCTGCCCGGCGGATGCCGAGAAGGTGACCGCGACCCGGTTGCCCGCCGCCGCCGTGGGGATCGTGACCGGCACGATCGCGCCGTCGACGGTCGCCGAGGCGTTGATCGTGGTCACGGTGGGCGGCGTGCCGGAGGCGCCGGTGACCCAGACGCTGACCGAGCCCGTGTTCACCGCCGCCGGGGTGAAGTAGACCGTGTAGGTGCCGGTGATCGGGAGCGTGACCGGCGCGATCAGCACCTGCGGGCAGGTCCCCGGAAGCTCTTCGTCGGGGCAGGGGTAGAGCGGGACGGCGATGCCGGAGGCGATCTTCAGGCCGTCCGGGTCGTACACGGCCAGTGTCCCGCCGATCGCACCGGTGATCCCCAGCATGCTGACCGCGCTGCCGGCGCTGCCGGAGAACGTGATCGCCATGATCTTGCCGGGCGTCGAGCTGGGGATGGTCACCGACGTCGGAAGGCCGTTGACCCCGGTGCTCGCCGTGACGAAGCTGCCGATGACCTGGAACGTGATGGTCCCGGTCGCCCCGGCGCTGGGGGTGAAGTACAGCGTGTACGTGCCGGTGGCGCTCAGGTTGGTCGGCGAGATCCACGACGCTCGAAGTCCCAGGTCCGTCGAGAGGCTGGAACCGCTGGCGATCTGGACGCCCTTCGGGTCCACGAGGGTGACGCTGGAGTTGAAGGTGCCGCTGCTGCCGTTGACGTAGACCCGCTGTCCGGCGGTGCCGCTGAACGTCGCCGCGATGCGCCGCCCGGGCAGCGCCGAGGTGATGGTCGAGGACACCGCGGCGCCGTCGATCGTGGCGGTCATGGTGGCGTCGGTGAGGACTTGCAGGCTCACCGTCCCGGTCCCGCCCGCGGCCGGCGTGACGTACAGCGTGTAGGTGCCGGTCGCGCTCAGATTGACCGGGGTGATCCAGGTTTTGGCGGAGCCGGAGTCAGAGGCGTAGCTGTAGCCGCTCGCTATCTGGGACCCCTTCGGGTCGTACAGAGTCAGGGTGCTGTTGAACGTGCCGCTGGTGCCGTTGACGAGGATGGTCTGGCCGGCGGTTCCGGCGAACGTCGCTGCGATGCGCCGTCCCGGCAAGGCTGTCGTGATGGTCGAGGACGCCGCCGCCCCGTTGACCGTCGCGGTGGCCGTGGCGTCGTTCAGGACCTGGAGCTTGACGGTGCCGGAGGCTCCGGCGACCGGCGTGATGTACAGCGTGTAGGCCCCGGTCGCGCTCACGTTGACCGGGGCGATCCAGGTTTTGGCCGTGCCGGAGTCGGACGCGTAGCTGTAGCCGCTCGCGATCTGGGACCCCTTCGGGTCGTACAGAGTCAGGGTGCTGTTGAACGCGCCGCTGGTGCCGTTGACGAGGATGGTCTGGCCGGCGGTACCGCTGAACGTCGCCGCGATGCGCCGTCCGGGCAAGGCTGTCGTGATGGTCGAGGAGACCGCCGCGCCGTTGACCGTCGCGGTGGCCGTGGCGTCGCTCAGGACCTGGAGACTCACTGTGCCGGTGGCGTTCGCGGCGGGCGTGAAGTACAGCGTGTAGGTGCCGGTCGCGCTCAGATTGACCGGGGCGATCCAGCCCTTGACGGCACCGGAGTCTGATCCGTAGCTGTACCCGCTGCCGATCTGGGTTCCCTTGGGGTCGAACAGAGTCAGAGAGCTGTTGAACGCGCCGCTGGTCCCGTTGATGAGCACGGTCTGGCCGGCGGTGCCGGCGAAGGTCGCCACCACCCGGCGGCCGGGCAGCGCGGAGGTGATCGTCGAGGACACCGCGGGGCCGTTCACCGTCGCCGCGAGGGCGGCGTCGCCGAGGACCTGGAGACTGAACGTTCCGGTCGCTCCGGGAGCGGGCGTGATGTACAGCGAGTAGGTCCCGGTCGCGCTGAGGTTGGCGGCCTGGATCCACTGCTTCACGGCGCCCGCGTCCGACGCGTAGCTGGAGGCGCTCGCGATCTGCGTCCCCTTGGGGTCGTACAGCGTGATGGTGGACGCCGAGGAGATGCCGGTCCCGTTGACCGAGATCGTCTGCCCGGCGGTGCCGGCGAAGGTCGCCACCACCCGGCGGCCGGGCAGCGCGGAGGTGACCGTCGAGGACACCACGGGGCCGTTCACCGTCGCCGTGGCGGTGGCGAACGTGAGCACCTGCACCGAGACCGAGCCGGTCGCGCCCGCGGCCGGGACGATGTGGATCGAGTAGGTACCGGTGCGCGGGAGGTTGACCGGGTTGATCCAGGTCTCCTGCTGTCCGGAGTTGTAGCCGGCGTGGCTGCCGCTCCCCAACTCGGTGCCCAGCGGGTCGTACAGGGCGATGCCGGCGTTGAACGCGCCGGCGGTCCCGTTGACGTACACCGACTGTCCGGCGGTGCCCGTGAACGTGTAGTCCACCGCCTGGGCGCCGGAGGGCACCTGCTGCGAGACCGCGGGGCCGTCCACCGTGACCGCGTTCTGCGCCGGCGGGGTGACGTGCAGGAGGAAGTCGGGCGAGAAGGTCTTGGTGGTCCCGGCGATGAGCTCGGCGACGCCGTTGGTGGCCCGCGACGTGGCGTCGTCCAGGATCGCCTGCTTGACCTGGTCCTGCTTGAGCGTGGGGTTCGCGGCCAACAGGATCGCGGCGGCGCCGGAGACATAGGGCGTGGCGTACGACGTCCCGAACGCGCTCAGGGTGGCCGGGGTGCCGTTGGCCCGGAGTGAGGTGACGTTCTGGCCCGGCGCGAACAACGTCAGGCACTTGCCGACGTTGGACAGCGACCAGATCTTGTCCGTCGGCGGGGTGACGGTCTTGTCCAGGCCCGACGCCCCCACGACGATCGCGTCCAGCGGCACCTTGTCCTTGGTCTGGCTGCCCGGGGTGGCGGTGCACGCGTCGACGCCCTTGTTGCCGGCCGCCATGGTCACGATGAAACCCTTGGCCACCAGGCGGTTGACGAGGTCGGCCCGGGAGGCGTTCACCTCCTCGCCGCCGAGGCTCAGGTTCACCACCGCCGGTGCCGTGGCGTTCTGCAGGATCCAGCCCAGCCCGCGGTCGGTGACCGCGCCCGGGCTCTCCTGGAGCGTGCCCGAGGAGTCGCAGTCGAGGACCTTCACCGACTTGATCGTGGCCTGCTTGGCCGCGCCGTAGACGGTCCCGGCGGCGAGGGCGGCGACCGGTGTGCCGTGTCCGACGCCGACTGAGCAGTCCGGCGCGTTGCCCACGGTATTGGTGAGCGCGTTGTAGGCGTAGCTCGCCCGGCCGCCGAAGTCGGGGTTCCCGATCTGGACGCCGGAGTCGACCACGTAGATGGTGACGCCGGCCGAGGAGCCGGCAGCGTACTGGGGATCGCCGCCCAGATCCGCCACGCGCTGGTTGATCCGCGCCAGGCCCCAGTCGGGGTTGTCCTGCACCGGCGGCGGGGTGCCGTCCGCCTCGTCGTACTGGTCCTGGTCGACGTAGTCGACGCGGCTGTCCCCGGCGATGGCGCCGGCTATCGCGTCGGTGGCGTTCAGGGTGAAGGCCTGGAACCCGTCGTTGACCTGGCTGAACGTGCCGCCGTAGGTGGTGGTCAGGCTCTGGGCCACGTCCGTGGCGGTGGTCGTGCCGGTGACCGCGGACGCCTGCAGGACGACGATGTACTGTCCGGCGACGGCGTCCGGGCTGCCGGAGTCGAGGATCGGCCCGGTGCCCGCCGGGGCGGCCGCGCCCGCATGGTGCGGGGTGGCTGTGGCTCTGGCTGTTGACGCAGCCGCAGCCGCGGCCGCGGCCGCGGCCGGATTGACGGTGCCGACCGCGAGCCCGAGGACGAGCGCGGCGAAGAAGGAAGCACGCAGAGGTTTGACCCGTGACACCTTTGCCCCCGTAGCATTGGCCCGGTAACGGACCGGAAGTGTGTATCCCAGCGCTCGAACATGCGAGCGCGAGTGCCGCTCAGTCTAAGCAGCCTGAGATAGTCGGGTAAACCCTGAGGGGATCACATGCTGGACGGGACCGGACCGGACGCCATCGCCATGCTGATCGTGCTGCGAGACACGGCCTTCGACCGTCAGGTGCCCCCGGAGCTCCGGAGGGACCTCGGTCTGGACG
The DNA here is from genome assembly GCF_041262705.1 of Catenulispora sp. MAP12-49. Lineage (NCBI taxonomy): Bacteria > Bacillati > Actinomycetota > Actinomycetes > Catenulisporales > Catenulisporaceae > Catenulispora > Catenulispora sp. MAP12-49. The sequence goes on along the minus strand of NZ_JBGCCP010000002.1, from coordinate 656,489 downwards.
ATTCCCGAGTCCTGCGGACCGGCTCGGCCGGCTTCACCGCGGCGCTCACCCCTGACCAGCGTGCCGCGGCCGAACGGCATCGGCTGGTCGAGCGGACCGAACCCGACCCGGACCGTCTCGCCCCGTTCATCGGCATCGCCCCCGACCCGCGGACCCCGGACCGCTACACGGCCATGCTGATGGACGGCGATCCGCTCGACGTGGCGCGCGCGATCGGGCTGGGGGAGTCAGAGGTGGTCGTCACGGGTGTCTGGCTCACCGCCCGGCTGAGCGCCGATCAGCTGCTGGCTGTGCGCCGCGATCCGCGCGTCGACTTCGTCGATTTCGCGATCATGGACGGGCCGGTCGGCTCCGATTAGGTCATTCGTGCGAGTCGGTCGCGTCGCTGTGGCGGGCCTTCTTGCCTCCCTGCCAGGCGAAACGCTGGCAGGGCCTACTTCTCCATCGGCTGCAACTCGCTGATCGAGGGCGATGCCGGTTTCCTGGATGGTGTGGCCCCCAGCCCGCCCGGCCGTGGTTCGCGGCCTGGCGCATCGAGGCGAGGAGAGCGGCCAGGCGAGGAGAGCGACCATGCGTGGCGTCGTGATGTACGGACCTGGCGACTTCCGGGTGGAGGAGCGTCCCGAGCCGAAGATCGAGGCGGCGACGGATGCCGTCATCCGCGTGGTGGCGGCCTGTGTGTGCGGCTCGGACCTGTGGGCCTACCGCGGCACCGACGCGATCCAGGCCCCGTCTCCGATCGGGCACGAGTACGTGGGCGTCGTGGAGCAGGTCGGCGATGCGGTGACCACGGTGAAGCCCGGTGATTTCGTGGTCGGCGGGTTCTCCGTCTCGGACAACACCTGCGAGAACTGCCGGGCGGGCTACCAGACCTCGTGCGTGCAGCGTGAGTGGATCAACGACCTGGGCGCTCAGGCCGAGCGGCTGCGGGTGCCGCTGGCCGACGGCACGCTGGTCGCCACGCCGGGCACGCCGGAGGACGACCTGGTTCCGAGCCTGCTGACCACCTCCGATGTGCTGGCCACCGGCTGGTTCGCCGCGTCGGCCGCCGAGGCGGGACCGGGCAAGACCGTCGTCGTGGTCGGCGACGGCGCGGTGGGCTTGCTCGGCGTGCTGTCGGCCAAGCACTTCGGCGCGGAGCGGATCATCGCGATGAGCCGGCACGAGCCGCGGCAGAGGATGGCCCGCGAGTTCGGCGCCACCGACATCGTCACCGAGCGCGGCGACGAGGGCGTGGCCCGCGTCAAGGAGATGACCGGCGGGTTCGGCGCGCATTCGGTCATCGAGGCGGTGGGCACTCAGCAGTCGATGCTGCAGGCGATCCGCTCCACGCGTCCCGGCGGCCATGTCGGGTATGTCGGTGTCTCCCACGGCGTGACCTTGGACGGCCAGGAGCTGTTCTTCTCCCACGCCCACCTGCACGGCGGCAACGCCCCGGTGCGCCGCTTCCTTCCGGAACTGATCGACCTGGTCTGGAAGCGGCAGCTCGATCCGGGCCGGGTCTTCGACCTGGTACTGCCGCTGGACCAGGCTGCCGAGGCGTATCAGGCCATGGACGAGCGTCGGGCCATCAAGGTCCTGCTTAAGCCTTGACGGCCGGCGTGGTCCCGTTCATGGCGAACAGCGGCGAGCACTTCTGGTCGGACTTGTCGTTCGCGTGCCACACGCAGATCCGCATGGTGGTGTCGCCCCAGTCCGGGAGGTAGTTGGTCTTCTCGGCGCCCTGTGACGCGCTGAAGGTGAAGGTCATCCCGTCGCTGCGGAGCACTTCGGCGGAACAGGACTGGTACAGCGAGGTGTTCAGCACGCCTGCCAGGCGGCCGGCGCCGTCGGTGTCCAGCCAGGCCGAGCACGCCGCGTCGCCGGCCACGTAGTCGACGTCGATCTCGGAACCGGAGACGCGTGCGGGGTCGTCGGCGCTGTTGATGCCGGCGATCGGTGAGGATGTGGGGCTGGGGGCGAGGCTCGGTGAAGCCGTGCTCGGGCTTGAGCCGGCTTTCGTGCTTGGGCTCATGTTCGCGTTGGTGTTCGTCTTGGGGTTCGTCTTGGTTCCCGGCGACAGTGCCAGCACGGTGGCGCCTGCTCCGCCCAGAGCCGCCACCGCCAGGACGGGAATGGCAAACCGCCGCCAGCCGGCTAAGGACCGACGGCCAGGCCGCGCCTCAGTCGGGCCCGGTTCCGTCGGCAGAACCGTCTCCATCTTCTCCCTGTTCTCCGCGTTCTCCATGGCGAAGCTGCGCCGTACCGCGATCCGTCCCATGACCGGCGCCGGCCAGGACAGGCTTGCATCGCCGATACGACTGCGGGCCGACGCGGCCAGGTCGGCGGCGCTCGGCCGGGCCTCGGGGTCCGAGGCCAGGCAGGACTCTGCGATGTCCGCCAGTTCGGCATCCACCGCACGGAGGTTCTCGATCTCGGGCATGGCATAGGGCGTCGCGGTCGACGCCGCATACACCAGCGTGGCACCCAGCGAGTACACGTCCGCGGGCGCGGCCGCCTCTCGGCTTCCCGCGTCCTGTTCCGGCGCGACGAACCCGTGGGTTCCGGAGCTCGCGCCGACCCTGGTGAGTCGGGACTGGTCTGCCGCGAGCGCTATGCCGAAGTCGATGAGCTTGACGCCGTCGTGCACCAGCATGATGTTGGCGGGCTTCAGATCGCGGTGCACGATCCCGGCCCGGTGTACGGCTTGCAGGTGCGTGGCGATCTCGGACAGCAGCAGCCACAGGGCGTCGGCGGGCAACGGACCCAGGGAGCGGACCGCGTCGTCCACGGTGAGTCCGGGCACGTATTCGGTCGCGAGCCAGGGGTCCCAGGTGGTGCTGTCGCTGGCCAGTATGGCCGGGGCGACACCGAGGGGGACCCGATGCAGGATCGCCACCTCGCGATTGAACCGTTCGATCGAGACCAGGCGCGACCGGACCCGTTTGACGGCGGCGTACCGCCCGTCGTACCTGCCCAGGTAGACCTCGCCCATGCCGCCGGCGCCGAGCAGCCCGACGATGGTGAACGGGCCTATCTCGCGGGGATCCTGGGGGCTGAGCGGTTCGGTGACAGGGCTACCCACCGGCGTGCCGAGCGCTGTGCAGCTTCACCGGGCGTACGTTATCGACGACTGCGGGGCCGCCGCGAATCCGACGTGGATCCGGCCGATTGCGGTATGCGCTCGGCCGGATCCACGTTCTTATACCGCTTTGCCGTGTCAGGCCTTCACGGTGCCGTCGTGGTCCGCGCCGTCTTCGGACTCGTCCCGCGCCGACTCCGGCAACGGCTCCGGTTCGCGATCGCGGTCACGATCGCGGTCATGGTCACGGTCGCGATCGCGATCGCGGTCGCGATCGCGCTCCTCCGAGGCGACCGGGCCGCGGTCTCCACCGTCGCGCACGCGGCGGGTGCGCCGCACGCTCCGGACGCCGTCGCGCCGGGCCTGAGCGCGCAGCCGAAACTCGTGGCGGAGCCCGGCGAGCAGCACGAACAGGCCGAACATGGCGGCCGCGCCGACGACCGCTCCCCAGAAGAACAGTTGACCGGAGGAGCCGTGGAAATCGTGCCCGAAGGCGTGGAAGCCACCGGGCAGCTGATGGCTCGCGCCGCGGTTGTCGAGTACGGCGACGGCGCCCACGACACCGGCGCCGATCAGGATGATGAGGCCGAGAATGAGCAGCATGCTGACTTCCTTGGTCGGCCGACCCGAAGGGCCGGATATGGACGGGGTCCCGCGCATACCCAGCAATCCCTCTTCCACGCGATCGACCGTGGTCGGGTTTCAGGCGGCGGCCCGCCGGAAGGGCCATGCCAGCACGGCGTGGAAGCGGCGCGGATCCGGGAAGGAGCCGGGGTCGTCCAGGCCGTAGGCGTTCGGAATGCGGCGCGGCTCGTAGCGGAACGTGCCGAAGACGAGGTCCCAGATCGCGACCACCGAGCCGTAGTTGCCGCGTTCGTGCGCCGCGTGGTGGTAGCGGTGGGTCTCGGCGCCGATGAGGACGTAGTTCAGCTTGCCGACGCGCAGGTCGCTGTTCACGTGGCTGACCGTCTGCTGCAGGCCGAGGACGGCGATCGCGATGAAGGCCGCGTCGGGGGAGATCCCGGTGGTCTTGAAGACGATCAGCGAGATCACGAAGCGGGACACCAACAGATCGAACGGGTGGAACACCTGGTGCATCAAGACGTAGAGCTGGGACGGCGAGTGGTGCAGCCCGTGGACGCGCCAGAGCCGGGAGACCGTGTGGGCGGCGCGGTGGTACCCGTACCAGAGCAGGTCCAGGGCGACCAGCGCGAACACGGCCTGCGCGAGCAGGGGCGTCCGGGCCAGGGGGCCGAAGCCGTCGTGGGGCATGGTCGCCGCCGCGACCAGGGACACGCCAGCGGTGGCCAGCTGCTCGACGACGACGGCCAGCCCGATGAACGGCAGGTCGCGGCCGACGAAGCTCGCCCTGGTCATGGACCAGCGGTCGAGCAGGGGGTTGACGCGCTCAACGGTGAACACGATGGCGATGGTCACCGCGGTCAGCACGCCGATGACGGCGTCGCGGTCCAGATTCCAGCGCAGAGCGGACCACAGGGCGACGGCCGTGACGAGCGCGAGCGCGGGATAGGTACCGTAGGTGAGCAGGGGCCTTGTCGGCCTGTCGAGTTCCATGCCGCAATCCTCGGTTCCGGGGGAGGAGGGATACCGCTCCATGGACGCAGTCCACTTGTCCTCACCCGCAGATCCGGTCGCCGGCCATCTCGCCCGGTTCGCCGCGCTCCACGGCGCGCCGGTCTCATCTCCGGAGGCGACGTGGGAGGCGCTGCGCGCGGCCGGCCTGGACCGGCCCGGCCTGGCGTTCGCGGCGTGGGCCGAGGTCACCGTGCTCGGCGGGCTGGTCGGCCCGATCGCCGTCAACAGCCCCGACATCGGCGCGCTGCTCGACGACCTGGAACGCTTCCACCCGATGTTCGGCCGGGAACAGATCCTCCTGGCGCGGCGGCCGCACGAAGTGTCCCTGTCCTTGCGCGCGCCGAGTGGCCTGCCCGCGGACCCCGACACGGTTGAGGCGTGTTTCGCGCTGCTGTGCAGGATCGTCTGCTCCATCGCGGGCGGTGAGGCCAGACCGTCCCGCGTGGCGCTGCGCCGGGCCCGGCCGGACGACGTCGGCGACTACGACAGGGCCTTCGCCCGACAGGTCGCGTTCGGCCAGCCCGCCGATGTCTGCGTCTTCACGAGCGAGTCGTTGCGCACCCTCATCCCGGATGCCGACGCCGTCGTGCGTTCGATGCTTCGTCCCTACGCCGAACGCCGCATCGCCCACCAGCAGGTGCCTTGGGCGACGGCCGTCACCCGGGTGATCCAGGACGCTTCAGCGCCGAGCCTCGTGGCGGCCGCCCGCGCCCTGGCCGTCAGCCCCCGCACCCTCCAGGCCAGGCTCGCGCAGGAGGGCACATCGTTCGCCGCGCTGGTCGACGGCCTCCGGCGGGAACGCGCGCTGGCGCTCCTGTCCCAGCCGGACCTGGCGGTCACCGCGATCGCGGCCCGGCTCGGTTTCTCGACGCCGTCGGCGCTTACTCGCGCCTTCCGGCGGTGGACCGGTATGGCGCCGTCGGACTATCGGCGCGAGGCAGGGGTGCACGGCACGTCCGGCGGCTGATCCCCGGCCGGCGTGCCGGGACGCGGCTCGCTCGCACCAGGCTCGCCGGACTCACCAGGGTCACCGGGCTCACCAGGGTCACCGGGCTCACCAGGGTCACCAGGGTCCGGTGATGGGTCCGGCCGCTGCCGTGACCGGCGGGCTGTTGCGGTCGACGTTCCGGGTGACCCGGTCGATGAGGTCCAGGGCGTGGGCCAGGTCGCCTCGCTCGGCCTCGTCCAGCGTCTCGCCGAGGGCTTCGGCGAGTACTGCGACACGGTGTCGGCGGTCTGTGTCGATGGCGGCTTTTCCGGAGGCGGTCAGGGTGAGGACCTTCTTGCGGGCGTCGGCCGGATCGGTCTGGGCGGTCAGGAATCCCGCTTCGGTCAGTTCTTTGACGGTCGCCGCCATCGTCTGATGGCGCACCTGGCGGCCGGTGGCCAGCTCGGCCGTGGTCATGGGGCCCCGCAGGTCGAGCAGGTCCAGCACCGCCGCCGGGACCGGGGCCAGCCGGTCGGCCGCCCGCGTGCCGCGGACCAGGGCCGCGACCGCGCTGCGCAGACGGGCGGCGAGGTCCTCGACGGAGGGGGCCGGCCGGGCCGGGGGCGTGTCGGTCATGGCGTCAGGCTACCAGATCTACAGGGTGTACTGTACAGAAAGCACTGTACAGATTGCCCTGTACATCGACCCGGGAGGAATCGGCCATGCAGCTGACCAAACACGCCCACGCCTGCGTCTCGCTGACCGGCGAGGCCGGACGCGTCGTCATCGACCCCGGGACGTTCACCCCGGACGCCGCCGACGCGATCGCCGCGGCCGAAGCGGTGTTGATCACCCACGAGCACTTCGACCATTTCGACGAGGCGCTGCTCGCCCGGGCCCTGGAGGCCCGCCCCGAGCTGCGGGTCTACGGCCCGGCCGGGGTCGTGGACCGCTGGCGGGACCGCCGCGGACAGGTCACGGCGGTGGCCGCCGGGGACCGGCTGACCGTCGCGGGCTTCGACGTCGCGGTCTTCGGCGACCTGCACGCCTCGATCCACCGTCACATCCCCCGCGTCGCGAACGTCGGCTACCTCGTCGACGAGCGCCTCTACCACCCCGGCGACGCCTACCACGTCCCGGACGCGCCGGTGGACACGCTGCTGCTGCCCACCAGCGGGCCGTGGACCAAGGTCGGCGAGGCGGCGGACTACGTGGACGAGGTCGGGCCCCGGCAGCTGATCCAGGTCCACGAGATCATGCTCAGCCCGGTCGGGCAGCAGTCGATGGCCCGGTTCCTGAGCCCTGAGATGTTGACGCAGACCCCGCTGACGATCGTTCCCGTCGGTGACGTGATCGAGGTCTGAGACAGTCATTCTTCTGGCGACCGGGCCCGCGGCTATGACAGGATTCTGTTAAAGCTGGTCGGGGGGTTGGACACGGGGGAGGGGCTTTACCGATGGTGCGTCCGTCTGGGTGGGACATTCTGGGTTTGGATGGGGATCCGACTCCGGGTGTGGTGGAGTCGGTTCAGGCGTTGGCGAAGGAGTTCGGGGACTTCGCGCATGACGTCGAGGCGGCGTACCACAATCTGAATTCGTTCGGGTCTGACACGGCTGCGATGAAGTGGATCGGTCAGACCGCCGATGCGTTCAAGAATCAGTACGGTCCGCTGCCGGGGCGGCTTCAGAAGCTGTACACGTCCTACAGCGAAGCCTCCGATGCGCTGTCGGCGTATGCGCCGCTGCTTCAGGCGGCGCAGACCAAAGCCGACACAGCCCTGCGTCAGGCGCAGGACGCGCATGCCGATCTGCAACGTGCCACCAGCACCGCCAACAACGCGGCGACAGATCTGAAGACGGCGCAGCAGAACCAGGCCGCCAACCCCAATCAGCAGGCTGTCACCGACGCGCAAACAGCGCACGACACCGCGCAGACCAACCTGAACAACGCCAAGGCCAAGATGGCCGCTCTGACCAAGCAGGCCAACGACGCCTACAACGACCGCATCACCGCGGCCAAGACCTGCGGCAGTGCCCTGCACAAGGCCCAAGGCGACGGTATCCACAACAAGTCCTGGTGGGATCACGTCGCCGAGGACCTGTCCGACTGGGGCGGGGAGATCGCCAAGGTCGCCGGTGAGTTGGCGCCGATCTTGATGGTGGTCGCCTTGGCGACGTCGTGGATTCCCGGTGTGGACGTCGTCACCGCTGCTTTGGCGGAGGCCGACAACCTGGTGGCGCTCGCCGGCACCGCCATGGCCACCATCGGTGATGCCATGCAGGGCCACTGGGGCGACGCGCTGCTCGGCGTCGGCATGCTGGGTCTGGCCGCGATCGGCGCCGGTGGCGAGGGCGAGGCCCTGGAAGGCGAGGCCGGAGCCCTGGAGGGCGAGGCCGAGGGTGCCGAGAGTGCCGTCGGCGACGAGGCACGCACCGCCGAGGGAAACTCCACCGCGGTGTGCAAGAGCGACCCCATCGACGTGGTCTCCGGCTGGATGCTGACCGATGCCACGGACCTGGAATTGCCGGGTGCGTTGCCGGTCGTGTTGCGCCGGGCCTACAGCTCCGGCTACTCGGCGGGCCGCCTGTTCGGCCCCGGCTGGTCTTCGACGCTGGACCAGCGGCTCTCGATCAACGCCGCGGGCATCCACGTCGTCGGGGATGACGCCCAGCGGCTCGACTACCCGGCGCCGACCGGTGACCGGGAAGTGCTGCCGTCGCGCGGGGGCGACCATCGGCTGGTCTGGGATCGCGAGACCGACGAGATCCGCGTCACCGACTGGAAGTCCGGACAAGTCCGCCACTTCGCGGTCGTGCACTACCAGAGCGAGCTCGGCCAGATCCGCGATCTGACGGCGATCACGGATCGCAACGGCAACCGGATCTCGATCGAACGCGATGCCCAGGGCACACCGGTCGCCGTCGTGCATCCCGGCTACCGCGTCGGGGTCGACACCGTCGTGACCGAAGCCGGTCCCCGCGTCAGCGCGATACGCCTCGCCGACGGTGACTCGGCCGGCGCCGTCGTCAAGCAGTTCCACTACGACCAGCGTGGACGCCTCCGCGAGGTGGTGAACTCCGCGGGCGCGCCGTTCTGCTACGAATGGGACGAGAACGACCGGATCCAGGCGTGGACGGACCGGACCGGTTTCCGCTACGGATACGTCTATGACGGCCTCGGCCGTGTGATCCATGGCGAGAGCGAGTTCCTCGCAGGCTCCTTCGCCTACGACCCGGAGAACCGCACCACCGTCCACACCGACTCGCTCGGCAACGCGACCACGTTCCGGTACGACGAGCACGGGCATGTGTGTTCCGAGACCGACCCGCTGGGCCGGACCACGTCCTTCGAAGTCGACCGTGAGGGCCGCGTTCTGTCGCGGTCCGACGCGCTCGGCGCGGTCGTGGTCTTCGACCGCGACGAGGCCGGAGACATCCGCCGGGTCGTCGACCCGACCGGGGCGGTCACCGCCCTGGAGTACAACGGGTTCCACCAACTCCTCTCCGTCACCGAGCCGGACGGCGCGACGTGGCGCCGTGAGTACGACGCGCGCGGCAACCTGGTGCTGCTGACCGACCCCGCCGGGGCCGCGACGCGGCTCGAATACTCCGCCGTCGGCGCCCTGGCGGCGGTCACCGACCCGCTCGGCGCCACGACCCGTTTCACCGCGGACGCCGCGGGCCTGGTGGTGGCGCAGGTCGATCCGCTGGGCAACACGACGCACGCGGTCCGGGATGCGGCGGGCCGGGTCGTGGCGGTGGTCGACGCGTTGGGGGCGACCAGCACCATCGAGTGGAGCCTCGACGGCCGTCCGGTGTCCCGCACCGACGCCAACGGGTCGGTCGTGCGGTGGCGGCATGATGTCTCGGGGCGGTTGACGGAGATCATCGATCCGGCCGGTGCCAGCACCCGATTCGAGCCCGGGCCCATGGGAACGCTGGCAGCCCGCACCGGACCGGACGGGGTGCGGCGCTCGTTCACCTACGACAGTGAACTGAAGCTCCTCGCGGTCGCCAACCCGGACGGCGCGTCCTGGTCCTACAGCTACGACCAGGCCGGGCAGCTGGTGGCCGAGACCGACTTCACCGGTCGGCGTCTGGAGTACGCGTACGACGTGGCGGGCCGCCTGATCGCGCGGACGACCGGAACGGGGCAGGAGATCCTCATGGATCGCGACCTCGCCGGCCGCGTGGTCGCCCGCCACACTCCCGAGGGCGAATACCGGTATTCCTATGATCCGATGGGTCGCCTGGTTCAGGCCTGCGGACCGGGCACTTCACTGACGTACGAACGCGACCCGCTCGGGCAGGTACTCGCCGAGACCGTCGACGGTCGCACCACGCGCTATGCCTATGACGCCGCCGGCCGCCGGACCGGCCGGATCACGGCCTCGGGCGCGGAATCGGCGTGGAGCTACGACGCTGCCGGGCGCTCGGTCGCCTTGGCCGCCGGCGGCGGGCTCCTGGAAACGGTCTTCGACGCCACCGGTCGGCCGACCCAGCGGGATTTCGGTGGCGGGGGCCGGCTCACGAGGCAGTACGACCAGGGCGGGCGGCGCGTGGCCGAGGGCCTGGGGCTGTCGGGGGACGCAGGGGACGTGGGGAACGCGGCTCTGAGCCGTACTTGGAACTGGAGTCTGGGCAACTTCCCGGAGGCAGTCAGCGACAGCCTGCGGGGAGATCGTCGCTTCGTCTCGGACACCTCCGGCCGCGTCACCTCGGTGACAGCGCACGGATGGACGGAAACCTATGCCTACGACGCCTATGGAAACCTCGCGACGGCCGGCGGCGCCGACGGGGTTGCCGCCGATGCTGACCCAGAGGTGCGAGACGTCTCCAGCCGCACCCTGATCAGGCAGTCCGGTCGCACGCACTACGAGTACGACTCCGCCGCCCGGCTCGTGCGTACCGTCCGCCGCACGCTCGACGGTCGTCGCAAGACGTGGACGTACACCTGGGACTCCCAGGACCGGCTCGTGCAGACCACGACGCCGGACCGGGGGACCTGGAGCTACGAGTACGACGCCGTGGGACGTCGCACGGGGAAATACCGTGTCACCGACGAGGGCACCGCCGCGGACCGCGTGCAGTTCACTTGGGACGGTCCCCGGCTCGCCGAGCAGATGACGGATGCTGGCGACGGCGTCGTCGTCATGACGTGGGACTACGATCCCGGCACGTTCCGACCCGCCGCGCAGCGCCGCAGGCGTCGCGGCGCCGGGGGCGACGCGGACCAGGGCCACTTCGACGAGGCGTTCCACGCGATCGTCACCGACCTGATCGGCACCCCCACCGAACTGGTCACGCCCGAGGGCCGCATCGCCTGGCACGCCACCGCGAGCCTCTGGGGGCGTACCGACGTCACGCACGTCGATCCCGAGGTGGACTGCCCGCTTCGCTTCCCCGGCCAGTACCACGATGACGAGACCGGCCTGCACTACAACCTGTACCGCTACTACAACCCCGAGACCGCCGCCTACCTGACTCCCGACCAGCTGGGCCTGGCTCCGTCACCCAACGACCACGCCTACGTCCCCAACCCCCTCACCCACCTGGACCCCCTCGGCCTGTGCGCCGAGACGGTCGGCGACGGTGACGGGTACAGCGGCGACGAGCGGTATCGCGTCGGTGTGGCCCAGGACGGCGTCGAGCGGACGCTCGACAATTCCCTCGACAAGAACACGTATCTCAGAGACGTCGCGCAGAAGTACGGAATCAACCTGCGAGGGTCGGGACAGGATATCGACGTCGTCTTCGACCCGGATCTCGCGCCGGGTCTGCAAGGCGTCACCCGCGCAGTGGACGGCGGTAGAGTCATCAACATCGGTCCCGCCGGGATCGTGGACGACACGACGGCGGCCAACACCATCGCCCACGAACTCAGCCATGCCAGATATTTCCTCCGCAACGGCTCATTCGAAGGCGAAGTCCACGGCGGGATCGATTCGATGGGGGACGGGACACCCTACGGATCAGGCAACGCATTGCAAGACTGGATAGAGGGAAATCGATGACCAAGGCGGCGGACTGGCACGAGGTCGACCGCGACCACCACTCGGCCTTCCAGCGTGTCTTCAACGCCCATCCAGGGGTGTCCGACGTGGCGGCGGACTGTCCGGTGTGCTCGCACGCCACACTTCATCGGTTCTACCTGGTGGAGATGGAGCGCCCCAAAGTCATTCTCGGAGAAACATATAAGGGGCCCGGTCGGCTATGGCAGTGGTGCTCCACCTGTAAGAGCTTCGGGTACTACCCGGACGGGTGGGTACCTGAATGGTGGACGTCGCCCTACGAAGTGGACAAAGAATCGCTGCGATACGATCCCGGGCCGATTGAGGAAGCGAGATCGAACGCGGCTGGGAAGTGATATCTTCACGCCGCCGGCGCGTCGCTTTGCCGAGGCCGCCACGGTATGACCGCTGACGTACGCCGCTGATAGGCGGCGTACTCCGGGTACCGCGAGAGGCTGATGCTCTCGGTGAAGCGGGTCGAGCCGACGAACAGTGCGGTCAGCAGCACGGCGCCGAGCACCGTCCACGGCACCGCGCGCGCGGCGGCGACGGCGAAGCCTGCGATGACCCACCACTGCGCCTGCTCGAAGAAGAAGTTCGGTTTACCGACCGCGTGAGCGTTCGCATCGTGTCTGAGCTGCGCGACAACGTCGCGAGGACGAAACGCGGCAAGACGGCTTCACGCCGGGCGCCGAGTCGTCACAGCCCGGCCTGACCGAGCATGTGGTGCATCGTCGCGACGGGAAGCGTCGGGTTCGCGGCCGCCCCGGAGACCACCGCGGACTCGTTGGCTTCGAGGAGCGTGATCAGCCGGTCGGCGGGGATACTCGGGTTGGTCGCTGCCCGGCGTCGTACGTAGTCGGCGTCGTCGGCCAGCAGACCCTCGATCGTCTCGGCGGGCAGTCCGGGGTGTGCCGCGGCAACGACCCGGTCGTGAGGGTCGTCGGAGCGGGCCAGGGCGGTGGCGGCGTCGGCGGGGAAGTTCTTGTGGGCGAGCATGTCCCAGCGGCTGTAGCTCTTCCAGTCGGCGGCGATCTGCGCCAGCAGCCAGCCGGGGGCATTCGGCTGGCGCTCGCATACGAACAGCCGCACCGCGAAGCTCTCGTCGGCGGCGAGGATCTCCACGGCTTCGTCCGACAGGTCGGTGCGCATGGTCAGCGTTTTGCGGAGGACCTGGTGACGACTTCGTGCGAAGGCGAGCTGGTCGGGTTCGGACAGGTCTTCGGTCAGCAGCCAGTCGACGATGTTGCCGCTGCTGCGGTCGTCGTACTCAACTGAAATCGACTCCCGCAGCGCCGGGTTGAGGCCCCGGCGGGCGACGATGGCTGCCCGGACCTGGTTGTCGGGGTCGTGTGCCAGGGCCGCGACGTGCTCGGGGGTCAATGTCGGATTGGCCGCCACCGCCGCGCGCAGACGCGGGTCGGCCAGGAAGCGGTCGGTCAGCTCGGCGTCCAGGTCTGCGGTCTCGGCGATCTGCCGCAGCAGACCGTCGCTGTTCGCGATGTCCTCCGAGGAGTCGATGTCCGTGAGCATGGCGCGGGCGGCAGCGGCAGGCAGCGGGCCGTCGAATCGCAGTAAGAGCATCTGGCGGCCGAAGCCACCGGTGGCCCGCGAAAGCAGTTCCTCGATCCGGGCGGTCGGTGCCGAGTTCCACTCTGCGGCGGCGATGGCGGCCGTGCGCGGGTCCTCATCGTCGAGCATCCGCGTCCGGATGTCGTCGGGTAGGTGGCGGTTCCAGGCCAGGGCCCGGCGAACCTTCGGCTCGGGGTCTCGGGCCAACAGTGCGAACACCTCGTGGGACAAGGGTCCTGGGAAGTGACGCCCGTGGACGCCGACGGTGGTGAAGTACTCCGCTCCTTCCGCCAGCCGGCCGCGCACCCGTGCGTCGGCGTCTTGGGCGAGGCGAAGCTGGACTTCGGTTGGGAGGTTCGGGTTCGCGGCCAGCTCTGACCGCACGTTCGCATCCTCGTCGCCGGCCAGGACCGCCGAGGCTTGCGCGGGCAGGTCGCGGCGCCGGGCGAGTTCGATTCGATCGATGTTCGCCGTTGCGAGACGAGCCAGAACCTCCGGCGGTGCGGCGGGGTTGCCAGCCAGGCCGCGCAGCAGCGCCGCCAGACTCTGCTGCGTGATGACCGGGCGTTCAAAGGATGCGGGCACCGACCTATGGTGTCAGGCCGCCCGCTGGTTCGAACATGATCGGCCGAGTCGCAATCCGGTTGGGCTCATGCCTGCTGCGCGACTTCGAGTAGCTGGACTTCAAGGTCCGCGACGCGCTTCTCGGCGAAACGTAGATTGGTTCGAGCTCCCTCCAGCCTTTCTCGGAGAGCGCGGTGCTCCCGTGTGAGCTCGCCGAGTTGCCGTTTCAGTGTCGTGTTCTCGGTCGCCAGCCGCTGGATGGATTCGCCATCGACCGTTTGGCTGGTGTCGCGGAGCTGGCCCATCAGCTCGCCGATGCGGCGGCGCTGGACCTGGATCTCTGCCTGGGTGCGCTTCAGTGCATCCTCGGCGTTGAGCGCGCGCTCACGCCAGCCAGACTCGATGCGGTCGCTCTCTTGCTCGGCGGAGCGCTCACGCCGGGCTGCAGCGACTTTCGTCGCTGCCTGGACGAGATTGCGAGCCTCCGCGTTCTCGTATAGGAACGTCGACGAGACGCCTGCGCGGTGTGCGACAGAGCGCACGGTGACGCGTCCCTGCTCCCTCACCAACTGACTGATCGCCTTCTCTACCTGCGTCAGCATGATCTGAGTACGGCCGCGTCGGGCAGCGATCGCGGCCTCGGTCCGTGAGCTGTCAGGCCCCATATTCGGCCTCCGCTTCGAGTTCAACGTCATGGCGTGCGAGGTCCTGAGCTCGGAATGCCAAGCTCCAGGCCCTTCCGAAGTAGTCCTGTGGCCGACGCAGGTCCAGCGCCAGTGCTTCTTCAAGCAGCCCAAGTCCGCCCAATGCCTTCTCCAAACCCTCGATCGCGCGGGCGGTCGGCTCGAAGACGGAGTGCAGGTAGTCGGCCGTCGGCCCGTCCGGTGCTCGTTCGGCGAGCATGCGCCACTGCTCGCGCTTGCGATGCCAGTAGATGAGGTCTGCGCCGGACATCACGAACTTGTCACAGTTGTGGCAGTCCATGTTCCAGGGGCACGCGTTCCCGTTGACCACGGGCTGGAATGTGCAGAATCCGCCTTCGGCCGGGGTGCTGCGCCTCGTGAGGTCGATCGCGAGGGCCTCGGCTTGCTCCCTGGTCATCGGATCACTGCTGGAGAGCACGATGCCGGGCTGGGCCGCGCCTGGGCCAGCGACCCAGACGGCGTTCAGAGCGTCCTCCAGCCTCGGGTCGGTGTTGGCGATATGGACGTAGTGCTCTGTCATCCGCTCGGAAACATGTCCGAGGTAGCGCTTGATGTGGACGAGATCGGCGCCGGCGCGCAGAAGGTTGGTGGCCAGCGTGTGGCGGGCCTGATGGGGCACGAACTTCCCGATGTCGAGGATGTCGATCCATTTGCCAAACGACACGCCGAACCAACTGTTCGTGACGCTCCGTCGTCCGTCGGGATTGGCACGTCGGCTGGGAAATAGGGCAAGGACGGCGCGTTCCTGGTGGGTCGGCGGACGGCCGTGACCTTGGACGAATCGCGCAGTTGTCGTCGCCTGACGGAGCTCGATCCGCTCATAGAGCCACTCTGGGATCCGGATGGCCTGGTCGAGCTTGCCGACCTTGGTCTGGTCGTGCCAGAACATCGGCAGGTTGCGCATGCGAGAGATACAGTCCAGGCGGAGGCCGGATACCTCGCCGCTGCGCCGTCCGGTGATGATGAGGATCTCCCAGATGTCGCGTAGCCCGCGGTCGTCAACATCCAGTGCTTCCAGACGGGCCAGATTCGACGAGTCACCCAGAGCCTGAGCGACCTCGTCGGGAAAAGGTCGTCGGCGACCGGGTTTGACGGTGGCCAGCGGGATGGCGCAGACGAACTCACGCCCCAAGCCGATCCGGTCGGCCTGTCCGGTGTCCAAGGTCGCCCGCAACACGTGGCGGGCGCCCGAGAATGTCCGCATCACCATGTACTTGGTGACGGTAGCTGGTTGTGGTGTCGAGCGGGTCTGGTGGATGCCGAGCGACCGCAGGCCGTGCTCCGCGCGGTGGCGCTGGTCTGCGACGAAGTCGACGGCATGCTTCTTGGCCAGCTGAGACGGGTCGTGGCCGCCGCCGGGGGCGTGTGCTTCCAGGAAGGCGCTGAGTTCGATGCACGCCTGTCGCGGGACGGTGAGGGTGCTGATTCCTCGTGGTGGGTTCGTGGTCAGGCGTTCGTCGATCCAGTCCCACAGCAGATCCCGCAGCCAGCGTTGCGTAACGCCGGACATGTCGATGAACGAGCCCCGGCCGGCGATGCGGACGCCGTAGTGCGCGGTGTCGATGTAGCCCGCGTCCTTGGTGTCGTCTCGTGAGATGTAGATCTGCCGTAGCTGCTTGGTCATCTCCCTGGCCGGAGGGCGAATGGTCGTTCGCAGTTTCGGCACATCCAGGTCAAGCAGCGAGTTGACGTCCTGCTCCCGACAGGCGTCGGCGAGGTGCTGGATCCAGGGAACCGGCCAGAGGCGGACCTCGGAGGACAACTGTGCCACCCGAAACATTGCCCACTTGATCTCGGCCTTCACCAGTGGCCGCAACCCGAGCAGGGACAACTGGCCGTTCATCCTCGCCGCGGGACGGCTGTCAGAGCACCAACGGCGGAACGCCTGCTCGTCGTCGTACTGCACCAGAACGGCCAGCCCGCGCTGCAGCATCGCGGGCGTCCACCCCACCGGGAGCCTCGCCCCGCCAGGAACTCCTTCGCGCTGGTAGCGGTAGACATGGCGACGGCACAGCCGCAGCGGCGTATCGGCGAGGACGGGGCATGTCGCGACCTGGCAGGTTCCGAATCCGGGAAACGGCTTCTGAGTCACGACCCAGGAACTGAGGTCCGACTCCCGCCCGGCCTGCCGACGTGCCTTTCGCCAGCTCGCGAGCCGCTGGGCGTGCAGGTAGCAGAGGCCGTCGCTTCCAGTGGCTGGGATCTCCGGGCAGATCGAGCAAGGGACGACCGTCGGATTGGATCTCGCAGGCAGCGGCTGAGCGTCCTCCTTGAACTCCACGATGTTGCCGCCGCCGCGACGCCAGGCCAGCCACTCGACGTCGTGTCCGGAGCAGAAGTCTCTGTTCTCGCTCTGGGCCCGTCCACATCCTGCGACCTGACAGTGCCAGCCGTAGAACGGGTGGTCTCCGGGGACGTTGATGACGTCATGTCGATACAGCGGGTCAAAGGACGGCGCGGCGATCAGGGCGTGCATGATCTCCAGCCTGTCGGACGCCGTACGTGTCGGCTCGTGCGCGTCCACGAGCTTCAAAGCCGGCGCGGTCACTCTTCTTCGCCCCAGACTTGACGCAATGCACTGATGAACTCCGGCGAATGCAGATCAGGGTGGCCGTAGATCTCATCGACGGTCTTGACCGATGACCAGTTGCCAGCAGTCTTGGCAACGAGCAGATCGCCGCCAGAGGCGTCAAGGACTGCGGAGGTGAAGGTGTGGCGGAAGGCGTGCGGCTTGATCCTGCCGGGGAGTGCGGCCTTCTTACCGGCTCTGCGGAGCATCCCGCGCACGCCGTCTGTCGTCCACGGCTCGCCGCGAGCAAGGCCGAACAGCTGGATCAGCAGCATTCCGTGATCGGAGGCGAAGGACTGATACTCGGTCGTCATGTACTCGAAGTAGGAGCTGATCATCGCAGGGCTGACGCGCACGATCTCTCCGCCGCTGACCACGCCGTCTCTGAACCGCCAGTCCGGCTTCGTCTTCGCCGCCGCTTCGTTCGGATTGCCAGGACGGTGGCAAACGTGAAGATGAGGGCTCTTGCACTCGCCGCAGCCTGCGTCGGGTCGCAGGTGGAGGTCGACCAGGTGGAGCCCGGCCAGGCCACCGACGCGTAGGGCTGTATCGGACAGCCACGTCACCACCAGTTTGTCCCGTGCGCTGGTCACCGCCGCCAGCAGTTCTACAGCAGCCCCGTCGGGGAGCATCTTGGGGTGCCTGCGCGACGGGCCTGACTTGGGGGCCAGCGGGTTGGCCGAGACCGAGGTCAGGGTGTGGCCCAGGAGCGATCGGTCGCGATCAGCACGCGTGGGCAGCCGCCGAACCGCCAGGGCAACACCGAGTGCCGGGTTGACGCCAAGGCCGCTGCGGTGGAGGTAGAAACCCTTGAGGCACGAAGCTGTGACCTGGAGCGCGGACGCGTTGTAGGGGCACTTGGGCGGAGTCCGCCAAGGCTGGCCGAACGGCATCGCCACATTCGCCCCGACGGCGCCCATGTAGCGATGAAGGTCGCGCAGCGTGATCGTCTCCGTCGTCAGCTGTTCCCGCTGGCGCCACCGAAGGTGATCTACCAAGTGGTAGGCGTAGGTCTTCTGCGTCCCGCGACCGTCGTACTCCCGGAGGAAGTCGTCGGCCTCCCCGACGACGGACGCGTCCGGCCCGAGGATCGTGTACGACGAACCTCCGCCGGATCGAGTCAACTTCTGAACTCGCAGGTCTCCCAACACCATCCCACTGCGCATCTGGATGCCTCCTCTGATCGACGTACATCGAGGAGATAACTCGGATGGTCAGTAAATGGGCACGGGACGAACCGAACATCCACTCGGACGAGCGACACGGACACTCAATCCATGGTCGGTAAAGTTCGGATGTCTTGAGAAGCGGAACAGGCCGGTGGTGACGAAGCGCGCCGAAGGCTCGCGGCCGGCGTCGAGGTCGGCGCGCTTCGTCTGCTGGAAGCGCCACTGCTGCTGGTCGGCCAGTGTCTCGCCGACGAGGAAGCCGGCGAACAGCGCGGTGAGGATGCCGTCGGCGAGGGTGAACGAGGTGCGGTGGTCCAGCGCGGTCTTGGCGGGCAGGGCGATGAGCAGCAGGATCGCGTTCTGGTACAACGTGATGAAGAAGATGTTGAAGAGCTGGAACTGCCACGGTGCCATCCGGTCCCGGAGCACGGCCCAGCGGTAGTCCTCACCGCCGCGTGCGTAGCCTCCCTTGCGCGCGAAGTTGAAGGTGAGTCGCGCGCCCCACAGCGTGACGAGGACGGCCATGACGTTCAGGCGCGTGTCGTGGAAGCCCGCCGTTCCGGCGAAGATTCCGACGTAGGCGACCGGCACGATCGACCAGATCCGGTCGACCCACGAGTACTCGCGCGTGAGTACCGACATCAGCCATGTCGCCAGGCAGACGGCCGCGTATACGTACAGGCAGACCTTGAGCGCGTCCATACTTTGACTGTACGTCGCAGTGGTCTGAACCACTGGACCGAGTCCCGCGTTCTGAGAACGGCTCCGCTCCTTGCCACCGTTTGTCCACGAACAGGAGACTTCATGAAGCGTGTCATGATCGGCATCGTGCTCGCCGTGGTCGGGGTCTTCGCCTCGGTCGCCTTCGCCACGACCGCGAGCGCGACCACTTGGGACAACCCCGACTACGCGCAATTCACGAACTGGTTCGAGTGCAACAACTGGGGCCAGACGCTCCTGGCGCAGCACACGATCAGCGCCTACCAGTGCTACTCCACCGGCACTCCCATCCCCGGCGGTCCCGGCGCCTACATGGCCGTGGACTTCTGACAGACCGGGACCGGTCGGGTCGCCCCGGAGCGGGCCGAGGGGCTCAGGGCCCGACCGGTCCTACTCCTGCCTGCCCAGGTTGCGGAACGCGCTTCGGTGGAACACCAGGGGCGCCACGTCGGGGTCGGCTCCGATGTCGTGGACGCGCAGCAGGAGGATCTCGTGGTCCCCGGCCGGATACTCGGCCTCCAGCGAGCACTCGATCCAGGCGCCGGCGCCCTCGACGAACACCGCTCCGTCGGCCGAGGCGCGAACGTCCAGGCCGGCGAAGCGGTCACCGGATCGGGAGGCCAGGCGCAGGCATGCCGCTTCGTGCTCGGCCGCCAGGATGCTGATGCCCAGCCTCGGCCGGCCGCGCAGGATCGGCCAGGTGGAGGACTTCAGGTCCGCGCACACCGAGACGAGCGCCGGTTCCAGCGACACCGAGGTGAAGGAGTTGGCGGCCAGGCCCACCGGTACGCCGTCGACGAGGGCTGCCACCGCCGTCACGCCGGTGGGGAACGAGGCGAACATGGTCCGCAGCTCTTTGGGGGTCGGGGCGACTGGCGCGGCCGAGGCGATCGCCGGGACGGGGACTGCTATCGGGCTCGGCGCGGTGGTCGGGGTGGCCGGCGCGGCCGGGGTCTCGTGCTCGATGTCATCGGCGTGGACGGTCACGATGGCTCCTTGTCGGCGTCTCATTCTCCAGGTCACCCATAGACATGGTGCTTTTTATGCGCGACCGTGTCCGGGACGGTGATCGGCGACGAGACAGGTGGGAACGATGCGGCTGGAAGCGCTGTGCTGCGGTGAGCTGCGCGAACAGGTGCGCTGCTCGGCCGGGCGCGCGAGCGGCGCCGGGGCCGGGCGTCCGGTGCCGCGGACGCCGAGAAGGGGTGTGGAGCAAAGGATACCTTCAGGAGTCTATTTTGCTAGAGTCCCTCGGTGTCAACCCCGCGACGCCCGGCGCGCCCAGCATCCGGACGTCGTCCCCGAATCCCCGCGAGGACCGGTGCCCATGCGTGTCTCGGCCCGAACCGACTACGCCGTCCGTGTGCTGATCGAGCTCGCGGCCGCCGATTCCCGACCGGTGACCTGTGAGGCCGTCGCCGAGTCGCAGCAGATCCCGTACCGCTTCCTGAAGTCCGTCGTGCGCGATCTGCGCCTGGCCGGCCTGGTCCGCAGCCAGCGCGGCTGCGAGGGCGGCTACTGGATCGGCCGCGAGGCCGCCTCGATCACGCTGGCCGACGTCGTGCGCGCCGTCGACGGCGACCTGCTCACCGTGAACGACGTGCCGCCGGCCGAGGTCGCCTATCCCGCTCCGGCGGCCGGCCTGGGCCTGTTCTGGCTCGCGCTGGGTGCGCGGATCGAGGACGTCTTCGGCGCGGTCAGCATCGCCGACCTGCTGGACCAGACCGCGCACGCCGCCTTGGGCGCGGTCGCCCTGAGCACGTGAGACAACCCGTGAGGAGCACGACATGACCGACCACTGGCACGCGCCGCTGCGCCACATCAAGGCCGCCGACCTGTCCGGGGACACCGGCCAGACCTCCGGGATGACCCGGCGGGAGGCGGTGTCCGGCAAGACGGTCGGTGCGCGGAAGGTGTGGATGGGGCAGACACACGTCGCGCCGGCCACCAACTCCGGCGACCACCACCACGGCGAGGCCGAGACGGCCATCTACGTGGTCTCCGGCAATCCGGTGTTCGTGTTCGCCGAGGGCGAGGAGGAGACCAGGATCGAGACCGGTCCCGGCGACTACGTCTTCGTGCCGCCCTACGTCCCGCACCGCGAGGAGAACCCGGGCACCGAGGAAGCGGTGGTGGTGATCGCGCGCAGCAGCCAGGAGGGGATCGTGGTCAACGTGCCGAGCCTGTGGGCCGAGGTCGAGGTCGAGGCGCGGGTCCAGACATGACAGCGCCCCCGGAGCTGCGAGTGGTGGAGTTCACCGATCCGGCCTGCCCGTGGGCCTGGGGGTCGGAGCCGAAGTTCCGCCGCCTGCGCACACAGCTGGGACCGCGGGTCAGCTGGCGCCGGGTCTTCGGAATCCTGTTCGACGACGGCGAGCCGCCGGCACCGGACCCGGCGGCCGAGGCCGCTTGGTATCTGAACGAGCTCCGCGAGATCGCGACCCACACCGGCGCCCCGGTCCCGGAACGCCTGGCCTGGGTGAGCGCCACCAGTTGGCCGGCCTCGCTGGCCGCCAAGGCCGCCGAGGCGCAGGGCCCGGATATGGCCGAGGCCGTCCTGTGGCGGCTGCGGGAGACCACGTTCGTTGACGGCGAACCCGCCGACACACCCGCTCGGGTCCTGGACGCGGTCCGCGCTCTGCCAGGGCTCGACATCGACCGGCTGGCCGCCGACGCGGCCTCGCCGCTGACTCGGGCCGCGGTGCGCGAGGACTGGACCGAGACCCGCTCGCCGTGCCCGGAAGTGCTGGAGCTGGACGCGCCCGGCAGGCATCCGGGCCGGGCCAAGCCGTTGGGTGAGGACCCCGAGGACGGCTTCCGGTATGCCCTGCCCACGCTCGTATTCCTGGGCCCCGCCGACCGTGCCGTGGTGCCCGGGTGGCGGCCCGAATCAGAGTACTTCGACGCGGTGCGGGCGGTGGCGCCCGGGCTCGCCGAGGCGATCGCATCGGCGAGTGCCCCTGCGATCGCCCCAGAGATCGCCCCCGAGATCGCCCCCGAGAGTGCTGCGGAGAGCGCCCCAGAGACCCCCTCTCGCGTCTCGCCGGATAAGACACCTGCATGTATCAATTGACAGACCTGCGAGTTCCCGCCACGATGAGCTCCATGACTCGCATCCACCCCGGCGTGGTCTGCCGCTACGTCGACTTCCGGCGTACCTCCAGCGCCCTGTGTTGCGCCAGCGCCTGCCGCTGAGTCTCCCGGCGAGCCTCAGCCTCGCCGCCCGGCCGGTTCTCTCCGTACCGATCCCTGTGCCGATCCCTGCCGAACCCGCCTGAAGCCCGACCGGATCGCCGCGTGCCGGCGCGATCCCGGTCAGGCTCGGCGCCGTGGCGATCTCACCAGGTCGCCCGATCCCACTGTGACCCGACCTTTCGCAGAGTGCTGTCGCCTTCCCGTTTTCACGGCGGGCGCACGGCACCTCGTTGCCGCACCCGAAGACTTCTTCCTTTCCGAAAGGCGATTCCGCCATGCCCGCCGTCCTGTCCACACTCCTGAAAGCAGGCCGCCGCCTGGCCGCCGCGGCCGCCGTCCTGTCCCTGGCCGCCTGCGGCGGCACCGCCACTGCCGGCAGCACTGGCAGCACCGGCAGCGCGAAGACCGGCGGCGCGGCGTCCGGCACCCTGAAGTGGGGGTGGGCCCTGCCGACTTCCTGGGACCCGGTCACCTCCTCCGCCGGCTGGGATGTCCATGCCCTGTCGCTGGTCTACTCCGGCCTCACGCAGGAGGACGCCGCGGGCAACGCGGTCCCGGCGGTGGCCAGTTCGTGGAAGTACAACGCCGCCGGCACCGAGATCACCTTCACCCTGCGCCCCGGCCTGACGTTCAGCGACGGCACGCCTCTGGACGCCGCCTCCGTCAAGGCGAACATCGAGCGCGGACGCGATGAGAAGGACTCGCTGATCGCCTCGCAGCTGACCAGCGTCAAGCAGGTGAGCGCGCCGGACGCGGACACCGTGGTCGTGGACCTCTCCCAGCCGAACTTCCAGATCCCGACGCTGTTCGCGGGCAAGACCGGCATGCTGGTCAGCCCGGCAGCGTTCACCGGGAACCGTGCGGGTCTGGCGCTCAAGCCGGTCGGCGCCGGGCCCTTCACGCTCTCGTCCTATGTGCAGAACTCCAAAGCCTCGCTGGTGCGCAACCCAGGATTCTGGAACGCCTCGCAGATCCACATAGCGAACTTCGAGCTCTACCCGCTTCCCGATCCCTCGACCGCCGTGGCGGGTCTGACCTCCGGGCAGTACAGCGTCGCGCAGATCCCCGGGAACCTGGTGGCCGCGGCCAAGTCCGCCGGGCTCAAGGTGCAGGTGATCCCGTCGCTGGTGGTGTCGGTCCTGGACGTCAACGACACGATCGCGCCGTTCGACGACCCGGATGTGGTCCAGGCGCTGAAGTACGCGGTGGACCGCAAGGCACTGTTGCAGACCGCGAACTTCGGCGTCGGCGACGTGTCCTACCAGCCGTTCCCGAAGGGGTACGTGGGATACAGCGACGCGGTCGGCGATGCCTACGCGTACAACCCGGACAAGGCGAAGTCGCTGCTGGCGGCGTCCAAGTACGGTGCGCACCCGGCGGTCACCATCACCACCAGCGCCGCCGCGGGAGTGCCCGAGCAGCTTCAGGCGCAGCTGCAGGCGGTCGGCTTCACCGTGAAGATCGAGGTGATCCCGGCTGCGCAGTTCACGCAGGTCGTCTACGTCCAGCACTCCCGCGCGCTGACCGTCGACGCCTTCGCCGGCCGTGACTCCACGGCTCAGGCCTTCCAGGTCCTGTTCGGCAAGGCGGGGCTGCTCAACCCCGGCCGGGGCACCAGTCCCGAGTTGCAGGCCGCGGTCGACAAGATCAGCTCCACGCCGCTGGACAGCCCGGACTACCCGGCAGTGGTCCAGGCGGCGACCGCGCTGGCGGTGCAGCAGGAGCCGAACGTGTTCCTCTACACCGTGCCGCGCATCCTGGCCCACTCCGCTTCGGTCTCCGACCTTCCCGCCGACACCGTGGTCCAGCGCTTCGAGGGGGTGACGGCCAAGTGAGCGCGGACGGATACGGCGAGGATGACGCCGACGGCCTCGATCAGCCCGAGCCCGAGCCCGAGCCCGAGCCCGAATCCGAGCCCGAATCCGAGCCCGAACCCGAGCCCGAATCCCGCCGGGCCGCCGGCATCGCGCTCAGGGTCCTGAGGTTCGCCGCGATCCCGGTGACGGTGTTCCTCGTCGCCTCGTTCGTCACCTTCGGCCTCGGCGCGCTCGGCGGGGCCAACCCGGCCGCGACCGCGCTCGGGGACACCGCGACGCCGGCCGACATCGCCCGGGTCAACCACCAGTTCGGCTTGGACCGGCCGTTCCTGGTGCAGTACGCGAGCTGGCTGGGCCACGCCCTGACCGGGGACCTCGGCCGCTCCTACTTCACCTCGATCCCGGTGTCCACGAGCATCAGCCAGGCTCTGCCGGTCGACCTGTCGATCGCGGTGCTGGCGCTACTCCTGGCCGCCGTGGTGGGGACGGCGGCCGGGGTCGGCGCGGCGCGGCGGGCCGGCGGCTGGTGGGACCGGACGGTCACGCTGACCGCCTCCGGGCTGGCGACGGTTCCGCCGTTCCTGGTGGGCATCGCGCTGATCGTGGTGTTCTCGGTGTTCCTCAAGGTGCTGCCGTCCGGCGGGTACGTGCCGCTGGGCCAGGATCCGGTGCAGTGGCTGCGCTTCGCGATCCTGCCGGCCCTGGCTCTGAGCGTGGAGGCCGCGGCGGCGGTGGCCCGGCAGCTGCGGACCTCGCTGGTCGGCGCGCTGGGGGAGAACTACGCGGTCGGCGCGGCGGCGCGCGGCCTGAGCGCGCGGCGCGTGCTGTACCGGCACGTGCTGCGCAACGCGGCGGGCCCGGCGCTGACCGTGCTGGGCCTGGAAGTGCCCAACCTCATCGGGGGCGCGGTGATCGCCGAGAAGATCTTCGTGCTGCCGGGGGTGGCGCAGCTCGCCCTGCAGGCCGGTTCCACCCATGACATCCCGGTGGTGCAGGGCACGCTGCTGGTCACGATCACCGTGGTGCTGGTGAGCAATCTCGCCGTCAACGCGGCGCTGGTCCGGCTCAACCCGCGGGCCCGGCGCCGGACGGCGTGGCGGCGGCCCGGAGTGCGGATCGGCGGTGCCGTGGCAGCTCGGGGCGCGGCGGGCACGGCGGGCGGGGCGGGCGCGGCCGGAGCAGCGGGCACGGCGGGGGCGGCGTCATGAGGATCCTGCGAAGCACCTGGCGGTTCCGCTCGGCGCGGATCGCCGCCGCGGTGATCGTCCTGATCGCGGTGCTGGCGGTCTTCGGCCGGCAGCTGGCTCCGCACGACCCGTTGGCGCAGGACCCGGCGGCGGCGCTGCGCGGCCCGGGCGCCGGGCACTGGCTGGGCACCGACTACCTCGGCCGCGACGTGCTGTCCCGGCTGATGGCCGGGACGGGCGCCTCGGTGGTCGGGGCGCTGGAGGCCGTCGGCATCGGACTGCTCGCCGGCGTCCTGCCCGGCCTGGCCTCGGTCTGGCTCGGACCGGTCTTCGAGTGGGTCTCGGCGCGGATCGTCGACGCGTTGCTGACGCTGCCGTACGTGGTGTTCGCCGTCGCGGTCACCGGCGTGCTGGGCAACGGCCTCACCGTGGCCATGGCCGCCATCGGCATGCTCCTGGCGCCCCGGTTCTTCCGGATCACCCGGGCGGCGGCGCTGAGCCAGGCCGGCTCCCAGTACGTCGAGGCGGCCCAACTCGCCGGCGCGTCCCGGTGGTGGATCCTGCGCCGGCACATCTGGGGCAAGGTCGCCCCGACGATCGCCGTGACCACCGCGCAGGCCCTGGCCGCGGCCCTGCTGACGGTGTCCTCGCTGGCGTTCCTGGGCCTGGGCGTCGAGCCGCCGCTGCCGACCTGGGGCGAGATCCTCAGCAGCGACCTGACCTACCTGTCGGTCCAGCCGTGGGCGCCGCTGGTCCCGGGCCTGCTCATCATGGCCGGCGCCGCGGCCCTCAACGCCCTGGCCGACGCGGTCCGGGACGGGGCCGCGGCTCCGGATTTGGACGGGCCGCGTCCGCAGCCGCTCGCACAGGAAAGGGAGCATGCTGATGTCAGCCTCGCAGCTGTCTGAGATCGATTCGCTGGAGTCCGGCGCACCGGCCGCACCGGCCGCACCGACTGTCCCGGCGGCCGCGCCCGCCGTGCCTGCCGCGCCCGCCGTGCCTGCCGCGCCCGCCGTGCCTGCCGCGCCTGCCAAGCCCGCCGCGCACCGGGTGGCACTGGCCGTCACGGATCTGCGGGTCGAAGCCGGCGGGGCCGAACTGGTCCGCGGGGTCTCGTTCACCGTCGGCGCCGGGGAGATCGTCGGCCTGGTCGGCGCCTCCGGCAGCGGCAAGACCCTGACCTGCCGTGCCGTTCTGGGCCTGCTGGCGCCGGGGTGCGTGCGCACCGGCGGCGAGATCCGTCTCGGGGACACCGACCTGACCGTGCTCGACCGGCGCGGCTGGGACGCGGTGCGCGGGACCCGCGTCGGCACGGTGTTCCAGGACCCGGCGTCCTATCTCAACCCCTCGATTCCCGTCGGACGCCAGCTGGTCGAGGCGCTGCGCCTGAAGACCGGGTTGGACCGCGAGGGGGCCCGCGCCCGGGCCCTGGAGTTGTTCGCCTCGGTCGGGCTGCGCCACCCCGAAACCGTCTACGGCGCCTACCCGCACGAGCTCTCCGGCGGCATGGCGCAGCGGGTGATGATCGCGATCGCGGTGTCCGGCGACCCTGACCTGCTGGTCGCCGACGAGCCCACCAGCTCGCTGGACGCCCTGGTCCAAGCCGGCGTCCTGGGGCTGCTGCGGCGCCTGGCCACCGACCGCGGACTGGCGCTGCTGCTGGTCACCCACGACCTCGCCGTCGTCGCCGAGCTCTGCGACCGCGTCCTGGTGTGCGACGCCGGCGAGATCGTCGAGCAGGGCCCCGCCGCCTCCGTCGTGGCCGACCCGGCCCACCCCAGGACCCGGGCGCTGATCGAGGCCGCCTCGGTATGGCACCGCGAACCGGCCGCCGGAGGAGTGCGATGACGGTCCTGGAGATAAAGGGCCTGACGGTCGCTTACGACCGCCGCCGCCCCGTGCTGACCGACGTGGCACTCACCGTCGGCGCCGGCGAGATCGTCGGCGTGGTCGGCGAGACCGGCTCGGGCAAGACCACCCTGGCACGCGCCGTGGCCGGACTGGTCCCGATTCGCACCGGGACGATCAGCCTGGCCGGCACCGACCTGACCGCGCTCAAGGCCCGCGCGCTGCGCGACTTCCGCCGGACCGGGCGTCTCCAACTGGTCTTCCAGGACCCGCTGCGGGCGCTGGACCCGGACTGGGACGTCAACGCCCTGGTCGCCGAGCCGCTGGCGGTGGCCGGGGCGGTGCCAGCAGGAGAGCGCGCCGAGCGGGTCGCGGACGCCCTGCGGGCCGTGGGCCTGGATCCGGCACTGGCCGCGCGCCGGCCGGCGCAGCTGTCCGGCGGTCAGCGTCAGCGGGTGCTGCTGGCCCGGGCCCTGGTCACCGCGCCGGATCTGGTGATCGCCGACGAGCCAGTCAGCGCGCTGGACGCCGCGGCCCGCAACCACGTCCTGGCCCTGCTGGCCGGGCTGCGGGACCGGTCGGGCACTTCGCAGCTGGTCATCTCGCACGACCTGCCCTCGCTCGCGGGCCTGGCCGACCGGATCGCGGTGCTGTACCGCGGCCGGATCGTCGAGGAGGGGCCTGTCGAGCGGGTCCTGACAGAACCCTCACACCCGTACACCGCGCGGCTGGTGGCCGCGACACCCCGGCTGCGCCGCCTCCGGCCGGCCGCCGTCTGACCTCGCCCGACGCCGACCCCGAACCCGCAGCCCCAGCCAGAAAAGAGACGACCGTGTCAAACCCGATCAACCACATAGAGTTCATCGGTATCACCGGGACCCGTCCCGGCAGCGAGACCGAGACCGCCGTCGCCGACGGCCCGGTGGTCCAGCCCGGATACCTCCAGGACCTGGCCCTCGCGCACGAGGAGTCCGGTTTCGACCGGGTCCTGATCGCGCATTCCTCGGCCTCGCCGGACGGCTTCGTCATCGCCGACCAGGTCCTGTCCCGCACCTCCCGGATCGGGGTGCTGCTCGCGCACCGTCCCGGGTTCGTGTCGCCGACCTATGCCGCGCGCAAGTACGCGACGCTGGACGCCTTCCACCCCGGCCGCGTCGCGCTGCACACCATCACCGGCGGCGACGACCGCGAACAGGCCCGGGACGGCGACCTGGCCGACAAGGCCACCCGCTACCGCCGCACCGACGAGTTCCTGACCGTCGTGCGCAAGGAATGGGAAAGCACTGAGCCCTTCGACTTCGAGGGCGAGTTCTACACCGTGCGCGGCGGCTGGTCCGCGATCCGCCCCGACGCCGGTGGCATCCCGGTCTACTTCGGCGGCGCGTCCGAGGACGCGGTCCGGGTCGGCGGGAAGCACGCCGACGTCTACGCGTTCTGGGGCGAGCCGCTGGCCGGGATCGCCGAGCGGATCCGCGAGGTGCGGGCCGCCGCGGCGCCGTTCGGCCGGGACCCGCGCTTCAGCGTCAGCCTGCGCCCGATCCCGGCAGCCACCGAGGCCGAGGCGTGGGAGCGGGCCGCCGAGGTGCTGCGGCTGACCAAGGAGAAGGCCGGCGAAGCGCGCAAGGCCTGGGGCTGGGGCGGCGACAAGAAGGACTTCGCCGCCGCGCGTGGTTCGCAGCGGCTGCTGGAGTACGCCGCCGAGGCCGACGTCCACGACAAGCGGCTGTGGACCGCCGTGGCCAAGGAGACCGGCGCCGCCGGGAACTCCACGGCCCTGGTCGGCAGCTACGAGCAGGTCGCCGAGGCGCTGCTGGACTACGTCGCCCTCGGCGTCAGCACTCTGCTGATCCGCGGCTTCTCCCCGTTGGACGACGCCCGGGACTACGGCAACCTCGTCCGGCTGGTGCGCGCGCAGCACGAAGGTGCGCCGCTGGTCGGCGCGGGCGTCTGAGGGCCGCTGCCGATGTTGCCGCCGATGGTGCCGACCGCCGCCGCGCCGGTCTCGCCGACCACCTCGCACTGGGGTGCCTTCGGCGTGCGGGCCGGCGCCGGCGCTGACACCGATGCCGACACGCACACCGACGCCGGGATCACGGTGGTCCCGCATCCCGCCGACCCGGCGCCGTCCCCGCTGCTGGCCAACATCCCGGGGGCGCTGCGCCACCGCACCAGGGTCCGCAGACCCGCCGTCCGACGCGGCTGGCTGGAGCGCGGCCCGGGTCCGGATCCGCGCCGCAGCCGCGAGCCGTTCGTGGAGGTCGGCTGGGACGAGGCGCTGGACCTGGTCGCCGCCGAGCTGGACCGGGTCCGCCGCGACCACGGTCCGCAGGCGGTGTTCGGCGGTTCCTACGGCTGGGCCAGCGCGGGCCGGTTCCACCACGCGCAAAGCCAGCTGCACCGGTTCCTGAACCTGGCCGGGGGCTTCACCTCCTCGCGCAACTCCTACAGCCTGGGGACCTCCCTGGTCGTGCTCCCGCACATCGTCGGGGACGCCGAGGCCGTGCTGCGCGCCGGTTCGTCATGGCCGACCATCACCGAGAACACCGAGCTCATCGTCGCGTTCGGCGGCATACCGGCCAAGAACGTGTTCGTCACCCCCGGCGGGGTGACCCGGCACGTCACGCCCGGAGCGCTGGAGGCCCTGTCGGCGCACGTCGCGCTCATCAGCCCCCTGCGCGCCGACCTGCCCGAGCCGGTGGACGCCACCTGGTACCCGATCGCCCCGGCCACCGATGTGGCGCTGATGCTCGCCCTGGCGCACACGCTGCTCGTCGAGGACCTGCACGACCGGGCGTTCCTTGACCGGTACACCGTCGGCGCCGCCGAGTTCGAGCGCTATGTGCGCGGCGCCGCCGACGGCGTTCCCAAGGACGCCGACTGGGCCGCGGCCCGGTGCGGCATCGCCGCCGAGGACATCAGGGCCTTGGCACGGCGCATGGCCGCCTCGCGCACCCTGCTCACCGTCACCTGGTCGCTGCAGCGGATCCAGCACGGCGAGCAGCCGGTGTGGGCCGCGATCGCGCTGGCCGCGCTGCTGGGCCAGATCGGGCTGCCCGGCGGCGGGTTCGGCCACGGCTACGGCAGCATGGGCGACGTCGGCGACCACGGCCCGCAGCTGCGGCTGCCGTACCTGTCGCAGGGCCGCAATCCCGTGGACGAGTACATCCCGGTCGCGCGCATCGCCGATATGCTGCTGAACCCCGGCGCGCAGTACGACTACGACGGCGCGCGCCGCACCTACCCCGACATCCGCCTGGTGTACTGGGCCGGCGGCAACCCCTTCCACCACCATCAGGACCTCGGCCGGCTGCGTCGCGCGTTCGCCCGGCCGGACACGGTCGTCGTCCACGAGCCCTACTGGACCTCGACCGCGCGGCACGCGGACATCGTCTTCCCCGCCACCACGACCTTGGAGCGCGAGGACCTTGGCGGCGGACGCCGTGACACCCACCTGATCGCGATGCACCGCGCCGCCGGCCCGGTCGGCGAGGCCCGCGACGACTACACGATCCTGTCCGGCCTGGCCGAACGGCTGGGCTTCGGAAAGGAGTTCACCGAAGGCCGTTCGGCGCGCGATTGGCTGGTCCACCTCTACGAGGGCTGGCGCGCCGGCCTGAGCAAAGACGGCCACGCGGTTCCGCCCTTCGAAGAGTTCTGGCAGGCGGGGGAGTACCTCCTGCCGGCCGGACCCAGCCACTTCACCCTGTTCGAGGACTTCCGTGCCGACCCGGACACGCATCGGCTGCGCACTCCCAGCGGCCGCATCGAGATCGTGTCCGAGAAGGTACGCGGCTTCGGCTACCCGGACTGCCCGGGGTATCCGGCCTGGCTGGAGCCCGACGAGCAGCCGAACGCCGGGACCCCGCTCGTCCTGATCGCCAACCAGCCCTCGACCCGGCTGCACAGCCAGCTCGATGTCGGGGCCCTGAGTCAGGGCTCGAAGGTCGGCGGGCGCGAGCCGGTCCGGATCCACCCGGCCGACGCGGCCCCGCGCGGCATCGCCGACGGCGACCTGGTCCGGATCTTCAACGCCCGGGGCGCCTGTCTGGCCGGGGCCGTGCTGACCGAAGGGCTGCGGCCCGGAGTGGTGCAGCTGCCCACCGGCGCGTGGTTCGACCCCGTCCCCGGCTTCGACGACGAGCCCTGGTGCGCGCACGGCAACCCCAACGCCCTCACCGCCGACCTCCCCTCCTCGCGGCTGTCGCAGGGCTGCACCGGCCAGCACGCGCTGGTCGACGTCGAGCGCTTCGAGGGTGAACCGCCGCCGGTCACGGTCACCGAACCGCCGGTCCTGTTGAGAAAGGAAGACTTGTGAGCACCCCGACCACCGATGCCGCTCTGATCCCGCCGGCGTTCGACCAACTCGCGGACGTGACGGCGTTCCTCGCCGAGCGCGCCGAGGGCCACGACCGCGCCGCGTCCTTCCCGTTCGACGGCGTCGACCGGGTCCACCGCGCCGGGCTGCTGACCGCGACGGTCGGCGAACGGTACGGCGGCGCCGGGGTGCGGCTCGCCGGGACCGTGCGCGTCCTGCGCGCTCTGGGCGCCGGCGACCCGTCGGTGGCGCTGGTCTCGGCGATGACCCTGTTCACCCACGCGCTCCAGGACTCGAACCCCACCTGGCCCGAGGAGTCCTACCGCGAGCTGCTGGAGGAATCGGCCCGGGGTCCGGCGCTGGTCAACGCGCTGCGCGTCGAGCCCGACCTGGGAACCCCGGCCCGGGGCGGCCTGCCGGCCACCACGGCGCGTGCCGACGGCGAGGACTGGGTGCTGACCGGGCACAAGATCTTCTCCACCGGCGCGCCCGGCCTTCGCCGACTGGCGGTGTGGGCCCGGACCGACGAGGAGCCGCCGCGCGTCGGCTCGTTCCTGGTCCCGGCCGGCGCGGCGGGCCTGAGCATCGAGCCGACCTGGGACCATCTGGGACTGCGCGCCAGCGGCAGCCACGACGTGATCCTGGACCGGGTCCGGATCCCGCGCGGGGCCACCGCCGGCCTGACCGACCCCGCCGAGCCCGACCCCCGGCGCGACCCCGGCCTGATCGCCTGGAACAACCTCGGGCTGACCGCGCTGTACCTCGGCGTCGCCGAGGCCGCCCGCGACTGGCTCGTCGGCTTCCTGCACGAACGGACCCCCTCGGCCCTGGGCCGTCCGCTGGCCACGCTGCCTCGGTTCCAGGCCGAGGTCGGGGAGATCGAGGCGGCCCTGTTCGGGGCGCTCGCGCTGGTCGAGGCGCTGGCCGAGCGCGTGGACGCCGGGGACCGCCGCGCCGCCGAGCACAGCGGCGCGGCCAAGCTGATCGGCACCCGCGCGGCGATCGGCGCGGTCGAGCGCGCCGTCGCGCTGATCGGCAACAACGCCCTGACCCGCCGCAATCCGCTGGAGCGGCACCTGCGCGACGTCCTGTGCTCGCGAGTGCACACCCCGCAGGACGACAGCATCACCGCCGCGCTCGGGGCCGCCGCCCTGGCCCGCCACACCACCACCGCACACAGCCAGCACTGATCGACCCCAGCACTGATCGACCCGAACCCAAGAAACCCGCGACACCGAGCAAGGAGAGATCCCGATGCCCGTCGAGTTCATCGGCATGATCGGCACCAAGCCGGGCTCCGAGACGTTCCACGTCCCCGGCCCGATCATCGACCCCGACTACACCCGCCGCTTCGCCCGGGCCCACGAGGACGCCGGCTTCGACCGGATCCTCATCGGCTACGGCTCCGGCTTCCCCGAGGGCAGCCAGGTCGCCGCATACGCCGCGGCGCACACCGAGCGCCTGAGCCTGCTCGTCGCGCACCGGCCCGGCTTCGTCGCGCCGACCCTGGCGGCCCGGCAGTTCGCCACCCTGGACCAGTTCACCGACGGCCGCGTCGCGGTCCACACCATCACCGGCGGCCACGACGCCGAACAGCGCCGCGACGGCGACTACCTGACCAAGGACGAGCGCTACGCCCGCACCGACGAGTACCTCGGCATCCTGCGCCGCGTCTGGACCGCGGAGGAGCCCTTCGACCACGACGGCGAGTACTACAAGTTCGAGGGCCACCACGCGGAGGTCAAGCCGGTCACCCGGATCCCGCTGTACTTCGGCGGTTCCTCCGAGGCCGCGTACCGGGTCGGCGGCAAGCACGCCGACACCTTCGCGCTGTGGGGCGAGCCGCTGGCCGAGACCGCCGAGCAGATCGCCGCGGTGAACGCCGCGGCGGCCGCCGCCGGACGCGTCGACACACCCGGCATCTCGGTGTCCTTCCGGCCGATCCTCGGCGCCACCGAAGAACTGGCCTGGGAGCGGGCCGAGCGCATCCTGGACAAGATCAAGGGCGGAGGCGGCGGCGCGTTCTGGTCGGCGAAGAAGGCCCCCTGGCGCACGCCGGGCCAGGCGCCGGAGAACGTCGGCTCGCAGCGTCTGCTCGCCGCCGCCGAGAAGGGCGACCGCCACGACCGCGCGCTGTGGACCGCCACGGCCAAGGCCTCCGGCGCCGGCGGCAACTCCACGGCGCTGGTCGGCACCCCGGAGACGGTGGCGCAGGCGCTGCTGGACTATGTGGACATCGGCGTCACGACGCTGCTCATCCGCGGCTACGACCCGCTCGACGACGCGATCGACTACGGCCGCCACCTCATCCCGCTGGTTCGTGAGGAGGTCGCGCGCCGAGAGAACGAGGGTTCCGGCACGCCGGCATCGGGTTCGGTCGCGACCGAACCGGCCTTGAGCGGGGCGGCGCGGTGACTGTGGCTGTGAATGTGACTGTGACGGCGTCGGTGACGCACAGCTGGCTGCCCGAGGGCCCGGCGGCGGTGCGCGGCACGGTCGTGGTCCTGCCCGGCCGGGGCGAGCACGGCGGGGTGTACGAGCGTTTCGGACGACGGCTGGCCTACGACGCCTACGCCGTGCACGCGGTCGGTGCCGGCGATACCGGTGATTCCGTCGGTGTCGGTGTCGGTGTCGGTGTCGGTGCCAGTGTCGGCGCCGGGGCCGCGGCGCTCGCCGAGACTGTTGCCGGGCTCGCCGCCGTTGCCCCGGGGCCGGTGGTGCTCGTCGGTTCGGACACCGGCGCCTTGAATGCTCTTTCGCTGGCGCTGTCCGGCACAGTCGCGATCGGCGGCCTGATTCTGGTGGGCGTCCCCGGCCGGGTGCAGTTCGCCGGACCGGGGGACTGGCAGGCGGAACTGGAAGCGCGTACCGCCTGTCCGACGCATCGCGCGCGCCTGGACGCCGACCACGACTTCGTCAGGGGTGCGCTGTCCGAACCGGTGTCGGCACAGTTGTCGGCGGTGCTCGACGATCCGGCGCTGGACTCCCTGGCGATTCCCGCCCTTCTCCTGCACGGCATCGACGACCAGCTCGCGCCGGCCTCGGAGGCATCGGCGCTGGCCGACCGGCTGCCCGGCGCCGAGTTGGTGCTGGCCCGGACTCCGTCGCACGACGTGCTCAACGACGCGATCCACCGCACCGTCGCCGCGCACGTCGTGCAGTGGCTGGAGCGGCTGCGGGGGGAAGGACCGGCCCGCTCACTGCTGGCGGTGCGGCCCGCGACCGAGCCGGCGGCGGCGCGGTGACGACCCCCGGCCGGGGCCCGCACGTCCACTGGTACCTGCCCACCGCCGGGGACGGCCGGGACATCGTCGGCTGGGCCCACTCCCGCACCGCGACCGACGACCCGCGTGCCGCCGGCCGGCCGCCGGATCTGGGGTACCTGGCCGATGTGGCCCGGGCCGCCGAGCGCCTGGGCTTCGAATCTGTCCTGACGCCGACCGGCACCTGGTGCCAGGATCCCTGGATCACCACCGCCGCGCTGGCCGCCCTGACCAGCGCCCTGACCTTCATCGTCGCGCTGCGGCCGGACTCGATCGCGCCGACGCTGGCCGCGCAGATGGCCGCGACGTTCCAGCAGCAGTCCGGCGGACGTGTCGCGCTGAACATCGTCACCGGCAGCGACGAGCAGGAGCAGCGCCGCTTCGGCGACCGGCTCGGCCACGACCGGCGCTACGAGCGCACCGCGGAGTTCATCAGCGTCCTGCGAGGCGCCTGGGACGACAAGCCCTTCGACTTCGTGGGCGAGCACTACGACGTGGCCGGCGCGACCGTCGGGCGCCCGCTGGACGGCCCGCCGCCCACGGTCTACCTCGGAGGCGCCTCGGCCGCGGCGGCCGATGTCTCGGCCCGCCATGCCGACGTCCACCTGGCCTGGGGCGAGCCGCCCGAGGCGGTCGCGGCGCAGCTCGAACGGGTCTGCGAACGTGCCGCCGCCCTGGATCGCGAGCCACCGCGGTTCGGCATCCGGCTGCATGTCATCACTCGCGACACCGCGGCCGATGCCTGGGCGGAGGCCGATCGCATGCTGGCGGCGCTGGACCCGGCCGCCATCGCCGTGGCCCGGCGCCGCTTCGAAGCCTCGACCTCGGTCGGTCAGCGCCGCATGACGGCACTGACCGCCGGGGGAGCGGACCGGTTGGAGGTCGCCCCCAATCTGTGGGCGGGTTTCGCGCTGGTCCGCAGGCACGCCGGCACCGCGCTGGTCGGCAGCCACGAGCAGGTCGCCGAGCGGATCGCCGAGTACCGCGCGCTGGGCGT
Organism: Catenulispora sp. MAP12-49; assembly: GCF_041262705.1. NCBI lineage: Bacteria > Bacillati > Actinomycetota > Actinomycetes > Catenulisporales > Catenulisporaceae > Catenulispora > Catenulispora sp. MAP12-49. The sequence goes on along the minus strand of NZ_JBGCCP010000002.1, from coordinate 620,974 downwards.
CGAGCACTTCATCCTGTCCGGACAGCCGCACCTGGAGGAGGCCTACACGGTCGGGGAGAACCTGCTGCCGCTGCTGCGAAAGCCGTGAATCGGGTCCCCCGGGCGGTGAATCGGAACCCCGGGGCTCCTCGCAAGGAAAGGCTTACCTAACATAGGCTTGCCTATCCTTACGAGCGCTCGAAACGGGACGGACCCATGCTGCCTACCTTCGTCATCGGACTCCGGGAAGGACTGGAGGCCGCGCTGATCGTGGGGATCATCGCGGCGTTCGTGAGCCAGCAAGGCCGCAAGGACCTGCTGCGCTGGGTCTGGGCCGGGATCGCGGCGGCGGTGGTGCTGTGCCTCGCGGTCGGCGTGGGCCTGGAGGCCGCCTCGGCCGAACTGCCGCAGAAGCAGCAGGAGGGCCTGGAGACGGTCGTCGGCGTGCTGGCCGTCGGCATGGTCACGTACATGGTGGTCTGGATGCGGCGGAACTCCCGCGGGCTGAAGAAGCAGCTTGAGGGACTTGCCGCCGACGCCATGGCGCAGGGCGCGGCCGGCCGGGCCATGGTGCTCATGGCGTTCCTGGCCGTGCTGCGCGAGGGCTTCGAGACGGTGGTCTTCCTGCTCGCCGCCTTCCACGAGTCCGGCAACGCCACGCAGGCCGGCGGCGGCGCGCTGGCCGGGATCGCGGTCGCGGTGCTGCTCGGCTACGGCATCTACCGGGGCGGCGTGCGGCTGAACCTGTCGAAGTTCTTCCGGGCCACCGGCATCGTGCTGGTGCTGGTCGCCGCCGGGCTGGTGGCCACCGCGCTGCACACCGCGCACGAGGCCGGCTGGCTGAACGCCGGGCAGCAGTCGACCGTGGACCTCAGCGGCGTGGTGCGGCCCGGCTCGGTGCAGTCGGCGCTGCTCACCGGGATGCTCGGGGTCCAGCAGCATCCGGTGCTGATCGAGGTCGTCGGATGGCTGGTCTACCTGGTGCCGATCGGGCTGTTCGTGGCCTGGCCGCCGACCCGGACCCCGGCCCGGGGCCCGCTGGCGCGCGCCGCGATCGGGGTGGCCGCCGTCGGGGCCGTCACGGCGATCGCGCTGGTCTTCGCCGCGCCGTCCGCTCCGCACACCGAGGCTCCCTCGGCCACCGCGACGTTCCGCGTCGACACCGGCGCCGGTGTCGACGCCGGGCCGGTGGACGTCACCGCGCAGCGCACCGGTGCTGAGACGCACGACGGCATCGCCACCGACGTCTACACCGCTACCCACACCGGCGCCGCCACCGGCCGGCCGGCATCACTGAGCTACGACGAGGCGGCCCAGCTCAACGGCGGACGGCTGCCCCTGGGCGTGCGCCCGGCGAATCAGGGCCAGAACGCCGGGTCGGTACGCGTCGACTACGCGGAGACGACGTCGACCACCCTGTGGGTCGAGCCCAAGACCGGCCGTGTCATCGATCTGCGATCCACCGACACCACCCGCGGCACGCTCGTCGCTACGCCGGTCGGGGACGTGGCGCTGGACAAGCCGGTGGCGACCGCCGACCACACGATGCCCGCCGCCGCCGCGCACGCCGAGGCCGCCGCGGCCCGGCACGACCTGACCGCGCTGGACCGCCGCGACGGATTCGTGACCGGGGCCTGGCTCAGTGCGGGCGTCACGGCTCTGGCCTGTGTCTACGTGGCCTGGCTCGCGATGCTCACACGGCGCGAGCGGCGCTCGCATGTGACGCACGTCACCGCGGAAGCGGCGGTGAGTCCTTCGGGATCCGTGTAACTTAGGCAAGCCTTACCTAAGTAATTGCTCTCTTAAGTATTCGCTGTCGAGCCCCGAAGTTCCCCGAGCCCTGTCAGGAGCAGCCTTGAAGACCACGAGCGCCGTCCCCGCCCGCCGACCGCGGGCCGCCTTCGCCGGCCTGGCCGTGGCGGCGCTCGCCGCCGGCACGCTGGCCGGATGCGCTTCCTCCAAGTCCAGCGGGTCGGACTCGAAGTCCGCTGCGGCCGGTGCCGCCTCGTCCTCCTCCTCGGCCCCGGCCGGCGACCCGCACAGGGCGGCGGTCAGCATCACCGCGGCCGAGGGCTGCGCCGTGGACAAGACGACCTTCCCGGCCGGCCAGGTCACCTTCGAGATCGCCAACAAGGACGCGACCGCCGTCAGCGAGGTCGAGCTCCAGAGCGGGCAGCGGATCGTCGGCGAGAAGGAGAACCTGCCGCCGGGCTTCACCGGCTCCTTCACCGTCGCGGTGGACGCCGGTTCGTACTCGCTGTACTGCCCGGGCTCCGGCAAGCCGAACCAGACCCTGACCGTCACCGGCACCGCGCCGACCTCCGGCGACAGCGACACCGCCACGCTGCTGGCGCAGGGCGCCAAGGAGTACGCCGCCTACGTCAACACTCAGATGGGGTACCTGGTGCAGACGAGCCAGGCGCTTCAGGCCGCGTTGAAGGGCTCGGACCTGGACGCCGCGCAGAAGGCGTACATGAAGGCCCGGCCGTACTACGAGAAGATCGAGCCGGTCGCCGAGTCGTTCACCAGCGGCAGCGACAACCTGGACGCCGACATCGACGCGCGCCAGGGCGACGTGCCGGACGCCCAGTGGGGCGGGTTCCACCGGATCGAGAAGGGCCTGTTCGCCGACAAGAGCCTGGCCGGCCTGTCGCAGTACGGCGACACGCTGGTGACGAACGTGCAGAAGCTCCAGTCGCTGACCGCGGGCCTGGAGTACAAGCCCTTCGAGCTGGCCAACGGCGCGCAGGAGCTGCTCGACGAGGTGTCCAGCAGCAAGATCACCGGCGAGGAGGAGCGGTACTCGCACATCGACCTGCTCGACTTCCAGGGCAACGACGAGGGCGCCGAGCAGGCCTTCGCCGACCTCAAGCCGGCGCTGCAGAAGATCGACCCGGCGCTGACCGGCAGCATCTCCGACGCCTTCACGGCCCTGGACAAGCTGGTCGACGGGTACCGCAGCGGCGACAACGCCTCGGGCTTCGCGCTGTACTCCTCGCTGCAGGACGCGGACAAGCAGAAGCTGGCCGCCGCGGTGAAGGCGGTGCAGGAGCCGCTGTCGCAGGTGGCGGCGAAGGTGACGAAGTCCTAGAGCCGATCTGGGCCCGCCGGACACGACTAGACGAACAGACGAATAGACGAAACAGGAATGGGATCCGCAGTGGATGAGACGTCAGAGCCCGGCACGGCCTCCGGCGGGGCCAGTCGGCGGCAGCTGCTGGGGCGGGCGCTCGGCGTCACGGCCGGGGCCGCCGCGGTCGGCGGGGCCGGGTTCGGCGTCGCCCGCGCCACCGCCGGCGACAAGCCCGTCAGCGACAAGCCCGCCGCCGCCCCGGCGCCGAACCCCGCGGCCGACATCGTGCGGTTCTACGGCGCGAACCAGGCCGGGATCGCCACGCCGGCGCAGGACCGGCTGGCGTTCGCGGCCTTCGACGTCACCAGCACCTCGGCTCGGGATCTACAGGTGCTACTGGGCACGTGGGCCGCTGCCGCGGCGCAGATGACGCGGGGGCTGCCGGTCGGCGCGGTGGAGACCGATCCGCAGGCGCCGCCGATCGACACCGGCGAGGCCGACGGGCTGTCCGCGGCGAAGCTGACGATCACGGTCGGCTTCGGGCCGTCCCTGTTCGACCAGCGCTTCGGGCTCGCCTCGCGGCGTCCGGCGGCCCTGGCCGACCTGCCCGCGCTGCCCGGCGACAGCTCCCTGATGCCCGCGCGCAGCGGGGGCGACCTGTGCGTGCAGGCGTGCGCCGACGATCCGACGGTCGCCTTCCACGCCATCCGCAACTTCGCGCGCCTGGCCCGGGGCACGGCCGTGATCCGCTGGTCGCAGCTGGGCTTCGGCCGCACCTCGTCGACCTCCGTCGGCCAGCAGACCGAGCGCAACCTGATGGGCTTCAAGGACGGCACCCGCAACATCAAGGGCGAGAGCTCGGCCGACCTGGCCGGCTACGTCTGGGTCGGCGAGGAGACCGACCAGCAGTGGATGAAGGGCGGCAGCTACCTGGTGGCCCGCCGCATCCGCATGCTGATCGAGTCCTGGGACACCGACTACCTGGCCGACCAGGAACGCGTCTTCGGCCGCACCAAGACCACCGGCGCACCCCTGACCGGCAAGACCGAATTCGACACCCCCGACTTCACCGCCAATGGCCCCGACGGCCAACCCACGATCCCCGACTTCGCCCACATCCGCCTGGCCGCCCCCGAGAACAACGCCGGCCAGAAGATCCTGCGCCGCGGCTACTCCTACACGGACGGCATCGACCCCACGACGGGCCTCCTGGACGCGGGCCTGTTCTTCCTGGCGTACCAGAAGGACCCGCGCAAGCAGTTCGTGCCCATCCAGACCCGCCTGGGCCGGCACGACAACTTGAACGAGTACATCCGGCACACCGGCAGCGCCCTGTTCGCGGTGCCGCCGGGGCTGGGGGCGGCCGGGGATTGGTGGGGGAAGACGCTGTTCGCCTGACCGGCTTTGCGTTGGCCGTCCAGTCCCGTCCCGTCCGGCCCCGGTGTCGGCTCGCGGCGCTCAGCTCAGCTCGGCAGGCAGCTGCTGATGGCGAAGACGGAGTACGGGCTGGTGGTGCCCCAGTGCCACGGGTTGCCCTGGCAGTCGTAGCCTTGGCCGCCGACCACCTGTGTGTGCTGAGCGTCGCTGTAGTAGGTCAGGGAGTTCTGTGTGCCGTTGCCGCCGCCGGGCGGCAACGCGTTGGCCGAGCTGACGGGCACCAGGATCGCCGCGCCGATGAGGGCGGCGCCGAACACCATGCGACGGAGCATCGTGGGGTTCCTTTCGGGAGGGACCAGGCCTGGGGCAGGCGCAGGACTCGTTTGTTCCCGAACGGGGTTTCGCAGAACACGAATATGGTTCGGCGGGTCCGCGATGGCTGAAAGGAGCGCCCGGTCAGGGTCGGCCCGGGTGCTTCACCGTCAGCCCGGGCGCTTCACCGTCAGCTTGGAGCCCCGCAGGTCGCCGGTCAGGCGTATCGCCGGGCCGCTCACGCCGCGCGGACGTCCCCGGTCCACGACCTTGCCCCGATGGAGCCCCAATTCGTCGGCGCTCACGGCCGTGTCGGCCGGAACGGCCAGAACAATCTTGCTCCTCTCGGCCTGGAACCAGATCTCCAGCCCGCCCGACGGGAGCGGAGCGGTTCGGAAGTCCAAGTAGGCCGAAGCGAGGGAGAGGTCGACGACGAGGCGGCGAGGTATCTGCCAGAGGCCGACCCGCTCAAGGTGGCCGTGACTGATGGCGAGCCGCACGGAGTCCGGCACGGCAGGGGCCGGCGGCATGGGGAGGTCGTCGACCAGAGCGTCCAAATCCCCATAAGTCAGCGCGGAAAACGCGGCCTCGATACGCGCATCGAGCTCCTCCAGGCTCAGCCGCCCCTCGCCCGCGGCGAGCCGGATGCGTTCGGCGGCCTCTTCCCGTTCCTCGGGGCTGACGCGCTGGCGTGCCCGAGCGGAGCTCGACTCTGTCATGGGGTCATCGTATTGAGAACTGAGCCGGTTCGGGCGGGCGACGCAAACGAGATGCAAACAGCTCGGCCGCTTCTTGTGCCTGATCAGCGGGTGTAGAACTTGCGGTGGCGCTCGTGAGACGAGCGAGGCGAGCAGGTCGGATCGGCCGGGCTGTGTGCGTTCGGGGGCATGATGACGGGGCGATGGCTCAACCGCAGGACCCTGGGCACCGGCCTGGCCGGCCTGGCTTGCCTGGGTTTCGCGCTGTTCCTGCTTCCGCGCGGCATCGGGGCTGTCGCTGCCGAGGAGGAGCTCTCTGCTGCGAAACCGTGCCCTGCCGGCGCCGCGTGGGACGCCGACTGTCGGCAGGACGTCATCGGCACGGTGGCAAGTGTGACGCGCTCCGGCTCGGGCAGGACTCTCGAATACGTCCTCGAGGCCTGGACCGCGCACGGATACGTCGATGTCGAGTTCCTCGGCTCGAATTCGCTGGTCCGCCGGGCGCAAGGCGGCGACGAACTGGTCCTGACCGAGACGCGGGGCAAGGTGGTGACGGTCAGCGGCTACGGGCTGCGCGAGGGGGCCAGGGACGTTGCCAAGGAGGGGACGCAATCCGAGCTGGCCGGTACATCGTTACTACTCGGACTGGCGATGCTCCTGCTGCCGGTGGCCGTCACAACGGCTCGCGACCGGGGCGACAGGATCGTCCTTCTGCGCGGCGTGCCGCAGTTCGTCATGCTTACCAGCCTCATGGCCGGGGTCGTGCTGGTCGCCAACGCGGTGGTGCTCGCCTTCGGGACCGAACCGCGCGTGGACCTGGGCGTCGTCGCGGGATCCTGCGCCGCTGTGCTGGCGCTGTGCGTGATGGTGGTCCGGATCAGCCATCAGTAGTCTGAGTCGCCGTAACGGCGGTCTTGGCGGAGCCTGGGCCGTGGAACGGGGAGACGCTATAGGTATGGCTCTCCGCGCTCCAGTTTGGACGTGCCACCCTCGAACGTCTGGTAGCAGCCGACACCCTGGCGAGGGGACGCGGTCCCGCTCGGCGGGGTCGGTGGCTCGTTCGATCTCGCCGGACGTGTCGTCGAGGCGGCGTTGCGCCAGTGTCTGGGTCGCGGCCGCGCCGACCAGGGTGTTGGCCGCTGTCTGCGCCAGTTGAACGAAATCAGTTGAACGAAATCGTTTGCGACCCGAGACGGCGGCATGGCAGCGTGACGGCTTCGTCTGCGGGGAGGAACAGCCTTGGACACCGAACGACGTTTTGCCGACGCCGGCCAGCTCGCCGATCTCGTGACGGCCGCGTTCGGTACGGATCGTCGGATCGCCGAATCGCGGCGGCTGCCCAACGGGTCCAAGAAGGGTGTCTATCGGCTGCGGTTGGATGACGGGACCTGCGTCGTCGTCTACATCTGGGATCCGGTCGAGGACTACTGGCACGGTGTGCTGCCCGATGACGCCGCCGATCCGGCCGATCCGTTCTCTCATGCCTCAGGGCTGGATCTGTTCGAGGCTGCCAGTGTGCGGCTGGCCGATCTCGGCGTTCGCAGCCCTGCTCTTCTGTTGGCCGACCGCAGTCGTAGCCGGTATCCCGCGGAGGTCGCCATCGTCGAGGACGCCGGCGGCACGACTCTGGAGGAGCTGCTGGGCCGTGAGCCCGATGCCGGCGCGGCGAGTCTGGAGGTGCTGGCCGAGTCGCTGGGCAGGATGCACGCTTATGGCGCGCCTGCTTTCGGCAAGGTCGGGTTCGTCGATGCGGGCGGCCGATCGAGGGCCGCGTCGTGCGAGAGGACGGTCCTGGACCGGGCGCTGGCCGAGGTTGACGAGGTCGCCGGGCGGGATCCGCGTGCCGAGGCCGGTCGTGGTGCCCTCATCGAGATGCTGCATTCCCTCGCCGCCCGGGTGGTACCGCGGTCGCGGATCGGGTTGATCCACGGCGAGCTCGGTCCGGATCACGTCCTGGTCGGCCCCGATGGCGTACCCGTGCTCATCGACATCGAAGGCCTGATGTACTTCGACATCGAGTGGGAACACGTCTTCACCCGCATGCGCTTCGAGCGGCACTACGACCGCCTGCGCCGCGACGACCTCGACGAAGACCGGATGCGTCTGTACCAGTTCGCCATGCACATCGACCTGGTCGCCGGACCGCTGCGCATCGCCGAGAGCGACCACCCCCAACGCCAGTGGTTCCGCGACCTTGCCGACTTTCACCTGCGCCAGGCGCTTGAGTTCCGGCCCTGACACGACTTCCGGCCTTGAGACGCGTTCCGGCCCTGACACGAGTTCCGACCTTGCTGCGGTAAGCAGGGTCATGCCCGCACCGACTCCCGGAACCGGCCCGGTGTCATGCCGCTGCGCGTCCGGAAGAACTTGGCGAAGTTCGCCGTGTCGTCGAATCCCACGTGCTGGGCGATGCGCGCCACGGCGTCGTCGGTGTGGGCCAGCAACCGCTGGGCTTCCAGCACGACGCGGTCGTCGATGAAGCGTTTGGCACCGACTCCGGCGGCGGCCTGGGCGGCGCGGCTGAGCGTGCGGGGCGCGTAGCCGAGGCGGGCTGCGTACCAGGCCAAGTCCCGGTGCTGGGGGAAGTTGGTCTCCACCGTCGCGGCGAATGTCGAGAACAGGCTGTCCGCCGAGTCGTCTGCCCGCGATGAAGACGGTGCCAGCCTCAGCATCAGCACCTCCAGAAGGTTGCGCATGACAGGCGCGGCGGCCGGGCTGTCGTCGCCGGCGGCCGACTCCTGGCGCAGGTGGTGGAACGCCGCCATCGCCAGGTTCGTGATCGGGGCGATCGGGCTGCCGGCCAGACCGGGCGGCTGCGCCGCGGCGGTTGCGGTGCGCAGCAGCTCGGGGCGGAACAGCAGGACCGCGCCGTCGGCGTCGGTGACGTCGTCCCAGCGGTGCGTCCAACCCGGCCGGATCCACGCGACCTCGCCGGCGCCGAACCGGTGCTGAACGAAATCGACGGTCACCTCGCCCGTCCCGGACTCGCACCACGCGATGACGTGGAAGTCCGCCCGCACAAGCTCCCAGGGCCGCTGACCGGCGCGCATCTGCCGCAGTTCGGCGAAGGTGAGCAGCTCGACACCCAGCGCGTCCGGCGTGTAGCGGGCTGCGCGGATCGGCTGCGAGTGTCCGTTTTTGACAATCATCAGTCCCGAACATACCTCGTACTGGCAGTGATGCCCCGCCTAGTGTCGATCACGAGGAAAGGAACGCGACGATGACACTCGAATCTCGGGAAATCGCCATAGTTGGCGGCACCACCCGCGCGTATATCGAAGACGGAAGCCAGGATCAGCCCACGTTGATCATGCTGCACTACTGGGGAGGCTCCCGCCGGACGTGGGGACCGGTCGTCGACCGCCTGCGCGGCCAATGTCCGATAGTCACCTTCGACCACCGGGGCTGGGGCGACGCCTCAGCGCTGCCCGGGCCCTACGGCCTGGAGCAGCTGGCCGACGACGTGGAACGCATCGTGGCCGGGCTCGGCATCCAGAAGTTCGTCCTGGTCGGGCACTCCATGGGCGGCAAGGTGGCGCAACTCGTGGCCTCCCGGCGCCCGCCCGGCCTGGCCGGCGTGGTTCTGGTCGCGCCGGCGCCGCCACGCCCGACCGTCGACGAGGACACCCGCGAACAGCTGAAGAACGTCTACACGTCCGAGGCGGCGGTCCAAGCAGCCATCGACCACGTGCTCACGCTGGGGGAGCTGACCCCGGATCTCCGAGCGCAGGTCGTCGCCGACAGCTTGGCGGGCAATCCGCAGGCCCGGTTGGCGTGGCCGAGCGAGGGACTGACCGAGGACCTCACCGAGGCAGGGGCGCGGATCGACGTGCCGGTCCTGGTCCTCGCCGGATCCGACGACCGCGTCGACCCGCCGGCGACACTGGCCGATCATCTGCTGCCGTTCATCGGCACAGCGTCGCTGGAGGTGCTCCCAGAGACAGGTCATCTGTCTCCGTTGGAGGTACCGCACGCTGTCGCGACGGCGATCAGCGGGTTCATCGCCGGACGTCCACGGCGCGCCTCCGATGAAGTGGCGGCGCGCCACGATTAACTTTCGGCGTTCTGTCGATCAAGGGAAATGAGGCCAGACGTGGGGCACACACCGAGCCGACGGACCTTGCTGCGCACGCTCGCCGGCGGCGTACTGGTCGCTGGCTTCGATCCCACCGCGCGGGTCTGGGCGGCGGCTGACACCGGGGGAGCCGCCGACTCCGGGAGTGCGGCCGGGGGCGGGTCCGGCGTCGTGCCGGTGCCGCCCCTGGACGGGCGGCTGCTGCTCGATCCGGCCGATCTCGCGCCGTTCGCCGACGACTTCGGCCATTTGGTCCATCGCACGCCCCGGGCGGTGCTCGAGCCCGGGTCGGTCAAGGACATCGCGGTGATGATCGGGTTCTGCGCGCGGTTGGGGCTGCCGGTGGCGCCGCGCGGCCAGGGGCACCAGACGTTCGGCCAGGCGCAGGTCAGCGGTGGTCTGGTGATCGACATGACGCCGCTGAACGCGATCTCGGTCGACCCCGTCGCGAAGACGGCGTCGGTGGGTGCCGGCGCGCTGTGGCACACGCTGCTGACCGCGAGCGTCGCGCACGGGCTGACGCCGCCGGTGTTCACCGACTACATCGAGCTGTCGGTGGGCGGCACCGTCGCCGCCGGCGGGTTCGGCGGGGCCACGCAGCGCTTCGGTGCGCAGGTGGACAACGTGACCGAGCTCGACGTGGTCACCGGGACCGGCGAGGTGCTCACCTGCTCCGCGGCCAAGCACGCCGACCTGTTCCACGCCGCGCTCGCCGGGCTCGGGCAGGTCGCGGTGATCACCCGGTGCACCGTGCGGCTGGTGGCCGCGCCGACGTCGGTGCGCAGCTACACGCTCGCCTACCCCACGGCCGCGAGCCTGATGGCGGCGCAGCGGCAGGCGGCGCACGACGGCCGGTTCGACTGGCTCGAAGGCTCGGTCAGCCCGGTCGGTGCCTCCGCCGGGTTCGCCCTGCAAGGGGCCGTCTACTACGACGCCACCCCGCCGAACGACGCCGCGGTGCTCGCCGGCCTCGGTTTCACCGGGGTGCCGCAGACCCAGGACTTCGCCTACGTCGACTTCATCAACCAGCTCGCGCCGGTCGTCGCGTTCCTGCAGTCCACCGGCGAGTGGTTCGACCCCCACCCCTGGCTCAACCTGCTGGTCCCCGACGCGGCGGCCGACGCCTTCGTCAGCACGACCGTCGCCGGGCTGACCGCGGCCGACATCGGGGCGAGCGGGCTGGTCCTGGTCTACCCGGTCCCGGTGGCGAAGCTGACCGCGCCGTTGCTGCGGGTGCCGCGCCATGGCGAGTTCGCTTTCCTGTTCTCGATTCTGCGCACCGCGTCACCGGACGTCGGCGCGCTGCCGGCGTCGGCGATGCTCACCGCGAACGCCGCGCTCTACCACGAGAACCAGGCGCTCGACGGGACCCAGTACCCGGTCGGGTCCATTCCGGGCCTGACCACGGCCGACTGGCGCCAGCAGTACGGCTCGCAGTGGCCGTTCTTCGTCACCGCCAAGCAGCGCTACGACCCGCGCCGGATCTTGACTCCGGGACAGGGGATCTTCCCGCCGCCCGCGGGTTCCTCCAAGGCGATCACGCTCGGCGCGGCGGGTCAGGAGTCGTCGGGCTGACAGACGAGGAACAACTGGATCTCCGGCGGCGCGTAGCGGTCGACCGGTGCGTAGCGGACGGTCTCCTGGACGACGATACGGAACCCGGCCTCGCTCACCACCCGGTGCAACCGCTCCTCGAAGTACCCGGTGACGTGCACCGACACACCCAGGAACGAGATGGGCACGTCATCGAGGTCGGCCTCGACCATGCTCAGGACGAGCCACCCGCCGGGGCGCAGCACGCCGCGCAGCGCCGCGAGCGCGGCCGGGATCTCCGAACGCGGGAGCATGAGCAGCGAGAAGAACGCGACGACCGCGTCGAACAAGCCGAGCGCGACGTCCATCTCGGTGGCGTCCACAAGGAGGAACGCAGCTTCGGGCACGTTGGCCCGGGCCAGCGAGAGCATCACCGGTGAGATGTCGATGCCGGTGACGTCGGCGCCCGCCGCGACCAGCTGGCGGGCCGTCGGCAGCCCGGTACCGCACCCGACGTCCAGCACGCGCGCATTGGGCGGCAGCCGCTTGATGAGCCACTGGGCGACGGCGATCTGGCCGTCCTTGTGGGGGAACGCGTCGTCGTAGCGCTCGCCGATGTGGTCGAACGCCGCCGCCTGCGCGGCGCGCCGGTAGGCACGCAGCTCCGCCGCCGAATCTGTCGACATCTCCGGCCTCCTCGGTCACCGCCATTGTCTCGCGGGACCGCTCGCGGCGAAGGTCGAGCGCGATGGAGCACGACCGGGCACGACTGAGCACGACTGAGCACGACCAGGCACGACCAAGCACGACCGATGCGCCCCACAAGGCTCAGTGAGGTTGCCGGTCGCCCCGGGGCTGCACAGACTCGAGAAAGGCAGGCACAGCCTCGAGGAAGTCGCCACTGAGGTGAGGCAGAGGAAGTCGGCGGCACAGGAAGTCGGCGGCAGTCGGCGGCAGTCGGCATTGAGGTGAGGCAATGGGGCGACCTGTCGGGGCGACGGATCGGGGAAATTGCCGGTGACCTCCGGCGACGGCACCGCGAAGCCGGGTGCGGTACGGCGCAGGCTGCGGGTACGGGCCTCCGCCGTGCGACGCGCGCCGTTGCTGGCCGGGATGGCCGCCGTCATCGCCGTGACCGGTGCCGCCGACGTGCTCGTTCTCGCCTCGGCCGGCGCGGAGCCGTCCCGCACGACGGCGATCGCCGTCGCCGCCGCCGATGTGGCCGTCCTCGGCACCGCGGGGTTGTTCGCCGCGCGCGTCGCGACGCGCGCCAAAGCGGCGGTGCGCAGTACGCAGACGCTGCTGCTGGAGGCCACCAAGGAGAGCGACCAGCTGTGGAAGGTGATCGACAGCACCTCCGCCGTGATCTACATGCGCGACATCGACGGCCGCTACATCCTGGTCAACCGCGAGTTCGAGCTGCTGTTCAACGTCCAGCGGGAGACCATCGTCGGGCTGACCAGCCACGACCTGTTCCCGAAGGACATCGCGGACAGGTTCCGCGCCAACGATCTCAAGGCGCTGAAGCGCGGTGTGCCGATCCAGGTGGAGGAGGTCGCCCCGCACCCTGACGGCCCCCACATCTACATCACGGTGAAGTACCCGATCACCGACATGGACGGCCGTCCGCACGCGGTCTGCGGGATCTCCACGGACATCACCGACCTCAAGCGCGCCGAGAAGCACGTCAGCATGCTGATCACCGAGCTGGAGACGCGGGTGCGGGAGCGTACGGCCGAGCTGGAGGCGACGACCCGGGAGCTCGACGCCTTCGCGTATTCGGTGTCCCACGACCTGCGCGCCCCGCTCCGGACGATCGGCGGCTTCAGCGAGATCCTGCTCGAGGATTACGCCGCACAGCTCGACGCGACGGGCCTGGACTACCTCAAACGCGTCTGCACCGCGACGGAGCGCATGTCCGACCTGATCGACGCCCTGCTCAGCCTGTCCCACACCGCGCGGACCGAACTGGTGCGCCGCCCGGTCGACCTGGGCGAGGCGGCCCGCGAGATCCTCGCCGAACTCGCCGGCGCCGAACCCGGACGCGAGGTCGAGATCGTCATCGAGGACCTGCCCGCCACCGGCGACGCGACGCTGCTCGCCGTGGTGTTGCAGAACCTGCTCGCGAACGCCTGGAAGTTCACCGCGGGCCGCACACCCGCGCATATCCACGTGGGATCCATCGGGACCGGCGAGGACCGGACCTACTTCGTGGCCGACAACGGGGCCGGGTTCGACGCGCGGTACGCGAAGAAGCTGTTCACACCGTTCCAGCGCCTGCACAGTGCCGAAGAGTTCCCGGGCACCGGCATCGGGCTGGCGATCGTCTCGCGCATCGTCGGCCGACACGGCGGGCGGACCTGGGCGCGAAGTGTTCCCGGCCAGGGCGCCACGTTCTACTTCACGCTCGCACCGTCGGCCTCGGATTCACCCGTGAGCGAAAACGCCCCTGAGGATACGTGATTGAGGACGCTGGTGTCGGTCGCACTGCTTGATGACGGCAGTGAATCAGCTGGAGGTCTTCGCAGTCTCCTCGAGGAGCCGAATCGGTTCGCCTTCTTTCCACGGCGCGACCCGCAATGAAGGCTGGCCGACGCGACCTTGCTCAGGCTTTCGATATAAGTGAATCGGCCTGCATGCCGGGCGCCGCCAGCCGCGCGAACTCCAGTGGCCCGGTGATCTCGACAGGGCAAGGTCACCGGGCGCGTGAATCGGGCTGGATCAGCGGTAGTGGTTGTATTCGTGTGCAGGGCGCTTCGCCTTGCGGGTACCGGCGCGTGTCATAAGGCTGCGTACTCAGTGATGAGTGTTCTCCGAGGGACGCATTTGTCGGTGCCGGAATGCCGGGCTCCCGCCGTTCAAGGACCTGCACTGTGCTGCTGGCCGTAGTCACATGCCCGGCGAGCCAGCTCGCGGAACGCGGTCTCGGCCTGATGCGGCACGACGCCGTTTCCGGCCAGTCGCAGTGCGGCGATCCTGGACACGTCCGGGACTGCGGCGAGACAGTCGTCAGTTGGCAGCCCCATCAGCCAGGCACTGAACTCCGGTCGCATTCGTGGGGGACCGTGGCGCCCGGGTTCGGTCGGGTCGGGTGCCGGGCCAGTCGGGCGATCGCAGAGGTGAGCATCAGGTCGCCTTTTGACCCGCGCTGGTTCGGCCCGCCCTTCGGCCCGTCGGATGCCCTCGGTGTTGGGAACAGCATCGCCTCCGAGCGCGGTTCCGCCAGGACCGAGACCGCATCGTCCAGTCCCACTGAGTGGCCTCCGGCTCGGCGCACAGCAGGATCGGAGGCTCCCCGTCCGTCGCCGTCGCGGGCCTGGGGCGTGGGCAGCAGCTTCGAGGAGGCGCTGCGCGTGTTCGCCGGGGTTCCAGGCGAGGATGAACATGCGGGCTCGTCGGTGCGGGGCGCCGACCTCGGACGCTCGGAGGCATAGCCATTCCGTGTGGTACCCGCTGCCGGCCAGGTCGGCTTGGACTTGGTCGAGTCCTCGCTGTCGGAGTTGAGCAACGTTTTCCAGGAGCGCGAGATCGGGTCGTAGATCGCGAACGGCGGCTGCGACGGTGAACCAGAGGCCAGAACGGTTTCCTTTCTTCAGTCCTTCGCCGCGTCCGGCGATGGAGATGTCCTGGCACGGTCATCCGGCCGCGAGGATGTCGATGCCCGGCACCGCTGCTCGGTCGGTGAAATCCAGGGCGGTGATGTCGCCGAGGTTCGGTACGTGACGGTGGTGGTGCTTCAGTACTCGTGCTGCGTCGGGGTCGTTGTCGGCGAACCAGACGGGGCGTGCGCCGAACACGGACTTGGCGGCAAGGTCGAGGCCGCCGTATCCGGTGAACCGTCCGGATTCAGACCATGGCGACGGGTTTGACAGCCAGGTCTGGGGACAGCTCCGACCTGGCTGTCAAACGGAAAAGCATGGCACCATCCCGGTACGGTTCAAAATCGCAAACATGGTGCAACGAGACCCGGCCCGGCGATCATTCGCCGGGCCGGGTCTCGTTGCACATCCGGTGAGCTGTCAGTGGCCGCCCTCGTCGACTACTTCGACCATGGCGACGTTTGCCTGGATCTCTTCGGCGTGCAGTGCGGTGTTGACCGCCCAGTAGTAGATGGCGAGCGAGAACGCGGCGACCAGCGTCATGTCCCACCACAGCCCGATGTGGCCCTCTGCGCCCTGGCCGAAGCCGCCCTGCCAGGAGATCAGCCCCAGACCGAGCAGGTAGACCGGCAGCCACAACGCGGACTTGAACTGCATCCGCGGCGCGTAGGGCTTGCGGGTCGCGTGCGCGTACCAGGCGTAGCTGCCGAGCAGTGCGTATCCGACCGCCGTGAAGCCCGCCAGCCAGCGCAGTGTGTCCCAGCCGGACCAGTAGATGATCAGGCCCGCGACCGCGAAGGACAGCGGTGCGATCACGCCGCCGAGGGGCAGCCGGTAGGGCCGCTCGGCCTCCGGCAGTCGCTTGCGCAGCGCCCCGAACGCCAGCGGGGCGCCGGCGTACATCAGCACGCTGGCTGAGGTGATGAAGCCGACGAGCCGCTGCCAGCTGGGGAACGGCAGGAAGCAGAGCACGCCGATGCCGAGGGAGACCAGCAGGCCGAACCACGGCACGCCGCGCTTGTTGCTGCGCGCGAACAGCTGGGGCACCAGGCCGTTGCGGGCCATGCCGTAGGAGATGCGCGAGGTGGAGGCCGTGTAGATCAGGCCGGTGCCGCCGGGGGAGACGATGGCGTCGGCCCGCAGGATCAGTGCCAGCCAGCCCAGGCTGACGATCGAGGCCAGGCCGGCCCACGGACCGTCGATGCCCTTGTAGGCCAGGTTCGCCCAGCCGTGCACGAAGGTGCTGCCCGGCAAGGCGCCGATGTAGGACAGCTGCAGCAGCAGGTAGATGCCGGCACCGATGGCGACCGATCCGAGGACCGCGCGGGGGATGTCGCGCTCGGGGTTGCGCGACTCGCCGGCCAGCTGGATGGCCTGCTCGAAGCCCAGCAGCGCGAAGATGATGCCCGAGGTGCTGATCGCCGCCAGCATGCCCTTGGCGCCGAATGGGGCGAAGCCGTGCGAGGTGAAATTCGAGACCTCGAAGTGCCCGGCGGAGATCACGAAGATCGCCAGCAGCGGGATGAAGATCTTCCACCAGGTCGCGGAGGTGTTGACCCGGGCGAGCGCCTTGACGCCCAGGAAGTTCACCAGGACGAACACCGCCAGCAGTGCCAGCGCGACCAGGAAGCCGGTGTGGGTCAGCGTGCCGTCGGGGTTCTGCCAGCTCTTGGCCCAGCTGAAGTACCCGGCGTAGCCGATCATGGCCTCGACCTCGATCGGCGCCACGGTTGCCGCCTGAAGCCAGGAGAACCAGCCGAACGACATGCCGGCGAACCCGCCGAAGACGTAGTGCGGATACCGCGCGGTACCGCCGGCCACCGGGAACATGCCGCCGAGCTCGGCGTGCACCAAGGCGAGCAGCGTGATCGCCACGGCGCCGATGATCCACGACACGATCGCGGCGGGGCCGGCGACGACGACGGCCTTCTGGGCGCCGTACAGCCAGCCGGAACCGATGATCGAGCCGACGGAGGCCCAGGTCAGGCCGATGAGGCCGACTTCGCGCTTGAGGGATCGGGAGGAGCGGCCGGGGCCGCCGGAGGAGCCGGAGCCGGCCCGCGGAGTGAGGATTTCGACGGATGCCAAGGTGGGGCACCTTTCGGTCATGGCATGGGGGGCGGGTCCGCGTGTACTGCCGTGTTCGGCTTGTGTGCGGAATGTTTGCGGACGAGTCGCCCCAAAGTAGACCGAACATCATGCGAAGGACAGGCGCCGTTATTCGATTGAGACTTTTCGATTGACCGCCCGGGGCATCCAGGTGCCGCTTCTCCGGCAATGGATTGAACCACGCGGGTCAAGGGTCTCGACACGATCGCCATCCCGCCGGTATCTCAGGCCACGATCAAGCCGGGCCCCAATTCAAAGGAGCACCTATCCAGTCACCTCGAGGATTCCTGTCGCGAGTTGGCGGGCGTACACGGCGTCGAGGCCGTCGGGGCGGAAGAGGATGCGGTACATCAGGGGAGCGACGACACGGTCCATGACGGTCTCAACGGCGGGTGTCTGCTCGCCGCGTTCGGTGGCGCGGGTGAGGATGACGTCGATCTGTTCGGCGGCGTAGGCGGAGCAGCGGCCGGCGTTGCCGCCGTCCGGGTCGCCGAGCAGGGCGTCGCGGACGTAGGCGCGGCCGGAGGGGGAGGACATCTCGTCGAGGAACTGCTCGGCCCAGGCCGTCAGGTCGGAGCGGAGTGTGCCGTGATCGCCGGGTGTGGTGTCGGGTCGTAGCCGCTCGACCGCGACGTCCGAGAGCAGTTCCTGCAGGTCCCCCCACCGCCGGTAGACCGTCGACGGGGTCACCCCCGCGCGCTGGGCGATCATCGGCACGGTCAGGGCGTCCCGGCCCACCTCGGCGGACAGCTCGCGTACGGCGGCGTGCACCCCGGCCTGGACGCGTGCGCTGCGTCCGCCGGGGCGAACCATTTCTCTGCTCATGGATTCACTTTAAAGCGAAATCATTGCTTCTAGTGACTGCTCGTAGGCATGGCCGATCCGTAGGAGAACGCTCTCCTCGAGCGGTCGCCCGAGGAGTTGCATGCCGATCGGCAGCCCCGCCGTGTCCTGGCCGACCGGTACGGAGAGCGACGGTATTCCGGTGATGTTGGCGGGGGACGACAGACATACGTAGGCGTCGGAGACACCCTCGACGGTGCCGTCGGCCCAGGTGATTGTCTCCTGGCCGGCCTTGACGGCGGTCGCCGGGACGGTGGGGGCGGCGATCACGTCGACCTGCTGCAGCAGGTGGGCCCATTCCTGCCGCATGAGGGTGCGGGAACGCTGAGCGCGCAGGTAGTCCCCGGCGGGCATGAGTTCGCCGGCCTCGAGCAGGATCCGGACATCGGCCTGGTAGAGCTCGGGGACGGTGCGCAGGGTGCCCTCGTGGTACGCGGTGGTCTCGGGCACCATCAGAGCCCACTGGGTTGCCTGGATATAGCGCGTCATGGGGATCTGCACGTCGACGAGGCGTGCGCCGGGAGCTTGCAAGGTCGACGGCTTGCCGGACGGCATCTTCGACCTCGGGGTCGGTGTGGTCGAAGTAGTAGTCGCGGGGTACGCCGACGCGGAGCCCCGTCAGGTCCGGGCCGGCGGTCGGCCGGTAGTCCACGGCGGGTGCGGTCAGGGAGGCGGCGTCCCGGTGGTCGTGTCCGGCCAGGGCAGTCAGGACGAGGGTCGCGTCCTCGACGGTTCGGGTGATCGGGCCGACGTGGTCCAGTGACCAGGACAGGGAGGTGACGCCGTGGCGGGGGACGAGGCCGTAGGTCGGTTTGAGGCCCACCACCCCGTTGAGCACGGAGGGCACCCTGATGGACCCGCCGGTGTCGGTACCGAGGGCGAACGTGGCCATGCCGGCGGCGACGGCGACGGCGGATCCGCCCCTCGAGCCGCCCGCGACCCGGTCGGTGTCCCACGCGTTGTGGGTCTGCGGGGTGGTCAGGCCGTAGGCGAACTCGTGCGTGTGCGTCTTGCCCAGCAGGACGGCACCGGCCTGCGCCAGGCGCGTGGCGACCGTGCTGTCGGTCTGCGCCCGGTGGCCGGCGCGGACTCGGGAGCCGGGCGTCGTCGCCGCGCCCGCGACGTCGATCAGATCTTTGACACCCATGGGGATGCCGTGCAGCGGACCGCGATAGCGGCCGGCCGCGATCTCGTGTTCTGCTTCACGCGCGGCCTTGCGGGCTCGCTCGGCGGTGATGGTGACGTAGGCCTGAAGCTGCGGCTCCAACTGCGCGATGCGCTGAAGGGTCGAGCCCACCAGCTCGACGGGGGACAGCTGCCGTTCCCGGATCGCGTCGGCGGCTGCGGCCAGGGACAGTTCATACGGCTGCATCGTGGATCTCCCTTCCCGCGCGGTAGGCGGTGGCCGGCGGGGTGTCGCCGAAGTCCAGCTCGCGCAGCACCTCCACGACGGAGCTGATGTGGTTGGCGACGGCCGCGACCGCCGCGTGGCGATCGGCGGGCAGGTGGAGCCCGGCGCGGGCGGCCCAGCGGGCCGCCTGGAATCGGCGAACCGCTCGACGAAGTTTCTTCGGGTACGGGCCGCCGCGTCGGGGCCGGTGTCCATCTCCGCCGACCAGTCGGGGTGGGCGATCTGCATCGGGAAGTGCAGCAGGTCGCCTGTGATGACGGCGCTCTCGCCGGCGTCCTCGATCAGCACCGAGACGTGGCCCGGAGTGCGCCCGGCCGTGGGAATCAGCGAGATCCCGGGGACGACGGCTCGGCCAGGCTCGACCCACCTGATCAGGCCCGCGTCCGCGAACGGAGGCGGACGTCTCGCCAAGGCCGGTCGTTGCGGCTGGTCGAGGATCCGGCCGGTCGGCGCCGTGCTGGCGGAGCAGAACGACTAATGGGCCGAAGGGCGCCGCTACATAGGCCTGGAAGTCCTGGCCACGATCCGATGCCTCACCGCCACCGGCAATAAGGACGGCGAGCCGATCACCGAACCAGCGCCCTGAGTGCCTAACCTGAACACAGATCGCTCGCTGGCCACCTCATGCACCACCAGCGCGGACGCGGCCGGCTGAGCCAGCGGCGAGATGCGCTGCCGGGGCGGCTCGATCGGGCCGCCGCCGCCGACGTACAGCAGCTGTCAGCGGTGCTGGCTGAATCGCCGTCCGAGAACAGGAGCGGATCCGGAGCCGAGTTTGAAGGGCCGGTCAGGGACGGTGTTTCGAGATGCTCCCTGGACCATCCTGGACCATGGCTTGCAAGATCCCTGGTGTCCGTTCCGGCGGAGGGCTGCCAGGCGCAGGCTCGTTGGCCTTGTAGTTGGCAAGATTGGTCCGGTCGACTGACGGGAAGTCTGTTCAGACTAATCTTGCCGTTCCCGCGGTCAGGTCATCGCGGTGGGCGGGCGAGGAATGCGAACTTGGCGTCGGGGTCGAAGCCGCATGCCTTGTAGAACGCGTGGGTGGATGGCCGTTGGGAGCCGGTCATCAACATCGCCTTGTAGCAGCCGGCGTCCCATGCGGCTTGGAGCGTGTCCGCCATGATGCGTTTGCCCAGGCCAGTTCCGCGCAGCGCCTTTTCGACGACGACGTTTTCGATGACCGCGTATGGTGCGGCGGATCGGGTGAGGTTGGGAATCAAGTTCAGGTAGGTGGAGGCAACGACGGCGCCGTCGACTTCGAGGACGAACAGGTGCAGGCCCTGCCGATCGATGATCGCGGCGAACGCGGTCGCGTCCGAGCCGTCCGTGACTTCCGGGCCGTTTGGGTTCAACTGTCGGTAAAGGCGTTGAACGTGTTCGAAATCGTCAAGACCGGCCTCACGGAAGACAAGCACGCCTCAAGAGAGGCTTGAACGGAGTCCACTGGTCGAAGCCGTGCCGTTGCAACTCGACGACGTCGCCCGCCGCGCCGGACTGGGCGTTGGCACCGTCTACCGTCGCTTCCCCACTGCCGAGGCGCTGGTGGAGACCCTCGCGACGCCCTGCCTGGAGGCCCTCGCCGCCCACGGCGAGCGGGCGCTGGTCGACGACGATCCCTGGCGCGCCTTCGCCGGATTCCTGTCCCGCACCGTCGAAGCACAGGCCGCGGAGGTTTCTCTGGCGCCGGTCGTCGCCGCGTCCACGGACGCCCTGCCGCGCACCACCGAACTGAAGCAGACCCTGTGGTCGGTCGGCGCGAGCCTGTTCGACCGAGCCCGCGTCGCCGGAGTCGTGCACGGCGATCTGACCTCCGACGACATGGTCCCGCTCATGTGCAGGATCGCCTTTGCCGCGAACGTCCACGACGGCGATTACGCCGCTCGCGCTGAGGTCGCTCAGCGTTACCTGACAGCTCTGCTTGAGGGGTTGCACGTCCAGGCTCGGCGCTGATGAAGAACACCGGCATGTCTTCCCCATCGAAGTTTAGAAACTCAACAACTGGCTCTCTTTTCTAAACTACATGGTGTACGGTCTCACCCATGCGCACCTACGGACAGTTCTGCGGCATCGCGAAAGCCTTGGACTTGGTCGGCGACCGGTGGACCCTGCTGATAGTGCGGGAGCTGCTCGCCCTCGGGCCCTGCCGGCACACCGATCTGCGTAACGGGCTGCCCGGCATCGCCAGCAACCTGCTCGTGGAACGGCTGCGGGAACTCGAGCAGGCGGGCCTGATCCAGCGCGAAGCGGCACCGCCACCGGTCGCCACCACCCTGTTCTCGCTGACGGACCGGGGACTGGAGCTGGAGTCGGTGTTGCAGGAACTCGGCCGGTGGGGCCTTCCGCTCCTGCACGAACCTCTCGCCACCGACAGCTTCCGCACCCACTGGCTCGCGGTACCCGCCCGGCGCCTGGTCGATCACACCCCGGACCGGCCGCCGGTTCTGCTGCAACTGCACGCCGACGGCAACGAGGATCTGGTCATCGAGGTCATCGGAGGCGCCGTCCACACGCACCCCGGGCGAGCCGACAGCCCGTCCGCCGCGCTGACCGGCACTCCCGAGCTCCTCACCGCGGTGCTGAGCGGGGAGCTCGACCTCGCCGAGGCGCAGGACCAGGGACTCCGTCTCGACGGCGACCCCGATGCGCTGCTCCGGGTGCTGCCGCGCACCGCACACTGATCTCGGTCGCAGCACCCACCCACATACCTGGACCGTCGTACGTGGACGGCCCTGTGATCAGCCCTGACCACGTCATGGATCGTACCCATAACTAAAGGATTTGACATGAAGGTTCTACTGTTCGGCGCCAGTGGCAACATCGGCCTGGCCATCGCCCAGGAGCTGCTCTCCCGCGGGCACTCCGTCACCGGTGTCACCCGTCGGGGCGCGATCGAAGGACTGGTCCACGAGCGCTTCACCGCCGTCGCCGGCGACGCCACCGATCCCGCCACCGTCGCTGATCTCGCCGTGTCGCACGACGCCGTGGCCTCCGCGGTCGGTCCCAAGGTGGGCCGGGAGAGCGACCGGGACACGATCGTCGGCGCCACCGAAGCTCTGATAGCAGGACTGCGCGAGGCAGGCGTCACCCGGCTCGTGACGATCGGCGGCGCCGGCAGCCTTGAGGCGGCCCCGGGACGACGCGTCATTGACGACCCGGACTTCCCCCAGCTGTGGAGGGCGAACGCCGAGGCGCAGATCGAGGCACTCGGGCTCTACCGCGAGGTCGACGACCTGGAATGGACGTTCATATCGCCTGCGGCACACATCGGTCCGGGCGAGCGCACCGGCGTCTTCCGCATCGGTGGCGACCAGCTGCTCACCGACAGCGCAGGCAAGAGCGAGATCACCTATGCCGACTACGCGGTCGCCTTCGTCGACGAACTCGGACGGAACACCGCGATCCGCCGCCGGATCACCGTCGCCTACTGACCCGGTACCGCGCAACGCCGCTCGCGACCGGCGGGTGGAGAAAGGCAGGACCGTCCATGAGCGCCTCATCGCCTGCCGCGTCGGATCGCGGCACCGCCAGCCGAACCCGGCTCGTCATCATCCTCGGCGCGCTGGTCGCGCTG
Organism: Catenulispora sp. MAP12-49; assembly: GCF_041262705.1. Lineage (NCBI taxonomy): Bacteria > Bacillati > Actinomycetota > Actinomycetes > Catenulisporales > Catenulisporaceae > Catenulispora > Catenulispora sp. MAP12-49. The sequence goes on along the minus strand of NZ_JBGCCP010000002.1, from coordinate 598,394 downwards.
GGTCCGTTGTCCACCGATGCGTATGTGCCCGGGTTGCCAGAGCTTACGCGGGACCTCGGCTCCAGCACTTCCAGCACCCAACTCACGATCACCGCCTGTCTGCTGGGCCTCGCCGCCGGGCAGCTGCTCGCCGGACCGCTCAGTGACGCACTCGGGCGGCGACGCCCGCTGCTGGCCGGGCTCGCGCTCTACACCGTGGCCGGCCTCCTGTGCGCCCTCGCCCCCGATGTCTGGGTGCTGGTGGGGCTGCGCGCCGTGCAGGGCATCGGCGGCGCAGCCGGCATCGTCATCGCCAACGCCGTGGTCCGCGACCGCACCTCCGGCACCGCCGCGGCGAAGTTCTTCTCGCTGCTCATTCTGGTGAGCGGGCTGGCGCCGGTGTTCGCGCCGATCGCTGGCGGCCAACTGCTGCGGGTGACGTCCTGGCAGGGGATCTTCGTGGCCCTCGCGGTGTTGAGTGCCGCGATGCTTCTCGTCTCCGCTATCGGGCTTCCGGAGACCCTGCCGACCGAGCGCCGACACCGAGGTGGCCTGCGCACCGTGGGTCCGGTCTTCGCCCAGCTGCTCTCCGACCGCGTATTCACCGGCTACGTCCTGGCGAACGGCTTCGCCTTCGCGGCGATGTTCGCCTACATCTCCGGATCGCCGTTCGTCCTGCAGGACATCCACGGGCTCACCCCGCAGCAGTACAGCGCGGTATTCGCCGGGAACGCCCTGGGCCTGGTCGCAGCCGGCCAGGTGAGCGGCCGCATCGTGCACCGGGTCGGCGCCCGGACCCTGCTGTCCGCCGGGCTGACCGGCTCCGCAGTGGGCGGTCTGGCAGTACTGGCCGTGGTGCTCACCGACGCGGGACTCACCGCCCTGTTGGCCGGGCTGTTCGTGATGGTCGCCAGTGTCGGACTCGTCCTGCCGAACGCGGCGGCTCTCGCATTGCAGAACCACGGCGAGCACGCCGGGTCGGCAGCCGCACTACTGGGCTTCTCCCAGTTCCTGATCGGCGGTGCGCTTGCCCCGCTGGCGGGCGCAGCCGGTGCGAGGAGCGCCCTACCAATGGCCGTCACCGTCGCAGCATTGGGCGTGGCCTCTCTGCTGGTCTTCACTCTGCTGATCCGCTCATCGCAGAACGGGAACACGGCGTCGCCGCTCTCGACGACGCCCGAGCCCGAGGCCGCGTCCCGGGTGGGAAACCCAACCTGATCAACAACGCGCGGTCATGACCGTCCATCCGTCTCATGAAGGAGAACCTCCGTGCCCAGCCTGCGAAGCCGCGCTATCGCCACGGGGGCGAGCCTGCCACGCCTTCGGGCCCAGCGAGTCGGCGACATCGATCCTGGTGAGGACATCCATCGTGGAGCCGTGGTCCTGATGGCGATGTCCGCTGGGCTCGGATTGAACGTGCTGCTCGGTCAGCGTCCCGCCGCCGATGCTTTTGAAGCCGTATGCCACCATTTCAGATGGCTGTTTCATTGACCGGGCGCATGACTCGCAGTGCTCTGTGATTCATGCACCGGCCCGGTGACCGCATTCCTGCACGGTCTCCAGCGGCCTGCTGGAACTGCGGGCCCGCTTGGTCCGTGAGCCTGCGGACCTTGACCGGCTGTGCCGCTGGCCTTCCTCCTTCAGTCGTCGAGGCTGTCGAGCGCGGTCTCGGCGTAGTGGGGCCAGGCGTGGGCGTGGGCGACGGGGATGGCGACCCAGTCTTTGAACGGGCGGTGCTTGCCGGAGGGATCGAAGAGTTCGGCTCCGGACAGGGCAAGGGCCTCGGCGTGCGCGGGGGTGCCGTCGCCCAACCGGAAAGCCAACAGGTCGCCCTTGAGGCAGGCGAATGCCTTGCCGTGGGCTTTGAGGCCGCGTTTGCCGAACATCGCTCCGGCGGTGGCACCGCGTACAGCGAGGTCGGTGGCGATCTCGTCAAACAGGTCGTCAGAGGTCATTTGTCGGGTCCTCGCTCCATCGAGTTGAGACGTCTCGCCACATCCAACCGGCACACAGCCCGCCAGCGCCAGCCGGTAGACCTTCTCGGTCATGGCACTAGCCGGCCGGGCGAGAAGGCGAGCACCTTGATACTGCGGCACATGTCCGGGCTGGGGACCGAATCTGGATCCGGTCCCCAGCTGTGCCCATCCTGCGCTGTTGGGCGGGACCAGCCGGCGGGTCCGGCAGGGCTCGGACCAGTCGCAGCATCGCGTCCTTGCCTGGGCCGGCGGATGTTGCCTCGGTGCGCCTGGCGCCAGCGTGCGACGTGCTCGCGCAGCCGCAGCTGAAGTGTCGAGCGTTCGCAGTGGAATGTCAGGTGCGGGACCTGCTCGCCGAAGGTCACTTCCTATAGTCGGCGTCGTCGCAGAACAAGCGCCGGATCGTGAGTTTCAAGACCGTGTTCTGTCCGCCGGCCGCCGCGACGACCACGTTGCGCACATACCGGGTGAAACAGTCGTGATTTGGTGCCGCAGCCACCAAGGGTCCTAGGGTTTGCTCACCAAGTATCCGAGCGTTTGGTGGTGATCTTCGCTAAGGTCGCCGATCATGGGGATATTCAAGCGGTTGTCGGAACGGGATCGCTTCGGGCAGGAGGTCGCTGCGCGTATTGCCGCCGACAACCGGGTCGCCTCGGCCGTATACGATCCCGACGGTTTCAAAGTCACCGTCCGCCGGCACGACGGCGCTGGCGAGGGCGAGGTGTTCCTCGGTAACGCCTTCCGCGAGCGCGAACGCCTCGACGCCGACGAGCGGCGCGTGCAGCTGGACCGGCTCGCCTCGAACGTGGCACCGCCGCCGGTGCCCACCGGCTGGGCCGAAGTCCGGCCGGCGCTGCGTCCGGTGCTGCGCCAAGCCGACTTCGGTATGGGCCATGACGGCATACCGGATGTGCTGTCGCGGCCCGCGCAGCCGTGTCTCAGTGAGTTCGTGGTGATCGACACGCCGGAGGCGATGGCGTACCCGACCCCGCGGGACCTCGACCAATGGGGGGTGAGCGCGCAGGAGGTCTTCGCGGCGGCGCACGAGAACCTGGCCCACGAGTTCCGCAACCTTTTGGAGGAGCGCGGCGACGCCGCACCCGCGGCCACCGACTTCATGGGAGTGACCCACACCTACCTCGGCTCGCTGATCCTCCTGGAGGGCTGGCTCGCGACCTGGTCGGCGGGCTGGGACCGGCGGCCGCTGGTGTTCGTCCCGGACCAGGGCGGGATGCTGGTCGTGCCGGAACCGCAGAGCCCTGATGATCTGATCGCACTGCTGGACCGCGAGCAGACACGATGGGGCGAGGCGGTCCGCTCGATCTCCCCGGTCGCCTACACACTCGACGACGCCGGGCGGGTCGTGCCATACGACGTGCCGGCGGGCCACCCCGCGCGCGACGTGGTCCGCCGCGGCTGGGGAGCACTGGCCTCGGTCGTCTACTCGACCCAGACCGAACGGCTCCGGGCCGCGGCCAGGCCCGGCGACCCGTTTGCCGCCGCCTTCTCGCGCTACGGCCGACCCGGCACCGACACCACGTTCACCCTGGCCACGTGGAGCAATGACCAGCCCACACTGCTGCCGGAGGCGGAGTGGATCGCCTTCCCGGAGAACGGCGACGACGAACAGTTCTTCGCCACCTGGGAGGTCGTGGCGGAGGAGACCGGACTCGTCCCCGAGCCCGGCTACCACCCCACCCGATACCTGGTGAGCGACTGGCCGGAGCCGGAGGCCATGTCGCGACTGCGGGCTCGGGCCTCGACGCCGTAGCCTACGGGGTCTGCGCCGGGGCCGCAGGGCCCACTGACCAGGCCGCATCATCGCCGACGACAATCCCGCCGCAGGTCTCATGGCAGGGTTTCCGCGGGCCAAGGCCGGCGTCGGCCGCCAACTCGGTCCCGCTTCTGCTCGGCCTGCTCGCCAACGCAGTCAGTGGCCGAACGCTGGTGGCCTGCCTGGCCCTGGTAGTAGTGGCCCACCTATGGTTCGAACGACGATTGCCACCAGTCCAAAACCGCGTGCTATCGGGAGATCGTTCGTCGGCAGCCCAGATGGGTAACCCGGTCGCCCACGCTGACCACGCCTGACGATCAGATACGCCAGACAACCGCCCGCGACGAGTACGAACACGACGAACCCGCGTCCCCACGCCTTCGGCGTGCGCGTTTGCGGCGGCGATCGAAATCACGCACCCCACCGCATCTGGATTGCGGCTTGCTTCCTCCATGCGGCTCCCGATCGGCTCGCCGCGCAGCGGTGGCAACCTCGCGATGCCAGCAGCTGATCCGCGACGTCGGGGGCACACAGCGGCCCCACGAACTGCTCATGGAAGTGGTCCTGGTGACGATGGCGACGTTGCGGGCGATGTCCTGCGAGTGACTGGTGCAGCTTGGAAGGGTGTTGACCTAGATGGCTAATCTAGATAGCCTAAAGCTAATCAAGTTAGCCGTCGATGGAGGACGTCATGCCCGAGAACCTGAGAATCGGCAAGAACACCATCGCCTACGACGTGACCGGGGAGGGGCCCCTGGTCGTCCTCGCGCACGGTATCGGCGACAGCCGGCACTCCTACCGCTTCCTGGCTCCCGCCCTGGCCGCCGCCGGTTACCGGGTCGCGAACGTCGACATCCGCGGGTGCGGGGACTCCAGCCTCGGCTGGGACGGATACAGCCGCACCGACATCGCCGGCGACCTGGTCGCCGTCGTGCGCCACCTCGGCGGCCCGGCTGTGATCATCGGGCAGTCGATCAGCGGCGGCGCAGCGACCATCGCCGCCGCCACCGCACCCGACCTGATCAACGGTGTCATCGAGCTGGCCCCGTTCACCCGTGCACAGCCGATGGGCCTGGGCGGCCTGATGCGGGTCAAGCGCTTCCGGACCGGCTACACGCAGATGGCGATGGTCATCATGCGGGGACGCGTGGCGAACTGGATGAAGTATCTTGATGTGGCCTACCCGGTCAAGCCCGCCGACTGGGACGGCGAACTGGCCCGCATCCAGGCCAAACTGACCGAGCCCGGACGCATGGAGGCGCTGCAGGCGATGTGCAAGTCCAAGCCCAGCGACGCCGGCGCCCAGCTGGCCAATGTCACCTGCCCGGTCCTGATCGTCGAAGGCAGCCTGGACCCCGACTGGGCCGAGCCCCGCGCCGAGGGCGAGAAGATCGTCGCCGACCTGCCCGCCGGTCTCGGCGAGGTGGTCGTGATCGACGGTGCCGGACACTACCCGCACGCCCAGACCCCCGACCAGGTCTTGGCGGTGGCCCTGCCGTTCCTGGCGAAGACGGCCGCCAGTGCCTAGGTCCGGACTCACCGCGGCGGCTATCACCGAGGCCGCCGCCGCGCTGGCCGACGAGGTCGGCTTCGAGCAGCTCAGCATGGGCCTGCTCGCCGAACGACTCGGGATCAAGACGCCCTCGCTGTACAAACACGTCGCCGGCCAAGCCGACCTTGTCCACCGGGTTGCCCTTCTGGCCACGAACCAGTGCGCCGACGCCATCCGCGACGCGATCCAGGGCCGGGCCGGCAGCGAGGCCCTGTTCGCCGGCGCACAGGCGATGCGGACGTTCGTGAACGAACACCACGGCCGGTACGCGTTGGCCAATGCCGCCCGCCCGACCGGGCCCGACGACCCGCTCATCCCGGCTCTGGAGCGGGTGGTCTCCTCCTGGGCGGCCATGCTGCACGGGTACCGGATCGATCCCAGCCAGGAGCGACACGCACTGCGGATGCTCCGCACCGTCCTGCACGGATACGCATCCCTGGAAGCAGCCGGCGGGTTCCAGCACAGCACCGACGTCGACGACAGCTTCACCTGGATGATCACTTTCGTCGACCACGGCCTGCAAGCGTTCACCGCCGCCAGTACAGACAACGCCACCGCCCGCTGACGCACATCGCCGCGGCCACCGAGTCTCCCCGCCGGTCCCGACAGCCATCACTCCTGTGCCGTGAGCCCGCGCACCATCCCGGCCGTGTAGGACATGTACGCGACGACCGGCGCGCCCAGGCCCTTGCCGAACAGCGTCACGGCGAGTATCGCCAGCAGCAACGACGGGAACGCGACAGCACGTCCAGGCCAGGCCGACCAGCACGCCGGCGACTGCTTGAATCTGACCCACTTGCGTATCGGCCGCGATCCGCCCGCTGGGAGAACGTGTCGTGGCCGCCGCCGTCGGTGCTGAGCCAGTGTCCGCCACCGCGTGAACACGGTGCGCAAGTGGCGGGGCGGTTCGTCTCCCTGGCCAGGGTGGCCTCCGGGGCGTCGATCGCTCAGCCTGATCGAGGGCAGCACGACGGCTCTGCCGAACTGCCCGGTGGAGTCATCCACGGACATCGGCAAGCTGCCTGACCAGTGTGGACAGCCTGCGCCGACGCGGGCGGCGGCCTCTGGCCGGGGTGCGCGATGCGCCCGTCACGGGCTTCGGACAGCTCGCTGAATGTGTTCCCAACTCTCCACGCTCTGCCTCATCGCGACGGGAAGCGAGTGTGCCGAACCGCTACTTGCCGGAGGCGGGCACGAGGGTGCGCTGCGGTGTTGCGCAAGTAGCCCTTGTGGCCGATGCCGATTCGCGGTGCAGACGGGAATCATATGAAATCAACCTTAGCGCACCATGTGTCACATAGGCATCAAAAGCCTTGCGACAGATCAAAAACCCCACAGACGGAAGGGCGTAGAAGATGGTTCTTCGGAAGATGCTGTTCGGCGGTGCCGCCGCGATCGCGATAGGCGGCGGCGTGGCCTGCCCCGGCGTGGCACAGGCCGCGGATGTACCCCAGGCGCCGTCGTTGGCTTCGGACCAGGCCAGTCCCGGCGTTGTGCAGTCCGCGGATGCGCCCCTGGTGCCGTACGCGGCTGCGGCCCAGGTCGGCCCGGCGCAGCCGGTCGAAAACAGGTGGGCGCCGTCGCTGACGATCCACAAAGCCCACGAGGACCCGGCCGACCACGCCGTGGCGTACACCCTGTGGGTGAAGAACGACGGCAACGCCCCCACCAGTGGTACCTACACCGTCGTGGACTCCCTGCCGGACGGGGCCACCTACAGGTCCGTCGACGCCGGCCAGAGCTGGAACTGCGACACCGACGCCTCGCGAACGGCGGTGACATGCCGGAGTGATGCCTACCTGGCCCCCGGCGCCAGCAGCGACCCCATCACTGTGCACACCGGCATTGCCGACAAGGATCCGTGCCAGCTGATCAACATCGCTGCCGTGGACGGGGGCGACCACCGGGGCGGTTACGGCAGCGGTGCCGGCGCCGGCAACCGCCGCGAAGGTCACGACGGCAGCAGCATCCACCTCGCCAAGGACGTGCTCAGCTTGCCTTGTCACCGCGAGGGTGACAAGGGCAACGTCACCGTGACAGTCAACGTCACCGGCAACAACAACGGGGGCCGCGGCGGAGACTCCTCCGGCGCCACTGCGAACGGCAACGGCCACATCCACGATGTCACCGGCGGTTCCGCCACGGCCAGAGCCAAAGCCGCCGCAGACGCGAAGGCCAAGGCGCAGGCGCAGGCCAGGGCAAAGGCACAGGCACAGGCACAGGCCAGGGCGAAGGCGCAGGCACAGGCACAGGCCAGGGCGAAGGCGCAGGCACAGGCCAGGGCGAAGGCGCAGGCCAAGGCCCGCGGCGGCCGCGCCGTCAGCATCGTCAAGCACACGCCCCACCGCATCCAGCACGCCGTCCGTTGCCACATGCCCCTCCGGCGCATCGGCAGGCGCCGTTGATCAGGGCCGCGTGTGTGGCTGCCGCGCGGCTGGCTGAGAGTCAGTACGAACGAGCGTTCGTCGGGCGGTCGAGTGTGCTTCGTCTTGCGTGAGTTAACTCCTGTGGCCTAGATGAACTAGCGGTACGTGTGCGAGACCACTCAAATGGTTTCTATAGGACAAACATCCCGTAAGGCGCGCGACGCCTCATGGGACACAACAGGACTCCCATGCTGGGATCCACCAGAAAGGACGGAATGATGGTGTTACGCAGGATGCTGCTCGGCGGCGCGGCCGCGATCACCCTGGGCGGCGCGCTGGCTTGTCCCAGCCTCGCGCAGGCCGCGACCCACGCGAGTCCCATCCATCAGCCTGGCTCCTTGCAGGCGCCGTCGCTGACGATCCACAAGTCGCACCAGGACCCGGCTGACGACGCAGTGATCTACACCCTGTGGGTGAAGAACGACGGCAACGCCGATACTCACGGCACCTACGCTGTCACGGACACGCTGCCCGACGGGCTCACCGAGACCTCCGCCGAAGGCCGAAACTGGGACTGCGACAGCGACGCCGCGCACCAGATGGTGACCTGCAAGAGCGATGAAAACCTGGCCCCTGGGGAAACCAGCCAGCCCATCACCATCCGTACCCGCATCACCGAGAAGGACTCGTGCCAGCTGATCAACGTCGCCGCCGTCATCGGCGGGGACCGCGACCACAAGGACTACCGGGCCAACAACCGCCGCGGCGACCGTGACCACGTCGTCCACCTCACCAAGGACGTGCTCAACCTGCCCTGCCACCGCCACGAGCACGACCAGGACGGCGTGCATGTGACCGTCAACGGCAACAACAACGGCGGCCGCGGCGGCGACTCCTCCGGCGCCACCGCCAACGGCAACGGCCACATCAGCGACGTCAACGGCGGCATCGCCAGCGCCGACACGAAGGCCGCGGCCGACGCCCACAACGAAATCCACGGCCACCACCGCTGACAGCGGCAGCCCCGCGACGGGGTGCGGGTGAATCTCGGGGAGATCGACTCGGGGTGGCGTCAGGGCTGGGCTGACGCCACCCTATCGATGGCCGCTGCGGTCCGTCCCGTTTGTTGATATATCAGCCCACATCACGCGGTTGAACGTGAAGTCCTGGCACTCGCCCGGGGCTCTACCACACGCCCCCGTCGGGACGGTCCCAGGAACCCCGCGAGCCAGTTCCAAGGTGTGCGCCAACGACTTTCACCCGAGTACCCGGTGCTGCGCTGAAGTACGGCGCCCTCGGACAGGGGGTAAAGGGCTTCGCCGTAGGTGTCCAGGTGAAGTTGGTCGGCAGCCGCGTTGCCGACGCGGACCGGCGCCGATCCGCGGTAGCTCTCCAGGCGGTCGAGGACCGTTTCGGCCAATGTCGGATCGCCGTCGACCCGATACGTGATCTGCGGCGGGTCAACCTCTTTGCCCGCGCGGTCGTGCAGCCGGTCGCCGGCGTGCAGAGGCGTTTCGCCGCGCACACAGGCCAGCCAGGATCAGCCGCAACGGCTGAGCAACGAGATGGAGCGCACCCGCTCCGCGATCGTCGCGGCCGAGGTATGGGTCTTTGAGGCAACCGCTACCGCTACCGCTACTTCCACGACTTCGTCCGCTGCTGCGCGCCGCCGTGATGACGGACGATACGGACAGGACGTGGGCGTACAGCGAGGCGACTTCTTGTTCACCCGCGACTCGAATACCGTGACCCGCGCCATGACCTGCGCCAAGCCGTTTCGGTCCGGGCTCGTGCCTCCCCGCGGATCGTAACGAGGCCAAGGTGCGGCGAAGCCCGCTCTCAGCGCCGGAATGCCGACTCCGTCTGGTAGTCCGGCAGGGCGGCCAAGACACTGGCATATTCGGGATGGTCAAGACGCAAAGCGCCGGGCATCAGAGCGGCCAGGGCGTCGGCCTCCGTATACACGCCGGGCAGCGGGTTGGTGCCGGGGGGCATCGGGGACGGTGACGATCAGCGCGGGTTCGGAGGCGGCGGCCGGGCGGCTGCGAGTGTGAGCCAGCGCCCGCACGGCGGAGGTGGAGGAGGAGACCACCCGGTCCATGACCGTCCGTGGCCAACTCGATCGGTTGGCGGCGTCCATCCAGCGTGATGCGGTTCCCCTTTCCAAACCAGACCGGCATGCTCTGTGTTATGAAGGCGCAAGCTGGAGACTGGATCCAGATGCCGTTGGCGTCAGGGCTGCACACGGCGATCCTGAACCGGCTGCGACGCGCCGTCGACGAGGGCGAACTGCCCGCCGAAGCCTGACTGGAGTAGTTGGGCCTGTTCGCCTGGCCGGTGCGGCGGCGGGTGGGAATGAGGGTGCCGTCGATGAGCACGACCTCTCCTCCACGTTGGAAGTGCTCAGCCACCGTCTCGAGGCAGCGACACAGTTTCAGGCCGGCGGCGAACGCTGTGCATGAGCAAGGCGGCCCCTGGTCCACAGTCAAGCCGTGCAAGGTCGAGATCACCGCCGACGGCGGAAGGAAGGCCGTCAGCGCCTGCCCAGCGGTGTGTCAGCCACCTGATCCGGACAGCTCCCGCAGTCCCGCCAGCTGCCGCTCGTACAACTCCCGTGACCGCCGTAGAAAGCCGGTGAGCAGCTCCAGCTCCGCCCCGGAGTAACCATCGATGATGGCACCACCCTCGGTCACGAACGGACCGTAGAGGTCCCACAGCCGCGCTTTTGTCGCGTCCGCGATCCGGACCAGCGTCTTGCGCCGGTCAGACGGGTCCGCGGACCTGGTCAGGTGACCCCGCTTCTCCAAGCGGTCGAGCATCGCGGTGACGCTGCCCGTGGTCAGGGTGAGCGCCGGGCCGAGCGCTCCGGGCGTGCTCTGGCCATCCTGGAACAGAAGCTCCAGGCAACGCAGGTCGGTGCGGTTGACCCCGAGCACCGCCGCCGCGGCTTCGTCATAGGCGTCGACCACCGACTGCAGCGCCTGCATGCCGCTCCCCACTCCGGACCGGAGCTCGTTCAGGTCCTCGGTTGACATGGCCGCCTCCGTAGTGATCCCATAGAGATATCTTGAGCTTCAAGATACTTGATCCTCAAGATGGATCCTACCCGACGTAGCCCTCCGCGCACCGGTCGTCTCTGAGGAGTTCTCATGCATGTCCTGATCATCGGCGGCGGCACCGGCGGCATGTGCCTGGCCCACGGCCTCAAGCAGGCCGGCGTCTCGGTCGCGGTCTACGAGCGCTACGCCGCCCGCACCGACGGGCTGTACGGCTACCGGGTCGGCATCGACCCGACCGGTAACCGGGCCCTCAAGGAATGCCTCCCGCCGGACCTGTTCGAGACCTTCATCGCCACCTGCGCGCGGTCGCCGAAGTACTTCAATGTCCTGACGCAGAAGATGAAGCGGACCGCGTCGATCCCCCTGCGGGACGACAGCGACGACGTCAACAGCGAACGGTCGGTCTCCCGCTCCACACTACGGCAGCTGCTGTTCACCGGCATGGAGGACGTCCTGCACTTCGGGAAGGTGTTCACCCACTACGAGCAGCGCGACGACGGCATGGTCACCGCTCACTTCGCCGATGGCACCATCGCCACCGGCGACGTGCTCGTCTCCGCCGAGGGCACGCGCTCCGCCGTGCGGGCCCAGTACCTCCCGCAGGCCGAGGTGAAGGACGCCGGCATCCTGTCGATCGGCACGAAGACCCCGCTCACGCCCGAGACCCGCGCCCTGCTCCCGCCGGAGGTCCTCAACGGCCTGTCGCTGATCTTCGCCACCAAAGGGCTGATGGGCATCCTGCACGTGATGGAGTTCAAGTGGGACGCCGAGGGCCGTCCCAAGCCGGGCATACCCGGCGCCGATACCGTCGCCCGCTGGAACGGCCTGCAGTACGACAACACCCGCGACTACATCAACCTCTCGATGTGGACGACGACCGACGCCTTCCCGCCCGACGTCCTGAAGCAGCGCGGCGCCGACCTGGTCCGCACGGCCCTGGCCATGACCGGGAACTGGGACCCGGCCCTGCGCCGCATCTTCGAGCTCTCCGACCCCTCCGCGGCCTGGGCCGTGAAGATCGCCACCTCGGTCCCGGTCGAGCCGTGGGAGCCCACGAACATCACCCTGCTGGGCGACGCGATCCACACCATGACCCCCGGCCAGGGTGTCGGGGCGAACACCGCGCTACGTGACGCGACCCTGTTGTGCCGCCAGCTCACCGCCGCCGACCGGGGCGAGAAGGGCCTGCTGGACGCGATCGGAGCCTACGAGGCGGAGATGATCCCTTATGGCTTCGCCCGCGTCGCCGACTCGCTGTCCGGCAACGGCACCAGCGGCGACGATCCGCTGTACAAGCCGGCCACCCGCCGGGCGACCCTGTTCGCGGCCCGTGCCTACTTCAGCCTCACCGGCAAGATCCCGGCGTTCCGCCGGAAGTTCCTGGCCGATCTCTATACCTACCGCGGTTTCGAAGAGAGCTGAACCAGACAACCGGCGACGATCGTGTAGCAGTACAGCGTGAACGGGGTGGTGCGCTTTGCTGGGTGTGACCGCGCTGGTCCATTCCGTCCTGTTCTTGGTGGTGTAGTGGGCTTCGGGAGCCTTCACACCTCGGTTGGCCCTGTTCCGGTCCGATCCGCTGGTGTGGCGCGTTCCGGGGTTCGCGATCGGGGTGCTGGCGTCACTGTCGGTGTCACGCGCGCGATCGGCGTGCAGCCCACGGTCTCGGTGGCTGTTCCAGCCGCCGCGCTTGTACTCACGACCGACGCGCTCGCGATGGTGCGCGGCCTGCAGCTGAGCGCGTTCCGGTCGATCCAGCTCGCCCACGTCCTGGCAGACACCGCCGCGCAGGCCCACCGCGTGCTCGACGCCTTCTATCCCAGTCGTTGCACGGACCGAGACCAGGCCGAAGACGTGCGACACCGGTCCCGGCGGCTCGAACACCGTCGCCGTGATCGACACCGCCACGGACAAGGTCACCTTCACCATCACCGTGGGCTCCGCACCCCGCAGCCACGCCGACATCCTCCGCGAGTCGCTCGACGGTGCGAAGACGATGGGTTGACAGGGCGGGTCGAAGGGCGGCGCACGACCCTGTCAGCGGGTGCGGACCAAGGGCAGGAAGATGTCATCGACGATCTCCTCGATGCCTTCGTCGGGCATCGGCTGGAAGGTCGTGAAGACGTGGTGGCGTAGGAGATCCACCGGGAGTGAGCGCACTCGCGGCGTGAGCCGTGCCGCGTCGGCTTCGCCGCGTGCGACGGCCGTGTCGAGGATGTGGTCGAGCGTGGATTCTTCGCCGCTCAACAACACGTCGCGCAGGTCGGCCAGGGTTTTGCCGGTCTCCTGGTAGTAGCCGCCGAGCTGCACGCCCAAGACGGTCGCGACGTCCAGGCGCGAGTTGTTGAGGCCGTGCATCAGGGCCATGAGATCCCCGCGCAGACTTCCGGTGTCGGGCCTCGGGGAGGGTTGGGCCGCGCCGATGAACGCGATGGTCGCGAGCACCAGGTCGTGCCGACTGGGCCAGTGTCGGGCGAGGACCGGACGGCTTGTGCCGGCTCGGCTGGCCACGGCTCCCAGGCTGAATCCCGCATAGCCGTTCTCGCGCAGCACAGCCCATGACGCTTCGAGTACTGCGTCTTCCAGTGCGGCGCCGTGCCGGCGCCGTGCCGGCTGGGCTTCCTCGGCGATCACGCACGGAGTTTACAGTGCCGGCTACCTCAACGCCTAAGATGCGGGTCCGCATCTTATGGAGTAGCGTCCGGCGTTGTTCGGCTGTTCGTCGGCGGGGCGAGCGCTCCGCGAAGCAGGAAGGCCTGATTGATGACCACAGACAACGCCACGACTGGTTCGCCGGCCACCGCGGTGCGGCGGGAGACGACAGTCTTCACGGCGACCGCCGGCATGCCGGGCCGGTTCGCGTCCAACTTCGACTTCCAGTTGGCGCTCGCGCTCGGGACCGCGGACAGCGGAGGTTCCGCGGCGGGGGAATGCTTTGCGAGCATCTCGAAGGTTCCCGACGCCGACCTGCAGGCGTGGCAGGGAGCATGGACGGAAACCGCGAAGCGGGTGGAGGACCTGGCCGAGCAGTGCCTTTCCCGCGGCCACACGGTCAGCGCGGGCGAGGCGTTCCTGCGAGCGTCGACCTACTGGCGCTCGGCCGGGTTCTTCCTGGAGAGGCAGGACGAGGACCGGATCCCGAACTGGAAGCGAAACCGGGTCTGCTTCCAGTCGGGCATGGAACTTCTCGAGATCCGCTACGAGGCGGTTCAGGTTCCTTATGAGGCGGGCAAGTTCCTGCCCGGATACTTCGTGAAACCCGACACCGCGATGACGCCGAGGGCCACGGCGATCATCATCGGGGGAGGGGACATGACCGCCGAGGAGCTCTACTTCACCACCGGCGCCGCGGCCGTTCGCCGGGGCTACAACGCCTTCCTCGTCGAGCTCCCGGGCCAGCGCGGCGCCTACTACGCCGATCCCGAGTTGACGTTCCGGCCCGACACGGACGTCCAGATGAGCTACATCGTCGACTGGGCCCTGAACCGTACCGACGTCGACCCCGAACGCCTGTCACTGACCGGCTACAGCATGGGCGGCCTGTTCGCTCCCCGAGCAGTCGCCCGCGAGAAGCGGATCAAAGCGGTCATCGCCAGCTCCCTCACACCATCCTTCGTCCCATCGATCCTCAGCCTCATCGGACTCGACCCGCAGGAGCCGTACGGCGCGATCAAGGACCTCGACTCACGCGTCAACCTGTCCTCGCCCATGGCCAGGCTGCTGCTCGGGGACGTGCGGGAGCGGTTCGGCATGCTCGACCGCCCGGTCAAGGACTACCTCGACTACCTCGCCGAGTTCGACCTCGCCGGGCTGGAGGACGAGATCTCCTGCCCGCTGCTGAACATCGCAGGCGCCGGGGAGGGTTCGATGGTGAGCCAAGCCCAGCAGTTCTTCCAGCGACTGTCCTGCCCGAAGACCGAGAGATTCATCCAAGAGTTCGAGGGCGGCGAGGCGCACTGCGCGGTGAACAACCGCAGCCTGGCCAACCAGATCGAGTTCGACTTCCTGGATGAGGTCTTCGCCACCGGCGAGTAGCTCGGGAACGGCCCAGTGCTGCGGCTTCCGAGCGAGCTCCGCGCCGCCGATTGATCCGCCGTCGCTCGATGCGAGAGTTCGTAGTCGGGCGCTCAGACGCGAGTGCTGCCCCGGAAGATGCCAACCCTCGTCCAAGCCTCGCTGACCACGCGTCAGGGCGCTACGTTCAGCGAACTGCGGGCCCGGTAGCGCGGTGAGCAGCTCCTGACACTGGTTGATGAGGCGGCCGTCGCTCGTGCCGGCAGCGCCTTGGAGCCCGACGCCAGCCCAGCAGCTGATTCTGAACAAGGAGACCGCCGGCCGCACGTTCAAAGGCTTCGCGCCGGCCGTTATCCCCGGCAAATAACCAGACCCATGCCTACGCGACGACCCGCCTAACCGAAGCCCGAGACCTGCTGCGCCTGCCAGACGCCGTTGCCCAGACCGTTGACCTGCGCATGATTCGCGGAGAAATGATCAACGACCCAGACCGGACCTTCCACCCCGTCGATGTCAGGTCCACCCTGGCCGGCTACGCCACCGTCTACCGGCCCGAGGACATGTAAACCGGCACCAAGCTGGCCGCCCTCACCGCGATCGACAGCGGCGTCACGACCATGCTCGACTTCTCCCACAACTCCAGCACCCCGGCACATTCCGATGCCGCCATCGAAGCCCTGCGCGACAGCGGCATCCGAGGCGTGCACGCCACGATGGGCCCACACGGCTTATCTGCCGCCCTCAGCCGTTGCTCGGGGCCCCGGCCAGGGCTGCGATGATCCCGATGACGGCGGTCCCGAGCAGGGCGGTGACTACGCTGCGGCGAGTGGCCAGCAGCCAGCGCTACTGCGGTGAGGACTACGGCCTGCTACCAATGCGTCAGGGCCAGGCCCAGCGGGATCGCGGCACCGGTGATCGCGCCGACCGCCGCCGGTCCCGCTCCGGACAGGAACGCCTGGACGCGCTCGTCGTGGCGCAGCCGGTCATAGTGCCGGCCTCTGAGCAGGATGAAAGCGAAGGAGGGGTGAACGCGATCGACACGGGGATGGCGAAGGCGGCATCGACGGGGTGCTCCTGGACGTGCGCGGGGCGCGGCGCCGAGCGCCGAACGTGCCCACAACCTCCGGCCGATCGCGCAAGAGCCGCTCACGGCAGCCAGACAGTGACGTCCAGCCCGCCGTCGGGCCGGGAGCGGGCGTCAGCACGGCCACCGTGGGCGTCGGCGACTGAGCGCACGATCGACAGACCGAGGCCGGAGTGCTTGGTGTCGCCGGTGCGGTCGGGGGATCCTCGGTGGAAGGGTTCGAAGAGGGCCGGGACGGTTTCGGGGTCGATCTGGGGGCCGGTGTTGCTGACTGCCAGTGCCGGGGTGTCGGCGACTTCGACGCGGACCCAGCCGCCGGTGTGGTTGTAGGTGACGGCGTTGTCGATCAGGTTGACGACGAGGCGTTCCAACAGCACCGGATCGCCGGCCACGGTTCGCGGCCCGGTGCGCACCTCGACGCCGTCGAAGTCCTTCGCGGCGGTCTCCACCAAGTGGTCGAGGCGGACGGGGACGCGGTCGGACAGGCCTCGGTCGCTGCGGGCCAGGATGAGCAGCCCGTCCAGTACCCGTTCGGTGCGAGCGTTCGTGTCGAGCAGCCGCGAGCCCAGCAGGCGCGTCTCGGGTGGGACGTCGTCGGCGAGTAGTGCGACCTCGATCAGGGTCCGTTGCAGCGCGAGCGGGGTGCGTAGCTCGTGTGAGGCGTTGGCGACGAATCGGTGCTGGCTGTCGAAGGACCGGGACAGCCGGTCGAGCATGCCGTCGAAGGTGTCGGCGAGTTCTTTGAGCTCGTCGTGGGGCCCGTTCAGCTTGATCCGGCGGGTGAGGTCCTCGGCGCCGAGCCGGCGCGCGGTGTCGGTGATGTCGTGCAACGGACGCAGAACCCGCCTGGCGACGAACCAGCCGAGCAGCACGGCCAGCACGGCGGTGATCAGCAACGCCGCGCCGGACTGGACCAGCAGCGTGGTGAGCGTCGAGGAGCGGTAGGCGGTCAGCGACTGGATGACTTGCGCGAAGTTCTGCTCCGGCAGAGCAGGCACCGTCGGGGATTTCTGGGATGTGTCGTCCGCGGGCACCTGCCCCATCGAGGTATCGGCGAATCTCGTCGGTGAGGGCAGGGCTTGGCTCACCAGCAGGTAGACGATGACCAGGAGCACGATCCCGGAAAGTGCGAACATCCCGCCGTACAGCGCGGTCAGTTTGCCCCGCACGGACAGCGGCCTCACGCGCCGAACCGGTAGCCGGCGCCGGGCACGGTGTGGATGAGCGGCGGGTCGCCGAGTTTGCGGCGCAGCGTCATCACGGCCATGCGCACCGCGTTGGTGAACGGATCGGCGTTCTCGTCCCATGCCCTCTCCAACAAGGACTCGACGCTGACGACGCTGTCGCCGGCGCGCATCAGCACCTGGAGCACCGCGTACTCCTTCGGCGCCAGCGGCAGGAACCGGCCCTCCCGGGACGCCTGGTGGCGGGGCAGGTCGAGCACTACGCCGTGGCGTTCCAACACCGGTGGCAGCGCGGGCCGGGTCCGCCTGGCCAGCGCCTGTACGCGGGCGACCAGCTCGCTGAACGCGAACGGTTTGGTGAGGTAGTCGTCAGCGCCGAGGCCGAGGCCGGCGACCCGATCGGCGACGGCGACGGCGGCGGTCACCATGAGCACCCGGGCCCGGCCGCCGTCGGCGACGGTGGCGGCGCACACCCGGTCGCCGGACACGTCGGGCAGGTCGCGGTCCAGGACCACGACGTCGTATTCATGGACGCCGATCCGCTCCAGCGCGCATTCCCCGCTGTAGCAGACGTCGACCGCCATCGCGAACTTGCGCAGTCCCTCGGCGATCGAGTCGGCGAACAACCGTTCGTCCTCAACAACAAGCACTCTCACGTCCCGATGCTAGAGGCGTCGGGATAGGCAGGGGATAAACGATTCTGCTTAACCGGCCCGGATTGCCCGATCGGTACTACTGGATTCCTCGAATCCTGAACCCGAGAGTCCTGAACTGATGGGGTGTCATGCGGAAACACATCACGATCCTGGCCGTCGCCGGTGCGGCGACCGCGGTGCTGCTGGCCGGCTGTGGCGACGGCAGCAGCTCGGCCAAGGTGGCATCGCTGTCGTCGCCGAGACCGACGGTCAGCACCGCGCCGGTTCCCGGCGGCGGCACCACGAACCAGGCCGACGACATGGACCAGATGCGCGCTTACGCGAAGTGTATGCGGGACAACGGCTACGACATGCCCGATCCGGGTGGCAGCGGAGACATGCCGGGGGTCAAGCCGGACGACCCGAAGTTCGCAGGCGCCAACGAGAAGTGCAAGTCGCAGTTGCCCAACGGCGGCCAGCCCACGTCGCAGGACCCGGCCGAGCTGGACCAGATGCGCGAGTGGGCGAAGTGCATGCGCGACCACGGCGTCGACATCCCCGATCCGCAGCCCGGCGAGGGCTTGCCCCTGCCAGACGGCGCCGATCCGAAAGTCCAGGCAGGCGCGAAGGCCTGCGGGTCGGTGGGAGGGTGACGATGTCCGATCAGAGCACGCCGCACCGCGGGCACCGGGCTCGGTGGTTCGTGGGCGCGTCGGTGACGGTGATGGTGGCGGGTACTGGCTCGGTCGTCGTGCTGACACAGGTGTCGGAGGCGCAGGCGCCGCCGGTTCCGCCGCCGCCGGTCACCACCGCCGCCATCGCCAAGACCGATCTGAGCGAGCAGGAGGACACCGACGGCACGCTGGGGTTCGGCGCGGAGACGGACCTGACCGGACGCAGGACCGGCACCATCACGGCGCTGCCAGCGCTGGGGACGGAGATCACCCAGGGCAAGCAGGTGTACGGCGTGGACGCGACACCGGTGACGCTGTTCTACGGCATGCTGCCGTTCTACCGCGATCTGTCCGCGGGCGTCCCCGACGGCCCGGACGTCGAGGAGCTTGAGAAGAACCTCAAGGACCTGGGCTATACCGGGTTCGGCACGCCGGACAACAAGTTCACCGCTGCGACCGCGACGGCGTTGAAGCAATGGCAGAAGGCACAAGGGCTCCCGCAGACGGGCACGTTCACACCCGGCGACGTGGTGCTCGCGACCGGCCCGATCCGCGTGTCCACGGTGACCGGCTCGCTTGGCGGACCCGCCGCCGGCCCCGTCGTCAAGACGACCGGCACCAGCAAGATCGTGGAGGTGAAGCTCGACGCGGCGAAGCAGAACCTGGCCAAGGTCGGCGACGTGGTCAAGATCGACGTCAACGGCGCGACCGGCACCGGCAAGGTCGTCGACGTGGGGCGCGTCGCCGTACCCGACAAGGATGCCACCGGACAGCCCAACGGCAAGGTGGTGATCACCGTCAGGATCATGCTCGACGACCCGAACCTGGGCGGCGGTTTGGACTCCGTGCCGGCCACCGTTCATTTCGTGAAAGACGTCCATAAAGGCGTGCTGGTGGTGCCGGTCGGCGCGCTGCTCGCGCTTGCCGAGGGTGGCTACGCCGTCGAGGTCGAGGACCAGAGCGGGCAGCGCCACCTGGTCCCGGTCAAGACCGGGCTGTTCTCCGGCGGCCGGGTCGAGATATCCGGGCCCGGGCTGGCCCCCGGCACGATGGTGGTGACGACATCGTGATCCCGGTGCTGCGCGCGGACCGGGTTTCGCGCGCCTATCCCGGCGGCGTGCAGGCGCTGCGGGAGGTTTCACTGTCCGTCGAGGAGGGGGAGATGGTCGCCATCGTCGGTCCGTCCGGCTCGGGCAAGTCCACGCTGCTTCAGCTGATGGGCACGCTGGACCGCCCGACGTCCGGCCGGATCGAGGTCCGCGGCCACGACGTGGCGAGGCTGCCGGACCGCCGGCTGTCCGCGCTGCGTTCGGCCTGGATCGGTTTCGTGTTCCAACAGTTCTTCCTGTCCGAGGGGGTGAGCGCGGTCGACAACGTCTGCGCCGGGCTGCTGTACGCCGGCGTGCCGAGGCGGCAGCGCCGGGCCAAAGCGCTGGCCGCGCTGGACCGGGTACGGCTGGGCCATCGGGCCGAGCACTTCCCCAACGAGCTGTCCGGTGGCGAACGGCAACGGGTGGCGATCGCCCGCGCGGTGGTGAACGAGCCGTCGATCCTGCTGGCCGACGAGCCCACCGGCAACCTGGACACCGCCACCGGGGCGGCCGTCCTGGAGCTGCTGGGCGACCTCCGCGCGGACGGCACCTCGATCGTGGTGATCACGCACGACCGCGAGATCGCCGCCGGCATGCCGCGCCGCATCGAGGTGTTGGACGGGCGGATCCAGCTGGACACCGGAGCGGCGGTGGCGCTGTGACCACACCCACCCTGCCGGACTCCCACCGGCTGCCCGTCACCGACGTACTCACCCTCGGCGCGCACGGCATGCGGACCCGTCCGCTGCGCGCGGTGCTCTCGGCCCTGGGCATCGCGATCGGCATCGCCGCGATGGTCGCCGTGCTCGCGGTGCCCGCCTCCAGCGCGCGAGCGCTGCACGACAAACTCGCGGCCCTGGGCACCGACCTCCTCACCGCGGCCCCCGGCCGCTCGCCGGCCGGCGGCAACACGCAACTGCCCGAGAACGCCGCAGCCATGGCCAAGCGGATAGGCCCGGTCACCGGCGCCACCGCGACCGGGAAGGTGCCGAACGCCACGATCCGCCGGTCGGACAAGGTCCCCCTGGAGGACACGTCCGGAGTGTCAGTGCTGGCCGCCGACACCAACCTGCTCAACGTCATCGGCGGCACGATGCACAGCGGTTCATTCCTGGGTGCCGGCAACGACAATTTCCCGGTAGTGGTGCTCGGGGCGATCACGGCCAGCCGCCTGGGTATCGACCACGTCGACCCGGCCCACCCAACCCAGGTATACCTCGCAGGCCACTGGTTCACCGTGGTCGGTGTACTGGACTCGATGCCCCTGGCCCCGGAGATCGAACGCTCAGCCCTGGTGGGACGCGCCGTCGCGCAGAAGCTGCTCGGCTTCGACGGACACCCCACGATCGTCTACGTGAAAGCGGTCGAGTCTGCGGTCGCCGACGTCCGTGCGGTGTTGGGCGCGACGATCAACCCGCAATCACCATTCGGGGTCGCCGTGCAGCGTCCGTCAGATGTGCTCCAGGCACAGGCACTGACGCAGAGCACATACAGCGCCCTGTTCCTCGGTCTGGGCGGGATCGCGCTCCTGGTCGGCGGAGTCGGAGTGGCCAACACCATGGTCATCTCAGTGCTGGAACGACGCCGCGAGATCGGCCTGCGCCGGGCCCTCGGGGCGACAAGACGCCAGGTCCGAGGTCAGTTCCTGGCCGAGTCGGTCCTGCTGTCCGGACTCGGCGGGCTGGTCGGCGTGCTGATCGGGGTCCTGGTGACCGCCGGCTACGCCCTGTCCCAAAGCTGGCCCGCGGTACTGCCGGTGCCGGCGCTGACAGGTGGAGTCGTGATATCCGCCCTGGTCGGCGCCATCGCCGGCGCGTATCCAGCAATGCGCGCCGCGAAGCTGCCACCCACACAAGCCCTCTCCTGACAGAACCGTGGGGGACCGCCGCGGTGGCGGTCCCCCCACTGGGTCTGGCGGGACTGAGTTTGTGCGGATGGTAGGCGTTGCGTTGGAACGACTTATGCTTCGCATCAGGAGAGCCGACTTCTCTGAGGGCTGATGATGAGCCACCCTGTTCAGGCAGGCACAATTCGCTTTGTCTCATAGGCCCCTTGATGGGCCGTGTCCGGTCTCCCGATCCGGTAGTCGACGGCATGGCCCCTGCAGCTAGATCGGCCCCTGATGGCTCCCGCCGACGTTGTAGCCAATCATGCTGGTCTGGCCCGCCGGGTGCCGCACAACGCGAAGTAGCGCAGCTTGGTGGGCTGCGAACCCTCAGCTGTGCGCGGGGTCGGACATGAGGAACGATGAGCACCAGGCAGGCGGCGTGCTGCAGAAGCGCGTCCGTCACCGGGCCGATTCGCACGCCGTGCCGCTCGCCGTCGCCTCGTCGGGCGCCGGCGACGATCGAGTCGGCACGGGCTGTCTGGGTGAGCAGCACCGAGGACGGCGATCCGTCGAGGACGCGGGTACAACGCGCCTGCCGGTCCGCCAGGATCTGTCCCAGTACGGCCTGGGCCTCGGCCCGGGGCTCGAGCGGTTGCGCGCCGGCCCCGATGAGCGCGAGCCCTGGCTGGTTGGAAGGCGGTGATCGCGTGCAGCCTTGCCGAGCGGAAGCGGGCCTCCCAAGTTCCTGGCCACAAGAAGCTGCGCTGCGGCGTCCACCGCTCCGTCCAGGCTCTCGAGCGCGACATCCGGCCCTGGGTCGCCGACTGGAACGACGACCCAGGGCCGGATGTCTGGACCAAGACCCGCCGACCAGATCCTTGAGACCTTGGCAACCTACTGCCGACGGATCAACGACTCAGGACACTAGAAGGCCGCGAGTCCGTTCGGAGTGCCGAGGCCCGTGGGCCCGTTGTACCCCGGCAGGGCGTTGCACTGGTAGTCGCCGCCGCAGTCCTGGTCGCCGAGGACGTTGTTGCCGCCGACCACGTTGTGCAGCCCGTCTGTGTGCGCGTACAGGTATGCCGCGTTCGGGAAGCGGCCGGGGTGGCCGCTCAGCGCGATGACGCCGGCGATGATCGGTGATGCCGCGCTGGTGCCCCCGACGACGTTCCAGCCGGGCACCAGGCGCCCTCCCAGGCTGGTCTTGTCGGTGACGTACACGGCCACACCGCTCTGGGGGTCGGCGACCGCGGAGACGTCGGCGACCATGCGGCCGGGGCAGTCGGGGTCGGTCTGCCAGGCGGGCTTGTCGAACCAGGCCGAGCAGCCGCTGCCGGCCCCGCTCCACGCGGTCTCGCTCCAGCCCCGGGCGTTCGCGGCCTTGACCAGCGAGGTCCCGCCGACCGCGATCACGCTCTGGTACACCGCCGGGGAGCTCGGTATCTGGTATCCGCTGTCGCCGGTGGAGGCGAGGATCGCGACGCCGGGATGGCTGTAGTGCGAGGCGTAGGCGGCTGATTCGGTGTTCTCGGTGGTGCCGTAGCTGTTGGAGACTTCGGTGGCGCCGGCCGCCACCGCGGTGTCCACCGAGGCGGCCAGGTCGGCCACATCGGGGGAGTCGCCTTCGACCAGCACGATCTTGCACTCCGGGCAGGCCGCCGAGACCATGTCCAGGTCCAGCGCTTCCTCCACGCCCCAGCCGGCATCCGGCGGTAGCGGGGTGGCCGCGCCCTTCTGGTCGAGCTTGCGGAAGCAGCCGTTGGCGGTGGTGCAGGGCGGCAGGTTGTAGGTGGCCCGGTAGACGGCGAGGTCGGCCTCGGCGGTGGGGTCGTCGCCGGCATCGACGATGCCCACGGTCTGGTTAGCTCCGCCGGTGGTCGGCAGGTTGTAGGCGGAGTGCAGGTCCGCCGGCCCGAGCCCGGACGGCAACGGCGCGGCGGCCGCGCTGACAGCGGTGCGGGCGCCGCCGTGGACGCCGCGAACTCCGGCGGGGCCGCCCGCCACGTCGGTACGGACCTGCGCGTAGCACCGCATCTGTCCCGGTGCCGGGCGGCCGCAGGCGTCCATCACGTTCGTGGTGTGCCGCGCCGCGGTTTGAGCAGGCGTCGCGGCTGTGGCCGTCGTCGTCATCGCCACAGTCAGCGCCGCTGTCAATGCCGTGGCTCCGGCCACGGCGACAAGGCTGCGTATCTTCATCATTCCTCTTACTCCCGCGTCAGCCGACGGTGTAGGGGTTGGTGACGGTCTGGGTGATGGTGCCGCCGACCGCGTCCTTCGCGGTGACCCGCAGCGTGATCGACGTCCCGGCGGCGGGGTTGTGCCAGAAGGCCACGTAGTGCCCGTCGGCGCCGACAGTCGGTGCGTCGTACCAGGTGGTGCCGCCGTCGGTGGAGACGGAGACCTGCGCGCAGGTCACCGCCGCCCGCGGCCCGAACTTGCCGAAGTGCTCGTGGCCGATGTCCAGAGCCAGCGTCTGCACCGGCTGCGTCGAGGTGTTCATCGTCGACAGGCCCGCCAGCTGGTAGGTGACCGTCAGCACCGGCAGGATCTGACAGGCCGCGGTCGGATGTCCGGCGATCTCGGCCGCCAGGCACTCGTCGGACGCCGGCAACGTGGCACCGGGATCGGTCTGGCCGGTGTACGGGAACGACACATCGGTGTGGGACTGCGTGGACTGCGTCGCCCCCTGGGGCGCCCGATTCACGTCGATGACGGCCCGCACCGTCGCCGGACCCGTCGGCACAGTCGCCAGCACAAGGCCCAGTTGGCTCGGGAAGCCTGCGGGCGAGGTGACCGGCCGGCCGTTCCAGTAGTAGGCAGACTGCACGTTTCCGGTTTGCTGCCCCGAGGTGTCCTCGTTGCTGTCGCCGATGTCGCTCAGGCTCAGATTCAGCCCGCCGCCACCCACGCAGGCGCCGCAGTACGTGACGGCGTCTTCGGAGTCGTGCCGTCGCACCCCGGGCGTCGAAGGGCCCTGAGTCCACACGTGCTTCTCGTGATCTCCGTGGGAAAGCTGGACCGGATCGACCTGGGCAAAGGACCGGTCGATGGGGTGCCCCTCGGCGTCCTCGGGCGGCCCGACCACCCCGCGGGCCCACCGGCCGGGCGTGTAATAGCCGGTCCCCGTGGTCCCGTTCGCGAAAGTGCTGCCGATCAGGATGCCGAACGCGTCCTGCCCCGGTATCTGCGGGGCGCTTTCCACGCGCCTGGGCTCAGACCCGTAAGCCGGCTCACCCGCCAAAGTGTCGGAGACCTTTGCCATATCAGCGGCGTGGGCCGTGTGGGACTGGTCGGCGTCCACGTGATCGGAGGTGAAATACGCGTTGTACTGGTACTGCGGGCCGGTGGCCGGGCCGGCTGAATTCCAGCGGGTCTGGAAGCTGAACTGCCCGACGGCCGCCTTCGGCGCCGGCGTCACCGCCATCACGGTCGGGGGCGCCTCAAACTGGTAGATGGTGAAACTTCTCCCGACGGCCGGGGTGCGGACCGCGAAATCGACGAACGCCGTCGGCGTCGACGGCAGGTCGGTGGTGACGTTCACCTGCGAGGTCGCGGTGCGGGCGTCCAGCGTCCGCACCGGGACGTCACCGGTCGCGGGGACCTGGAAGTCCTGAAGCGTGACCAGGCTGTCCTTGGTCGGGAAGCCGTTCGCGTCGACCTGGTAGAACTCCCCGAAGGCGGCGTAGTTCCCGGCCGGGACGGCGATTCGCGCGACGCCGTCCACCACCGGGGCGACCACGCTGGAGATCTGCGAGTTGTCGGTGTTCTCCAGCAGGATCGGCAGGTTCGCCGGCAGACCGGACCCGTCGATCGCGTTGATCTGCAGGACCCGCATCCGAGAGTCCGGCGCCATCGAGGACGCCGGCGTCGTGGTGCCGGCCAGCGCCATCGACGACAAGCCGGACGGCAGACCGGAAGCCCCCGGCGAGCGGCCCGCGGCCACGTCCGCCGCGAGTCGCTGACGCAGCGCCGCCGCCAGGGCCTTGCCGGACTCCGGCGTGAAATAGCCGGTGGCCGAGGCGCCGCTGGTCGAGGTGAGGGTGATCCCGGCCGGTGCGGTCGGGGTGACACCGGACTGGTAGGACAACCGCACCGGGATCCGACCCGGGCCGGAGCCCTGAGCCGCCTGCGCGGTGGCGAGTTTGGTCAGATCGAACAACGACAGGTCCAACTGGTGGCCGGCATAGGGCATCGCCTCGGACGGGATCAGATAGCGATCCCCCCTGGGGTCGTCGAAGCCGGTCAGGTCCGAGTGCGGGCCGGGGTCCAGCGGCGTGATCGTCCCGTGCGCGCCGAGCTCGAACTGCTCGCCGGTCGGCAGTGTGACGGACGCCGCCAGGCCGGCCAAGGACGCCGGAAGTGCGTAGGCGGTCGCACCCGCCGCGGTTGCCGGAGTGTCCATGGCCGCCGCCACGGACGTCGCGGTCAGCACCGCCGCCGCCGCGAGCCTGGCCGCGGTGGCGACCCTGCGGGAAGGTCGTGATGTCAACTTCTATCCTTTCGGAGTACGGCAATGCCGATCGCCGCGAACGCGCGAGGGATCTCGGCACGCTCGCTGAAAGCGACGGCATTTTCAGCGTGACGGGTGCTTGTTCGGAACTTGTCAGCATCGCCGACTGAATCAGCCGGCTGATGAGGTGGCCCGGCTCATCGCGCCCGTCGGGGCGGCGGAGCTGGGTGCCGAGGTCACACGCGCCGATACTCCGGGGTCTGCGACGGTAGTCGCACCGTCATATTCGTTCCGACCCCTATAGCGCTTTCCGCCCGGATCGTGCCGCTGTGGGCCTGCACCAGATGCCGTGCGATGGCCAGGCCCAGCCCGCTGCCTCCGGTGCTGCGGCTCCGTGACTTCTCCGCACGCCAGAACCGGTCGAAGATGTACGGCAGGTCGGCTTCGGAGATCCCGGTTCCGGTGTCCACCACGCTGATCTCGACGGCCTCCGGATCTGCGATCGCGGTCAGGGTGACGTGACCGCCGCGCGGCGTGTGCCGCAGCGCGTTGGACACGAGGTTCCCCAGTACCTGCCTGATACGTTCGGGGTCCGCGTGGATCTCCAGCCCGGGCTCGGCCTGTACCACCACCTCGACCCCGAGGTCCGAGGCCTGCGCACGGTGCGCGACCACGATGCGTCGCAGCAGCGCCAGGACCGGAATCGGTTGCGGATGCACCCGCAGCGTCCCGGCATCGGCGCTGGCCAGGTCCTGCAGATCGTCGATGATGTGCTGCAGGAGCACCGCCTCGTCGTGGAGCGACGTGATCAGGTCCGGCGTCGGCTCCACCAGCCCGTCGCGGGTGACCTCCAGCCAGCCGCGGATGTTGGTCAGCGGCGAGCGCAGTTCGTGCGCGATGTCCGCGACCATCGCCTTGCGCTGGGCGTCCATCTGCTGGCGGCGCTCGGTCTGCTGGTTGAACGCCATGGCCAGGTAGCCGGTCTCGTCCCGGGTGGTGACCGGGGCCCGGGCGAAGTCGGCCGGATCCTGCCGGGCGGTGTGGATCAGCGCTCTCAGCGGCCGGACCAACCGCAGCCCGACCAGTGTGGTCACGGCCAGGGTGATCGCCAACACGAGCGCCGCCGTCCAAATGATCTTGGCTCGGTTCTGCCCGGTCAGGTCGAAATGCTCACGGGCGGTTGTGCCGATGCCGAGGTAGAGCTGGGCTGGGGGAGCCACATAGGGGCGCAGTTGATCGATACGAGCGGCCTGCAGGCACTGTCCGCCCTGTTCGAGCACCTCGGTCTGTCGGGAGCGCAGCTGGAAGCCGGGGGTGACGGTCAGGTCGAACTTCACCGTCACCCCTTGGCGGGTCAGGCAGGCGGCTGCGGCCGCCGCCAGATCGGCCAACGGCTTCGCCTCGGTCGCCGTCGGCACGAACGCGACCGAGGCCGGCGCCGGCCCCGCCTCGGTCGCCGTCGGCGCGCTCACGCGTGCGCCGAGTCCCCCGCAGCCGGCCACTGCCTGATCCGACGCGTTGCTCTGGACCGTGTACCTCCCGGTGGGCAACTCGACCGCCTGAGCCTGCGCCCCGTTGGACGTCAGACAGCTCACCTCATGGTCGGCGAGCTGCCGCAGCGCCGAGGATTCCTGTGCGGTGAGCAGGTACGGGCCGACCACCCGCGGATCGATACCCGGCCGCTGAGCCCCCGGCGTGGTGGAGGTGTCGAAGCTCAGCGGGTCGATCGTGGCGGTGGCCGTCGGCGGCAGCGACGCCGACTGCTTCGTGGAGTCGCTGATCACCGAACCGCCGTCCCCGACCAACGCGATCCGCATTCGGTACTGCGCGGACAGCTGGTCGAGCAAGGGCGCGACGCCGGTCCAGCTGCCGTGGTCCGCGGCGTATCCGCTGAGCCGCTCGACGATCTCACCATCGGCCTGAAGGCTCTGCCCCTGTTGATATGCCAGCGCGGAGGTGGCGGTCGAGGTGGCCAGCCATGCGGTGGCCGCGATGGCACAGCCGGCGATCAGACAGGACGCGGCCAGCAGACGGACCAGCAGACTGCGATACATCGGGACCGGTGCGGCCATCAGCAGTTCTCAACCAGTTTGTAGCCCACGCCGTAGACGGTCACCAGCCGGACCGGTTTGGCCGGATCCGGCTCGATCTTCCGGCGCAGGTTCATGACGTGGACGTCCACCGCGCGTTCGGTGGAGGCCCGGTTGAAGCCGCGGGTGTGCCGTAGCAGCTGAGCCCTGGTGAAGACCTGACCCGGGGCCGCGGCCATCACCGCCAGCAGGGCGAACTCATCGGGCGTGCAGGCCACCGGCCGCCGGTCGCAGATCACCAGGTGTTTGGCCCGGTCGACCAGCAGGCCGCCGACCCGGAGCACCGCGGCGTTCGGATCGGCGGCACTGCCCCGGACCCGGCGAAGGACGGTGCGGATCCGCGCGACCAGCTCGCGGGGGCTGTACGGCTTGGTCATGTAGTCGTCGGCGCCGACGTCGAGGCCGGCCAGCACGTCGTCCTCGCTGAACCGCGCGGTCAGCATCAGCACAGGCGTATCGCCCCGGCCGCGCAGCCATCGGCAGATGCCGAGTCCGTCAGTGCCGGGCAGCATCACATCCAGCACCACCAGATCTGGCGGCGATTCCTCGATACACCGGAACGCGGCGGGCGCATCGTGGACGACGGTCGCGCTGTACCCTTCGCTCGCCAACGAGATGCGGATCAGCTCCGCCTGCTTGGGGTCGTCCTCGACGATCAGGATGTGGCCACTCACCGCACCGACTCTAGGAAGGTCAAGGGTGGCGGGATAGCGAGATCAGCATTCCTGACAGCTTCCTAAAGATTCATCGTCGGGCCGGGGGTCTGTCAAAGCAGCGGTGTAATGGGTTTGATGTGGGGGTTGGGCCGCGTCCGGAGTCGTGTCCATGTGGCGGGGCGAAGGCTCCTGATCCAGATCAGCGATCCGCGTAGCTGGAGCCCTGCCATGTAGCTGTCGGGTGTCTTGCCATAGCGGATAGCCATGTCGCGCCAGGCTTTGGTCTTGTTGATGCAGCGTTCCACGGTGTTGCGGTCCCGATGCCGCTCGCCGTCGAAGGACACCGGTCGGCCCCCGGCGCTGCCACGCTTTCTGTGGTTCGTGGCTCAATCGGTCTTCTCCGACGAACTCGACGGGCAACTGTGCACCGAGCCCGCGAACCGCGACGGTTCACGGCGAAGAACCGTCTGTCGGCTTGAGCTCGCGGCCGTCCTACTGCCGGATGACACGCCATCAAGGGCTGAGGGAGGTTCAAGGCGCTATACAAGTTGCCGGCGCGGCGATTCGCTTTGCCATCGGATCTCAGATCGCGCGCCGAGACGGCTCCTGCGGCCGCTACGGCCGCGCCGCCATGGGCTGTCGAACTGGAACGGAGTCGGGCGCGGGTTGCTGGCTGGGGACGTCCTGTTCGCGGCCGGCCGGCCGGATGCCGCCGAGATCGAGCGCGCGCACCTGGCGACGCTCGCTCCAGCTGGCGCGCGAAACCCGCGCTCGGGCTCGTCGCCGCGACCGTCGCGTTCACGACCACCCAGTGAGCGAACGCGAGGGCGCAGGATTCCCCCGAGGCCGATGGCAGAAGGTCCCTGAACAGTCCCTTCATCCGCGCCCGAGAATTCACTTCCGAGCGTTGAACCAGAACCCTGATTTCAGCGTTCTGCGACAGTCGGCCGCACCCGGCCGAAACGGGGGACCCCACCACGCCTCCGCCGGCGCCGGCCGGCGGACGCCACACGGAAGCGGAGAACCAGTTGTCCACCCTTAAGCTCGCGCCGGAGTACGGCGCATCACTGTTCCGCATAGTGGTCGGCTTTCTCATCGCCTGCCACGGTGCCTCCACCTTGTTCGCCTTCCCCGTCAACGGACACACGGTCTCCCCCTTGGTGTGGCCCGGCGGGGTGGCCGCGGCTCTGCAGTTCGGGTTCGGAGTGCTCGTGCTGATCGGGCTCGGTACCCGGACGTCGGCGGTGATGCTCTCGGGGACCATGGCCTATGCCTACTTCTCCGTGCACCAGGAGAAGGCGTTGCTGCCCATGCAGAACGGCGGCGAACCGGCCGCGCTGTTCTCGTGGGCGTTCCTCATGGTCGCGATCGTCGGGCCGGGGCCGCTGGCCTTCGACGCGCTCAGGGCGAAGGTGAAGGCGAAGGTCCCCGTGGCGGCCGGCAGCGAGCCTGTGGCGGTGGTGTGAGGCAGGCGTAGGGCGACCGGGCGCAGTGCTGGATCCGAAGTGGCTGCTTCGGATCCAGCGCGGAGTTTCAGGAGGGCTCGCGGTGGCCGCCGTGCCCGCCGTGGTCGCCGTGCCCGACAAGATCGCCGTGCCCGACAAGATCGCCGTGCCCGACAAGATCGCCATGGTCGGCGAACGCGGTGCGCAGCGAGCCGACCAGCCGGCCCCAGTCGTAGGCGGTCTCGGAGTGCTCGGCGCCGTCGATGCCCTCGATCTCGGCTTCGGCCGAGACCCGCAGGCCGATGGTCTTGTGCACGGCGAAGCCCAGCAGCAGCGAGAGCACGAAGGAGTAGAGGAAGACGATGCCGGCGCCCTCGGCCTGCCGGGTCAGCTGCGTGAAGCCGCCGCCGTAGAGCAGGCCGGCCTTCGCGCCGTTGATGAATCCGCCGGCCATCTCCTTCGTGGCGAACAGGCCGATCAGCAGCACGCCAAGGATGCCGCCGACCAGGTGCACCGTGATGACCTGCCAGCCGGCCGCCGCGAACATCCCGGCCAGCCGGGTGGCGGCGATCTCGGGGACGACCCGGTCCAGCGACTGCCGGTTCACGTCGACGATCCAGCAGACCTCGCCGAGCTCGGCGACCATCGGATCGCAGAGGGCCTCCCAGCAGGCCCCTTCGTCGAGTTCGGCATCGCCCACCAGGGAGTATTGCCGTCCCGCGGGCTCGCCGACGGGACTGGTGCCGGGGCGGGAATCCAGGTAGCGGCGGGCCAGCGCACCCCACACCGGCGCGGTGGCGCCGATGCCGACCGAGCCGGTGGAGTAGTCGACGGTGTCCGGGTCCTTGGACCGGCTCGGGTAGCTCTGCAGCCCGCCGAAGGAGCGCAGCGTCGTCAGGTAGCGCTCGTCCAGGTCGCCCAGCAGGTAGTTGATCGCGTGCAGCACCGGCGAAGCGTGGGGTTTGACCGAGACCCGGTCGCGGGAGCGCAGGCTCTCGAACCACAGCGCCGTCATGATCGTGACCATCGAGGCGCTGGAGGCCTGGTGGCCTCCGACCTTCAGCCCGGAACCGGCGGGCCGCCGCCGGTTGGCGTGGTTGACCATCGCGGTCGACAACCACAGGACCCGCTGCTCCACCTCGCGCAGGACCGCCGTCCGTCCCACGTCGGACTCCGGTATCACCGCCGTCATGGCATCGCCTCCTCAGCTGTTATCACATATAGCATGCCGGGTGGCGGGTGCTGAAAGCTATACTTGATATCGGCAGGCTCGACCGAGCAGCGCTGAGCAGGGCCGAGCAGGACTGAGTTGGACTGAGTTTGATCAGGAAGGGACCCCCGTGGCGTCGACGATCGGCCGGGCCGTACAGCCCATCACCTCGCGGTCGGTGGTCGAGCAGTCCACCGACGAGCTGCGTCGCGCGATCCTGGCCGGCACCTTGGCCCCGGGCGCCGAGTACTCGCTGCGCGAGCTGGCCGGGATGCTGAACGTCAGCTTCATCCCGATCCGCGAGGCGCTGCGCAGCCTGGAGAGCGAGGGCCTGGTCGTCACCCGGCCCGGCCGCAGCATCGTCATCGCCCCGCTGAACCTGGAGGACCTGCACGGCATCTACCGGCTGCGCCGCACCCTGGAGCCGGAGATCGCCAGGCGCTCCTGCCTGCTGCTGACCGATGCGGACCTGGACCGGCTGCAGGCGCAGGCCGCCGGGTTCGGCGACGTCCGGCGCGGCATGGACGACATCTACGACGGCCACCACGAATTCCACTTCGCGCTGCTCGCCCCCGCGGCCAGCACCTGGGACCTGCGGGTGCTGACCACGCTGTGGCGGGCCGGCGAGCGCTACATCCGCATCGGCTTCGGCCAGCTCGACCCCGACCCCGGCGAGCACGAGCGGCGCGAGAAGGCGCACGTCGACCTGGTCGCGGCCTTCCGGACCCGCGAGCCGGACGCCGTCGCGGCGGCCATCGAGCAGCATCTGGCCCGCAACGAGCAGATCGCCTTCGCCGCGCTGGCCGAGCCGGACGCCGAGACGCCGCGCGCCTGACCGATCCCGTCGGCGCCCCGACCGGCGCCTCCGTTGGCGGGCCCTTGTTGTTATCAAATATCATGGCTAGGTTCAGTGCCGCACCACCCCTGAACGTCACGTGACCCTCTTCTTCACAGAAAGGACATCGAGGCGATGTGCAGCACGGAGTGGACCAGGCGGTACTTCCTCAAGAACACGGCAGCCGCCGGCGTCCCGGCCGCCGAACCCGGCAGCATCCAGAGCCGGCTGCCCGGCTTCCCCGCCTCGGCCCTGCTGACCAGCCCGCAGCAGGCGCTGCCGTTCGTGAGCGCCCGGGTCGCCGAGGGCTCGGACTACATCAAGGTCATCGTCGACGTGCCCGGCCTGAGCACGGACATCATCGAGGCGCTGGCCGCCGCGGCCCACGGGTACGGCAAGGCCCTGATGGCGCACGCGACCGCGGCGCAGGCTATCGAGACCGCGGTGGGCGCGGGCGTCGACACCGTCCACCACACACCGCTGGACGTGGCGCTCGGTGCGAGTACGGTCGGGCAGTACGTGTCCGGAAAGAAGGTCTCCGTGCCGACACTGACGATGATGCAGGGTTTCTCGCAGCTGGGCATTCCCGGCCTGAACTACGCCGCGGCCAGTGGCAGCGTCGCGGCGCTGCATCAGGCGGGCGTCACGATCCTGGCCGGGACCCACGCCAACATGACGCCGGGTATTCCGGTGCAGCCCGCATACGGCGCCAGCCTGCACCAGGAACTGGAGCTGCTGGTGCAGGCCGGCCTCAGTAACGTGGAGGCACTGCGCGCCGCGACGATCTCCCCGGCGGAGTCTTTCGGCCTGTACGACCGCGGCGTCATCCGCCCCGGCGCCTCGCCGACCTGGTCCTGCTCGGCGGCGACCCCACGACCGACATCACGCAGACCCGCAATATCCAGCGGGTTTGGGCCGGCGGTATTGAATATCCGCTGCCTGCCTGAGCGAAAAACCGCAGAACAGAGAACGAGAACAAGGAGAACCCTGATGCGTATCGCGAACCTGGCCGGACGGCTGGTGCTGGTCCGTGGTGACCGAGCCGTGGACGTCGAGCAGGCCAGCGGCGGCATGTTCGCCGCCGACCCGCAGGCCGTCTACGCGCGCTGGCCGCAGTTCCGCGCCTGGGCCGAGGCCGCCGACCTGCCCGAGGGCGAGCCGATCGCGGCCGCGGACCTGGGCTCTCCGGCCCCGGCGCCGGCGCAGATCTTCGGCATCGGCCTCAACTACCGCGACCACGCCGGGGAATCAGGGTTCGACGTCCCCGAGGGTCTGCCGCCGGTGTTCACCAAGTTCCGCGCGAGCATCGCTGGTCCCGTGACCCAGGTGCGCCTTCCCGAGGGCGGCCACACCGACTGGGAGGTGGAGCTGGTCGTCGTCATCGGCACCGAGGCCCGGGACGTACCGGCTGAGCGCGCCTGGGAGCACGTCGCGGGACTGACCGTCGGGCAGGACCTGTCCGAGCGCATCACGCAGTTCCAGGGACCGGCAGCGCAGTTCAGCCTGGGCAAGTCGCTGCCGGGCTTCGCTCCGACCGGACCCTGGCTGGTCACGCCCGACGAGTTCGCCGACCCGGACGACCTCGCGCTGGGCTGCTCGCTGAACGGGGAGAAGATGCAGGACGGCCGGACCAGCGAGCTGATCTTCCCGGTGTCGGAGCTGGTGTCGCGGCTGTCCGCGCTGCTGCCGCTGTACGCCGGGGACGTGATCTTCACCGGGACGCCCGCCGGAGTGGGGCTCGGGCGGACACCCCCGCGCTGGCTGGTGCCGGGGGACGTGCTGGTCAGCGAGATCGAGGGGATCGGGACGCTGACGCAGACCTTCGTCGGCTGAGAACTTCCAGCACCAGCAGTCCCGGCCCTGTCCTCACACGAGGCAGGGCCGGGACTGCTTTGCCGGGACTGCTTTGTGGGCTTCGGTGTTCAGCCGCCTCGTACCTGCTCGATGAGCGCGCGGGCGTCCGGGGCTTCGTCGCCGTGCCAGGCCACCACTTGATCCGGGCGCACCAGCACCAGCGTGGCCGGCAGCCGCACGTCCTCCAGATCCACGCGGGTAAGTGGGACACCGCATTCCTTGGCTGCCTGCTCGATGGTCTCCGCCCGGGCTGCGCCGTCGGGCCGGACCAGCAGCGACAGCTCTGGTCCCAGGACGTCGAACAGCGACCGGCCGTCGGTCAGGAAGCGATGGGTGAGGCGCGCGCCGGCCACCGCATCGCCAGCCACCGCATCGCCGGATTCGGCATCGGGGACGACCGGCGAGGCGCCGAACTGCTGCCCCAGAACCAGCTCCAGCGAATGGAACTCAGCCTTCTTCGTCTCCTGGATCCGCCGTCCCGCGGCCTCACGAGCCATGGCACCGGCCTCGTCGGCGTTCTCCAGATTGTCGGCGAGCAACTCCGTCGACAAGACCGCCATGTTCGCGCTCGCCTCGGCGATGACGCGCTCCTGGATCGGGCGGCGCTCGATCTCGTAGCTGTCCAGCAGGCGCTCGCCGCCCCAGCCCGCGAGTACCGCGGCGAGTTTCCAGCCCAGGTCGACCGCGTCGCCGAGGCCGGTGTTCAGGCCGTGGCCGCCGAAGGGCGGGTTCAGGTGCGCTGCGTCGCCGGCCAGGAAGACGCGGCGGTAGCGCATGCGGTCCACGATCTGCATGCGCGCCGTCCAGGGATCGGTCGAGAGCACCTCGGCCTCGATCGTGGTCCCGGCCAGCGCGTCGATGATGCGCTGCGCCCGGCTGTGTCCGTCCTCGGCCTCGACGCCGAAGGCGATCGCCCACCATAGGCCGGTGCGGTCCAGGGGGCCGACGAGTGCCGGCGCGTCCGGGTTGACGACCCAGTACTGCACTGCGGGACCGTGCCGGACGTGCTCCCACAGCTTCTCGCTGCGGAACACCATGCCGAAGTTCGGCCGCAGCGCCTGTCCGCCGACGTAGACCGCGCCGATCTGCTCGCGGACGACGCTGCGGGGGCCGTCGCAGCCGAGCACGTAGTCCGCGGTGACCGTGGACCGTTCGCCGGCGTCGTCTCGCAGCCAGACGAACGATTGCTGAGGCTCTGAACGGCCCGCGCTGCCATTCGCAGGCAGTGCGGGCCGCGCACAGAAGTTGCTGCCGGCTCGGCTTGGCTCCGGCCAACCAGCTCAGCTCCGGCCGACCGGCTCGGCTCGGCTCCGGCCGATCAGCCCACCTCCCGCCGACCGGCCTACCTCACCCCGCCGGCAGCGTCGTCCACTTCTGGTTGGCGCCGCCGTTGCAGTCCCACAGCACCAGTTGCGTGCCGTCGGTGGTGGACAGGCCCGGGTCGTCGAGGCAGCGGCCGGAGACCGGGTTGCGGTATCCGCCGTTGTAGGCCTGCCAGACTTGGTTGCCGCCGCCGTTGCAGGTCCAGAGCTCGATCTTGGTGCCGTTGGCGGTGGCTGCGCCGGTGGCGTCCAGGCATTTGCCCTCGGCCCGCAGGGTGCCGTCGGCGTAGGCCGACCACCATTGGGCGTTGGTGCCGTTGCAGGTCCAGATCTGGGCGGCGGTGCCGTCGGTGGTGCTGCCGCCGTTGTCGTCCAGGCACTTGTCGGCGATGCCGGACTGGACCGCGCCGCCGGTGGGCGCCGGTGCCTTGAGCCAGCCGGCGGCGTCGGCCGCCTGGACGCCGGTGTTGAAGGCGTCGGCCATCTTCTGGTAGCCGCCGTCGTTCGGGTGCAGGGAGTCGGACAGGTCCGAGGTTGTCAGGGCACTCATGTCGACGTAGGCGACGTGCTTGCCCGCCGCCTGCTTGGCCTGGACGATGCCCGGGATCTGCTGGTTGAACGCGCCGCGGTTGGGCTCCTCGACCGAACTGGTGGAGACGATCACCGAGCCGACCAGGATGGTGGCGTCGGGGGCGTCGGCGGTCAGCTGGTCGATCAGGGAGCTGAGTCGGGCCGGGGCGGTGGACACCTGGTAGTTCTGGTTCAGGTCGTTGGTGCCGATCTCCAGGGTGATGACGTTGGGCCGGTAGTGGTCGACGGTGGCGTCGGCGAGCGCGGAGATCTGGTCGATGCGGTAGCCGGAGTGCCCTTCGTTGTCGGGGTCGGACATGGTGCCGTTCTGGCCGCTGCCGACGAAGTCCGGGGCGTGGCCTTCGGCGGACAGCTCGTTCCACAGGTCGCCGCGGTAGCTGTCGCCGGTGCTGCTACCGACTCCCCAGGTGATCGAGTCGCCCAGGGGCATCAATCGCACGGTGGTGGAGGCCGCCGGCGCGGCGGAGGCTCCGGCCGTGGCCGCACCGGTTCCCACCAGGCCGAAGGCTGCCAGGGCGGCGGCGGTCAGGAGCGCTGCCGGTCGTTTCATGGATGGTCCTCGCTTTCGGAGTTTCGGGCGCGGGCGCGCGTCAGGTCGAGGGCAGCGTCCACAGCTGGTTCACTCCGCCGTTGCAGTCCCAGATGTCGAGCTGGGTGCCGTTGGTGGTGCTGAAGCCGGGGTCGTCCAGGCAGCGGCCGGAGGCCGGGTTGACCAGCGTGTTGCCGTTCTGCTCCCACTGCTGGTTGCCGCCGCCGTTGCAGTCCCAGATCTCCACCAGCGTCCCGTTGGCCGTCGAGCCGGAGCCGGTGATGTCCAGGCACTTGCCGTTCACCTGCAGCGCCCCGCCGTTGTACGTCCACTGCTGTGCCCCGGTGTTGTTGCAGTCCCAGATCTGGGCCTTGGTGCCGTTGACGGTGGACCCGCCGTTGTCGTCCAGGCACTTGCCCGCGATCCCCGAGGTGATCGGGCCGGTCGGCGGCTGCGCGGTGCCGCTGCCCGGGGTGATCGTGAGGTTGTCGAACTCGTCGGTCTGGTAGCCGACGACCCCGATGCCGACCTGGCCGGACAGGAACGTGCTGTCGTTGACGGTGTCGACTGTGGCGCCGTCGAGGGTGGCGGTGATCTGCGTGCCCTGGAACGTCAGCCCCAGGGTGTGCCAGGTGCCGGTGCCCAGGGCCGTGGTCGTGCCGCTGGCCAGGGTGGTGGCGCTGCCGCTGGAGTAGTTCTTGACGATGGACCAGGCGCCGGTGTCGGAGACCCGGAACTTGTACAGGTTCTGATTCCCCTGCGGCCGGGACTGGGTGCCGGCCCGGCCCAGCAGTTCGGCGGTGCCGGCCTGCTGGAGGTTCACGTCGACCTTCACCGTGTAATTGGACCAGGTCGGGTCGCCGATCAGGGAGAAGGCGTCCGAGTCGTTCTGCCACTCGATCGGTATGACCGGGGTGACCTGCTGCACGCACTGGCCGGAGCGGCCGTTGGTGCATGGCCGGACCTCGAAGGAGCCCTGCATGTCCGACAGGTACTTGGCTTCGGTGTTGGTGGCGTAGCTGTCGAAGTTGTCGCTGTAGGGCAGCGCCAGCGCCGAGCCCGCCGGCGATGTCGCGGTGCCCTTGCCCTGGCCGGTGGTGGTGGTGATCGAGTAGACGTACCCGGGCTGGACGGTCAGCGTGTAGGAGCCGTTGGACGGGGTGATGTCCTGGGAGTGGACCAGCGAAGCCCCGGTGCTGGGGTTGTTCAGGTTGGTCGACCAGACGTGCGCGGTGCCGGTGGACAGCCCGCCGCTGAGGTTGATCGTGACGTTCTGCGCGGCGCCGGCCGTGGTGGTCTCCACGATCGTGGTGTAGTCGCTGTTGTTGGTGGACTTCAACGTCACGTAGCTGCCGTTGGACTCCGCGCCGCCCAGGTAGCCGGACCCCGAGTCCAGGAACTGCCATCCGGGCTGGGTGAACTGGGTGACCTGCGCGGTGGCCCAGGTGTTGGCGCCGATGGTGTAGGCGCCGGACCAGGGTGAGTTGGCGCTGGACAGGCCGACTGTCGAGTAGGGGAGGTTCGGGTAGATCGCGGCGGTCAGCGGCCAGTTGAAGTAGCTGGTCATCTTGGCGTCGATGTAGCCGCGGGTGATGGCGCGGATCAGCGCGGGCGCGCCGGTGTTCTCATCCTGCGACCCCTGCTCGCTGTCCCACAGCGGCTTGCCGTTGGCCTGTGCGGCGGCGTCGCTGGAGCAGCTGTCGGCGTTGCCGCCGTCACCGCCGTTGCAGGAGTAGTGCGCGCCCCAGATGGACACGGCGTTGTTGAACGCCGAGTTCGAGGCCGCGGCATCGGCGGCGTCCCATCCGGAGTCGTCGGCGACGATCTTCACGTTCCCGTAGCCGGCGTTGTTCAGCGCGGTGCGCAGCTGGATGTACCAGTCGGCGTTGAAGCCGCGCTCGTTCCAGCCGCCGAGGTAGGACACCGGGACGCCGTCGGCCTTGGCGCAGCCGAGCCAGCTGATGAGGTAGTTGATCGTGTCGGTGGACCAGAACCCGCCGTTGATCCAGCCCGGCGCGGCCCAGGCCAGGCCGTAGAAGGCGATGTTGGGGTTGCGGGCCTTGGCCTGCTGGGCGAGCCAGAACTCGTAGCCGGCGTTGCAGTTGACGACTCCGCGGGTGTGCTCGATCGAGGGCTCCGAGCCGTCGGTGGAGTTGGCGTCGCCGCCGATCTCCAGCTTCAGCATCTGCAGGTCGGCGCCGTAGCCGGGCTTGAACAGGTAGTCCAGGATCTGCGACTGCTGAGCCGCCGGATAGTCCTTGAGCAGGCGGGAGTTCCCACCGCCGCCGCTGATGGCGCCGATGCCGTCGAAGGTGCGGCCGCCGCCGGCGCCGTTCGCGGAGATCGTCGTGGACGTCGCGGCGCGCGCCGGGACGCCGGGCACGACGAACATCACCGACGCCAGCAGGGCGGTGAGGGCGAGGTACAACAGGGATCTCGGTGTTCGGGTGGAGATCGTGCTCACAAGGCTTCCTCTCCGAAGGGCCGACCGGTCCCCGCGCCGATCGGCGACGATTGCGCAGCTCCGACCGGTGATGCGGGAGCTGGGGCGGGGCTCGTGTGCGTGGTGCATCGTGGTTATTCTTGAGCAGTTTTGTCAATGGTCTGCAATGAGATCGACTTTTTCAACAAGATCGACCAGATCTGAACAGCGAGCGATCCCGGCACGGTGCCCGGTTCCGGAACCTCCGCGGGCTTGACAGGACTTTGAGACGACTCGATACTCACCCCAGTGTGAACGTTCACATCGTGGGCTGGGACCGTCCTCGCATTCAGGAGGCGAAATGGTCTGGAAAAAGATCAGGAGTCTGACAGTCGCGCTGACGCTGGCGGCCTCCGTCGCGGCGTTCGGAGCCGGTTCGACGGCAGCCGCCCGGGCCCTGGCCCCGGCCGCGACCGGATCGGCCGCGATCAAACCGGCCCCGATCAAACCGGCGGCGACCAGCCCGGCGGCGGCCTCCGGTGCCAAGGTGATGATGGAGAGCTACGACTCCACCACCGGGCTCATCGGCGGCGACGGGTGGTGGACGTCCGCGGTCGCGCTGAGCACGATCATGACGTACCAGCAGACCACCGGCGACACGTCCTACAGCTACGCGATCTCCGGCGCCTTCAACGCCAACAAGGGCTCGAACTTCGAGAACTCCTACATGGACGACACCGGTTGGTGGGGCCTGGTGTGGGTCCAGGCCTACGACGTCACCGGCGACACGGACTACCTGAACATGGCCGAGACCGACGCCGCCTACATCCACGGCTACTGGGACTCCACCTGCGGCGGCGGGGTCTGGTGGAGCACGGCGAAGTCCTACAAGAACGCCATCCCCAACGAGCTCTTCCTGGCACTCACCGCGGCGCTGCACAACCGCGTCCCCGGTGACACCACCTACCTGGGCTGGGCGAACGCCGAGTGGAACTGGTTCAACGGCAGCGGCATGATCAACGGCTCGCACCTGGTCAACGACGGGCTCAGCAGCTCCTGCCAGAACAACGGCGGCACCGTCTGGACCTACAACCAGGGCGTGGTCCTGGCCGGTCTGGCCGAGCTGTCCCGCGCCACCGGGAACTCCGGCCTGCTCAGCACCGCCGAGACCCTCGCCAACGCCTCGACGGCGCACTTCAACCAGAACGGGATCGTCATCGAACCCTGCGAGCCCAACTGCGGCTCGGACGGGCCGTCGTTCAAGGGCGTCTTCGTACGCGGTCTGCGCTCACTGGCCACCGCGGCCGGGACCACCGCCTATGACGGCTACCTGCAAGCCCAGGCGAACTCCATCATCGCCAACGACACGAACAGCTCCGGACAACTCGGTCTGAGCTGGGCCGGTCCGTTCCAGGACCCGACCTCGGGGACCCAGGCCAGCGCCGAGGCCGCCCTGGTCGTCGCGCTCGGCGCCCCGGCGGCCCCGGTCGGGCCGATCACCTCCGGCCTGGCCGGCAAGTGCGTCGACGACAACCATCAGGGCACCGCGAACGGCACCGCGATCCAGCTGTGGACGTGCAACGGGTCGGCGGCGCAGCAGTTCACGGTGAACGGCAACGGCAGCCTGTCCGTCCTGGGCAAGTGCGTGGACGTGATCAGCGGCGGCACCGCCGACGGCGTCAAGGTCCAGCTCTACGACTGCAACGGCACCGGCGCCCAGGTCTGGCAGGCCCAGTCGAACGGCTCGCTGGTGAATCCGCAGTCCGGCCGGTGCCTGGACGATCCCGGCAGCAGCACCACCGACGGGACGCAGTTGGAGATCTGGGACTGCAACGGCGGCGCCAACCAGAAGTGGGCGCTTCCGTAGCGCGCGCCTGCGTCCCTGAGCTGCTCGTGGATTGAACGTAGAGCCCTGGCGGAAAGCCTGGCGCCCGGTTCCCCGTCGGACCGGTCTCCCGGCTGCTCCCTAAGAAAGGGCTCTACCTCCATGCACTAACTCCATGCACGAACGAATACGCACGTCCCTCAGCGCGCTGGCCGCGTTGGCGACGGCCACTCTCGCGATCACGGCCGCCACCCGCCAGGTGCGCGTCCGGCGGCGACGCGGGCAAGCCTCAGCGATCCGCGCCGACGAAACCGGCCAGGGCGGCGGCGACGGCATCGGGCTGCTCGTCGGGGATGAAGTGTCCGGCGTCGGGGACGACGACTCCGGTGACGTTCTCGGCCC
The DNA here is from genome assembly GCF_041262705.1 of Catenulispora sp. MAP12-49. Lineage (NCBI taxonomy): Bacteria > Bacillati > Actinomycetota > Actinomycetes > Catenulisporales > Catenulisporaceae > Catenulispora > Catenulispora sp. MAP12-49. The sequence continues at coordinate 557,547 of NZ_JBGCCP010000002.1, read as the reverse complement.
ACGGACCGATCGAGGCCGCCATGTCCGGGATGGAGCCGTGGCTGCTGGAGATGCCGAGGACCGGCACGCTCAGGCGCCGCTGTTCGAGCGCTTGGTGGTTCCTGCGCGCCGACTCGGCGGCGTCCCGGTAGTAGGAGAGGCCGGCGCTCAGGGCGCCGTCGGTGGCCAGGGCTGCGGCGTAGTGGTCGAGCTCGGCCTCGTCGAAGGCGTCGGGAGCAAGGGCCTTGGTGGTCAGGAACCAGCCGGCGTATTCGCGCTCGCGGCCGGCGAGCAGCGTCTCGGGCAGGTCGGGCACGAGGTGGAAGGCGAAGTGCCAGGTCTTCCACGCCACGTTCGGGTCCAGGGGGATCGCCGCGGGCAGGGTGATGCCGGGGATTCCGGCGTCGAGCAGCGCGAGCCCGCGCAGGCGGCTCTCGTGGTTGAGGGCCAGGGAGAAGGCGACCCAGGCGCCGATGTCGTGGCCGGCCAGCCAGTAGGCCGGGACTTCGAGGGCGTCCACGGCGGCTTGGACGTGCGCGGCGACGGTGTGGGTGTCGTAGCCGTGCTCGGGACGTTCGGAGTGGCCCTGGCCCGGCAGGTCGATCGCGATGACGCGGAACCGGTCGGCGAGGCCGGCCATGACCTTGCGCCAGGCCCACCAGGTTTGCGGGAACCCGGCGAGCAGAACGACGGCCGGCCCGGTCGGCTCGCCGCCTTCGACGGCATGGAGGCGGACGCCGTCGGCGTCGACCCAGCGGTGGGTGAACCCGGGCAGGTCGTGCAGGGGGAGGTCCTGGACGGGGTTGCTCTGGCGCGTCATGGGGCCGAACGCTAGCACATCCTGAACTGATTGGTTCAAGATAGGATGGTGCGCAGGACAGCAAGCAGACAGGGGAGTGCCACGTGGCAGGCAAGAAGCAGTTCGACGTGGACACGGCACTCGACGCCGCGATGATCCAGTTCTGGCGTGCCGGCTACGCCGACACCTCGCTCGACGACCTGTCCCGGGCGACCGGGTTGAACCGCAGCTCCATCTACTCCTCGTTCGGCGACAAGGACGCGCTCTTCCTGCGCTGCCTGGACCGCTACGCCGCGCGCTTCGGCGAGATGTATGACAATGCGTTGTCGTGCGCCGCCGCGGAGCCCGTCGCCGCCCTGCGCGCGTTCTTCGATGTCACGCTCGCGCGCATCGCCGACCCCGACGTGCCCGACGGATGCCTGGTCACGCAGTCGACCATGGCGATTCCGGCGCTGAGCACGAGCGTCGCGGCGCGCGTCAAGGAATCGCTCGGCTTCCAACTCCAGCGCCTGCGCACCGCGCTGAAGGCCGGCGGCCACCTAGCCGATCAGGACGCTGAGAACTTCGCCGTGCACGCGGTAGCCGTGAACCAGTCTCTGGCCGTCATGAGCAGAGGCGGAGCGAACGCGGCGCAGCTTCGGGCCGTCGTCGGCGTGACGCTCGACGCGCTGTCGCATGCGGTGCGCGTGGCGTGACGCGCCCGCGTGGCGGTCGTCAGCGTCGGCGAGTGCTCGGTCGTCAGCGCGAGAAGACTCCCAGCGGGTCGCCGGACATCCCGGCGGTGAGGGTGTCGCCGGTGGCCGGGTCGATCAGCAGGAAGCTGCCGGTTTCGCGGTCGGTGGTGTAGGGCTCCAGGAGGATCGGGGCGCCGGTGCGGAGGGTTACGCGGCCGATGTCGTTGGCGTGGAGGGTGTGCGTGGCCGGGGCGTCGTCCCAGTCGAACTCGTCACCGCTGTCCGCCCCCGAGGCGGCCAGCGGGTCGGAGATGTCGAGCTTGGCGGAGATCTCCTTGACGATCGCCTTGACCGTGCGCGTCGTGTGCTTGAGCAGGACCCTGTCTCCCGCAGCCAGCGGCTTCTCCGACAAGTGGCACACCGTGGCCACCACGTCCTGCACCGCGGCCGGTGCACCATCGACCGGGGCGATCAAATCGCCGCGGGAGATGTCGAGTGCGTCGGTGAGCAGGATGGTGGCGGCTTGGCCGGCGGTGGCGCGGTCGGTGGGGTGGCCGAGGAGGTCGATGGCGGCGATGGTGGAACGCTGACCGGACGGCAGGACCACGATCTCGTCGCCGACTTGGAAGTGTCCGGAGGCGACGGTGCCAGCGTAGCCACGGTAGTCAGTGGGCTGATGGCGGATGACGTACTGCACCGGGAACCGGCCGGCCGGGCGGTGCTCGGCGGCCACCGGCACGTTCTCCAGATACTCCAGCAGCGTCGGGCCCTCGAACCAGGCCAGATCCGCCGAGGGCTCCACCACGTTGTCGCCGCGCAGTGCCGACACCGGCAGTGCCGCGTAGTGCTCGATACCCAGGGCGGTGGCGTAGGCGGCGAAGTCGGCCTCGATCTGGGCGAAGCGGTCCTTGTCGAAGTCGACCAGGTCCATCTTGTTCACGGCCAGCAGCACCCGCGGCACCCGCAGCAGTGCCGAAACAGCAGTGTGCCGGCGGGTCTGCTCGGCCAAACCCTTGCGGGCATCCACCAGGATCACGGCGAGTTCAGCGGTCGAGGCGCCGGTGACCATGTTGCGGGTGTACTGCACATGTCCAGGCGTGTCGGCCAGGATGAACCGACGACGCGGCGTGGCGAAGTAGCGGTAGGCCACATCGATGGTGATGCCCTGCTCCCGCTCCGAGCGCAGGCCATCAGTCAGCAGCGCCAGGTCCGCCTGCTCCAGACCGCGATCGCGCGAGGTGCGCTCCACAGCCTCGAACTGATCAGCCAGTACCGACTTGGTGTCATACAACAGTCGTCCCACCAGGGTCGACTTGCCGTCGTCCACCGAACCGGCGGTGGCCAGCCGTAAAAGGCCTGCGTCAGGCGGATTGGAAGTCATCGCTCCGTCCGCTGAGCAGCCCGTACCAGGCGACGACCAGCACGACGACCAGCGCGGCGTTGCGCAGCGAGACGATCTCGATGCCGCTCGGATCGCCGTTCACCAGGTCGGGGAAGCCGATCGGGAAGTCCAGGGTGGTGAGTATGAACACTGCGACGAGGTAGCGCGCAGCCCGTTTCTGCCGATGGTCCGGATAACAGAGGCAGGCCGCCATGAGGACGGCGGCCCACACCATGTACTGAGGACTGAGCACCCGGCTGGTGACCAACAGGATCAGCAGCGCGACCAACGGGACTTCGACCGCCCACGAGTCCCGGCGTCGTGAACGGAACTTCCACACCGACGCCATCAATGCGATCAGCGCGGCGGCCGTGACGAACACCATGCATGCGGCGACCGCCTGAACTCCGGGCCCTGATACCTCGATGGATCCATAGGACAAGCCGCTGCTCCACCGATCCGGATTCGTGTGCTCCAGCAACAGGAACGGGAAAGCGGCCACGGACTCGATTTCCAACCCGCGCGACTTCTCGGCGTGCAGGAAACCCGTTCCGCCGGACATCAGCACCATCGTGACCGCCGTGACGACGGCCGCTCCCGTGACGAATCCGGCGACCGATCGAATCAGCTGCCTGCGATCAAGAGGTACTCCGAGCACCAGCACTCCGGGCCAGACCTTGACCGCCGCCCCGACCCCGCCGAACAGGCCCGCGACGAACGGCGACCGGCTCAGACAGAACGCTGCGACGAACACCGCCGTCAGCAGATCGAACCGGGCCAGCACCATCGGCCCGATCAGGGGTATGACACCCAGCCAGAAGAAGACCCCGGCCCAGCGGCCGTTCCGGCGCGCGAGCAGGACCAGCAGGACCGTGGTGACCAGATCCGCCAGCAGCATGAACCGCATGAACGCCGGCACGTAGTCGATACCGGTCCAGTCCGCCAGGTAGCGCGGGATGAGCATCGCCCACGCGGCGGCCGGCGGGTACTGCCAGAAGACGTCGCTGCTCGGTGGGAAGTGGCCGTTGCGCAGGATCTGGGACCAGCCCGTGTAGAAGGCACTGACGTCGGTGTTCTCCTGCACGCGCCACGGGTTCGGGATGTGCCCCGTGGCGGCCAGGTACAGCGCGACGCGGGTGATGAGCCATCCGGCGGCCGCATACAGTTCCCGGGGTGCTCGAACGAGATACTGCCGGAACGAGGTGAGATCCACAGATGTCACTGTGCTTCGACGGGCTCGGGCACGTCGCCGGCGACCAATCCGAACCCCGGCTCGACGGCGGCGAGCGCCGATCCCCGGCTCACCACGCGGTTGTCGCGGTCCACGAACACCACCTGCGGCTCCAGCGCGGCGGCCTCGGCGTCGGCGACGGTCGCGTAGGCGATGATGATCACCAGGTCGCCGCGCTGGACCAGGCGGGCCGCGGCGCCGTTGACGCCGATGATCCCGCTGCCGCGGGGGCCCTCGATGACATAGGTCTCCAGGCGGGATCCGTTGTCGATGTCGACGAGGTGGATCAGCTCGCCCGGCAGCAGGTCGGCGGCCTCCATCAGGTCCGCGTCGATCGTGAGGGACCCGACGTAGTGCAGGTCGCACTGGGTGACCGTGGCGCGGTGGATCTTGGATTTGAGCATGGTGCGGAACATCGGCGTCACCTTCGGTGGATTCTCGGCGGTCGTCAGTGTTCGAAGTGCGTGGCGGGTGAGTCGTCAGCCTGTGGGAGCCCGGCCAGCTCGCGAGCCCGCCGCAGCGCCTCGGAAGCCCAGGAGAAGTCCTCCTCGGCGGCCGCCAGATCGAAGATGAAGTCCTCGACCCCGCTGCCCAGGTGCTCGGCCAGCACCCCGGCCAGCGTGTCCACGCCGCCGACCAGCAGCGGGCAGTCCAGCCGCAGGCTGCGCATCGGCTCGGTCCAGAACCAGGGCGGTGCGTCCAGGTCCGTGCGGGCCGCGTCGGTGAACGCCTGCCGCCGCCAGACCGCGTCGGTATAGCGCAGTGCTGATTCGCCGGCCGCCAGCAGGTCGGGGTCGGCCGGGTAGCGGTCCTGGGCGGCCTGCCAGGCTTCCTCGTCGGTCGCGCGGACCAGCAGGCCGGCGTATTCGCCGAGGCCGGTGCTCGGTTTCGGGGTCTGCGCGCCGAACATCGTGATGCGCACGGCGCCGAGTTCGCGCGCGCACTCCTGGGCCATCGGGGACTCTCCGGCGATGAACGGGATGGGCTTGAACTCCGCCGGGCCGGGCCAGCGCAGCCGGGCGGCGCGCAGCTGGTAGAACTCGCCGTCCACGGTCAGCGGCGCGGTGGTGCCCAGCAGGCCGAGCACCGCCTGGCCGAACTCGCGCAGCCGGTGGTAGCGCCGGTCGTGCTCGGTCTGGTCGCCGAGCGCCAGCCGGTCCGGCGTGGAGGTGCCGGCCACCAGGTTCAGGAAGATGCCGCGCTGGTAGCGGTAGGACAGCGACGCCGCCAGCTGCGCGACCGCGAACGGGTGGTGGTACATCGGGTTCGCCGCCACCAGCGGCCGCAGGCGCGGCGAGACGTCGAGCGCGTGCTGGCCGACCAGCCAAGGGTCGACCATGGTGTCGTTGCCGGTGTGCGCGAGGATCCCGGTGAAGCCGAAGCAGTCGGCCAGCCGGACGGTCGTGTCGATGTCCCGCCAGGCCGTCCCGGGGTCGTGGTTGCGCGGGCTGATCGCGAAGGTCCTCACGCGCTCGCCGCCTCCGTGCGGCGGGTGTACCAGGTCTGGTCGACCACGAAGTCGTCCAGGCCCCGCTCGTCGCAGTACACGACGAGGTCGGACACCCGGTTGATGAACCCGTATCCCTTGAAGTTCAGCGAGGTGTTGCACAGCACGCCCAGGCCGGTCCGCTCGGCGAACGCCGACAGCAGCGCGTGCAGCCGCGGGTTCTCCTGCTCGGTGACGGTCTGCGCGCGGGCGGTGCCGTCGACATGCGTGATGGCGCCGAGCCGGTCGTCGGTGACGTGCCGGAAGTACAGCATGTGCGGGTCGGGGGAGGCGATGTCGAAGATCCGGCCGGCGTCCTCCAGACGGCACACCGGTGCGATCGGCCGATAATCCTCGCGCTGCTTCACCTCGTTGAGGCGGTCGCGGGTGGACGTCCGGAACGGCTCGGCCAGCAGCGAGCGGTTGCCCAGCGCGCGGGGGCCGATCTCGGAGCGGCCCTGGACCCAGGCCACAATCCGGCCCGCCTCCAGCGCCTCGGCCAGGGCCGGCAGCTCGGCCGGCCGTGCGGTCCAGCCGGCCGGGTCCGGTTCGGTGTCGTGGCGCATCGGGATGCCCCGGTAGGCGTCCCAGGCGATGTGCGGGTCGCCGGTCAGCGCGGTCTGGGCGTCGATCGCGGTGCCGATGGCCGAGCCGGAGTCGTTGGGGCACGGCGGGACGAACACCGACGAGAAGTGCCCGAGCTCGGTCCAGCTCCGGTTCCACTCGCAGTTCAGGCCGCAGCCGCCGGAGATCCGCAGCGGCAGCCCGGCCGGGAGCAGGCTGGTGGCGGCCTCGGCGTACATGGCGAAGACGCGCTGGGTCAGCAGGGCCGCGGCCGTGGCCAGGACCGGCGAGCGCAACCCGGCGTCGTACACCGGGCTGCCCCGGAAGGAGGGCTTGGTGCGCGGGCCCCAGCCGACGTTCGCGATGATCCGGTCCACCGTGTCGATGACGGCGTCGTCGGCGTCCTCGGCACGGCCGTAGGCGGCCAGCGCCATGAGCTTGCCGGCGTTCTCCGGATGCGGGACGTCGCGGTGCTGGCGCAGCTTGGGGTCGGCGAGGTCGTACAAGAAGGAGTAGCGCACCCCGGGGAAGTCCAGGACCGGAAGCTTCTTCACCACGGTGAAGCGCTCGTCGACCAGGTAGAAGCCGCCGATGACGCCCTCCCAGACCAGGACCGCCTGCGGGCCGGGCTCGGTGCGCGGGGCCATCCCGATCGCGCCCATGACGTGCGAGCGCTCGTGGGTGGAGGTGAAGTACCGCAGTTCCTTGCCGAAGAACCTCGACGGGCGCTGCTCGCCGTCGTCGATGCCCAGGTAGCCGGCCCCGAACGGCCGGTGGCGCAGCTGCCCGGGGCTGTCCCAGCCGCCGAAGGCCAGCACGTCGGGCAGCTCGTCCAGCTGCTCGGCGAACTCCAGCAGCGTGGCCGGGGTGATCGCGGAGTAGCGCTTGAACGAGTCCTTCTCAGCCTCCAGCGACAGGATCAGCTCGCCGTCGCGGATGGCTGCCAGCGTCCCGTCGTGGCCCGGTTTGATTCCCACTATCAGCATCGGCGGTGGCGTCCTTTTCCTTGGCGGTGGTCCGGTTCGGCAGATCGGGGGGCGTGGCTCAGGTCCGCGCCAGATAGGTGTCGTGCAGCACGGCGACGCTGTTCACCAGATGCGTCAGCCGGTCCTGGACCGCCGAGACCGGACCCCGGCCGGCCTCGACGCGTTGCAGGAAGGCCCGTACCGCGGCCGGTTCGAAGAAAGGGACGCCGTCCAGGGCGCCGTCGCCGACGTGCTGCGCGAGCCGGGCGGCGGCCTTGCGGGCGTCGCCCGGCGGCGGTGCGAAGAACGGGCGCTTGGCGGTCCGGTACACCTCGTCGGTCAGCCGGTCGCGCATGGCCTCCCGCAGGATCCGCTTGGCGGGCTCGGCCGCCAGCTCGGCCGGGGGCAGCCGTTTGGCCTGCTCGAAGAGCCGGTCGTCCAGCAGCGGCAGCCGCACCTCCACCGACCGGGCCATGTCGAGCCGTTCGGCGGCCAGGATGTAGTTGCAGAACCACGTCTTGAAGAAGAGGTACAGCGACTGGTGCAGCGGTGCCCGGCCGGACAGCTGGTCCCCGGCGGCTTCGGCCAGGCCGGCCAGGGCGTCGCGTCCGGCGAACCGCTGCCGGAACGCCGGACTGAGCAGCGGTGCCGACGGCATACCGGTGGTCATGCTCCGGTCGATCAGCCAGCCCGGGACGAACCCGAGCCGGTCCAGGGCGCCGGTCAGCGTCGCCGGTGCCGGGCCGGCCGCCAGGCGGGCCCAGGACTTGCGTGCCTCGGCCAATCGCTGCGGGGAGGACAGGGCCGCGTCAGTGCGCAGATGTCCGTAGCCGCAGAAGAGCTCGTCCCCGCCTTCGCCGGCCAGGGCCACGCGCAGTCCGGCGGCGGAGATCGCTCCGGCGAGCAGCAGCCGCGCGGTTCCGTGGTCGTTCTCCTGGAGCATCTCGCCGGCGATCACCGCTTCGGCAGCCGCCTCCGCGCGCAGGCCGGGATCCAGCAGGACTTCGTGGTGCTCGGCTCCCAGCATCGTCGCGGTGCGCGCCGCCGTTCCGCTCTCGTCCAGCGGGCTGCCGGGGAAAGAAACGGTGAACGTCCGCAGCGCGGCGTGCCCGGCGGCTGCGCCGACCACGCTGGAGGAGTCGATGCCGCCGCTGAGTTGGAAGCCGATCGGTACGTCGGCCACCAGCCGGGTGCGCACCGCCGCCCGGATCTCCTCGCCGATCCGCTCGACCGACTCCGGCCCGGCTGTCTGAAGTGACTCCGCTGCCTCGGCGAGCGGGTAGTCGAGGTCCCAGTACTGCTGGACGCGCACACCTTCGTCGTCGGCGCGCAGCAGGCTGCCGGGCGGAATCTGGAAGATGCCGTCGAACAGCGTCCGGTCGGGTGCGAAGCAGGCGTGCAGGTAGTCGTGGAAGGACTCGGCGTCCCAGCGCCGAGCCGCGCCGGCGGACAGCAGTGCTTTGATTTCCGAGGCCAGGACGAGCCGGCCGTCGATCCACGTGTAATACAGAGGCTTGATGCCGAACCGGTCGCGGACCGCGAGCAGTGTGCGCCGCCGGCTGTCCCAAAGGACGAAGGCGAACTCGCCGTGCAGCCGGCCGACGAATCCGTCCGGATCCTCCTCGTATAAATGCACTGCTATTTCGCTGTCGGTGTCGGTGCGGAACGTGTGGCCGCGGGCGGCCAACTCGCGGCGCTGTTCGCGGTAGCCGTAGAACTCGCCGTTCACGACCGCGTGCACGGTCCGCGACTCGTCGTACACCGGCTGGGCGCCGTTGGCGACGCCGACGACCGCGAGCCGCGTCTGCGCCAGCCCGACGGTGCCGCATGGCGACACCCACGTGGTCACCGAGTCCGGGCCGCGGTGGTGGAGCACCTCGATGGGCGCCAGTGCGGTGCGGTCGAGGGCAGGGCCGGTCGAGCGCATGGCGAGGATTCCGCACATCGACGGCTACCGTGCGGCCCGGCTGGTGGGCAGTCGGCCGGCGGCCTCGGCTTCCGCCTCACTGATGGCCTCGATCCGGGCGAGCAGGCCGGCTTCGCGCGCGGCGGCGGGCAACCGGTCGTAGTCCACTTTGCCGTTGGGGGTGAGCGGCAGCTCGGGCAGCTGCACGAGTCGGCTGGGCAGGCAGGGCTCGGGGACTTCCCGGGCCAGAGCAATGCGCAGGGCGTGGGGGTCGAAAGCCGTGTCGGGGCGCGGCACCACGTACCCGACCAAAGTGAGCCGGCCGGCGACCACCTCGCCGCGGACCGCCGCGTCGCGGACGCCGGGCGCGGACCGCAGGACCGCTTCGGTCTCGGCCGGTTCGACCCGGTGGCCGCGGATTTTCAGCTGCCGGTCTGTGCGGCCGAGGTAGTGCAACACGTTCCGGTCGTCGAGCCGGGCCAAGTCACCGGTGCGGTAACGGCGCGCGCCGGGGATGTGCGGATCCGGGACGAAGCGCTGCGCGGTCGCGGCCGGGCGGCGCAGGTAGCCGCGGGCCACACCGGGGCCGCCGATCAGGAGCTCGCCGTCGTCGGCTATCCGGGCCGAGGCGTAGGGCACCGGTGCACCGATCGGGATGGCGCCCCGGTCGTTCGCGGTCACCTCGTGGACGCAGCAGCCGACGGTCGCCTCGGTGGGCCCGTACTCGTTGACGATGGTTGTCATGGGCCGGTCGCGAAGCCACGGCTCGACGTGGTTGCGGTGCAGTGCCTCGCCGCCGACTATCAGGGTTTCCACCGACACTGATACGGACGCTGATACGGACGCCGACACCGGGCCGAGCCGGCCGGCCGCCGCGAGCGCGTTGAGCGCGTCCAGATGCGACGGGGTGATCTTCAGCAGGGACCAGGGCCGGGTGGGGAGCAGCTCGGCCAGCGCCGCCGGACCGTCCTGCGTCAGCAGCCTGACACTCCCGCCGACCAACAGCGGTGCGAACAAGGCGGTGAGCGTCAGGTCGAAGGCCGGGGAGGTCTGCACGACCGCCGGGCCGCGGCAGCGGTACCGCTCGGCGGCCCACTCCAGGTAGCTGAGCGCGCAGCGGTGCGACACCGCCACGCCCTTGGGTTCGCCGGTCGATCCGGACGTGTAGAGCACATAAGCGGTCTGATCCGGGTGGATCGGCGGGCCGCTGTCCGGAACCTCCGCGGGGCCGCGGGCGCTGACCGGGACGATCGGCGGGCCGCCGGGGACCGGGGTCGGGTCATCGGTGAGCAGCAGACACGCGCGGCTGTCGGCGATGATCGCCTGCTGCCTTCGCGGCGGCTGCCCGGGGTCGATCGGGACGTACGCCGAGCCGCTGCGGGCCACCGCCGTCAGCGCTATCAGAAGATTGACATCCCGGTGCACGCGAACCGCCACCGTGCGTTCGCCGCCGGCGCCCGCCGCGCGCAGCGCGCGGGCCAGGGCCACGGCCCGGCGGTGTAGCCCGGCGTATGTGAGGGTATTGATTCCATCTTCGGCCGCGATCGCGTCCGGGGTGCGTCTGACCTGCGCCGCGAGCCGGTCCGGCATCGTCATCGGCGGGTTCGCGGGGTCCTGCGGCCAGACGGACACGCGCTTGCCCTCTCGGTGCGAAGGGGAGGTCGCTGCCTACGGGACGGCACGCTACCACGACATCTCAGCGGCGGCGGGACGGCATTTTTACGGGCCGTCGGAGATGCTTGACACCCCGCGAGCCAGACTCCTTATGATGGCTGTCGCAGAGTTCGATCAAAGTGGCGAGACCGCCCGCAGCGACCTGCGATCTTGATGAAACTCGAGGTCCTGAGGGGGGTCCGGGTGCACGGCTGCCACGAACGGACGGCTACTACGCCGCGTCGCAGTGCCTCGGCCGACACGGCCGATCCGACTCAGGCTTCTTATTCGGTGTCCGGCCGATGTCGGCCCGGTTTCCGCCACGGGAACATCGGCTGAATGGACACGATGGACGGTTTCGGGCCCGCTCCGTCATCCGGGTCCGCGGGACCCTGGACCGCGGCAGCCAGCCGACTGTGGCTGACCAGCGTCATCCACCAGGACTCCGCGCCCTACGTCATCACCGCCGCCTACCGCCTGCGCGGCCCGGTCGACCAGGACCGGCTGGCGGCAGCGGTACGCGCACTGCCGGCCCTGCATCCGGCGCTGGCCATCCGGTACGAACTGGCCGACGGCGAACTGAGCAGCGCGCCCGCACCGCAGGCGCAGGCGTTCCTACAGGTCAACCAGGACGAGCCGGACACCGACCTGGACGCACTGGTCGGCTACTCGATCGCGGACTGGTTCTGGGACCTGGCCGAGCCGCCGCACCTGCGCGCCACCCTGTGGGAGTTCGGACCCGAGGACTCGCTGCTCGTGGTCGGCGTGCACCACATAGCCGCCGACGCCACGGGCTTCGACCGGCTGATGCGGGACCTGCTGGGGCTGTACGACGGGTCGATCGCCGAGAGCCCAGTCGTCGAGAGCTTGGTCGCCGAGAGTCTGGCCGGCGGGAGCGTGGTTGCCGAGCGGCCGGCCGGCGAGAGCGCGATTGCCGGGAGCCCGGTCGCCGAGAGCTTGGCTGCTCCGGTTCCGGCGCGGGTGCTGGAGCGGTCCGCCGAGTACTGGGCCCGCGAGTTCGCCGAGCCGGTCGAGCAGTTGGAGCTGCCTCTGGCGCGCTCCGGGGCCGTGCCGCCGCAGCAGGGGTTGCTGCTGCACGACGAGGTCGAGTTCGACCTTGATCTGGCGGTCGCGGCGGTGGGCGGCGCGCAGGCCACCGGCGGCAGCACGGTCACCGCGCTGTTCGGCGCCTACCTGGCCCTGCTCGCGGGCCAGGAGGAGATATGCATCGCCTATCCGCTGCCGCCGCAGGCCGTCGCCGACTCCGGTGCGACCACGCTGGGCATCGTGCGGCTTCCGGTCGCGTCGGAGGCGGGAGCCGTCGAGCTCGCGCGGCTGTGTCAGCGCAAGGTGCTGTTCGGCATGCGCAATCCCTATGGCGCGCTCGCGGGTTGGACCGCTGCTCGCGCCTCGGGTACCGACACGCTGCCCACGGTCATCGTGCAGTGGCTGCCCGGCGCCGGCGACTTCGTGGCGCCGCCGATGGCCGGCATCGAGGCGGTCAAGGTGCGCACCCCGCTGTGGACCTCGGAGTTCGACCTCGACTTATGGATCACCGGGCGTCCCGGTTCGCTGGGCTGCCGGTTGGGTTTCCGCCCGGACCGGATTCCGCCAGAGGCTGTCGCGGCATTGGTTGACGGCTTCGTGGCGTTCTGCGCGGCTGCGGCCGAGGAGCCGTCGCGGCCGGTGCGGGAACTGCCCATGGCCGGTAAGGAGAGCGCCGCGCCGCAGCCGTGGTCCGCACCCGCCGACGCCCCGGACGTCTTCGCCGCGATACGGCGCGTGGATCCGGCCCGCCCGGCGATCCGAACTCCTGCCGGCACTATTTCTTACGGCGACCTGCTGTCGCTGTCGGCACGGTGGGCACAGGCGTTCGCCGGCCGGGGGATCGGCGCGGGCGTGGCCGTCGCCGTCGACCTTCAGCCGGGGACGGCGCCGGAGATCCCTTACGGGATCTGGGCGGCCGGAGCCGTCTACGTCCCCTTCACCGCCGACCTTCCGGCCGAGCGCGTCCGCTATCTGCTCGACGCGTGCCAGGCCGAGGCTGTCGTCACCGATCGCGCGCCGTGGTACCGGGAGCACTTCCCCGAGCTCGCGCTGTTCACCGCCGAAGCCCCCGCGGCAGACCCGGAACAGGACCCTGATTTCGTGCCGCCGGGGCCGGATCAGCCTGCTTACGTGGTCTTCACGTCCGGCTCGACCGGATCGCCGAAGGCTGTGAAAGCCACGCACGCCAATCTCTGGTTCGCGGTCTGCGCGTTCCAGGACGCCGTCGGGGTCGCCGCCGGCGCACGGATCGCCCAGGTGTCCGCGCCGACCTTCGACCCGGCGCTGCTGGAGATGTTGCTGGCGGTGCGCGTCGGCGGATGCCAGAGCGTCGCCCCGGCCCCGGTCCGGCGCGACCCCAGGGGGCTGGCCCGCTGGCTCGACGCCGAACAGGTCGGCTTCTTCGAGGCCACGCCGACGGTCTGGGAGGCGTTGCTGCCGCACCTGGCACCGCTAGCCAGTCCGCCCACGGTGTGCGCGTCCGGCGGCGAGGTGCTCAGCGACGGACTCGCCGAGCGGATAGCAGAGCTCGGCGGCCCGGTCTGGAACCTTTACGGCCCCTCGGAAACCACGGTCTGGGCCACCGCGCACCGGTGGCCCGGAAGCGGACGGCCGGCGATCGGCCAACCGCTGCCCGGCGTCGGGATCCGGGTGGCCGACCGGCATTTGCGGACCCTGCCGGACGGCTTCGTCGGCGAGCTCGTCATCTCCGGACCCGGCGTGACCCGGGGCTACCCCGGTGCTCCAGAGCTGACCGCGGAGCGGTTCGTGCCCGGACCCGACGGGCTCTGCTATCGGTCCGGCGACCTCGGCCGGCGCGAAGCCAACGCTGACAGCGATGGCAATCGCGATGGTAATGGCGCTGGCGACCTGTACTTCGTCGGCCGAGTCGACCGCCAGGTCAAACTCAACGGCCGGCGCATCGACCCCGGCGAGGCCGAAGCCGTGCTGTCGGCGCATCCGGCGATCCGTCAGGCGGTCGTCGTGGTGCGGCCGGTGCCGGGACGTGACGGCGACGCGCTGTGCGCCTACGCCGTCGCCGCCGACCCGGAAGCCGCGCTGGACCGCGACGAGGTCCTGCTGCACCTGCGCGAGCGCCTGCCGCGGCACGCCGTCCCGGCCGTCCTGGTGGAGCTCGCCGAGCTGCCCCGCACCGCCACCGGCAAGATCGACCCGGCGGCGCTGCCCGAGCCCGCCGCCGCCGACCTGCTCCAACTCATCGCCCGCTACGTGCCCCCGTCGACTCCCACGGAGACGGCGGTGGCGACCGCCTTCGAGCAGATCCTCGGCACCTCGCCGGTGGGCCTGCACGACGACTTCTTCGACCTCGGAGGCACCTCGATCACCGGGCTCCGGCTCAGCCGGCTGCTCGAGGGACTGCTCGGCACCGAGCTGCCGGTGTCGGTGATCTACGAGGGCGTCACCGTGCACGCCATCGCTGCCCAGCTCGACGACTTGAAGCCAGGATCGGACTCGTGGCCTCCAGAACCCCAGGAGCTTGGAACATGACGACCAGCCAGCACAGTTCCGTCTTCCAGGCCTCGCCACTGCAGCGCGGTCTGTACACCCAGGAGGCGGTGGGGAGCCGGCGTCCCGGGGCGCCGACCGGATCGTTCGTCCAGCTCGTCGTCGAGGCCGGGACCGCCGACGCGGCGGCGGTGGGCGCGGCAGCCGGACGCCTGGCCGCCCGCCACGAGATCCTGCGCAGCACCCTGACGGCCACGCCCGGCGGCGAGGTCGGCCAGGCGGTGTCAGAGGCGGACGCTGACACCGCATCGCAGGCGGTGCGCACCGCCTCGGCCGGCAGCGCTGAGGAACTGGCCGCTCTGCTCCGCGCCGAGCGGGACGCGCTGGATGTCGCCGCCGGCCCCGGCTTCCGAGTGCTGCTGGCCACCGGCCCGGACGCGGGCACGCAGCTGGTCCTGACGGCGCACGGCGCGATCGCAGACCAGGCCTCGCTGCGGCTGCTGGCGCACGAGCTGCTGACCGGGTCGAACGCTGACACTGAAACTGGCACTGAGGCTGACACTGAGGAAGTCTTCCAGTACGCCGACTTCGCGGCCTGGCACCACGACCTGCTCGCCGATGCCGACGGTGCCGAGGAGCGCGCCGCCTGGGCCGGCCGGCTCGAGGAACTGCGGAACGTGGCGGCCGAGCACGCCACCGCCACCGCCACGAATACGTCGGCGCCCGGATCCGCAGACTCTGACACCTCCGCGCCGGCGACCGCGCACCTCGACGAGAACCTGGTGCGCGCGCTCGACGCATTCGCCCAGTCGCGCTCGCTGGAGCCCGGCCACGTCCTGGCCGGCGCCTTCGCGACCGCGTGCTGGCGCTTCGAGGGCGAGCGCGACCTGCTGGCCGGCGTCGTCGTCCCGGCGCGTCCGGAGGCCGTGCGCGAGGCGATCGGCGCCTACGAGCGCGTCGTCCCGCTGCTGTGCGCCCCCTCCGCGCAGGACGGCGCCGAGGAGTTCATCGGCCGTTTCGCCACGGACGCGCAGACCTGGGGCGACCGTGTCGACTACCTGGACCCGGCCCGGCTTCAGGACATTGAGTCCGGCCTGATCACGGTCCGGTACTCCGCCGAGCCCGAGCTGCCCTCCGGCGCCAAGGTCCTCGCCGAGCGCTCCGGCGTCGCCGGCGCCGCTCAGCTCACCGCGATCCGCACCGGCGACGCCGTCGACCTCGAACTGGACACGCCGGGCTCGGTCCTGGCGCGGCCGCAGGAACTCCTGGCGTCCTTCCGGATCCTGCTGGCCGACCTGCTCGAGCGTCCGGCCGCCGCGCTGGGCGAGCTCGCGACGACCACCGAGGCGGACCGGGGCCGGGTCCTGCGGCGCGGCGCCGGACCGGACGCCGAGGTCACGCCGGTCCTCGAAGCCTTCGCCGCCTCGTGCTCCGCCACGCCGGACGCGGTGGCCGTGGCCGACTCGCTGGCCGGAGCGCAGCTGAGCTACAGCGACCTCGACAGCCGCTCGGCCGCGCTCGCCGGCTACCTGGCCGGACACGGCGTGGGCCGCGGCGCGAAGGTCGTGGTCAGCCTGGAGCGCACCGCCGACCTGCTGGTCGCGATTGTCGGCGTGCTCAAGACCGGCGCGGCGTTCGTCCTGGTCGACCCGGCGCACCCGCGCGAGCGGCTGGCCTACGTGCTCGAAGACACCCAGGCCGCCGTGCTGCTGTGCACCGCCGCGCGCGCCTCCGGCCTCACCGAATCCGCGTCCACGCGCATCGTCGTGCTCGAAGAGGAGTGGGCCGCGATCGCCGCCGGCGGCCACCAGGCCCCGGCCGTCACCGTGGACCCCGAGGACCCGGCCTACGTCCTGTACACCTCCGGCAGCACCGGGCAGCCCTCCGGGGTCGTCGTGCCGCACCGCGGCTTGGCGAACTACCTCGCCTGGAGCGCCGAGGCCTACCGGATGGGGGAGGGGACCGGCGTCCTGGCGCACTCCTCGATCAGCTTCGACTTCACGCTGACCACGCTGCTCAGCCCGCTGGTCGCGGGCCAGAAGGTGATCCTGGTCCGGGAGTCGGCCGGCGCGGTGAGCGCCGTGGCCGAGGCGCTGCGCTCGCACCGCGACCTGAGCGTCGTCAAGCTCACCCCGACCCACCTGGAAGTGCTCGGGCAGCTGCTGACCGCCGAGGAGCTGGCCGGGGCGACCCGCACGCTGGTCGTCGGCGGCGAGGCGCTGACCGGACGGGTCGCGGCGCTGTTCGCCTCGCCGGGCACTGTCATCGTCAACGAATACGGCCCGACCGAGACCGTGGTCGGCAGCACCGTCCACCGGCTGCCGGCCGGCGCGCTGGGCCAGGGCCCGGTGCCGATCGGCACGCCCATCGCGAACACCGTCGTCGGGCTGCTGGACCCGCGCGGCGCGCTGGTCGCCGACGGCGCGGTCGGCGAGCTCTGCATCGCCGGCGCCGGCGTGGCGCTGGGCTACCTGGGCCGCCCCGAGCGCACCGCCGAGCGCTTCGTGGCCGGCCTCGGCTCGGGCGTCACCACCTACCGCACCGGCGACCTGGCCCGCTGGCGCGCCGACGGCGAGCTGGAGTACCTGGGCCGGATCGACGACCAGATCAAGGTCCACGGCGTGCGCGCCGAGCCCGCCGAGATCGAGGCCGTGCTGCTGGCCGATCCGGGCGTGGCGCGGGCCGCGGTGATCGTGCGCCGGGACGAGGACCCGGGCTCGTCCTCGCCGCTGTCGGCCGTCCCGACGCTCGTCGGGTATGTGGTCCCGGCGCGCGGCGCGCGGGTCCCGACCCCGGCGGCGCTGGCGCAGCTGTGCCGGGACCGGCTGCCCGAGCAGCTCGTGCCGAAGGCCTTCGTGGTGCTGGACGCGCTGCCGATGACGGTCAACGGCAAGCTGAACCGCGCGGCGCTGCCCAAGCCGGACCTGGGCAGCCGGACCGACGACTACGTCGCCCCGCGCACCGACCTGGAAGAGGTGCTCAGCGGCGCGGTCGCGACCGTGCTGGGCCTGGACGCGGTCGGCATCGACGACAACTACTTCGTGCTCGGCGGCGACTCCATCCGCAGCGTCATGGTCGCCAGCCGGGCGCAGGCCCGCGGCGTCGGGGTCACCGTCGCCGACGTGCACGCCCACCCGACCGTGCGCCGGCTGGCCGAGCACCTGACCACCCGCGACGACGAGGACGGGGTCCCGGACACCGAGCCGTTCTCGCTGATCTCGGCCGAGGACCGCGCGCGGGTGCCGGAGAACGTCGAGGACGCCTTCCAGCTGAACCTCCTGCAGGAGGGGATGATCTTCCACCGGGACTTCGCGGCCAAGTCGGCGGTCTACCACGCGCTGGCCTCGCTGCGGCTGAAGGCCCCGTGGGACCACGCGGTGATGCGCATGGCGATCCACCAGCTCGTCGAGCGGCACCCGATGCTGCGCACCTCCTTCGACATGACCACCTTCAGCCACCCGATGCAGCTGGTGCACACCGAGTTCGAGACGCCGCTGATCGTGGAGGACCTGCGTGACCTGCCCGAGGCCGAGCGCGAGGCGCGGGTCGTGGGCTGGGTCGCCGAGGAGAAGGCCCGCGGCTTCGAGCTGTGGGAGTTCCCGCTGATCCGGTTCATGGTGCAGCGGCTGTCGAACGAGGAGTGGCAGTTCACCTACGGCTTCCACCACGAGATCGTCGACGGCTGGAGCGAGGCGCTGATGATCGCCGAGCTGTTCAGCCAGTACTTCTCCGTGGTCTACGACGAGCCGATCTCGATCAAGGCCCCGACCTCGACCATGCGCGACGCCGTCGCGCTGGAGATCGAGGCGCTGAAGGACCCGGCCAACGTCGAGTTCTGGGACCGGTACCTGGCCGACGCCACCATGATGCGCCTGCCCCGGTTCGGCCGCGGCGCGGTCGCCGACAAGGGCGCCCGCGAGATCGTCCGCATCGAGGTGCCGGTCTCGGTGGAGCTGTCCGAGCAGCTCAAGAAGATCGCCGTGGCCAACGCCGTGCCCCTGAAGAACGTCCTGATGGCCGGGCACATGGTCGTGATGTCCACCTACGGCGGCAACGCCGACACCCTGACCTACACCGTCGGCAACGGCCGGCCGGAGTCCGCCGACGGCAGCACCTCCATCGGCCTGTTCGTCAACAGCCTGGCCCTGCGGGTCCCGACCCCCGGCGGCACCTGGCCCGAGCTGATCGCCGGCTGCCTGGAGTCCGAGCGCGCCTCGATGCCCTACCGCCGGCTGCCGATGGCCGAGCTCAAGCGGCACCAGGGCAGCGAGCCGCTGGCCGAGACGCTGTTCTTCTTCACGAACTACCACGTGTTCGGCGTGCTCGACCAGTGGGTCAACCGCGGTGTCAGCCACGTGGCGACCGACCTGTACGGGGAGTCCACGTTCCCGTTCTGCGCCATCAACCGGCTCAACCGCGAGACCGGCGACCTGGAGATCCGGCTGGAGTACGACGCCCTGCAGTTCTCCGAGGAGCTGATGGACGGCGTCCGGCAGTGCTACGCCGAGGTGTTCGCGGCGCTGGCGGCCGACCCCGAGGGCCGGTACGACGCCCGGTCCTACGCACCGGAGGCGGACCAGAACGCGGTGCGCGCTCTGGCCGCCGAACCGGCCGCGCAGGCTACAGAGACTTCACAAACCGAGAGCGTGTGCCTGCACCAGCTGTTCGAGCAGCGCGCCCGGACCGCCGGCGACGCGGTGGCCGTCGAGTACGGCCCGGCGGCTCTGACCTACCGCCAGCTCAACCGGCGGGCCGACCAGCTGGCCGCGCTGCTGCTGGCCGACAAGATCGGCCCGATGATGCGCTCGCGCGAGGTCGGCCCGGAGACCGTGGTCGCGATCCTCGCCGAGCGCTCGATCGAGCAGATCGTCGCAGTGCTCGGAGTGCTCAAGGCCGGCGCCGCCTACCTGCCGCTGGACCCGTCGCTGCCGGCCGAGCGGCTGGCCGCGATCCTGGCCGACGCGCACTGCGACGTCGTCATCGCCCAGAAGCACCTGGCCTCCACGATCACCCGCGGCGCCTCGGTGATCGCCCTGGACCCGAAGCTGTCCGTGCTGGACGGCGCCCCGGTGCCGGCGGCGCGGCCGACGGTCACCCCGGCCAACACCGCCTACGTCATCTACACCTCCGGCTCGACCGGGGAGCCCAAGGGCGTGGCCGTCGAGCACCGCAACGCGGTGGCCTCCACCCTTGCCCGGCACACCGGCTACGAGCAGGCCGCCGAACGGTACCTGCTGCTGTCCTCCTACGCCTTCGACAGCTCGATCGCCGGCATCTTCTGGACCCTGACCTGCGGCGGCACCCTCGTGCTCCCCGCCGAGGGGCTCCAGCGCGAGCCGGCCGCGCTCGTGCGGCTGGCCGCCGAGCGCCGGCCGACCCACACCCTGGGCATCCCCTCGCTGCTGAAGATGGTGCTCGACGCCGGCGGCGACCGGGAGCTGGACAGCCTGCGCCTGGTCATCTCCGCCGGCGAGGCGTGCCCCGCGGACCTCGCCGAGGCCTTCGCCGCCCGGATCCCGGGCGCGGCGTTCGCCAACGAGTACGGTCCGACCGAGGCCACCGTCTGGGCCACCAGGTGGGTCAGCCGGCCCGGCACTCCGCTGGGCGTGTCGGAGCTGCTGCAGGTGCCGATCGGCCGCCCGGTCGCCGGCGCCGAGGTGCTGCCCCTGGACCACCACGGCCACCTGGTGCCGGTCGGGGTCAGCGGCGAGCTGCACATCGGCGGCGCCGGGGTGGCCCGCGGCTACCTCGGGCGGCCCTCGGCCACGGCCGCGGTGTTCCGGCCCGACCCCTACGGCCCGCCCGGCGCGCGCTGCTACGCCACCGGCGACGTCGGCCGGCTGCTGCCGGAGGGCGAGCTGGAGTTCCAGGGCCGCCGCGACCACCAGGTGAAGATCCAGGGCTTCCGGATCGAGCTCGGCGCGATCGAGGCGCTGTTGGACGCGTACCCGGCGATCGAGCGCTCGATCGTGGTCGCCCGCGGCTCGGGCTCGGGCCAGACGCTGGTCGGCTACGTCGTGCCGGCCCTGGACCAGAACGTGGAGCCCAACGAGGTCCGCACCTACGTCCGCGACCACCTGCCCAAGTACATGGTCCCCGGCATGGTCGTGGTCATGGACGCGGTGCCGCTGACCGCCACCGGCAAGGTGGACCGCTCCGCGCTGCCGAAGGTGGACCGCGAGCAGCTGGCCGGCGGCACCGAGTACGTCGCGCCGCGCGACGAGATCGAGGAGGCCGTCGCGGTCATCTGGAGCAAGGTCCTGGGCGTGGAGCGGGTCGGGGTGCACGAGCAGTTCTTCGACCTCGGCGGGGAGTCGCTGCGCGCGATGGAGGCCATCGCCCAGACCAACAAGGTCTTCGGCACCTCGCTGTCGGTGCGCCAGCTGTTCGAGGCCGCCACGGTCGGCGAGCTGGCCGCCGAGGTCGGCAAGGCGCTGCTGGCCGACGGCATGCGGACGGCCCGCGAGCAATGAGCGGCCGGCTCGGCGGGACTCCGACACCGACACCGCCGCAGGACGATCAGCGGTCGCGGACGACCCCGCGGCCGCTGACCCCGGGGCAGCGCGGCCTGTGGTTCCTGCACCAGCTGGACCCGCGGGACGTCGCCTACAACACCTGCACCGCGATCGAGCTGCGCGGTCGGCTCAGCGTGGCCGCGCTGCGCGCCGCGGTGGCCGGCATCGGCCTGCGGCACGACAGCCTGCGCGCGGTGGTGCGGGACGGGGACGTCGAGCCGGAACTGGTGTGTGCCGCCGAGCCGCCCGCGATGCCTCTGGTGGATCTGACCGCGCTGCCGAAAGCGGCGCGGGAAGCAGAGCTCGAACGGCGGCTGCCCGGCCTGGCCGCGGTCCCGTTCGACCTGCGCCAAGGCCCGCCGGCGCGCTGGACGCTGTTCCGGCTGGGCCCGCAGCGGCATGTGCTGGTCTTGGACGTGCACCACTTCGTGTTCGACCGCGATTCGCTCGGTGTGGTCTGCCGGGAACTGCAGGCGGATTACACCGCTGCGGCAAGGGGTGTGCCGTCTCCGGCCGCAGCGGACGAGGCTTGGCCCGGCGACATCGCCGTCACCGCTCAGGCGTGGACGCCCGCGGCCGGGACCAGTACCGGCGCTCATGCCAGTGCCAGTGCCGGTGACAGCGCCGGTGCCGATACCGATGACGCGGGCCTGCGGTACTGGCAGGACGCGCTGGCCGACGCCCCGCGCCAGACGCGGCTGTTCGACGGCCCGCCGAGGACCGCGGGCCGGGAGCCGGCGCCGATCAGCAGAACCGTCGCGATCGCGCCGGCCGCGCTGGGCCCGCTGGCCATGCTGTGCCGCCAGGAAGCCGCGACGACGTTCAGCGCCGTTCTGGCCGTCCTGGGCTGCCTGATCGCCCGGCACACCGGGCAGACCGACGCGGTCATCGGCGCCCCGGTGACGCTGCGCCGCGGCGCCGAGGACGCCGGGGTGGTCGGCCTGATGGTCAATACTCTGCCGCTGCGCGTCCGGGCGGAGCCGACCGACTCCTTCCGCACGGTACTGCGCCGGACCCGCGGGACGGTGCTGGACGCGCTCGACCACCGGGGCGTCGCCTTTCACCGCATCGTGGAGTCCCTGGGCGGGCCGCGCTCGGGATCGCCGGCGGACACCCCGCTGTTCCAGATCCTGCTGGCGCATCAGGAGCCTGCCGTGCTGCCGGAGCTGGACGGGCTGCGCGCCGTCGTCCGCCCGATCCCGGCCGCAGCCGCCAAATTCGGACTCAGCGTCACCTCGACGATCACCCCGGACGGGATCGAGCTCGTCCTGGAAAGCGATGCCCGGGTCTGCTCCCCGGGGGAGCTGGACGACGTGGCCCGGCACCTGGCCGCCCTCATTCCCGCAGTCGCCAAGAATCCGGACCGTGCTCTCACCGACCTGCCGGTGCTTTCCACGACCGAGCAGGCCGAGCTGGCGCGGCTGGCCCGCGGCGTGGACGTCGAGCAACCGATCGAGGTGCTGCACGAGCTGGTCCTGGCCGCCGCGCGCCGCAGCCCGGACGCCATCGCCGCCGCGGTGCGCACCACTGAGGGTCCTGAGGGTCCTGACAGTCCTGACGGTCCCGCTGGCCCCGGCGGCGGCCGGACGCACCTCACCTATGCCGGGCTTCGCCGCGCGGCCTCCCGGCTCGCGGCCGCGCTGCGGACCGCCGGGGCGGTCCCGGACCAGCCGGTCGCCATCCTGCTCGAGCGCGGCATCGGGCTTCCGGTGGCCTACCTCGGGGTGCTGGCGGCCGGAAGCGCCATGTTCCCGCTGGAGCCCGGCGACCCGGACCGGCGTCTGGCCCGGCTGGTCGCCGACAGCGGAGCGGTCGTGGCCGTCACGCATCGGGACCTGGCGGCGCGCGCCGAGGAGCTGGGGCTGCGGCCGGTCGTCATCGAGGACTTCCTCACTCCGGCGCCGGGCGTGCCGCTGCCGTCCGGGGCGGTCCACGCCGAGCAGGCCGCCTATCTGCTGTACACCTCCGGATCCACCGGCGAGCCCAAGGGCGTGACGGTGCCGCACGGCGCCATCGTCAACCGGATGCAGTGGTTGCAAAGGACGATCCCGCTGCGGCCCAACGAAAGCGCGCTGGCCAAGGCCCCGCTGTCGTTCGACGTCTCGATGGGGGAGGTCTTCGCGCCGCTGATCGCCGAGGCGACGCTGGTCCTGGCCGAGCCGGGCGGCGAGCGCGATCCGCAGTATCTGGTCTCGCTGATGGAGCGGGAGCGCATCGCGTTCTGCCACTTCGTGCCCTCGATGTTCGCCATGCTGCTGCCGGAGGTGCAGGCCGCCGGGACGCGGCTGCCGGCGTTGCGGACGGTCGTGTGCAGCGGCGAGGTGCTGTCCACCGAGCTGAGTCATCGGGCCCTCGGTCTGGTGGACGCTGACGTCTACAACTTGTACGGCCCGACCGAGGCCGCGGTGGACGTCACGTACTGGCGATGCGAGCCGCCGAGCGGTCGGCCGGTCGTGTTGGGGCGGCCGATCTCGAACGTGGAATGCCCGGTGCTCGACGAGGCGCTGTCCCCGGTTCCGCGCGGGGCGTTGGGCGAGGTCCATCTGTCCGGCCGGTGCCTGGCGCGCGGCTATCTGAACCGGCCGGCGGCCACGGCTCGGGCGTTCCGGCCCGCTCCCGGAATCGGTGGCGGCCGGCTTTACCGCACCGGTGACTTCGGCCGCTGGAACGCCGAGGGACACCTCGAGCTCGTGGGCCGGCGCGACCACCAGGTGAAGATCGCCGGACGCCGGGTCGAGCCCGGCGAGGTGGCCGAGGCGATGCGCCGGCTGCCCGGCGTGCTGGACGCCGCTGTGGTGTCCCGGGAGGACGGCTTGGCAGGGTTCGTGGTTCTGGATCCGCAGGGCGGCGCGCGTCCTGGGGCCGAAGAGCTGGCCGAGGCCCTGCATCGCGAACTCCCCGCCGCGCTGGTCCCGCTGCGGCTGGCGATCCTGGAGCGGCTGCCGCGCAAGGGCGCGAAGACGGACTTGGCGGCGCTGCGCGACCTGGCCGCGCCGGTGGTCGGTGCGGGCCGGGGGATCGGCCCGCGTACCGATCTGGAGCGGAAGGTCGCCGAGGTGTGGTCGCGGGTGCTGGAGCTGGACGAGGTCGGGGTGACCGACCGGTTCTTCGAAGCCGGCGGCACCTCCCTGACCCTGCTGCGCCTGCACCGCGAGCTGGTCGGCTCGGTGGCGCCGGCCTTGAGCGTCCGCGACTTGTTCAGTCACCCCACAGTGGCCGCGCTCGCCCGGTTCATCTCCGACGAGGGCTCGGACGGATCCGTCGGCGGCGCCGATGACGATGCGGCCGCGGCGATGGCCCGGGCCGGGCGGCGCCGGGCTGTCGGCGTCCGACGGCGACGGAGCTCCAGCGATGACTGACCAGACTCAGGCTCCTGACGAGGGCGAAGGCCCCGAGCCGATCGCCATCGTCTCCATGGCCGCACGCTTCCCCGGTGCCCTTGATGCCGACCGGTTCTGGGCCAACACCCGGGACGGCGTCGAGTCCATCACCCACACCCGCCCCGGCGACCTGCTGCTGGCCGACCACGACCCGGAGCACGTGCTGCACCCCGGCTTCGTCGGCGCCGAAGGGCTCTTCCCGGAGGATCCGGCGCTGTTCGACGCGGGGTTCTTCGGATACTCCCCGCGCGAGGCCGCGGTCATGGACCCGCAGCACCGCGTCTGCCTGGAACTGGCGTGGGAGGCCTTCGACCGGATCGGTCTGGACCCGAGCCGGCAGGCCGGGGCGACCGGCGTCTTCCTGTCTGCGGGACTGAGCACGTACCTGGTCCGGAACCTGATGTCCGGCGACCGGGCCCGCCAGCGGCGCATCCAGCAGCGCGACGGCATGCACCTGTTGCTGCACAACGACAAGGACTTCGCGGCGACCACGGTGTCGTTCAAGCTCGGGCTCACCGGTCCGAGCATGGCCGTCGGCTCGGCGTGCTCCTCCTCGCTGGTCGCGGTCCACCTGGCCTGCCGCAGCCTGCAGGACTACGAGTGCGACCAGGCGCTGGCCGGGGGCGTCTACCTCCAGATCCCCTCCGGGAACGGCTACATCCACACCGACGACGGCGTCTACTCCCCGGACGGCCGCTGCGCCCCCTTCGACGCCTCGGCGTCCGGCACCGTCGGCGGCAGCGGGGCCGGCCTGGTGCTGCTCAAGCGCCTGTCGGACGCGCAGGCGGCCGGCGACCGGATCCACGCCCTGATCATCGGCTCGGCGGTGAACAACGACGGCTCGGACAAGGTCGGCTACACCGCACCGAGCGCCGCCGGCCAGAAGGCCGCGATCATCGAGGCGCACGCCGTCGCCGGCATCACCGCGGACACGATCGGCTACGTCGAGGCGCACGGCACCGCGACCCGCCTCGGCGACCCGATCGAGGCCGACGCCCTCACCGGGGCCTTCCGGGCGACCACCGAGCGCACCGGCTTCTGCGCCCTGGGCTCGGCGAAGGCCAACATCGGGCACCTGGACGCCGCCGCCGGCATCGCCGGCCTCATCAAGGCCGCCTCGGTGGTGCGCGACGGGGTGATACCGCCGACGCTGCACTTCCGGGAGCCGAATCCGGACATCGATCTCGACCGCAGTCCTTTCTACGTGCCCGTGCATACTGCCGACTGGCGGCCGGAGCACGGTCCGCGCCGGGCCGGTGTGAGTTCTTTCGGGATCGGCGGGACCAACGCACACCTGGTTTTGGAGCAGCCGCCGGAGCCGGGATCGAGTGCGGTCGTTGGCAAGCAGCCGCCGGAGTCGTTGTCGGATGCGGCTGCTGCCGAGCAGGTGCTGGTGCTGTCGGCGGCGAGCCCCGAAGCACTCGCCTCCTCCTCCCGCGAGGTGGCCGCCCGGCCGCGCGCCGAGCCCGCCCCAGACCTTGCGGACGTCGCCGCCACGCTGGCCGGCCGCCGCGTTCTGCCCTACCGGCGTGCCGTGTCCGTGGCCGACATCGCCGGCGCCGCCGCACTGCTCGAACGCCGGCCGGCCGATCTGCCTCCGGTACGCGCGGACCGCAATGCGGTATTCGTCTTCTCCGGTCAGGGCGATCTCGACCTGGACCGGGTGGCCCGGCTCGCGCAGGCCGACCCCGCCTTCGGCCGGGTCCTGGACGAGTGCGCCGGGCATCTGGCCGCCGTCGGGTTCGATCTGCGATCGCGCACGGCCTCCGGCGTGCCCGCGCAGCCGGTCCTGGTCGCGGTCCAGTACGCGCTCGCCAAGGCCCTGATGGCCTCCGGCGTCGCTCCGGCCGCCGTCGTCGGCCACAGCCTCGGCGAGTACACCGCCGCCGTGGTGGCCGGGGTCCTCGAACTGCCCGACGCGCTGGCTTTGACGGCGGCGCGCGAGGAGCTGTGCGCCGACCTGCCCCCGGGTCGCATGGTGGCGGTGTCCGCGTCGGCGGCGGATCTTGCCGACCGCCTGCCGCCGGGTGTGGAGCTCGCTGCGGTGAACGCGCCGGATCGCTGCGTGGTGTCCGGTCCCGCAGAGCTCGTGGACGCCTTCGCCGCCGAACTCGCCGAGCAGGGCATTGCCCGGCGGATGTTGCCGGTGCGCGCGGCCTTCCACACCGCCGCTGTCGAACCGATTCGGGAGCGCTTCGCGAAGGTGCTGGCCGGGGTCGGCTTCGGCCGGCCGGCGATCCGTTTCGCCTCGGCGACGACCGGGCAGTGGGTCGGCTCCGCGCAGGTGGTCGATCCCGGTTACTGGCTGGAGCACATGCGCCGCACGGTGCGGTTCGGCGAGGCGCTGGGCCACTGCCTGGAGCTCGGACCGTCGGTGGTCGTCGAGATCGGTCCGGATCAGGGCACTGAGCAACTGGCCCGGCGGGTCGCCGACGCCCTGCCCGACGGCCCGGCCGGGCCGTACCACACCGTGCGTTGCCTGCCGCGCCAAGCAGCTACAGATACAGATACAGCTACAGATGCAGACGCGGCCGGACGCGGCTGGCCGGCGCCGGTGCTGGCGCGGTTGTGGGAGCTGGGCTGCGCGGTGGACTGGACAGCAATCCGGGAAGCCGCCGGACACCCCGAGCCCCGGCGGGTCGCGCTGCCCAGCGGGCGGCTGGACCGGCGCCGGCACTGGATCGGCCCCCCGCCGCTCCCGGCGGACTTCTCACCGTTGGCCGAGCTCACCGCAGAGCTGCGCGAGACAGCAGCGGCCGCACCCGCCGGGCCCGGCATCGACGACCATCCCGGCTTGCGCGCCGGACTGGACAAGCTGTGCGCGGCGGTGTCGCTGCGCTACTTCGTCCGCGGTGGGATCGGCTTGAGCCTCGGTGCCGAGCACCAGATCGCGGACGTCGTACGGGCCTTGCAGGTCCGGCCGGCATACGTCCGGATGATCGACACCCTGATCGACGCGCTGGCCGCCGACGGTCTTGTGCGCCGGACCGGTGAGGTCTTCACCGTGGTGCGTGAGCCGCTGCCGGAGGAACTCGCCGACAGTGCCGTCCCGCAGCTCGCGGCGCGGCTGACGCGCGACTTCCCCGGCTTCGCAGGGCTCGTCGAACTCGTGGTGCACTGCGCCGAGGCCTACCCCGAGGCGCTGTCCCGGCCGGGGGCGGCGCTCGGCGTGCTGTACCCCGACGGCAGCTCCGACTTGCTGGTCCGCACGCTCGGCGAGCAGACCGTGAACCACCGCTCGATCGACGCGCTCACGGCGCTCGCCGGAACGCTGCTGGACCGGCTGGCCACGGAGCTCGATCGGCCGGTGCGCGTGCTGGAGGTCGGCGCCGGCGAGGGCAACCTGACCCGGGTGCTGGCCGGAAGGCCGGACGCGGACCGGCTCGTCTACCACGCCACCGACATCTCCTCGGCGTTCGCGACCAGGCTGGCCGCGCAGGCGCGGCAACGGGGCATGGACTGGGTGCGCACGAGCGTCCTGGACATCCGGCGCGACCCCGCCGAGCAGGGATTCGCAGGACACCGCTACGACCTGATCTGCGGACTCGACGTCGTCCACGCGACCCCGGACGTCCGCCACAGCATCACCCAGCTGCGCTCGCTGCTCGCCCCCGGCGGCCTGCTGGCGCTGGTGGAGACCACGGCGGCGGACCGCTGGCTCTCGCTGATCTGGGGCCTGACCGAGGACTGGTGGACCTACACCGACACCCGGTCCGCGGGGCCGCTGCTGGCCGCCGAGGAATGGCACCGGCTCATGGCAGGCCTCGATTTCGCTGCCAGTGATGTGGTCCTGCCGTCTGGACCGCAGGACTCTGCGTTGATCCTGGCGCAGGAGACGGCCGGCGAGGAGCGGACCACGCGGACCCGCGTGTCCGCGTCCGCAGCGGCCGACGAGCCGGCGTGGCCCGAGAAGCGGTCCGATCTGTCCACGTGGTGCTACCGGCCCGGGTGGCGCAGCCTGCCGCCGGTGCAGCCGGAACCGGCGCCGGAGTCCGGCAACTGCTTGCTGCTGGGCAGCGGACCACTGGCCGCAGCCGTCGCGCAACGGATCAGCGCGCTCGGGCTGCGTGTCGTCGAGGTGGCCCGGATTGAGGACCTGGCCGAGTCTGCGGCGGCGAGAACGCCGGTCCGGCTCGTCGTGCACCTTTGGCCACTGGAGAACGTCTCAGCCAGCGGCCCGGTCGACCTCCAGCACAGCCAGGACAGCGGCCTGCACGCGCTGCTGGACGTGGCCAGGTCGCTCGGCGAGGCCGAAAGCCGCGACCCGGTCCGGCTGGTGTCGGTCACATGCGGGGCCCAGGAAGTGCTCGGCGGCGACACCGAGCACCCCGAATACGCGACGGTCTCCTCGGCCGTGAAGGTCATACCGCGCGAGTATCCGTGGATCTCCTGCGCTGCCGTTGACCTCGCATCGGGGACGCAGGACCCTGAAGAACTCGCCGATCTCGTGACCGCCGAACTCCTCGGCGCCCGCGAGTCGGCGATCGTGGCCTACCGAGGTCGTCGGCGCTTCGGTCCGTCGTTCGCGGCCGATCGGTTGGCACCAGCACCAGCACCAGCGTCAGCCCCGGCACCAGCACCAGCCCCGGCGTCCGGCACCGGAATCCAGCCCGAGCCCGGCGGCGTGTACCTGATCTGCGGCGGACTCGGCGGCGTGGGCCTGAGCATCGCCGAGTGCCTGGGCCGCGTCCCGGTCCGGCTGATCCTGACCGGCCGCCGGGCCTTCCCGGCCGCCGCCGACTGGGACTCCTGGCCGGACACCGGCGACGCGACATCGCGCACCATCGCGCGGCTTCGTGCTCTGTCCGCCGCCGGCTGCGACATCCGGACCGAACGGGTCGACGTGGCCGACGCCGCGGGCATGGCCGAGGTCGTGCGCCGCACCGAGCAGGAGCTCGGACCGCTGCGCGGCGTGGTCAACGCCGCGGGCGTCCTGGACACCGCGGGCATGATCCAGCGGCGCGGCAAAGCCGAGACCGACGCGGCG
This sequence comes from Catenulispora sp. MAP12-49, assembly GCF_041262705.1. Taxonomy (NCBI): domain Bacteria; kingdom Bacillati; phylum Actinomycetota; class Actinomycetes; order Catenulisporales; family Catenulisporaceae; genus Catenulispora; species Catenulispora sp. MAP12-49. Next base: position 528,514 of record NZ_JBGCCP010000002.1, on the reverse strand, counting down.
ATCCGGTCCAAGACCGCGGGCAACCGCGTGCTGCACGACGCGGTCGCGGACCGGCCGCTGGACTTCTTCGTCATGTGCTCCTCGATCGGGGCGGCGCTGTACAAGCTGAAGTTCGGCGAGGTCGGCTACGTCGCGGGCAACGACTTCGTCAACGCCTTCGCCGAGTACCGCGCGGCCCGCAGCCCCGGGCTCACCCTGGCCGTGGCCTGGAGCGACTGGCTCGAGGACGGCATGTGGGCCGCGGCGCAGGAACGGCTGGCCGGCCGGTACGCGGTGGCTGGCGGCGCGGCCATGGCCGGGGCGGATCCCAACGAGGACATCCTCGGGGGCATCACCCGCGCCGAGGGCCAGGAGGTCTTCGCCCGGCTGCTCGCCGCGCGGGTCTCGCCGCGTGCGCTCATCTCGACCCAGGACTTCGACGCGCTGCTCGCCCGGCACGACGCCTTCAGCACCGGGGACCACCTCGCGGCGGTCAGCAGGCTCAGCGTCAGCCAGGACGCCGGGCCGCAGCGGGCGTCCGGCCCCTCGTCCCCCTCGTCCGAGGACCGCGAGGCGCCGGCCGACCCGGTGCAGCGCCGCGTCGCCGAACATGCCTCGACGCTGCTGGGCCTGCCGATGATGGCGGCCGACGACGACTTCTTCGCCTTGGGCGGGGACTCACTGCTGGCCCTGCGGCTCCTGGCCGGACTGCGAGAGGAGTACGGGGTGGAGATCCCCATCGCCCGGATATTCGAGAGTCCGACCGTCGCCGGTATCGCCGAGGCTCTGCTGCGCATCCGCGATACCGGACATCAGGACTGGCCGAATGACCACGAGGAGGTGGTGCTGTGAGCCAGACCCGCGTGGCGGCCGGCCCGGCGCAGACCGCGGCGCTGCTCGCCGAGGTCCGCGGCCTCGGCGTCGTGCTCACCCCCGACGGGGACGAGCTCAGGGTCTCGGCTCCGCCGGGAGTCCTGGCCGGGCCGCTGGTCGAGCGCCTGCGCGCGGCCAAGGCCGAGCTGCTGGCGGCGGTGCGCGCCGAGTCGGACATCCCGAAGGCCGCCGAGCCGGTCAGCGTTCTGTCCTTCGCACAGGAGCGCATGTGGCTGCAGGCCGTGCTCCACCCCGAGGACAACGCGTACAACCTGCCGTTGCGGGTCGACCTGGTCGGGCGGCTGCGCCCGGCGGCGTTGCGCGCGGCCCTGGCCGGGGTCGTCGAGCGGCACGAGGTGCTGCGCACCCGCTACCGCGCCGTGGCCGGACGGCCCCGGCCGGTGGTGGACCCGGCATTCGTGCCGCCGCTGCCGCTGATCGACCTGGCCGCGCTCGCCGAGCCCCGGCGCGAGGAGGCGCTGGAGCAGCTCGCGGCCGCCGAGGCCCGGCGCCCCTTCGACCTGGCCAAGGGCCCGGTGCTGCGGGCGCTGCTGGTCCGGCTCGGTCCCGAGCGGCACTGCCTGATGGTGACCCGGCACCACATCGCCGGGGACGGCTGGTCCCTGGGCATCCTGCTTGAGGAACTCAGCACTCTGTATCTGGCCGGCGCCATGGGCACCGCGCCCCGGCTGGCCGAGCTGCCGATCCAGTACGGCGACTTCGCAGCCTGGCAGCGTGCGCGAGCCGAGGCCCCGGGCGGGGATGAGCGGCTGGAGCGCTGGGTCGAGCGGCTGCGCGGCGCCGACTACGGCCTGGGCCTGCTGGCCGAGCCCGCGCCGGGTGCGCAGCGTCCGGTGGCCCAGTGCCTGCGCAGCACCCTGCCGGCGCCGCTGGTCGAGGACCTGCGTGCCCTGGCACGGCAGGAGAGGACGACTCTGTTCACGGTCCTGCTGTCGGCCTTCGCCAGCGCGCTGCACCGCATCGGCGGACAGTCGGACCTGGTGATCGGCAGCCCGGCGGCGGGCCGGACCCGGACCCGGCTGGAGCCGTTGATCGGGTCCTTCGTCACGATGCTGCCGCTGCGTCTGGACCTGTCGGGGCGCCCGACCGTCGGCGAGGTCCTGCGACGCAGCCACCCGGTCGTGCAGGCCGCGCTGGAGGACCAGGAGACGCCGACCGAGCAGCTCGTCGAGCGGTTGCGGCCGCAGCGCACGCTCAACGACAACCCGCTGTTCGCGGCGGTGTTCGCGCTGCAGAACCTTCCGCAGCCCCGGCTGGCCTCGGCCAGCCTGATGCTCTCGGTGGCGCCGTCGCCGCCGGTGATGCCGAAGTTCGCGGTCTCGCTCACTGCATCGGCCGCTGCCGACGGCGGCCTCGAGCTCGAGCTCGAATACGACCCGGGACGGCTGGCGCCGGAGGTCGCGGAGCAGGTGTCCGCCCTGGTCCGGACTGCTGTCGAGGCCGCTGTGGCCGCTGCTGCGGATCGCGAGGCCGACCTGCCGGTGGCGGCCCTGGCGGTGCCCGGCATGCCGGCCGCGATTCCCGTCGAGCTCCCCGCGGACTCCGTGGGCTGCCTGCCGGACCTGGTTGCCGCAGTCGCCGTCGTTCAGCCGGACGCTATCGCTGTCTCGCACCACGGGCAGAATCTGAGCTACCGGGCGCTCCTGTCCCGCGCGGGCAAGCTGGCCGCAGCCCTGCAAGCGCGCGGCGCCGGCCCGGAGACCCTGGTCGGGCTGTGCCTGGACCCCTCGATCGACCTGGTCGTCGCGGCGCTGGCGATCCTGCGCTCCGGCGCCGGGTACCTGCCGATGGACCCCTCCGACCCGCTGTCCCGACGCTCGGCGATCTGCTCCGACGCCGGAGTCGGCATCCTGGTGACGCACAGCGCGCTGACCGCCCCGGACATCGACCGCCTCGACGCCGACGACCCGGCGGGCTGGACCCTCCCGGCCGAGCCGGTACCCGGCCGCCGCGCCGTGCCCGACAACGTCGCCTACACGATCTACACCTCCGGCAGCACCGGCACGCCCAAGGGCGTGGTGGTGACCCACGCCAACATCAGCGCCCTGATCGCCGGCACCCGGGCCGCCCTGCCGCAGCTCGGCGGGCATCTCGGCGGGCATCTTGGTGATGCGCACCAGACCTGGTCGCTGACCCACTCGCCGGCCTTCGACGTGTCCGTGTTCGAGATGTGGGGCGCGCTCACCAGCGGCGGGCGCCTGGTCATACCGGCGGCAGGGCTCTCGCGCACCCCGGACGAGCTCTGGGCGTACCTGGCCGCCGAGCAGGTGACCGTGCTCAGCCAGACGCCCAGCGCCTTCGGTCAGCTGGCGCCGATGATCCTGAAGTCCGGGACGGTCGCCGCGCTGCACACCGTGCTGCTGGCCGGCGAGGCGTGCCAGGTGGCCCGACTCGCGCCGTGGTTCGACCTGCCCGCGGCCGGACGGCCGGCGCTGGTGAACCTCTACGGGACCACCGAGACCACGGTGCACGCGATGGTCCGCACGCTCGTCCCGGCCGACGCCGCCGGAACGGTCAGCCCGATCGGCGGCCCGATCCCCGGCCAGGTGGTGGCGGCGCTCGACGAGGCAGGAGCCCCGGTGCCGGTCGGCGGCCGCGGGGATCTGCACGTGGGTGGGGTCGGACTGGCTCGGGGCTATCTCGGCCGGCCCGGGCTGACTGCCTCTCGGTTCGTCCCGGCCGGTGGTACCGGAGCCAGTACCGGAGCTAGCACCGGGGCCGGAGCTACTACCGGAGCTGCTACCGGGGCCGGTGCCGGAGCTACTACGGGAGCGACCACCGGAGCCAGTGCCGGCGCGCGCTGGTACCGGACCGGCGACCAGGCGCGGCAGCTCGGGCGGGAGCTCGGTTACCTCGGCCGGGTCGACAATCAGGTGAAGCTGCGCGGCTACCGGATCGAGCCCGGCGAGGTGGAGGCGGCGCTGCTTTCGCATCCCGGCGTGGCCGCCTCGGCTGTGGTGCTGCGGGCCGATGAGAGTCGCAGCCGCCTGGTCGGCTACGTCGTTGCCGACCCCGCCGCCGATACCGCGCCCGACGAGCGGACTTTGCGCGACCACGTGGCTCAACGCCTGCCGCGCTACATGGTGCCGGCCCACGTGCTCCTGCTTGAGGAGCTGCCGCTGACGCGCAATGGCAAGACCGACCGCGCCCGGCTGGCCGAGCTTGCCGACCGGGATCCGGCGGGACGGGCGGGGGCCGAGCGGCCGAGTACGCCGACCGAACAGGCGCTGACGCAGATCGTGGCCGGTCTGCTGGGCTGCCCGGTCTCGGCGGTCGGCGTCCGGGACAGCCTGTTCGAGCTCGGCGGGGACTCCCTGACGGTGACCCAGCTGCACGCCCGGATCGTCGAGGACTTCCGCATCGACCCGCCGGTGCGCCGGGTCTATCAGGCCCTGGACATCGCCTCGCTCGCGGCGGCCGTGGACACGATGCGCGCCGAGCGGGAACGCGAGGCGATCCTGGCCGTGCTCGCCGAGGTCGGCGCCGACAGCGACGGCGATGGCGACGGCGACGGCAATACCGTGGGGGCGCCGTGACCGACTTCGCGTCCGACGGCGCCGGCGACATTGTCGCCATCGCGCGCCGGCATGCGCTGCGCACCCCGGACCGGCCGGCCTACGTCTTCCTCGGCGACGGCGAGACCGAGCAGGAGCGCTGCACCTTCGCCGGTCTGGACGTGCGCGCCCGGGCCATCGCCGCGGCCTTGCAGGAGCAAGGGCTGGCCGGACAGCGTGCGATCATCGCCTACCCCTCCGGGCTGGAGTACGTCCAGGCGTTCCTCGGCTGTCTGTACGCCGGCGTCGTGGCAGTGCCCGCCGACTCGCCCTCGGCGGCGGCCGGGCGCAAGCGCTTGGCCGCGATCCGCTCGGACTGCGCGCCGGCCGCCGTGCTCACCGACGCGGTGCAGGAGGCTGAGGAACTGGCCGGGCTGCCGCGGATCGACACGGCCCGGGTGCCCGATGAGGCAGCCGACAGCTGGACCGACCCGCGCGTGCGTCCGGAGGACCTGGCGTTCCTGCAGTACACCTCCGGCTCCACCCGGACTCCGCGCGGAGTGATGGTCGGCCACAGCAACATCGTCGCCAACGAGCGGCTCATCGCGGCGGCGTGCGAGCACGACGAGCAGTCCACGTTCGTCGGCTGGCAGCCGTTGTTCCACGACATGGGCCTGATCGCCAACATCATGCAGCCGCTGTTCCTGGGCTCGCTGTCGGTGCTGATGCCGCCGATGGCGTTCCTGCAGCGGCCGCTGCGCTGGCTGGAGGCGGTGTCCCGCTACCGCGCGCATACCAGCGGCGGTCCCAACTTCGCCTATGACCTGTGCGTGGACCGGCTGGAGGCGGCCGGAAGCGGCGAGGCCGGTGATGGCGGCCCGGACGGGACGGCTCCGGAGATGGACCTGGACCTGTCAGGCTGGCGGGTGGCGTTCAACTCCGCCGAGCCGATCCGGCAGGACAGTCTGCGCCGTTTCACCAAGGCCTTCGCTCCGTACGGGTTCGCCGACGCCGCGCACTTCCCGTGCTTCGGCCTGGCCGAGGCCACGCTGCTGGTCACCGCGCCGCCGAAGTACGCGGCGGCCCGCATCCGCCGCGCCGATCCCGTGGCGCTGCGTGCCGGCCGGCTCGCCGAAGCCGCTCCCGACGCCGAGGCCGTGCCGCTGGTCGGCAGCGGGTATCCGGGTCTTGAGACCGAGGTGCGGATCGTCGATCCGTCGACCGTCACCGAGAACGGGCCCGGCGCGGTCGGCGAGATCTGGGTGGCCGGCGGCGGCGTGGCCCAGGGCCTGTGGGGCGATCCCGAAGCGTCGGCGGCGACGCTGGGCGCGAGCCTGCCCGGCGCACCGGGACGCAGGTTCCTGCGAACCGGCGACCTGGGCACTCTGCTGGACGGCGAGCTGTACGTCACCGGCCGGCTCAAGGACGTGATCATCGTCCAGGGCCGCAACCACTATCCGCAGGACCTCGAACTCGACGCCGAGAACGCCTTCCCCGCGCTCCGCCCCGGATGCACCGCCGCTTTCTCGGTCGAGGCCGACGGCGGCGAACGGGTCGTGCTGTGCGCCGAGCTGCGGGCCTACAAGTCCGACTTCCAGGTGTCCGAGGCGGCCCGGCTCATCGCCGAGGAGCTGCGCCGGCGTCACGGGGTCGAGCTCGAGCGGCTGGTGGTGCTGCGCCGTGGCGGCGTCCCGAAGACCACGAGCGGCAAGCTGCGGCGGCAGCAGTGCCGGCTGTCCTACCTGGCCGGCGAGCTGCCGGTCTACCGCCAGGCGGCTCCCGAACGGCCGACGGCGGTCGCGCTGCCGGTCGCCGGCCGGCTGCGGTCCCTGCCCGGCCCCGAGGCCGCCGACGTGCTCGGCATGGCCCTGATGGGCCTGGTCGCCGCACGCGTCGGGACGGGCCCCGCCGACACCCCGCCGACCCTCGAACGGACCGTGCCCGAGCTGGGAGCGGACTCGCTGGCCGCCCAGGAACTCGATCACGCCCTGCGCCTGGCCTACGGGGTCGAGCTCGGCGTCGGGGAACTGCTCGGTGGCAGCACGGTCGGCGAACTCGCGGCGCGCGTGGTGCGCGAACTCGCGGCCGGTGCGGTATCAGCCGTATCAGCCGCATCGGCGGTATCAGCGGACGGCGATGCCCGGGAGCCCGAGGCGCTGCCGACGGATCCGGACGCCTGGCTGCCGCTGACATTCCGCCAGCAGGCCCTCTGGTTCGAACAGGAGCTGGCGCCGGACTCGGCCGCCTACCACCTGGCCCGCGCGTTGTCGGTGACCGGAGTCCCGGCCGACCGCCTGGCCCAGGCGCTCTCCCGCCTGATCGTCGCGCATCCCGGACTGCGCACGGAGTTCGCCGTCCAGGACTCGATTCCCAGCTGCCACGTCGTCTCCGAGGTCGGCGAAGTCCGCGTGATCGATGCGGCGAACCGCACCGAGGAGGAGTTCGCCGGCCTGCTGTTGCGCGAATCGGAGCGGCCCTTCGACTTCGCTGCTGGGCCGCCGGTGCGTTTCACCGTCTACCGCCGGTCGCCCGAGGAGGCGGTGCTGCTTCTGGTGGCGCACCATCTCGTGGCCGACTTCTGGTCGCTGGTCGTGCTGATGCGCGAACTGCGTGCCCTGATGGGGGACGACACAGCCGTCGAGCTTGCCGCCGTGGCGCTGCCGGCCGACGCCGGGCACCGCGCCGTCCTGGCCGCCGAGCGCTCACAGATGGAGTCCCGGCGTGCCGATCGCGGCGCCGGCTACTGGCGTGCCGAACTGTCCGGCGTCCCGGCACTGCTGGACCTGCCCGCTGAAGGCCCGGCACCGGCCGAGCGCCGATTCGACGGCGCAGCACTGACCTTCACCGTGCCACCGGAGCTCACCACAAGGCTGAAAACCCTTGCCGCAGAACGATCCTGCACTCCTTTCACGCTATTGCTGGCCGCGTATGAGGTGCTGCTGCACCGCTGGTGCGACCAGGACGACCTCGTCGTCGGCACCCTGCTGTCCGGCCGCGCCGACCCGGCGCTGACCGAGACCGTCGGCTATCTGGTCGACGTCGTGCCGCTCCGCTCGCGCTTCGACGCCCGGCAGCCCTTCGACCGGTTCCTGCGCACTGCCGGCCGCTCTGTCGCAGGGGCCTTGGAGCACGGGTGGTACCCGTTCGGCCGCATCGTGGCCGACCTGGCTCCGGAGCGTGCGCCGGGCCGGGCGCCTTTGGTGCAGAGCCTGTTCACGATGCACGCCGAGTACGGCGAGCGGGACGACTTGTTGCGTGCGCTGGCGCTCGGCGTGCCGGGCGAGCGTGCGGCGTCACGGTCGGCGCGGTCCGGCGAACCGGGCTGGCGGACCGTGCCGATCACCCGGCGTTGGTCGCAGTTCGACCTCGGGCTGGCGCTCGCTGAGGTCGGCGGTGAACTCGTCGGTGTGTGGGAGTACCGGACCGACCTGTTCTCCGAGGCGGTGATCGCTGAGCTCGGCGCCGCCTACGTGCGTCTGCTCGCGGCGGCGGTGGAACGGCCGGGGACTCCGATCGCAGACCTGCCGCTGACGCGGGCCCTGCCCGATAGCCTCAGCGGTCCGGCCCCGGGACCGGTACGTCCGGAGGTAGGACTGCACCACCTGGTCGCCGAAGCTGCTCGGCGCCGCCCGGACGCTGTGGCGGTTGCGGCACCCGGGCCGGACGGCCGGGCTGGGCAGATGAGCTACCGGACCCTGCATCGGTCGGCGGCGGCGCTGGCGGCACGGCTGCGGACCCGCGGAGTGCGGTCGGACGAGCCCGTCGCGGTGGTCGCCGAGCGCGGTCTGGACATGATCGTCGCGTACCTCGGTGTTCTGTACGCCGGGGCGGCCGTGCTCCCGATCGATCCCGCCGATCCGGATCCGCGGGTCGCCGCCGTCATCGCCGACAGCGGGGCACGTCTGGCGGTGACCCCGACGAGCCTGCTGGAGCGGGCACAGCGATGGCCGGCCGAGGCGGTCCCGGCGGACATGGCCGATCGCGCCCCGGTCCCAGTGGACACAGCCGATCGCGAACCGCAGGCCCCTGCGCCGGTCCACGGTCACCAGGCTGCCTACGTGCTCTACACCTCCGGCTCCTCCGGGACGCCCAAGGGCGTGGTGGTGCCGCACGCCGCCATCGTCAACCGGATCCTGTGGATGCAGGACGAGTACCGGCTGACCCCGGGCGAACGGGTCCTGCACAAGACCCCGATGACCTTCGACGTGTCGATGTGGGAGATCTTCTGGCCGCTGGCCGCCGGCGGGTGCCTGGTGCTCGCCGAGCCGGGCCGGCACCGCGACCCCCGCTACTTGCTCGACACGATGGCGCGCGAGCGGGTCTCCACCACGCACTTCGTGCCGACCATGCTCGGTCCGGTCGTGGCCGAGGCGGCGCACTCCGGCGGCCCGGGCGGGGTGCTGCGGCGCGTCGTGTGCAGCGGTGAGGCGCTGCCTGCCACGCTGGCCTCGGCCGCGAGTGCCGTCCTGGGAACCGAGGTGCACAACCTGTACGGCCCGACCGAGGCCGCCGTCGACGTGACCGCGTGGCGCTGCGAGCCCGGCGATCCGGGCCCGGTGCCGATCGGGCGGGCGATCGCCCACGTCGAGTGCCGGGTCCTGGACCGGAACCGGCACGTCGTCCCGGTGCGGACCCGGGGGGAGCTCTTCCTCGGCGGCGTCTGCCTGGCGCGGGGCTACCTGAATCAGCCCGCGTTGACCGCGCGGTCCTTCGTGCCGGTCCCGGACGCCGCGCCGGGTGTGCGCTTCTATCGCACCGGCGACCTGGTCCGTTCTCGGACCGACGAAGCCCTGGAGTTCCTGGGACGCCGCGACGACCAGGTCAAGATCGGCGGCGCCCGGGTGGAGCCGGACGAGTCCGCCGCGGCGATCCGCCGGCAGCCGGGCGTCGCGGACGTCGCCGTCATCGCCGTCGACCGGGGACGCGGCATGGTGCTCGCCGCCTATGTCGTCCCCGCCGCCGACACGGTCATCGACCCGGTACGGCTGCGTGCCGAGCTGCGTGCGCAGCTGCCCGCGCACCTGGTCCCGGCCGAGGTGACGCTCCTGGCCGCACTGCCGCTGACCGCCAGCGGCAAGCTGGACCGGCGCGCGCTGCCTGCTGCCCCCGCTCAGGCGAGCGAAGCCACCGACATCACCATGACCGATGGCGACCCGGTCCGTAACCTGCTCCTTGACCTGTGGCGCACGCACCTGGACCGCGAGTCGATCGACCCCGACGAGGACTTCTTCGCCCTCGGCGGCGACTCGATCCTGGCCGTCCGCCTGGTCGGCGCCGCGCGCGAGCGCGGGCTGGCGCTGACCGTCACCGACCTGCTGCGCGACCGCACCGTCAGTGCCCTGGCAGACCTGCTCGCCGCGCGCGCCCCGGCGCCGGACGGCAACGGCTGCACCGCGCCGTTCCACCTGTGTCCGGAGGCGGCCGGGAAACCGGGCCTGCAAGACGCCTACCCGATCTCGGCCGGCCAGCGTGCCCTGCTCTTCCAACAGGACGTCAACGCCGGATACGAGGTCTACCTCACCAGCCTCGAAGTCCACACGCCGCTGGAGCGCACGCTCCTGGAGGCGGCGATCCGCGACCTGTGCCGCCGGCATCCCTACCTGCGGTCCTCGTTCGACCTGACCGGATACGCCGAGCCGATGCAGCTCGTGCACGCCGAGCGCCCGGCCCCCTTCGAAGTCGTCGACCTCACCGCGCTGACCGCCGACGCGCAGTCCGCGGCAATGCGCTCCTGGTTCGCCGCCGAACGACGGCGGCGCTTCGACACCGCGACCGGACCGCTGGTCCGCTTCGCCGCCCACGACCTCGGCGCGCGCTTCCGGCTTTCGGTGAGCAGCTTCGCCCTGGACGGCTGGTGCGACGCCACGGTACTGACCGAACTGCTCACCGACTACGCGGCCCGGTGCGCCGGGACCGACGCCGGCCTGGCCGCGCCGCGCGCGGACTACCGCGACTTCGTCGCCGCCGAGCGCGCGGCCACGGCTGGAACGGAACACCGCCGGTTCTGGCGGCTGGAGCTCGCCGGGCGGGCCCCGACGCTGGTGGCAACGTCGCAGGACATTGAGGACGATCCGGTCCAGCGGCGCCTGGCGGTCCCGCTGTCCGGGGCGCTGGCCGAACGGCTGCGCGAGCGGGCCGTGGAGTGGGGGACCGGTCTGAAGCACGTCCTGCTAGCCGCGCATCTCCAGGTGGTCGGCGAGCTGGCGGGCCGGGCCGAGGTCGTGACCGGCCTGCAGTTCAACGGCCGGCCCGAGGCCGCCGACGGCGACCGGGTCATCGGGATGTTCAACAACATCCTGCCGTTGTGCGTGTCGCTGCCCGGCGCCGGCTGGGCCGACCTCGCCCGCGCTGCCGCGCGCGCCGAACTGCGGCTGGCGCCGCACCGCCGGTTCCCGCTGCTGGAGCTCCAGCGCCGGTTCGGGGGCGCCGACCTGTTCGACACGCTGTTCGTGTTCACGCACTTCCACGCCTACCGGCGGCTGGCCGGGCTCGAGGTGTCGGGCCTGGAAGCGCCGGACCAGACCTACGTCCCGCTGACCGCGCACGCGCACGTCGACGCCTGGTCCGGCGAACTCGGCCTGGCCTTGGACTTCGATCCGCGGGTGTTCGGGGCGCGCCGGGTGGCCGAGATCGGGCAGCGCTACGCACGGGCGCTCGCCGGCATCGCGGACGCCGAACCGGCTGCCGAATCGGATACCGCAGCAGCCGCCGAACTCGCCGCCCAGACCGCCCCGCCGACCGCCGCGCCGGACCGGCCGGAGGACGACCTGGGACGCCTGCTGGACCGGCTGGCCGGGCTGACCGACCAGGAGGCGGCCGCGCTGCTGGCCGGACGACGGCCGCGCGCCGTCGCGACGACGAGGGGGACGAGGGGAAGTGGCACCGATGGAACCCGATGAGCGGGTGGCGGCGCTGTCGCCGGCCAAGCGCGAGCTCCTGGAGCAATGGCTGGCCGCCGAGAACGACGAGGCGGCCGCCGGGGCCGAGCGCCGCGCCTCGGCCGACTACGTCGCGCCGCGCACGGACGGCGAGCAGATCCTCGCCGACATCTGGCAGCAGCAGTTCGAAGCAGGGCCGGTCGGGATCGACGACGACTACTTCGAGCTCGGCGGCGATTCCATCCACGCCATCCTGATCGTCGGCCGCGCCCAGGAGGCGGGGGTCCAGCTGGAGACCCCCGACCTGTTCGCGTTCCCGACGATCCGCCAGCTCGCCGAGCGGTCTGCGGCCATGGGTGACGGCGACGGCGACGGTGCTGGCGACGGTGACGATGGCGCCGGCGCGCCGGTTGCCGCGCGCGCCGGCGCGGCCGCCGCGGAGACGGGACCGTTTCCGCTCACCCCTCTTCAGCAAGGGATGCTGTACCACTCGGTCGGCGGCAGCACCCCGGGCGCGTACGTCGTCCAGCTCCGCTGCGACCTCACCGGCGACCTGGACGTCGCAGCGTTCGAAGCCGCCTGGCGCGCGGTCTTCGCGGCCAACGCCGCACTGCGCGCGGTGATCGGCTGGAGCTCCGGCGACCGGCCGACCCAGCAGTTCCGGTCCGATCTGGTGCTGCCCTTCGACGTGCTCGACCACTCCGCGCTGAGCGCGGCGGAGCAGCAGGCGGCGTTCGAGGACCTGCTGGAGGCGGACCGCAGCCGCGGCTTCGACCTCCAGACCGGGCCGCTGATGCGGTTCACCCTGGTCCGCGCCGGATCCGCGGCCTACCGCTGTGTGTGGACGTATCACCACCTGGTGCTGGACGGCTGGGCGCAGCAGCTGGTGCTGCGCGACGTCTTCGACTGCTACCAGCGGCTGCGCGCCGGATCGCCCGCCGAGCCCCGCGTGCGTCCGGCGTTCACCGACTACCTGGCCTGGCTGGCCGAGCAGGCCGAGACCCCGGACGAGTACTGGCGCGATCGCTTCGCCGGGGTGACGTCGGGGACCAGGGTCGCCGGGCCCGGGTGTGCCGACGGCCGGGTCGTGACCGCCGCGCGTCCGGTCGTGGAGGTTCCGCTGGAGCCCGCGGCGGCGGCCCGGCTCACCGCGTTCACGCGGGAGCACGGACTGACCGTCAGCACCCTGGTACACGGCGGCTGGGCGCTGCTGCTCTCAGAACACTGCGACCAGGATGACGTCCTGTTCGGCTCCACGATGTCCGGCCGGCCGCCGGAGCTGCCGGGGGCCACCGAGTGCGTGGGCATGTTCGTCAGCACCCTGCCGCTGCGCGTGCGCTACCAGCCAGACGTCCCGGCCCTGGAGTGGCTGGCGGGCGTCCAGCGCGATCTGGTCGAGTTGCGCGGACACCAGCACGAGGGCCTGAGCCGGGTCGAGCGGGCCGCCGGGCTCGGCTTCGGCGCGGGGCTGTTCGACAACATCCTGGTGGTGGAGAACTTCCCGGCCTGGATCGGCGACGGCGACGTCGTGGCCGGGCTGCGGGTGGACGGCCTGTCCGTGGTCGTCGAGGAGGGCTACCCGCTCGTCCTGGAATACGCCCCCGGCGCGGCGCCGGTGCTGCGCGCCCGCTACGACGACGGCCGGATGAGCGCGGCGCAGGTCGGTTCCGCCGCCGGGGCGCTGCTGTCCTGGCTGGAACTGGTGACGGCCGAGCCGGACACCCGGCTGGGGGAACTTCGCGAGCGGGTGGCCGGGGTGTGGCACGCGCAGCGTGACGAGGGCCGCCGCGAACGGCGCGGTCTGGCTCTGAACCGGCTCGACGGCGCGCGCCGGCGACCGCTGTCCGAGGCTCGGGAAGAGGGCTGATGAGCGACGGTAAGCGGTCCGGAACGCTGAAGGACCTGGCCCGGCTGCTGCTCGGGCACAGCGCGCGGTTCCGGCAGCGCGAACTGCAGGAGATCGCGGCGCGTTCGCTGCGCGCCGCGGACGGCGAGCGGGTGTGGACGGTGTCGCTGCTGAACGCGAGCCTGTGGATCCGCCGCGCGGCCCGCATCGCTTTGCTGCGTGCCCGGCGCACCCGCTCGCAGCGGGCGTTCCGCCGTCTGCCGGCGGGCCGGTACACCGGTCCGCAGCGCACGATGACGCTGCTGTGTCCGACCCGGGGCCGGACCGCCCAGGTGGTCCGGATGCTCAGCAGCATCCAGGACACCGCGGCCGTGCCGGGCCGGGTCGAGGTGCTGTTCTACGTCGACTCCGACGATGCGAGCCTTGAGGAGTACCGCACACTGTTCGCCGGGATCGGCAAGCGCTTCGGGGCGCTGGGCCGCTGCGAGATGCTGGTCGGCGAGCCGATCGGGGTGCCGGCGGCGTGGAACGAGCTGGCCGCGGCGGCCCGCGGCGACCTGCTGATGATGGCCAACGACGACCAGCTCTACGTCGACTTCGGCTGGGACGTCGTGCTCGACGCGCGGGTCGCCGAGCTGACCGCCGAGCGCCCGGACGAGGTGCTGTGCCTGTTCTTCGACGGCGGCCAGTACCCCGAGGGGGCCCACGACTTCCCGATCCTGACCCGCGTCTGGTACGAGACGGTCGGCTACTTCACCCCGACGATGTTCTCCCAGTGGGAGGTGGAGACCTGGGTCTTCGACATCGCCGAGCGGCTGGACCGGCTGTACTCGGTGCCCGGGGTCCTGGTGGAGCATCTGCACTACCAGGACTACAAGGCGCCGTTCGACGAGACCTACCAGCGACACCGGATGACGACGCAGAAGGCTTATGCCGACCATGCGCTGTTCCTGCGCACGACCGGGCAGCGGGTGGCCGACGCCGCGAAGCTTCAGGCGGTGATCGACGCTGCGGGCGGTGCTGGGAGCTCCGCGAGTTCTGCGAGTTCTGCGAGTTCCGCGGGCTTGCCGGCCGTCGCGGACACTTCGGGCTCTGCGACGCTCGACGCCGAAGAGTTCTGGTTCACGGCCTACCTCGCCGAGCAGCTCGACCGGGTCGGCACCGAACTCGGGGGCCTGACCTCCGGGGGCCTGACCTCCGAGGATGGCTCGGTGCTGCTGGTCGACGACGGCCAGTGGACGCCGTGGGCCCTGGCGTCGGCCCAGGTGACGATGGATGTTCTGGCGGCGATTCCCGAAGCGACACTTCCGGCTGGTAGTACCGTGCGCATGAGTGTTCTGACACCGGGGGAGAGCAGGGATCTGCCATCGGTCGCCGCCCCGGACGCACTCACTGTCTGCTGGGGTGTCCGGGTTCCTGACGGTGCGCGCCTGGGGGTCGGATCCGGTCTTGAGGCGCTGCCCGCCGGCCGGTGTGTGGTCTTCGAGGGCGGACAGACGTTGCTCGCGGTCAATGACGGCGCTGGCGGCGCTGACGGTGCCGAGCCGTTCGTGATCGTGCACTTCGCGGTCGAGCGTCCCGCGACGCTCGTTCCGAGTACGGGTGCGCGGCCGGGAACGGTGGTCGGCGGCGATGTCTGAGCCGCGGTCGCCGGACCAGGTCGCCGGTGTCGGTGTCGGTGTCGGTGTCGGTGTTGGCGTCGGCGTCGACGATCCCGAGCTGGCCGCTCGGATCGCGGCGCTGTCCCCGGCGCAGCGCGAGCGCTTCGAGAAGCTGCTGCGGGACCGGCTCGACCGGCCTGATCCGGCGGCTGTGGGCCGAGCCGCGGGGGCGGGGCCGTGGCCGGCCTCGTTCGGTCAGGAGCGGATGTGGGTCGGCAGCAGTGACGACACGGTCGCCACCGCCACCGACAACTACGCGACCGGCCTGCGGTTGACCGGACCGCTCAACCTTCCGGCGCTGCACGCTGCCGTTCTGCGCGTGGTGCAGCGGCACGAAGCGTTGCGGACGACGTTCGCGCTGCGCTCCGGGGCGCTGGTGCAGTGTGTCGAGCCCGGCGCGCGCGTGCCGTGGCGGACCGTCGATCTGACCGGGCTCGGGCTCGGGTCGGGGGAGGAGCCGCCGGCCGAGGTCGGCGCGCTCATCGGGCGCGAGGTGCGCCGGCCCTTCGATCTGGAGCGGGGGCCGCTAATGCGGGTCACCGTGCTGCGGTTCGCGGCCGAGGACCATTGCCTGCTGCTGACGATTCACCACGCGGTCACTGACGGCTGGTCGAACGGCGTGCTGGTCGGTGAGCTGGCTGCGGGCTACGCGGACGCCGTCGCCGGGCGGCCTTGGTCTCACGCGCCGTTGCCGGTGCAGTATCGCGATTTCGCGGTGTGGCAGCGTGAGCGGGTCAGCGGATCCGAGGCGGCGGCGCTGGAGGAGTTCTGGGCCGAGCAGATCCGTGATCTGCCAGTGCCGGCGCTGCCTTCTGATGCCGTACACGCCGCGCAGCGCGGCGACCGGATCGGTGCCAACCACACGGCCGTGCTCGACGCCGAGCTGGCCGCCCGCCTCGACGGGCTGCGCCGGGCCGAGGGCGGCTCGCACTTCATGCTGGTGCTGGCTGCGTTGGTCGCGGTTTTGCGCGAGGTGACCGGCCAGGACGATGTCGTGGTCGGGACGTTGACCTCCGGGCGGACCCGTCCCGAGCTGGAGCCGTTGGTCGGGTACTTCGTCAATGTTCTGATGCTGCGGTTCCGGGTGGCCGGGAGCCCGACGTTCCGCCGGTTGTGGGAGGCGGTCCGCGAGCAGGCCACGCAGGCCTATGCCCATCAGGAGATGTCGTTCGAGAAGGTCATGGAGATGCTGCGGGCCCAGGAGGGCATCGGCCTGCGTGCTCCGATCAGGGTGCTGTGTCTGCCGCACGCGCCGGCGCCGGTGCCCGCGCTGGCCGGGCTGGGGACGTCGGCGCTCGATGTCGATCTGGGCAACGCGCCCTTCGACGTGGTGATCGAGGCGCGGCAGACCGACGACGGGCTTCGGATTTCCTTACAGTACGACGGGGCATTGTTCACCGATTCCACTGTTCGGCGTCTGGCCGAGCTGTTGGAGCAGGTGCTGCGGGGCGCTGTGGAGGACCTCGACGTTCCGGTTCCGGAGCTGCTCGCGGCTGGTGCTGCGGATGTGCTTCCGGCGGCGGGGTTCGATCAGCCTTCGATCGCGGCTGCGTTCGAAGCTGCTGTCGCGGCGCGTCCGGATGCCGTCGCTGTCGTCGAGGGTGGGCAGCGGCTCACCTATCGTGCGTTGAACGCGCGTGCCAACCAGCTGGCCGGATTCCTGCGGGGGATCGGTGCCGGGTGTGAGGACCGGGTCGGTATTCTGCTGGCCCGGTCGGCCGATGCGGTGACGGCTGTGCTGGCGGTGCTCAAGGCGGGCGCGGCGTTCGTCATGTTCGATCCGGCCGATCCGGCGGGCCGGATCGCGGACCTGGCTGCCGACGCCGGACTTAGGGCTCTGATAAGCACCAGCGCTTTTGGCGAGACGGTCGCCGAGATGCCGGTCCCGGTCGTGCTGCTCGATCGCGACCGTGCGGAGATCAGCGCGCACAGTGCCCGGAACCTGGGTCTGCCCGCGCACCCCGACCAGCTCGCGTACCTCGTCTACACCTCGGGTTCGACCGGACGCCCGAAGGCGGTCGCGGGTCCGCAGCGTGGTCTGCTGAATCGGTTGCGCTGGACGCAGGCTGTGCATCCGGTCGCGCCGTCGGATATCTGTGCCCTGCGAACCTCGCCGGCTTTCGTCGACGCGGTCTGGGAGATGCTCGGTCCGATGCTTGCCGGAGCGAGTCTGGCCGTCGTGCCCGCAGCGGTTGCCGCCGACGCTGAGGCGTTGCTGGATCTGTTGGCGGCCGAGCGGGTGACCCGCATGGTCGTTGTTCCGGGGCTGCTGCAGATGCTTCTGGCCGCCTCGCCCTCGCTTGGCGCGCTGCTTCCCGCACTGGCCGTGCTGACGACCAGCGGCGAGGAACTGCGTGCGGAGCTGGCTGCGCGGTTCTTGGCGGCGGCTCCGGGACGGCTTCTCCTTAATCTTTATGGCTCCTCGGAAGTGGCTGCCGATGCTACGGCTGTAGTGGTTTCTGATCCTGTGCCGGCCGCTGTGCCGATCGGGCGGGCCATCGATGGCGCGACGGCGTGGATCGGGCAGGACGGTGTTCGCCCGCGCCCGGCGTTGGCCGTCGGGGAGATCTATGTCGGCGGCGAGGGCGTGGCCCGCGGCTATCACGGCCGGCCGGAGCTGACGGCGCGGGCGTTCCGGCCAGATCCGCTCGGCGTGCCCGGCGGTCGGCTGTTCCGCACCGGCGATGTGGGCCGTCTGCTCGCCGACGGTCAGATCGGCTACCTCGGACGGCGCGACGGGCAGGTGCAGATCCGCGGCCATCGGGTTGAGCCGGGCGAGGTGGAGGCGGTGCTGCTTCGCCATGCGGGGGTGCGGGCCGCGGCCGTCGTCGCACGGCCTGACACCACTGGCGCTGCGACGCTTGTCGGCTACTACGTGCCCGATGCTGATGCCGCTTCGCCAGAGATGTTGCGTACGTACTTGCGGTCTGTGTTGCCCGGTCATCTGGTGCCGTCGGCCTTCGTGGAGCTGTCCGAGCTGCCGACGACGGCGGGCGGCAAGATCGACCGGACTGCGCTGCCGGCGCCGACGGGAAGCGTCCTGCCCGATGTTGTCGCCGGGCCGGTATCGGCGGCTGACGGTCCGCTCGACGTGGTGAGCGCCGCGTTCGCCGAGATGCTGGGGCTGGAGCGGGTCGCCCCCGACGACGACTTCTTCCTCATCGGCGGTCACTCGGTGCTGGCCACCGCGCTGGTGCGGCAGCTCGGCGAGCGGCTCGGCGTCAAGATCGGCCTGGCGGACCTGTTCGCGGAACCCACCGCCGCCGGACTGGCCGTGCGTGCGGCGAAGCTGCCGCGCCGGGACGAGGGCGAGGGCGCCGAGCCGGTTGCACTCCCCGCGGATCCCGAGGGGCGGTACGAGCCGTTCCCGATGACGGATGTGCAGGCGGCGTACTACGTCGGACGCGGATCGGATCTGCGACTCGGCGGTGTGTCGACGCACGCGTATTTGGAGGTGGAGGTCGAGGACCTGGACCCGGCCGGCTTCCAGTCGGCGCTGCGTGCCGTGGTGGCCAGGCACCCGATGCTGCGCGCGGTGGTCCGGCCCGACGGGACGCAGCAGGTGCTCGAGCACGTGCCCGACTACGAGGTCCGCACCGCCGACCTGAGCGCCCTGGATCCGGCCGACCGCGAAGCCGCCCTCGCCGAGGTCCGCCGCACGATGTCGCACCAGGTACTGGACTCGCACGCCTGGCCGATGTTCGACGTGCGCGCATCCCTGCTCGGCCGGCAACGCGCGGTACTGCACGTCAGCATCGACTCCCTGATCTGCGACGCCTACAGCTTCGGCCTGGTCATGGACGAGCTGACCCTGCGCTACCGCGAACCCGACACGCAGCTCCCGGACATCGAGGCAACCTTCCGCGACTACGTCCGCCACCGAACCGCGATCACCGGCACACCCCGCCATGCGGCGGCACTGGAGTACTGGCGCGAGCGCCTCGCCGACCTGCCCACTGGACCGGAGCTGCCCGCCGGGCGGACTGGCGAGTTGCCTGCTGGCCGTGCCGCCGATCTGCCTGCCGGCAGGACTGCCGATCTGCCTGCCGCCCACCGTTTCCACCGTCGCCTCGGTCGTCTCCCGGCGCCGGCGTGGACCGTGTTCAAGGAGCGTGCCGCCGCTGCTGGCCTGACTCCGTCGGCTGTGCTGCTCGCCGCGTTCGCCGAGGTGCTCACTCGGTGGAGTCGGCGTCCTCATTACTCGATCATGCTGACCGTGTTCGACCGGGAGCCGGTGCATCCGGAGGTCGGGGCGATTGTCGGTGACTTCACTTCGCTGAGCCTGCTGGAGGTCGACCATCGGCAGGCCGGCGCGTTCGCCGAGCGGGCTGGGCAGCTTCAGCGGCGGTTGTGGTCCGATCTGGATCACGCTTCGGTCAGTGGTGTCGCCGTGAATCGGGAGTGGGCGCTCTCTCGCGGGCTGGAGCCGCAGGCGTTGACGCCCATCGTGTTCACCTCGAACCTGCCGATGGCCGGGGCGGCGGCCGGGCCGGGGCGGCCTGCGGCGCTCGGCGAGCTCGGCTATGCCATCACTCAGACGCCGCAGGTCCATCTTGACCACCAGGTCAGTGAGCAGGATGGCGAGCTGCTCTTCAACTGGGACACCGTGGACGACCTGTTCGCCCCCGGGGTGCTCGATGCCATGTTCGAGGCCTACCAGGGGCTGCTCGACGCGCTCGCCGAGTCGCCCGGGGTCTGGGAGCGGCCGGTCGGTGCGCTGCTGCCGCGTGAACAGGGCGAGCGTCGGGCGCGCGTCAACGCCACCGACGCGCCGCTGCCGACGCGGTGTCTGCACGAGGCCGTGGCCGAGGCGGCGGCGCGTTACCCGGAGCGGGTCGCCGTGGTCTCCGGCGAGGTCCGGCTGACCTACGCCGAGCTGGTCTCCCGGGCCCGGCGGATCGGCCGCACGCTGCGTTCCCTCGGCGCCAAGCCCAACACTCTGGTCGGCGTGTCGGCCGAGCGCGGGTGGCAGCAGGTGGTCGCGGCGCTCGGTGTGCTGGAGTCCGGCGCGGCGTTCCTGCCGTTGGATCCGCACTTGCCGGCGGACAGGCTGGCGCATCTGGCCGCCCGCGGTGGGGTCCAGATGGTGCTCACCACCGCCGATCTGCTCGATCGGCTGCCGGATCTGGCCGGGGCCAAGCTGCTCGCGGTCGATGGCGAGGGCGACGGCGACGGCACCTTCGACCCCGACGACGCCCCGCTCAACCCGGTGCAAGGCCTCGACGACCTCGCCTACGTGATCTTCACCTCCGGCTCCACCGGCGAGCCCAAGGGCGTGGCCATCGACCACCGCGGCGCGGCCAACACGATCGCGTGCGTCAACGACTACTTCGCCGTCGGCCCCGACGACAAGGTCCTGGCCGTCTCCTCGCTGAGCTTCGATCTGGCGGTGTACGACGTCTTCGGGCTCCTGGCCGCCGGGGGCGCTCTGGTGATCCCGGACCACGCGCGCCGTCGCGACCCCGGCCACTGGGCCGCGCTGGTGCGCCGGGAGCGCATCACGCTGTGGAACTCCGTGCCGGCGCTGGCCGAACTGCTCGCCGACCACGCCGAGGCGCTGGCGCCGGACGCGCTGACGAGCCTGCGTGCGGTACTGCTCAGCGGCGACTGGATCCCGGTGAGCCTGCCCGACCGCATCAGGGCCCTGACCGGAACCCGGGTCACCAGTCTCGGCGGCGCGACGGAGGCCTCGATCTGGTCGGTCTGGTACCCGGTCCGCACGGTCCGGCCCGACTGGCGCAGCATCCCCTACGGCCACCCGATGGCCAACCAGAGTGTGTACGTCCTCGATGATTCGATGCGCCCGCGTCCGGACTGGGTGCCCGGAGAGCTCTACATCGGAGGCGTCGGTGTGGCGCTCGGCTATTGGGGCGATGAGGAGCTGACCGAGCGCAGTTTCGTGCGCGGGCCGGACGGCGAGCGCCTGTACCGCACCGGCGACATCGCCCGCCATCTGCCCGACGGCGAGCTGGAGTTCCTCGGCCGCGAGGACTTCCAGGTCAAGATCAGCGGCTATCGCATCGAGCTGGCGGAGATCGAGACGGCGCTGGAGCGCGATCCGGTGGTCCGGGCCGCGGCCGTCGTCGCCGTCGGGGCCGCTGGCACCGGCAAGCGGTTGGTGGCCCACGTCGTGCCCGCCGACCCGGCGCGGTTCACCCTGGAGGCGGCCAAGGCGAATCTGGCACGCAGCCTGCCGGACTACATGGTCCCGGCCGCGTGGGTGACGCACGAGACGCTGCCGCTCACCTCGAACGGCAAGGTCGATCACAGCGTTCTGCGATCGTGGACGGGGGCCGGGACGGCGTCGGGGCCAATAGCTGGATCCGGATCCGGATCCGCTGAGACGTCGTCGGTGCCATCGACCACCGCAGCTGTGCCGGCCGAACTCCTCGACGAAGTCTGCGAACTGTGGGCCGAGGTCCTCGGCGTGCCGCGCGTCGACCCGGCGGACGGCTTCTTCGCCCTCGGCGGCACCTCCCTGACCGCGATCCGCATGCTCTCGCGGGTCCAGGGACGCTGGGACGCGGCCGTCACGCTGCCGGAGCTGTTCACCGCGAACACCGTCGAGGCGTTCGCCGCGGTGCTGGCGACTGCTCAGCGCGGTGCGCAGGCCCAACCACTGCCGGTCATCCAGCCCGACACCGCCGGCGGCCACGAGCCGTTCCCGCTGACCGGCATCCAGCAGGCGTACTGGCTCGGCCGCCGCGCCGGCAACGCCCTGGGCGGCGTCGCCACGCACAGCTATCTCGAACTCGAGGTGGCCGATCTGGACCTGGCCCGCCTGGAGTCGGCGGTCCGCGCGGTCATCGAGCGGCACGACGCGCTGCGCACCGTCGTCCGCCCCGACGGCCTCCAGCAGGTGCTGGCCGATCCGCCGCCGTTCCGGGTGCCGCTCGCCGATCTGCGCGGACTCTCGCCGCAGGCCGCGGACCAGGCTCGCGAGCAACTCAGGGAACAGATGTCGCACGAAGTCCGCGACCTGGGCAGCTGGCCGCTGTTCGAGATCCGGGCGCAGCGCGTGGACGACGTCCATACCCGCCTGCACCTGAGCTTCGACCTGATGACCGTCGACGCCCGCAGCATGCAGATCGTCACCGGCGAGATGCTCGCCTTCTACGCCGGTGCTGCCGACCTCGGGCCCGCGCCGGGCCTGGGGTTCCGCGACTACGTCCTGGCCGTCGAGCAGATGCGGGCCGGGGACCGGTACACGCGCGACCTCGACTACTGGCGCTCGCGGCTGCCGGACCTGCCGCCGGCCCCGGTGCTGCCGCTGCTCCAGCGGCCCGACGAGGTCACCGGGGCCACCTTCGTCCGGCTGAGCACGGGCCTGGCGGCGGCGGACTGGCAGGCGGTGCGCGAATGGGCCGCCGCAGCCGGGCTGACGCCGTCGGCGGTCGTCGGCGCGGCGTTCTGCGAGGTGCTCGCCGCCTACAGCGAGAGCCCCCGCTTCACGCTGAACGTGACCACCTTCAGCCGGATCCCGGTGCACCCGGACGTCGAGGCCCTCGTAGGGGATTTCACCACCACGACGCTGCTGGCCGTGGACGTCCCGGCCGGCGATCTGGCGGCCGGTGCGCGGCGGTTCCAGGACCGGCTGTGGCAGGACCTCGAACACCGGCTGGTCGGCGGCGTCGACGTGCTGCGCATGCTGCGGCGCGAGCGCGGAGCGCGGGCCGAGGCCCTGATGCCGGTCGTGTTTACCAGTACCCTGTTTTCCGATAGCGTCGCTCCGTCGGCAGCCGCCTGGTCCGCCCGGCCGGTACACACGGTGAGTCAGACCCCTCAGGTCCTGCTCGACCATCAGGCCACGGAGCACGAGGGTCGCCTGATATGCAGTTGGGACTACGTGTCCGCGATCTTTCCGCCCGGTCTCATCGATAGTATGTTCGAGTCCTTCGATCGTGCCCTGATTTCACTGACGGTCCAGGCCCGAACATCCGCCATGCCATCAGGAGAGGCTGACCTGTGAACACCTCCGGTGCCCCCGAGACGCGGCCGACACCGTCCTGGCAGGAACTGACGGACATCGTCAACGACACCTCCTCGCCGCTGCCCGCCGCGGGTCTGGCCCGGCTGTTCGCCGACGCCGACGCGGTGAACGCCCCCGAGGCCGCCGAGCGGACCGCGGCGATCTCGGCCCGGGGCGAGCTGACCCACCGGGAGCTGGCGGCGGCGGTCGCCGACCTGGCCGGCCGGCTCCTGGACGCCGGTGTCACCCCCGGCGGCCGGGTGGTCCTGTGCGCCGATCTGGGCTGGGAGCAGCTGGCCGGACTGCTGGCGGTGTGGCGGGTCGGCGGCGTCGCGGTCCCGATCGCGCCGGGCTCGGCGCAGATCACCCGCTGGGACGCGGCGGCCGCGGTCAAGGCGGCCGCGGTGGTCACCCAGTGGTGGCAGATCGGCCGGATCGCCTGGCCCGACGGCTTGGCCGTGCTGACCGTCGAGACGCCGGAGGAGGCGCCGGAGGACGCGCGGGCCGAGTCCGCGCCGGCCGAGTCCGCCTTCGCCGACGTCGAACCGGACGCCGCCGCCCTGCTGCTGCCCGACGGCCGGGGCGGCCGGACCGCGGTGACCCACCGCGCGCTGGCCGCCGCCGTGCTCGACGTCAACGCCCGGCTGGCCCTGGGCCCGCAAGACAGGGTTCTGATCACCGGCCAGGCCGACACGCCGCTGTCGCTGCACCAGATGCTCGGCTCCGCGCTGGCCGGGGCCACCGCCGTGTTCGGCCAGGACATCGACCAGAACGACCCGGCCGCCTGCGCCGCGCAGCTGCGGGACGACGCTGTGAGCGTCTGGCTGACCACCCCCTCGATGCTCTCCCTGGTCCTGGACCACCTGGCCGAAGCCGCCGAGCCGTTTCCGGCCGCGGTGCGCGCGGTCGTGGCGGCCGGCGAGCGGCTGGGTTCGGACGTGGTGCGCGAGCTGCGCGCAGCCGCCGCCGGCAGTGACGTGGCCGTCGCGTACGCCACCTCCCCGGCGCCCGAACAGCCGTGGGCGGCCTGGCACGAGCCCGACGACGTCGAGGACGGCCGCGCCTCGGTGCCGCTGGGCCGGCCGATGGCGAATCAGAGGGTTCACATCCTGTCCGAGGCCCTCGCGCCGTGCCCGCTGTGGGTGGCCGGCCGGATCCACTTCGGCGGCCTGGCCGCCGTCCCGGCCGCCGACGCCGACGTCCCGGCTCAGGCGGTCGTGACGCCGTCCGGGGAGAGCGTGGTCGCCACCACGTTGTTCGGACGGCTGCTGCCCGAGGGCGTCATCGAGGTCACGGGCGACGAGACGGCCCAGGTGACGGTGCACGGCCGGGCGCTGCGGCTCCAGGACCTGGAGGTCGCCCTGGCGGCCCACGACGAGGTCCGGCAGGCGGCGGCCGTCCCGATCACGACGGCCGACGGCGCCGGCTCTGCGGCCTTCGTCCGCGTCCGGCCCGCGTCCGCGGTGACCGCTGCGGAGCTGTCCGACTACCTGCGGCGCAAGGTCTCCCCGTATCTGCTTCCTGAGACGATCGACATACTCCAGGCGCTGCCGCTGACCCCGGACGGCAGGGTGGACCGGTCGGCGCTCGCCGCCAAGGCGCGCGAGGCGGCCGCCGTCCAGGAGGCCGCCGCCGGCGATCCGGCGGCGGGCACCGCCGACGACGCCGACGACGCCGAGCTGATGCGCCGCGTCACGGAGATCGCGTGCCGGCAGTTCGCGGTGAGCCACATCGAGCCGCACGTGAACATGCTGGACATCGGCGCGACGTCCTACCAGCTGGTCCGGCTGGCCACGGTGCTGGAGGAGGAGCTCGGACTGACCGTCTCCGTCGAGGAGATGCTGCTCTTCCCGTCCATCGCGGTCATCGTGGGCAGTCACCTGAGCGCCGTGGAGCAGGGTGCCGCTCCGGCGAACAAGGCGGGTGGCGAGGACACGGAGCCTGCTGCCTTGGCGGAGCCCGCGCCTGCGGCCGAAATGCTCACCGATCTGTTGGCCAGGCAGGCTTTCAAGGACGGCCACCGCGGTATCCGGCACGACCTCGACGACAGTCCCGCCGTCGCATGGCCGGCGGCCGAGCAGGAGTCGGAGTCGGCGGCGGTCCGGCGCAGTGTGCGCACCTTCGACGACCGTCCCGTCGCCCTGGAGTCTCTTCGAGCCCTGATATCAACGACCCGGATGGGCACGCGCGGCGGCGAGCCGTCGTTCCGGTACCCCTCGGCCGGCGGCGCCTATCCGGTGCAGCTCTACGTCCTGGTCGCGCCGGGCCGCGTCCGGGACCTGCCGGGCGGCAGCTACTACTACCACCCCGAGCGCGACTGCCTGGTCCTGCTCGACCCGCAGGGCACTCTTCCGGCCTCCGCGCACGCCGACATCAACCGGGCCGCGTTCCGCGAGAGTGCCTTCTCCTTGTTCCTCATAGGCCGGATGGACGCGATCGTCCCGCTCTACGGCGAGCTTTCCTGGGACTTCACAGTCTTCGAAGCCGGTGCCCTGACCCAGTTGCTGAGCCAGACGGCCGCGGAGGCGGGCCTGGGGCTGTGCTCGGTGGGGACGGTCGACGTCTCGGCGCTGCCGGAGCTGTTCGGCCTGGTCGAGGGCGACCGGTTCCTGCACACGCTGGTCGGCGGCGTGCCCGCGGACGAGGCGCGATGACGCCCCCCGGCGGCCCGCCCGTCGCCGGTCGGCGGCGTCCCCTGGCGATGACGGTCGACCCCGACGCGGCGGTGGTCGAGGGTGCGCCCTCGGGCGCGAGCCTGCCGCTGCTGGTGCGGCGGGCCGAGGGCAGCGACGTCACGCTGGCGGCGTGGGCCGCCGCGCACGGCGACCGGGTCGGCCAGTGGCTGCCGGCGCACGGCGCGGTGCTCTTCCGCGGCTTCGACGTCGATCTCGACGGGTTCGGCGCGGTCGCGCGCTCGCTGGCCGGCGAGCCGGAGGAGTACGTCGAGCGCTCCTCGCCGCGCACCGCGCTGGGCGACCGGGTCTACACCGCGACCGACCATCCGGCCGATCAGCCGATCGTGCTGCACAACGAGAACTCCTACCAAGCGGCTTTCCCGGCCCGGCTGGCGTTCTGCTGCCTGCAGGCGCCGGTTGAGGGCGGCGCGACTCCGGTGGCGGATGTCCGGCAGGTGCTCGCGCGGATCCCGGATGACATCGTGCGGCGCTTCGAAGAGCTCGGTGTCGCCTATGTTCGGACCTTCGGCGGCGGTCTCGGGCTGCCGTGGCAGGAGGTCTTCCAGACCGACAGTCGGGCCGTGGTCGCAGAGTACTGCGAAGCACGCGGCATCGAGGTCGACTGGCGCTCGGACGGCAGGCTCGCCACGCGGCAGGTTCGCCCGGCGGTGGCCCGGCACCCGGTCACCGGTCGGCGTGCCTGGTTCAACCATGCGGCGTTCTTCAATGTGCACTCGCTGCCCGAGCCGGTCCGGGTGCCGCTGCTGGAACAGGTGGAGGAACAGGACCTGCCGAGTCACACCTTCTTCGGCGACGGCAGTCCGATCCCGTCGGAGGTCGTCGGGACGCTGCTCGAGGCCTACGCGGCCGAGGAGTCGGCGGTGCTGTGGCAGCGCGGCGATGTGCTGCTGGTGGACAACCTCGCGGCCGCGCACGGTCGGCAGCCGTTCGCCGGTCCCCGGCAGGTCGCCGTCAGCATGGCCGGGGCGCTGACCTGGGATCAGGTGGATGCTCGGCGGACGGAGGCCGCATGACCGGCGAGCCGCAGGCCGGCATGACGGCCGAACCGCAGGTCGGCGTGACCCGGGAGGCACAGGTCGGCGTGACCGGGGAGGCACAGGCCGGCGTGACCGGCGAACCGCCGCCCGGCGAGTCCGCTCTCCTTCCCGCCTCGTTCTTGCAGCGCGGGCTGTGGCCACGGCTGCGCGGCGGCGCACCCGGCACCGGCTACACGGTGCGCGCGGTGCGTTTCACCGGAGACGTCGTCGCCGACCGGCTGCGCGAAGCGGTGCGCTCGGTGCAGGCCGAGCTGCCCTCGCTGGGCATGCGGCTGGTCGAGCAGGACGGCCGGCTCGGCCTGCGTCGCTGCGCCATCGCGCCCTGCGCCGACCACGACCTCGGCGCCCTGGAGCCGGCGGCCCGGGACGCTGCGTGCGTCGCCCTGCTGCGCGCCGATCGTGACCGGGGCAGCCGGGCCGATGAGCCCGGCACCCGGTTCAGCCTGATCCGGCTGGCCGACGACGAGTGGGTGCTCGGGCTGGTCGCGCACGAGCTGATCCTGGATGACAGGTCCCTGTATCTCGTGCTCGGCGCCGTGCTTCAGGCCTACCAGGACCGGTTCCGCGGTACCGGGTACAAGGACGCCGCCGACATGCTCGACTACCACCCGCTCACCGACACCGCGATCGCCGCCCGCCGTACCTGGTGGACCAAGTGGCTCGCCGAGTGCCCGGACGCGCCCGCGAATGCCCCGGCGCGCCGAGACGTGAGCACGGTGCGGCTGGAGATCGCCGGACCGCAGTGGCGCACCCTGGCCTCCTCCGGGGGCGCCCTGCGCGACAACGGGTCGCTCGGGGTGGCCGCCCTGGTCGCGTGGTGGCTGCGCGGGGTGCGGGGCCCGGCCGCCCCGGCCCTGGCCACCGTGCTGGATCTGCGGGACTACTTCGATCTGGGCCGGGTCGTGGGTCCGCTCACCGATCGCACGGTCTTCCGCGTCGAGCCCCCGGCCGAGGCGGCGCCGTCCTACCGCGCCGTCTACCGCCGGGCCCAGGCCGGGATCCTGAAGGCGGCGACGCACTACCTGCCCTACGGCGATCTGGTCGAGCTCGGCGTGGCCTCGGGCCGGATCAGCCGGCCGCGCACCGCCGCGCTGTGGGACGTCGACGTCCACCTGTGCGCCGATCCGCCCAGCAGCGGCCGCAGCCGCGGCACCGAGAACGGCATCGAGGCGGAGCTGTTCTGCGAGGCCGAGTTGCTCGGCACCGGTACCAGCACCGGCACCAGCGCAGGCCCGGACCAGGACTGGGACGGCACCAACGTCGACGTCCGGCTCGGCGAGCGGCACGGCGGCGTGACCCTGGTGGCCGACGTCAATCAGGGCCCGGCCGCCGACCGGCTGATGGACGGCCTGGCCGCCCTGATCGCCGCCGCCGCGGCCGATCCCGAAGCACCCCTGCCCCGACCCGAAGCAACGAAATGAGGAGCCTGATATGAGCGAGACCGCCGAGGATCTGCGGCAGGTTTACCACGTCGTGCTCAACGACGAGGAGCAGTACTCGATCTGGCCGGCCGACCGGGAGCTGCCCGCGGGCTGGCGGGCCGAGGGCACGTCCGGCCCGGAGCAGGAGTGCCTGGAGCACATCGAGCAGGTGTGGACCGACATGCGGCCGGCGAGCCTGCGCCGGTTCATGGCCGAGCACGCCGACGACGTGCCCGCCGCGGACGACCTGTTCGCCGACGAGGGCCCGACGCTGGTCGACCGGCTCAGCCAGGGCGAGCACCCGGTCGAGGCGAGCCTGCGGCCCGAGCGCAGCCTGTCCGCCCTGCGCGAGGCGCTGGACCGCGGCTATGTGTTCGTCCGGTTCACCGGGACCGAGGGCGGCACCGAGCTCGGCGTCCAGCTCGACGGCGACGTCGACCTGGCCGGCGCCGACTTCGCCGCGGCCTCCGGCACCGTCGCGCTGACCGGCACGCTCACCCTGGACTTCGAGCCGGTGCGCTGCCACGCCAAGATCGACCTGGCCACCCTGGCCGGCACCGGACGGCTCGAGCGTGTCGGCGAGCACTGACGGTGCGCCGGCCGCGGGCCGGTCCGCTACGGCGGGCCGGCCGGTGCGCCGAGTGTGCGTCTTCGCCCAACTGCACGGACCGGGGCTGGGCGACATGGTCCAGCGCAACATGATGCTCTGGCTGCTGCGCCGCGCCCATCCCGACGCCACGGTGACCCTCGTGCTCGGCCCGAAGCTGCGGGCCCAGTACGCGGACTTCCTGGACGCGCACTGCTACGCGACCGATCTGATGATGTGCCCGGACCCGTTCGACACCGATCCGGAGCACTGGAAGGCGTTCCTGGCCGAGCTGCGTGCAAAGGAGTTCGACCTGTGCCTGGTGGACCCCGGTTCACACGGGCTCAGCGCCGAACACGCGCACGCCGCGGGCATCAAGGTCCGGCTGGGCTATCCGCAGGGCCGGCCCGGGGACGCCTACCTCACCACGCCGATCCGGCTCCGGCCGCCGGTGCTGGGCTTTCCCGACCTGTACGACTACGCCAGTGCGCTGTCAGGTGCCTTGCGCATCAAGCCGCCGCTGGCCTCCGAAGCCGTGCCTCCGCTGCCCCGGGAGCCGGAGGACCTGCCGGCGCGGCGCACCGCGGGCCCGCTGATCGCGATCCACGCGGTCGGGCAGCCGCACTGGAACCGGCGCTGGCCCCTGGACCGCTTCGGCGTGCTGGGGGCGCGTCTGGTCCGGGAGTTCGACGCCGAGCTGTGCCTGCTCGGCACGCAGTCGGAGATCAAGGAGCTGACCCGGCTGCGCGAAGGGGTGCTCGCCGAGGCCCCCTCGGCGCACGTCCGGATCGAGGCCGACGCCTCGCTGAACCGCACCGCCAACCTGCTGGCCGGCGCCGACCTGCTGATCGGCAACGACTCCAGCCTGCTGCACGTCGCGGCCGGGGTCGGCACGCCCACCGTGGCGATCCTGGGGCCGACCGGCACCCAGCTGCTGTGGGCCCGGGTGTACCCGCGGCACCGCGGGGTCTCGCTGCACTACCCGTGCCAGGGGATCGTGCACGAGGTGGACGAGGTCGCCGGCCGGGAGTGCGAGTTCCGGTGCACGGTGCCCTATCAGGGGGCTGACGGTCCCTATCCGAGGTGCCTGACCGACCTCGGCGAAGACAAGGTGTTCCAGGAGGCCGCCGCCGAGCTGCGGCTGCGCCCGATGCAGCCAGGAGGAGTCCGTGCCCAGTGACCAGGAGCACAACGCCGGCATCAGAGTGCTGCTGTCCGTCAACTTCAATCATGACGGCTCGGCGGTCCTGCTCGTCGACGGCGCGGTGGCCGGATACGTCAACACCGAGCGTTTCTCCCGGATAAAGAAGCACCCGGGCCTGCGCGAGGAGGACCTCGACGAGCTGCTCGACCAGGCCGGCATCGGGCTGGCCGACGTCGACCTGGTGATGCTGTGCAACCTGCACAACATGGACTCGCCGGACATCGTCACGCTGCACGGGTCGGACCTGAAGGACACCTGGTTCGAGTTCTGGCTGAACCAGGCGCAGAACCAGGCCCAGATCCGCGGGCACCGGCTGGCCGCCGTGGTCAACCCCGACCACCACCTGATCCACGCCGCGACCGCCTACTACACCTCGCCGTTCTCCTCCGGCGTCGCGCTGGCCATCGACCCGGCCGGCTGCCGCGGGTTCATCGGCCAGGAGAACAAGCTGTACCCGGTGCTGCACGACTTCGACGTCTGGTTCAACGCCAACGTCGGCTACACCAGCGTCGCCAAGTTCATGTTCGGCTCCGGGATCGTCGGGGCCGGCAAGGTGATGGCGCTGGCCCCGTACGGCGAGCCGGCCGACCCCGCGCCGGCCCCCGCCGCCATGTCCACCTTCGAGGAACTGATGACGCTGGCGCATCAGGACCCGAAGATCGTCGACGTCGGCGGCCGCAGCCTGAACGCCACGCTGGCCTACTACATCCAGGCCGGCCTGGAGCGCCAGGTGACCCGGGTGTTCAAGGAACTGGGCGAGATCTGCGTGCGCAACGGGCTGGACCGGAACATCGCCATGTCCGGCGGCACCGCGCTGAACGTCGTGGCCAACCAGATCGCCTTCGACGCCGCCGACTTCGACAGCCTGTACCTGCACCCGGCGTGCGGCGACGACGGCACGGCCATCGGCGCGGCCCTGTGGTACTGGCACCACGTGCTCGGCAACCCGCGCCAGGAGCACAAGCCGGCGCAGCAGATGTACTCGGTCCGCGAGTACTCGCCGGAGATGGTGCAGCGCGCGGTCGACAAGCAGTCCGACCGCCTGGTGGTCGAGCAGGTCGCCGACCACGCGGCGCGCGCCGCCGAACTGGTGGCCGGCGGCGCGGTCATCGGCTGGTACCAGGGCGCCAGCGAGGTGGGCCCGCGCGCGCTGGGGCACCGCAGCATCGTGGCCGACCCGCGCGGCGCGGACATCCAGGACCGGATCAACGCCACGATCAAGTTCCGGGAGTTCTTCCGGCCGTTCGCGCCGTCGGTGCTCGACGAGCACTCCAAGGAGTGGTTCGGCATCGACGACAGCCCGTACATGCTGCGGGCCGCGCAGGTGAGCAAACCGGACGTCGTCCCCGGCATCACCCATGTCGACGGATCGGCGCGCATCCAGACCGTGCGCAGCGCGGACAACCCGGACTACCACCGGATGATCAGCGCCTTCCACGAGCGCACCGGCGTGCCGCTGGTGCTGAACACGAGCCTGAACGTCAAGGGCGAGCCGATCGTGGAGACGCCCGAGGACGCGGTGCGCACCCTGCTGGATTCCGAGCTGGACTACCTGGTCCTGCCGAATCTGGTGCTCAGCCGCCGGGGGGAACGGTGACCGTGCCGATCGGGCCGGCGCAGTTGGTCGAGGCGGTCGCCGCCGAACTCGACGGACTGACCGACCAGCCGCTGGAGCTGTACGTCCACGTACCGTTCTGCGCGTCCAAGTGCCACTTCTGCGACTGGGTGACCGACATCCCGGTCAACCGGCTGCGCGGCGACCAGACGGCGCGCAGCCCGTATGTGGCGGCGGTGCGCGAGCAGATCCGCTACTACGGGCCGCTGCTCACCCGGCTCGGGTACCAGCCGCACTGTATGTATTGGGGCGGCGGCACGCCGACCCGGCTGGAACCGGAGGAGATGCGCGCCATCCACGAGGCGCTGGAGGAGTCCTTCGACCTGGCCGGACTGGTGCAGTGGTCGATGGAGACGACGCCGAACGACCTCACCGCAGAGCGGCTGGACACCATGCGCGAGCTGGGGGTGAACCGGGTCAGCGTGGGTGTGCAGTCACTGGATCCGGCGCAGCTGCGCCGGGCCGGCCGGGCGCACAACCGCGATCAGGCGCTGGCCGCGATCGACCTGCTGCGCGCGGCCGGCATCGAGAACTTCAACGTGGACCTGATCAGCAGCTTCCCCGGCGAGACCTCGACGGCCGGGCTGGCCGCCACGCTGGAGACGATCCTGGAGCGCAACCCGCCGCACGTCTCGGTCTACCCCTACCGGGCGACCCCCAAGACGGTCATGGCGATGCAGCTGGACCGGGAGCAGATGGAAGCCTGGGACGTGGGCAGCATGATCGAGGCCTACGAACTGGCCATGGAAATGCTCACCGCCGCCGGATACCACGAGTACTGCCACGGGTACTGGGTCCGCCGGGCCGAGGACGAGGACGTCGACGGCAACTACAAGTACGACCTGGCCGGCGACAAGATCGGCTTCGGCTCCGGGGCGGAGTCGCTGCTGGGCCATCACATGCTGCTCAACCCCAGCGCGCAGTACGCGGACTATCTGCGGGCCCCGCTGCAGTTCGCCCACGCCGAGCGCTTCAGCCTGGAGGAGCCCGAGCGGCTCACCGCCCTGGTCGGCGGCGCGCTGATGACCCGCGAGGGCGTCGACTTCGCGCGCTTCCGCCGGCTCACCGGGTTCGGGTTCGACGAACTGCGCACCACCCGGCACTTCGCCGCCTGGCTCGACCTGCTCCAGGAGTGCGGGGGCCGGTTCGTCGAGGACGAGCGCGGCTTCCGGATGGAGCGGGCCGTGATCCACAAGGCCTACATCACCCACCTGGCATACACCATGTCGCACGGCCTGGCCCTGGCCCGGGGCTGAGCCGCGCGAAGCGATGGAAGGAAGTACGTCCGTGTCCCCGACGATCACCGCCTGGCCGGAGGCCGTCCGCAGGTCCTACGCCCAGCTGATCGACGCGCTCACCGCGACCGGCGCGGTTCAGCAGGCGCGGGAGTGCGCCGAGCTGGCCGTGCGGCAGGGGTTGTGGCGGGACCCGTCGCAGCGTCCGGTCCAGTACGTCCCGGCCCTGGACCCGGTCCCGGTCTACGACGCCTCCGACTTCTGGTTCTGCTCGTACCTGGAGGAGAACCAGCCCCTGATCACCGCCGAGCTGGACGCGGTCACCGACCCGGCCCGCTCGGGGTTCCTCCCGGTCGAGGAACCGCTGCTCGGCGCCGGCCGCTGGGACCAGGTGACCTTCTACGAGGCCGGCGTCCGCTTCCAGGACGCCTGCGAGCGCTTCCCGGTCACGGCCTCGATCATCGACGGCATCCCTGAGGCGGCCGCGGCCGGCGCCGGCGTGGTGACCCTGTCCTGGCTGTATCCGGGCACGCACATCATCCCGCACTGCGGCGGCACCAACGCCCGCCTGCGCGTGCACCTGGGCATCCGGGTGCCCGGCGGGGCCCGGCTGCGGGTCGGGGAGGAGACGCTGGTCTGGGAGGAGGGCCGCAGCTTCGTGTTCGACGACTCCTTCGAGCACGAGGTCTGGCACGAGGGCGACGGCCCCCGGGTGATCCTTCTGATGGACGTGACCCACCCGAAGCTGGACGACGCGACCCGCGAGCGGATGCTCGACTCCCGCACCTCTTATGAGGAGCGCGTCGGCGGCTTCATGCGCGAGCGCGGCCTGAGCCGGATCGAGGCCGACGGCGAGGATCTGCGCGTGGCGCTGGACTCCGGGACGGCGGCGCAGGTCTCGCGGTACCTGCGGGAGCGGGACGTGAGCGGCGTCGAGCTGCGCGACGGGGCCCTGGTCTTCGACACCCACCCGGCTGCCGGCGCCTGAGGCGGCGCGGCTCGCGGTTACGAAAGGACGCACGATGGCACCACAGCAGGATTCGGCGGCGACGGCGGCTTCGGCAGCAGGATCGGCCGCGGCTTCGGCGCCGGCAGCAGGATCGGCCTCGGCCTCGGCGCCAGCGCCGGTCACGCGCGACGCCGACGGGTGGTCGGACCTGGACCGGGCCGCCGGCCGCGGCGACGCCGAAGCGGTCCGCAGGCTGCTCGAAGCCGGGGCCGACCCCCTGGCCGCGACGCCGGACGGCCGCACCCCGTACCTGATCGCCCTGGCGGCCGGCCACCTCGACGCCGCCCGCGCGCTGCGCGAGGCCGAGGACGTGGCTGATCCGGCGGCCCTGCGAGACCGGTCGTGGGGTCCGTATTGCCGTGCCTACCCGCTGTCCGAGCTGAGCGCGTTCGCGGGCTGGCCGCAGCCGGCCTCCTCGGCCGAGGCGCTGGTCTACCTGCACGACGACCTCACGGTGACCGAGCAGGCCTGGCCCGGCGAGGGCGTCCTGTTCGGCGCGGACCTCGTCTCGCCGGAGTGGGAGGCGTTCTGCCGGGATCAGCTGGGCTTCGCGGTGCCCGACGACTTCGATCTGGCCGCGCCCGCGCCCCTGTCCGCCCCCGGATCCGGGGGCGCAGGTGGCTGATCACTCACCGCGGCAGGGCCTTGATCCGCTCGTAGAGCTCGACGTCCGCGGTGTAGTACTCGGCGACCAGTTCGCGGTCGCGGTCGCTGAGACGGGCCGAGATCAGGGCGGCCTCGGCGCTCTGCCCGCGGTGGTGGTGCCGGACCGGACCGGGCAGGCCGAACTCGGCGGACAGCGCGGCGTAGTCCGCGTCCAGTTCCTCGAAGCGCAGCCAGCGCTCCACCGGCATGGTCGGCAGCAGGAACGTCGACTGCGGCGTCAGGTGCTCGTCCAGCGGCCGGTAGTCGCCGCGGTGCAGCAGGTCGAGCTGCTGCTCGACGAAGTCGGCGAACGGCAGCGTCTGGGCCGGCGTGCCGTGGAACTCCAGCATCGCCGAGCGCCAGCGGGCCACCGGTTCGCGCACCACGGCGAACACGGTGATGCCCGCCGGGACCGGTCGGGTGCGGTGGGCCGTGGTGTACCGGAAGCCGTTGGGCAGCAGCAGGCGCTGGAAGCTGGTGCTCGCGTTCTTGGGGATGTTCACGTACAGGACGTGTCCGGCCGGGCTGAGATAACCGCCGCCCAGCCGGTAGCCGCGGTCGAAGGGATAGAGGTCCTTGGCCAGGGCGGTCACGGCGGTGCTTCCTTCCGGTCAGCGCTCGTGGGCGCATCCGTCTAAAGGGGAATCAGACATGGAAAGCATGGGGCCTGCGGGTATCCGGGCGGCCGGCCCGGCGGGCGGCACCGATCAGGTCGAGCTTCTGCGCAAGCAGTATGAGGCACTGATCTGCGAGCTGCTGGGCCGGGGCCGGGGCGAGCAAGCGTATCAGATTGCTGATATAGCGGTCGCGCAGGGACTGTGGGAGGAGCGGCTGCACCGGCCGATCACCCTGCACCCGGCGACCGGCAGCGAGCCGTTCTTCGACCCGGCGGACTTCTGGTTCCTGGACCTGCTGGCCGAGAACT
Source organism: Catenulispora sp. MAP12-49 (assembly GCF_041262705.1). Lineage (NCBI taxonomy): Bacteria > Bacillati > Actinomycetota > Actinomycetes > Catenulisporales > Catenulisporaceae > Catenulispora > Catenulispora sp. MAP12-49. The sequence goes on along the minus strand of NZ_JBGCCP010000002.1, from coordinate 493,420 downwards.
GGCCGCAGGTGCGCGCCGAGATCGACAGCGTCGCCGACCCGGTCGCGGCCGGTATGTCGACCGCCGGCCTGGACGGTTCCAGCGTGCGCGGCGGCAAGTGGCACCAGCTGATGTTCTGGGACCGGGGCCGGCGCTTCGAGCGGGCGCACGAGCTGTTCCCGGTGACCGCCGAACTGCTCTCGGCCATCCCGGAGGCCACCGAGTTCGGCAACGGCTTCGTCATGCTCTCCTGGCTCCAGCCGGGCACCTGGATCGCCCCGCACTGCGGCCCGACGAACTCCAAGGCCCGCACCCACTTCTGCATCCGCACCGACCCGAAGGCGCGCATGCGCGTCGGCGATCAGGAACGCGGCTGGGAGGACGGACAGAGCTTCGTGTTCGACGACTCCTTCGAGCACGAGGTCTGGCACGAGGGCGACGGCCCGCGCGTGGTGCTGCTCATCGACGTCCCCAACCCGCGCCTGGTCGACGCCGAGCGCGTCCGCCGCCAGGACCAGGCCGCCTGGACCGAGGAGATGCAGACGTTCATGTCCGCGATGCAGCTGAGCCGGGTGAGCCGGGAGGCCGAGGGCGTCAGCACCGTGTTCTCCGAGCCGGTCCTGGAGTTCATCGAGTCCTACCTGGACACCCGCGACCTGCAGGCCGTCGAGTTCCGGCACGGGGCACTGCAGGTCACGCCGGCTTCGGCCTCGGCTTCGGGGAGGCAGCGAGTATGACCGTTCAGCACAGTGGTGTGTCGGTCGACGCGTTGGCATCCACCGTCCGAGCCCACGCGCGAGCACGCCCTCAGTCGCCGGCCATCGCAGAACCCGGCTTCGACCTCGACTACGGCGAGCTCGCGGCACGCGCCGCCGGGCTGTGCCGCGAACTGACGGCCGCAGGGGTGCGGACCGGCGGGGTCGTGGCCGCAGCGGTCTACGCCCTCGGTGATCTCGCGGTCGCTGCCGTCGCGGCGGCCGAGCTGGGAGCCGTGCTCTACCCCTTCGACATCCGCAAGGCGCCGGAGCTGCGCGCCGCCCGGATCGAGATGCTCGGCGTGGACGCCGTGGTGCTGGCCGGGTTCCCCGACGGTCCGTGGACCGGGGACCGACCGGTCATCCACCTCGACGAGGTCGAGCCCGGGCAGCCTGAGGAGATCGGCACTCGCGAGCCCGCGGGCCTACCGGAGTTCGCGTTCGAGGCCGACGACCAGGACTGGGTCGCGCGTCCGGCCGCCACCCAGGTCGCGGCCTCGGTCGCGGCGATCGCGGCGGGCCTGGACCTGACCGCCGACGACCGGGTCCTGCTGGTCGGCCTCCCGCACGCCGCGCCGGTACTGGCCGGTCTGCTCGCGGGTCTGCTGGCCGGGGCGACCGCGGTTGCCCCAGGGCGCGCGGTATCAGAGGGCGACGATCTGCTCGCGGCCCTGACCGCTCGTTCGGCCACCGTGTTGGTGTCCGCGGCTCGGCCGGCGAGCCTGCTCGCCGATGTCGCAGCGGCCGACCAGGCGACGCTTCCGACGCTGCGCGCGGTGCTGCTGCTCGACGACCGCCCGCCGGCCCGGCTGGCCGGCCTGCTCCGCCGGGCGGCGGGCTCCGACCTGGAACTGTTCGCCGTGCGCGGCGCGATTCAGGACGACGCTGTCGAGGTCCGGCCGCTGGTCGAGCCGTCCGCAAACGGCCTGTCCGGCCCCGCGGCGATTGAAGCACTCGTCGAGGAATGGACGACGGTGCGGATGGCCCGGGTGACCCACGCCCGCGACGGCCGGACCGTGGTGTTCGTCGAGACGGTCACCGGGGTCCGGATCGATGGCGACGACCTGCTCGCCGCGCTGCGTGCGCGTGCAGAAGAGGCCGGGATCGACGCCGACGCGCTTCCCGCCCTAGTGGTCACCGTCCCGGCGCTTCCGGTCACCGCGTCCGGAGTGGTGCACCGCAGCAACCTGGCGGCCCGGGCCGAAACGCTGCTGGGGTCCGTGCAGTCCGAGCCCGCGCCGATGCCCTCGGGCTCTGACTCGGCCTCGGCCTCGGCCCCCCAGCCGGACCCCGCGCAGCAGCCCGACGACCCCGGCCCGCACCGCATCCTCACCGCCGTGGCCACCGCGCTCGGCATCCCGGGCCTGAGCCCGCAGCTGAGCCTGTTCGAGGTCGGCGCGACCTCCCTGGAGATCATCCGCGTCATCTCCGACCTCGAAGCCGACCTCGGGTTCGAGGCCGACCTCGACGAACTGCTCGACGCGCCGCGCGTGCAGACCCTGATCGACCAGTACCTCGCCGGTCGCAGCCGTCCGGCTCCGATCCCGGCCCGGGCGGAGGCGCCGTGAACATCATCGGGATATCAGCCTTCTACCACGACTCGGCCTGCGCCCTGGTGCAGGACGGCGAGCTGGTGGCGGCGGTCCAGGAGGAGCGCTTCACCCGGCGCAGGTTCGACAAGAGCGTGCCGCTGTACGCCTACCGCGCCTGCCTGGAGCACGCCGGGCTGACCCCGGCGGACATCGACTGCGTCGCGTACTACGAGGACCCGGTCAAGAAGCTGGGCCGCCAGCTGTGGATGGAGCTGCCGCGCCTGGGCGCCGCGGCCAACCCGCCGGTGCTGGACGCGACCCACCCCGAGCGCGAGATCCGCGAGCGGCTGGGCTTCGACGGCCGCTTCGAGGTGGTCGACCACCACGAGGCGCACGCGGCGACCGCCTTCTACAGCTCCGGATTCCCCAGCGCGGCGCTGTTCACCGCCGACGCCGTGGGGGAGTGGGCGACCACCAGCTACGGCGTCGGCGACGACGACGGCGTGCGCCTGCTGGAGGAGGTGGCGTTCCCGCACTCGCTGGGCCTGTTCTACAGCGTCGTCACCTCGTTCCTGGGCTTCGCGGTCAACAGCGACGAGTACAAGGTGATGGGGCTGGCCTCCTACGGCAAGCCGCGGATGCGCGAGCTGCTGGAGACCATGGTGCTCTCCGACGAGGGCGGCCAGTTCCGGCTGGACCAGCGCTACTTCGACCTGCGCTCGGCCGGGCGCATGTACACCGACCAGCTCGCCGAGCTGCTCGGCATGCCGCCGCGGCGGTCCCGCGACGAGGTGGCCGGCGAGCACGAGGACCTGGCCGCCAGCATCCAGTCGCTGACCGAGGACCTGCTGCTCGGCAAGCTCGAGTATCTCCACACCCTGACTCCCTCGCCGAACCTGTGCTACTCCGGCGGCGTGGCGCTCAACTGTGTCGCGAACACCCGGGTGCGCCGCAAGGGCCCGTTCACCGAGTGGTTCATCCCGCCGTCGCCCGGCGACTCCGGATCCGCGGCCGGCGCGGCGCAGCTGGTCCACCACCGGCTGACCGGCCGGCGCGGCACGCGGCGCCTGACCGACGCCCGGCTCGGTCCGAAGGGCGCCCCGTCGGCGCTGGCCGGTGTGCTGGACGCGGCCGGGGTCCACTACGAGGACTACACCGGCCGGGAGTCCGAGCTGCTGACCGCCACCGCCACCCTGCTGACCCAGGGCAAGGTGATCGGCTGGCACCAGGGCCGGATGGAGTTCGGCCCGCGGGCCCTGGGCAGCCGCTCGATCCTCGGCGATCCGCGCGACGGCACCATGCGCGACCAGATCAACATGCTGGTGAAGAAGCGCGAGGAGTTCCGGCCCTTCGCCCCCGCGGTGGCCGCCGAGCACGCCGAGCGGTACTTCGACCTGGACGTGCCCTCGCCGTTCATGCTGGAGACCGTCGCCGTGCTGCCCGACGCGCACCTGCCGGCGGTCACCCACGTCGACGGCTCGGCGCGGGTGCAGACCGTGACGGCCGAGGACGACGCCCTGTTCCACGCGCTGCTCGTCAGGTTCGGCGAGCTGACCGGGGTCCCGGTGCTGCTGAACACCTCCTTCAACGTCAAGGGCGAGCCGATCGTCGGCGACGAGCTCGACGCGCTGTCGTGCTTCCTGCGGGCCCGGCTGCACACCCTGGTGGCCGGACCGCTCGTGGTCCACCGGGAGGATGTGCCGCCGGCCTGGTACGGATACGCGGACCAGGCGGCGAGATATCACGCTCCCGCGGTGTCCGCGGACGCCTACACGTTCTTCGTCTAGTCCGCCTCCGAAGGAGACGCCCTCGTGGAAGACCAGTTCCCGGCGCGACAGGCCGCGGACACCCTGGCCCGCCTGCTCGCCGACCAGCGCGGCACGGAGACGGTCCTGGCCCTGCAGCGCTTCGGCGCCGCCGCGGCCAACCGCACGCCCGGACCCTCCATGCCGTCCAGGCCGTCCATGCCCTCCGGCCCGGCCGCCGGTCGCCGGCCCCGCTTCATCGGGGTCTGGGAGATCGTCGACACCCCGGCGGGCCCGGGCCTGCGGCGGCGGAGCAAGACGCCGCTGTGGGAGAGCAGCGTGTGGTCGGCCGAGGGCGACGTCCCCGGCAAGGGCGACGCGCGCCGGGTGATCGTGCTCGGCGAGTCCGTCGCCCGCGGCTATCTGCTGGATCCGGTGTTCACACCGACCGCCGCGCTGCGGCACTATCTGGACGCCAGGGTCGGCGCCGGCAGCTATCAGTGCGTGGACCTGGCCCAGGTCAGCATCCGGCTGCCCGCGCTGCGCCTGATGGTGCGCAACAGCCGGCACCTGGATCCGGACGTGCTGGTGGTGTTCGCCGGCAACAACTGGACCACGACCTCCGACGACGTGCCGCGCACCGACTATCCGGCCGACATCGCCGAGGTGCTGCGCCGGCACGGCTATGCCGGACTGCGCGACGCGCTGCTGAAGGACTTCGTCCTGCCTCAGGCCGCCGAACTGCTCCGGGAGTTGGTACGGCTGCGCGACGAGGCGGGGGTGCAGCCGGTCTTCGTGCTTCCGGAGTTCAACCTGAGCGGCTGGTCCGCGCTCGGCGCCGGGGTGGCCGAGATCGACGTGCCGATGCTGCCGGATGCGGCGCTGATGCGCTGGTACGAGGCGCGCGCCGAGGCGGTCGCGGCCCTGGCGGCGGCCGACTGGCCGCGGGTGCGTGCGCTGGCCGAGCAGATGGCCGAGTTGGACCAGGGCACCAGTCCGGTGCCCGGATTCCTGCTCGGCCGGGCCCTGGAGGCGGCCGGCGAGCCCACCGCGGCGCGCGAGGCCTACGAACGGGCGCGGGACAGTGTGCACAGCCTGCCGGTCAAGCACCTGCCCCGGATCTCGCGAGCGGTGCAGGACTTCATCCGCGACTTCTGCCGCAGCAACGAGATCACCTTGGTCGACCTCACCAAGGAACTGGGACCCGAGGGCCTGCCCGACCCGCGGCACTTCCTGGACTACTGCCACATGAGCCTGAGCGGCATCACCATCGCGATGGCCAAGACCGCCGAGGTGATCACCGGTGGCGGCGCGATCACCGCGGCCGATGCTGTCGGTGCGGCCGCTGCGGGCGCCGGTGCCGGGGCCAAGGCCGGTGCCGATGCTGCCGCCACCGCTGCCGGTTCGGCCCCGGCGCAGGCGGCCGTGCCCGCCGCCGGCATACCCGGCCCAGAAGTCGGCGCCTGGCCCGAGGCGGTCAGCCTGGTCCTGGCCGGCACCTACAACTCCTTCTCGGGCCAGCCGGCCGAGTCCGTGGCCGCCTACCTGCGCCGCGCTCTGGAGGTCTGCCCGGAGGTCAAGGATCTGATGATCGCCCTGGGTCGCCTGCTGGACCGCCCCGGCGGCCCGCTGTGGAGCGGCGCTGACTTCGCCCAGGTGATCAGCGAGCCCAACGCGGCCGGCAGCTTCGAGCGGCTGGGCGAATACCGCCCGGACAAGTCGCGGCTGTGGACGCTGCGTGAGGCCATGGCACAGGTCCTCGGTCCCGAGCACGTCGCATTGACTGGCGCGACCGGCGCGACCGGCGCGACCGGCTCGGCCGGCGGGCGCCGGGAACTGCTCGACATCGCCACCACCCTGCTCGGCGTCGGCGCCGTGCCGAACTTCACCGAGCCGCGCTGCTATCTGCAGGCGAACACCGCCGCCACCCGGATCACCTTCGCCCTGGACACCCCGGCGGACAGCCTGCTGCGGCTGACCCACCGGCGGCGCGAGGGCGGCCCGCAGGCGGCCGTCGTCCTGGTCAACGGCGTCGAGTCCGGACGGTTCGAGGCGGTCCGGGGGTGGAAGGCCACTGAGATCGCGGTTCCGGCCTCGGCCCTGCGCCCCGGCGCCAACCTGGTGGAAATCGGCTGGCCCGGTCCCGCGGTCGGCTGGGAGACCCGGATCGCCGAGGACACCGCCGCGCTGGCCCGGGGCGAGCAGCCCTACGTGCTGCCGATCTTCGGGGAGCTGTTCAGCGTCACGATCGAGAGCGCCCTGTGAACGACGAAGAACGCAAGACGGTGGAACTGTTCACCGAACACCTCCGGCTCACACCGCTGGACCCGGAGGCCGACGCCGCAGACCTGCACGCCGCCTACGGCGATCCGGACGTCACCGGACCCTGGCTCGACGAGCCGGCCTCGGACGGCCCGGAGCAGACCCGGGAGCGGCTGGCCGAGCGGCTGGCTCCGACCGGCACTCGGATCTGGACGGTGCGCCGGCTCGAGGAGGACACCGCGCTGGGGCTGGTCGAGCTGGTCGGCGGCGGGCAGGTGCCGTGGCTGGGCTGGATGCTTCGCAAGTCGCACTGGCGCCAGGGGATCATGAGCGAGGCGGTGACCGCCGTCGTGGAGCACGTGCTCCTCGCCGAGGGCGTCCCGATGCTCGAAGCCTGGGCCAACGCCTCGAACACCGGCTCCATCCGGGTCGCCGAGCGTGCCGGCCTGACCGAGCGCGGCCGGTTCGCAGTGCCCGACGCACAAGCCGAGACCGGGATGCGGGAGAAGGTCGTGCTCGGCCGGACCGGGCCCGGGGTGTGGACCGCGTTCCACGCCGTCCACATCCTGCTGCCGGTGCGCGATGTCGAAGCCACCCTGGCCTTCCTGGACTCCGCGCTGGGCGTCACCGCCGGCTTCCGGGTCGGGCCGCCCGGGGCGCCGGCCAGGTACGCCTCGGCGAAGCTGTGGCCCTGGTCCAACGGCCCGAGCCTGCGGCTGCGCGCCACCCCGCGCAAACCGATCACGCCGGTGACGGTACTGCTCGACAGCGCGGTACCGGTGGCTGAGCTGTACGACCGGGTGGTGGCGGCCGGCGGGACCACCGAGGGGCCGCCGGTCCGCGAGGAGTGGGGCGACACAGAGTTCTGCTGCGTGCTCCCCGAAGGGCACCGGTTGGAGATCACCGGTCCGGCCTGAGCCGGATCGGTGGACCGGAGGGGAAGACGGGCGCGGAGCGAAGGCAAGGAGGAGGAGTGTCTCAGAACGTGGCGACAAGACCCCGGGTCCGGTGGCGCGGCCAGGGAACCTGGCTGCGCACCGCGGAGCCCGTGGGGCGTGCTGCATCGGCCGAACCCGCGGTGAGCCTGGTGTGCGCGCCGCACGCCGGGGGCGGAGCCGCGGCCTTCGCGGCGTGGCGCGCGCTGCTGCCGGAGGCCGTGGCGCTGCACGCGGTGCAGCTGCCGGGGCGGGAGGACCGGTTCGGCGAGCCGCTGACGACCGACCTGGACCAGGCCGCCGCCTCGGTGCTGCCCGACGTGCTGGCGCTGCCCGCGCAGCGGCCGATCGTGCTGTTCGGGCACAGCATGGGCGGGTTGCTGGCGTACGCGTTGGCCCGCCGGCTCCAGGACGCCGGACGGCCGGCGGCGCACGTGGTGATCTCGGCATGTCTGCCGGACCACGACCGCGTACCCCGGACGGCCATCGCCGGCCTGCCCGCCGCGCAGTTCGTCACCGAGCTCGCGCGCTTCGGCGGCCTGCCGGCCGAACTCGCCGAGGCGCCGGACATCCTGGACGCGTTCCTGCCGACGTTGCGCGCCGACATGAGAATGACCGAGACGTACACCCCCGAAGGCTCGATAACGGCTCCGCTGACGGTGTTCGCGGGCGCTTCGGACCACACCGCACCCAGGGACGCCCTCGTGCATTGGCACCGCCTTGCCGCATCAGAGTTCGATGTTAGGGTGTTCCCCGGTTCGCACTTCTACCTGGACGTCCAGCCGGACTTGGTGGTTGCGGCCATCTGCCGGATCATCGAAGGGCTGGGGCGATGACCTTGACGAACACCCGGATCGCGGCGGTTTCCGCGGTGGCAGCGGCGGTCCTTCTGGCCGCCGGCTGCTCCTCTTCTTCCTCCTCCTCGCACGCCTCGGCCGGATCGTCCTCCGCGAGCGCCTCGACGCCGGTTTCCAAGGCACTGATAAAGCAGTATCTGGACTCTGAGAAGACGGTGCTGACCGCCATCCAGACCGGCGCCGACAAGATGAAGGCGCTCAAGGCGCCGGCGGCGGCGAGCGACGTGCAGGCGGCCCTGCAGCCGATGGTCTCCGCCACCCAGACCTTCGACCAGCAGATCGGCGCCATGCCCTGGCCGGCCGCGCTGCAGAGCAAGGTGAGCGCGCTGCAGGACGCCGACGGCGCCTGGCTGAAGGCGGCCACCGGCCTGATGGGCACCCTGACCGGCCCGGTGCCCCCGGACAAGGTCACCGGCGCGCTGAACGGGCCCTACGACGGGCAGGTCGCCGCCGTCGACCACTTGCGGGCGGCGATGAACCTGCCCTCGCTGTGAGGCGAGACGACCTCTTCTGATGCCGCTGCTGAGCGTGCGCCGGTGGCTCCGGCGCCATGCGGCAGCCGCTGTCGTGCTGGTCCTGGCCGCCTCCGGCCTGGCCGCCGACAGCCTGCCGCGCGCGGTGCGGATCATCCGCACCGACTACGGGATCGCCCACATCACGGCCCCGGACTGGTACGGCGCGGGATACGGCCAGGGCTACGCCTTCGCCGAGGACGACCTGTGCGTGCTGGCTCAGGACATCGTGACGCTGAGCGGTGAGCGGTCCCGCTACTTCGGACCCGACGGCGCGGCGACGGACGTCGCCAACGGTCTGAAGACCACCAACCTGGACAGCGACTTCTTCTACGCGGACATCAACGGCTCCGGCGTCGTCGAGCATCTGCTGGCGGCGGACTCCGGACCCTCGGCGCACAGCCGCAGCATGGTGAGCGGATACGCGGCCGGGTACGACGCCTACCTGGCACACGTCGGCGGAGCCGGCGGGCTTCCCGACGCGACGTGCCGCGGTGCGGCCTGGGTGCGCCCGATCAGCGCGCTGGATGTGTGGCGGCGGTTGTATCAGCTCTCTGTGTTGAACACATCAGGGGCCTACTTGCCGGGGGTTGTGGCCGCCGCGCCGAAGCAGCCCGTGGCCGCGCCCACGACTGCGCCCCCGCCAACGACTCTGCCCTCGGCCTCCGACAGCCATGTCGGAAGCAACGCCTGGGGCCTCGGCTCGCAGGCGGCCCGCGGCGGCGGCGCGCTGCTGCTGGGCAATCCGCACTTCCCCTGGTCCGGGCCGGAGCGGTTCTGGGAGGTCCACCTGACCATCCCCGGGCAGCTCGACGTCGAGGGCGCGACCCTGGCCGGCGCGCCGGGGGTGATGATCGGCTTCAACGCGCACGCGGCGTGGTCGTTCACCGTCTCCGCGGCGCAGGCGGCGGCCGTGTATCAACTCTCTTTGGTTCCCGGCGATCCCACGGCGTACCGCGACGACACCGGCGTGCACCGGCTCGTGGGGCGCGAGGTCACGGTCGCGGTCCGGGAGCCGGACGGCCGGATCGGCAGCAGTAGCAGAACCCTGTGGTCCTCGCCGATCGGGCCGATGCTCACCACCGCCAGTCTGCCCTGGACCGGCACCAGCGCCTTCACCCTGGACGATCCGAACGCGGCGAACCTGCGGCTGCTGGACACCCTGCTGGGCATCGACACCTCCGGCTCGACCGGTGCGGTGTTCTCGGCCGAGCGGCGGTGGGACGGGCTGCCGTGGGTCAACACCGTGGCCGTGGACGAGGGCGGGCACGCGCTGTTCGACGACGTCTCGGTGATCCCGCACCTGACCGACCGGCAGGTGCAGCAGTGCCAGACGGCGGTGGGCGTCTCCCAGGTGGTGGCGCTGCCGGTGCTGGACGGCTCGACCTCCTCGTGCCTGCCCGGGCGGGATCCGGACTCGGTGGCCGACGGCGTCTTCGGGGCCGCCGAGCTTCCGGCGCTGACCCGGACCGACTATGTGGCGAACAGCAATGACGGTCCGTGGCTGGCCAATCCCGCCCAACCGCTGACCGGCTTCCCGCAGATCACCGCGGACAGTACCGCGCCGCCGAGTCTGCGCGGACGGCTGGGACTGGAGATGATCGGACAGCGGTTGTCCGGCACTGACGGGCTGCCCGGTACCGGCTTCGACCTGACCGATCTGGAGCAGGTCATGCAGGGAGACCGGAACTATACGGCCGAACTCGTGCTGTCCGATCTGGTGGCCGACTGTCGCCTTCATCCGTCTGCGGCCGACAGTGCCGGGGCCGTCGTCGACCTCGGGCCCGCGTGCAGCACGCTGGCCGCATGGGACGGCCGCGACGGGCTGACGGATCGGGGAGCGGTTCTGTTCCACGAGATGCTCGCCGGGGCTATCAGTGCTGGAGGATTCTTCTCCGACCGGTACTCGCCGAAGCAGCCTTTGACGACCCCCGCGCATCTCAACACCGACAACCCGGCACTGCTGCGCAGTCTGGCCGACGCCGTGCAGCGGCTCGGGCAGGCGGGGATCGCGCTGGACGCGGATTGGGGGTCGGTCGAGTACGCGGTGGTCGGCGGCCAGCACATTCCGATTCCCGGCAGCGACGATCCGGGCGTGTTCAACGTCGTCGACACCTCGCTCGACCCCGCGGCGCACGGGTATCCCGGGGTCGCCAGCGGGGTGACGTTCCTGGTGGCCGTGGAGTTCGGCGCCCAGGGCGGCCACGGCTCCCACGGCCCGACGGCCGACGCGATCCTGGCCTACTCGCAGTCGGCCAACCCCGATTCGCCGCACGCGGCCGACCAGAGCCGGCTGTACAGCGGCGGCGGCATGGTCCGGCTCGCTTTCACAGCGGCCCAGGTCGAGCACGACGAACGGTCGATCGAGGTGCTGCACCTGTGAGCGCCGGCGGCGGGCGTCCTCGGAGCCGACTTGTTCGAACACTGATTTCTCCACGATTCCGCGCACTCGGAGGTTGAACCACCATGTCCGCAGCCGACTTCGTCGTCGAGCCGCTCACCGGTGCCCTCGGCGCCAAGGTCACCGGCCTGGACTACCGGAAGATCACCGACGTCCAGTTCGAGCGGCTGCTCGAGGTCTGGTACCGGCACCTGGTCGTGTTCCTCCCCGACCAGCCCGTCGACCCACCGGCGCAGCGCGACTTCGCCCAGCGCTTCGGCGAGGTCGTGGACCACCCCTGGGACCCCGCGAAGATCGCGGAGGGCACCACCCTGGTCCCGCAACCGATCGCCGAGGACTGCACCCAGATCGTCCGCGTCATCGAGAACAGCCGCGCCGACGCCTGGCACGCCGACGTCTCCTTCCGCCAGCAGCCGACGATCGGCAGCGTGTTCCAGTACGTGGAAGGCCCGGCCAGCGGAGGCGACACCATGTGGTCGAGCCAGTACGCCGCCTACGAGGCCCTGTCGGAGCCCATGCGCGAGCTGCTGCAGGGCCTGTCGGCCCGCCACGTCGGCGCGGCGACGCTGACACCGAAGCGCGGAGCGGTGCACCCGGTGGTGCGCGTGCATCCGGTCACGGGCCGACCGTGCCTGTACGTGAACAGGACGAACACGTCGTACATCATCGAGATGAACAGGCCCGAGAGCCACGCACTCCTGCGCTTCCTGTTCGAGCACAGCGAACAGCCCCGCTTCACAGTCCGCTGGCGCTGGACCCCGGGCGACCTCTGCTTCTGGGACAACCGCGCCACGATGCACCACGCAGTCAACGACTACGGCGACGAGCGCCGCGTCGCGCACCGGGCGATGATCGACGGCGACCGGCCCGCGGCGTACCGGCCCTCGCCGTGGAAGCCGATCGGAGACGTGCCGACGCATCTGTCGGTGGGGGTGTCGCACTTCATGGCGGGGCCGGCGTAAGGGCGGGTGCGGTTTGTTCGTGGGTTGACAGTCAACGGCGTTTTCTGACGGCTTCGCGCGGGGTTGGCGGGATCCGTTGGTGGCGCGGGTCGCCAGTGGCGGTCGTAGCGCAGGGCGGTGGTGGTGTGGGTAGGTGGTGCTGTCTACTGCCACAGTCAAGGTCAAGAGCGACAAGCAAGGTCAAGAGCGCCTCCGGCGGCGCCTGCGCGGCGAGCGGCCTCGCTCCGGGGAGTGGGGGGCCGCGCTGCTGGGCGGCGGACGCTGCTTGTGGTCGCCTCTGTCCCGGATTCCCCGTCGCATCGTCGCCTAACGGAAGCAGACCGGTCCGGTGGTATCAAGTCGGATCGCCGCCGGTGGTCCAGTATCAGCGACTTGACACCACCGGCCCGGCCTGCTTGGCTTCGCCCGCCGAAGCGACGGGGAATCCGGGACAAACCCACCTGTGGGAAGAGTTCCCGCGCCTCGCGCACACGCCGCCTCGCCGCCGCTGTGCCTCACCGAGTGGACCGAGTCCACACCACAGGCCGGGGTTGTCCCGGATTCCCCGTCGCTTCGGCGGTGCTTGCACAACCATCCCGGACTGGGCGGTGTCAAGCCGCTGATACTGGGCCACAGCAGCGTGTGATCCGGCTTGACACCGCCCAGGCCGGGATGGTTCCCTCTGGGCGCTGAAGCGGCGGGGAATCCGGGACAAAGGCGACCACAAGCAACGACCGCCGCCCAGCAGCGCGGCCCCCCACTCCCCGGAGCGAGGCCGCTCGCCGCGCAGGCGCCGCCGGAGGCGCTCTTGACCTTGCTTGTCGCTCTTGACCTTGACTGTGGCAGTAGACAGCACCACCTGCCCACACCACCGCCGCCCCGCGAAACCGGCGGCATCCCCGACCCGCGCCACCAACGGATCCCGCCAACCCCGCGCGAAGCCGTCAGAAAACGCCGTTGACTGTCAACCCACGAACAAACCGCACCCGCACATCCACACGGAAGACCCACGCCTAACACCCCGCCGCCCCCAACCGCCTCAGCCCCCAACCGCCTCAGCTGCCGCCCGTCCCCGCGGCGAACAACCGCCGCGCCAGCCGGTCGCTCTCCTGGTTCTCGTCCGGACGCGTGCGGTGCACCAGCCCGGCATAGGTCGCGCTCTCGAAGGTGAGCGCCCCGGCGGTCAGGCGGGTGAACACGTCGGCGTGCAGGCGGTACGTCGGCGGGCGCACCGGCACGCTGTCGCGCAGGACCACGTCGGCGGTGGCCGGGTCGGCCGACCAGTGCTCCAGGCCGCCGTCGCCGTAGGAGATCTCGAAGGTGAGGGCGGGGCCTGCGTGTGCTTCGGCCAGGCGGGGGCGGAGGGCTGACATGGCGTCGGCGACCTGGCGGCGGAGCCTGTCGTGGTCGGCGTCGGTGCGGCCGGTGGGGCCGCCGCGGGTGTTCCAGTCGGATTCGACGGTTTCGTAGGCGAGGTGGGTCAGGAGGCGGTTCATGGATTTCAGCTGCGCTGGTTCCAGGAGTCCGGCCGGGATGGCGCGGCCTGTTCCGACCGAGTCGGACACGACGCCCGAGGAGAAGTCGATCTTGTAGTCGCCGGGGCCCGGGTCGTGGTCGGTGCGCAGGGCGCCGGCGACCATGGCGGCGATCACATCGGGGTCGGCGGGCAGTTCGAGGAACTCGAGGATTCCCTTAAGGGTTTCCTCCGGCCGGGCGCAGAGGTCTTCGTAGCGGACCCGATGGGTGGCCGCGGCGGTGCGCTCGAAGGCGACCGTCTTGGACGTGCGCTCGATCCAGTACTGCGCCAGCGCCGCGACCGTGTTGTGCGGGCGCTGCTGGACGTATTTGCGGAAGCCGTAGCGGGCGAAGCCCCAGCGGGAGGCCTCCAGCCCGGAGGCTATCGAGTCCATCGCGTGCCGGTACAGGCAGATGTAGCGCGCGTCCGGGAAGACCTGCTGGACGGCGTCCAGGTCGTCCACCGTCGCCACGGACTTGTCGAGCCACACCTTCTTGCCGCGGCTCTCCGCGTGCCGCCGCAGTTCGGCGTCGATGAGCTCCCGGCCGCCGGCCAGCAGGGTCACCGCCGGGTCTTCCTCGCGCGCCGGCAGGGACTTCGCGAACTGCAACAGGCTCGCGCACAGGGCGCCCAGCGGGGTCTCCGGCGGGGCCGCTATGTCGGGGTGGGTGTCCAGCAGATAGCGCAGAAGTGTCGAGCCGGAGCGGGCGTTGCACAGGACCAGGATGGGTGGGGTGTTCACAGCGATACCGGCCTCTCGCGACGGTGGTCGGCGCTGCCGACGAGGAATATCAGTATTCACCATCGCGATGTTCATCCGGAGCCCCCGCCCGGCTACGGTGGCGCAATGGCTTACTTCTCTGGACGCAGGATCCTGATAACGGGCGGGGCCTCCTTCATCGGCTCGCACCTTACCGAGGCGCTGCTGGAGGCCGGGGCGCTGGTCACCGTCGCCGACGACTACTCCAGCGGCTCGCCGGAGAACCTGGGCGAGGCCCTGCGGCACGTGCGGATGCTGGAGCTCGACCTGCGCTCGCCGGAGGCGGCCGCGCAGGCGTGTGAGGGTGCTGAGATGGTCTTCCATCTCGCGGCGGCGCACGGCGGCCGCGGCTACATCGAGTCGCACCAGGCGGCCTGCGCCGAGAACATGGTCCTGGACCAGATCGTCTACCGGGCCGCGCTGGCCGCCGGCGCCGGCAAGGTGGTCTTCGCCTCGTCGGCCTGCGTCTACCCGGGGTGGCTGCAGGACGACCCGTCCGCCGGGCGCAAGCGGCTCAGCGAGGACCTGGTCGGCCCGCCCTATGACCCCGACGGCCTGTACGGGATGGCGAAGCTGACCGGGGAGCTGGCGCTGCGCGCGATCGCGCGGGAGAACGGCATGTCCGCCGCCATCTGCCGGTTCTTCACCGCCTACGGCCCGCGCTGTGGGGAGTCGCACGCGATCCTGGCCATGATCGCGCGGGCCTTCGTCGGCGCCGACCCCTTCGAGGTGTGGGGGACCGGGGAGCAGATCCGGTCCTGGATCTACGTCGACGACCTGGTGCGGATGACCCTGTTGGCGGCCGAGCGGATCGACGACGGCACCGCGGTGAACGTCGCCACCGACGAGGACCACACGGTCCGCGAGGCCGCCGAGATCGTCCTGGCGGCGGCCGGGCACAGCGCCGAGGTCGTGGCGCGGCCGGACATGCCGACCGGGCCGCTGTACCGGTCCGCGGACGTGGCGCTGGCCGACCGGCTGCTCGGCTACCGGCCTCAGGTGGACCTCGCCGAGGGGGTGCGCCGCACCACCGATTGGTACCGCGGCGTGAAGGATCCCGCGTGGGTGCGGGCCGATCTGGACCGGCTTCTGACCGAGCGCGAGGACGCGGTCCCGGCCGGTGTGCAAAAGGTTTGATATCCGTGCTCTGCGGTAGGGTTCACCCGGCGCGGATCACCGCGCCGGGCCGCGTATCCGGGGAGGGACGCACGTGAAGTTCTGGCAGTCGGTGTCGGGGTGGGAGACCGAACAGCTTCTGGATGTGGCCAGGGCCGCCGAGGATTTCGGCTACTGGGGCATCACCATGCCCAGCCATCTGCTCTATCCGGCCGAGTTGAGCGCGCCCTACCCCTACGACGGCGGCGTCGTGCCCTGGTCGCGCACCTCCCCGTGGCCCGACCCGTGGGTGACGATCGGCGCGATGGCCGCGGCCACCAAGCGGATCCACTTCACCACCGGCCTGTACGTGCCGGCGCTGCACAACGTCTTCGACGTCGCCCGGCTCGTCTCGACCGCGGCCGTGCTCGGCGGCCGCCGCAACCGGGTCTCGCTGGGCGTGGGCGCCGGCTGGTGCGCCGAGGAGTTCAAGTTCTCAGGGGTCGACTTCGCCACCCGCGGTGCCCGCCTGGACGAGATGATCCCGGTGCTGCGCAAGCTGATGACCGGCGGGCTGACCGAGCACCACGGCGAGTACTTCGACTTCGACCTGGTGCAGATCACGCCCGCGCCGGCCGAGCCGGTGCCGGTCTACGTCGGCGGCACCAGCGAGGCGGCGCTGCGCCGGGCCGCCCGGCTCGGCGACGGCTGGGTCGGCCGCAACTCGCACGAGTACGAGCTCGACGACGTGCTGGCCCGGCTGCCGCGCTACCTGGACGAGGCCGGCCGGGACCCGAAGGACTTCGAGGTCATCGTCGGCGTGCGCGGCCGGCCGGGGCCGGCGGTGTACGAGAAGTACGCCGCCGCCGGCGTGACCTCGTTCGTCTGCACCTCCTGGGCGGCCACATCGCGCTTCCCGACCCAGGAGGCGCGGCTGGAGGGAATGCAGCGCTTCGCGGACCGGGTCATAGCGAAGCTGGCATAGCAGTGGACACACGCATGATCTACGTCGGCGGCCAGTGGCGGCCCTCGGCGGACGAGCAGACGCTCTCCGTGCGCAGCCCGGTCACTGAGCACGAGGTGGCGCGGATCCCGCACGGCGCGGTCGCGGACGTCGATGCCGCGGTCGCCGCCGCCCGGGCCGCGCTGCCGGCATGGTCGGCGACCGCGCCGCAGGAGCGCGGCCGGTACCTGCGCCGGCTGCGCAGCGAGCTGGCCGCCTCCCGGGACGCCTACGCCGCGGCGATCAGTGCCGAGATGGGCGCGCCGCTGGAGTTCGCGCGGCTGGTGCAGACCGGGTTGCCGCTGCGGGCGCTGGGCGGATTCCTGGACGCGCTGAACGACGCGGAGCGGACCGACCGGCTCGGCGACACGCTGGTCCTGCGCGAACCGATCGGAGTGGTCGCGGCGATCACCCCGTTCAACTACCCGCTGAACCAGGCGGTGGTGAAGCTCGCGGCCGCACTGGCGGCGGGCTGCACGGTGGTGCTCAAACCCAGCGAGCAGACGCCGCTGTCGGCCCTGATGCTCGCCGAGACCCTGCACGGCATCGGACTGCCCCCGGGCGTGTTCAACATGGTCGCCGGCCTGGGTTCGATCGTCGGGCCGGCCCTGGCCGGCCACAGCGGCGTGGACATGGTCTCGTTCACCGGTTCCACGGCCGTCGGCAGCCGGATCGCCGCGCAGGCCGCGGGAACGGTGAAGAAGGTCTCGCTGGAGCTCGGCGGCAAGTCGGCCTTCGTGGTCCTTCCGGATGCGGACTTGGAAGCAGCGGTCGCGGACTGTGTCGCATCCTGCCTGTTGAACTCCGGGCAGACCTGCACCGCCACCACCCGGCTGCTGGTGCCGCGCGCTTCGCTCGACGCGGCGGTCCAGTACGCGGCCGAGGTGATGGCCGGCTATCCCGTCGGCGATCCCGCCGACCCCGGCGCCCAGCTGGGGCCGCTGGTCTCGGCCGCCGCCCGGGACTCGGTCCTGGCCCACCTGGAGGCCGCGCGAGCGGCCGGGATGCGCGTGGTCGAGGGATCGGACGGCAAGGACCTGCCGTCCACCGGCTACTTCGTGCGGCCCACGGTCGTGGAGGTGCAGGACCCTGATTCACCGATCGCCCAGGAGGAGCTGTTCGGCCCGGTCCTGTGCGTGATCCCCTATGACGACGAGGACCACGCGCTCACCATCGCCAACGGCACCCGCTACGGACTGGCCGGGGCCGTGTGGTCCGCCGACGAGCACCGGGCCGTCGCCTTTGCACGCCGCATGCGCACCGGCCGCGTGGACGTCAACGGCGGCCGCTTCGACGCCGCCGCGCCGTTCGGCGGTCGCGGCCAGTCGGGCGTGGGCTATGAGATGGGCCGGTACGGCGTGGCCGACTTCCAGGTGTACAAGTCGGTCAACGTCTCGGCGATGTACGAAGGCTGAGTTAAGCAGCAGGCATCGGGCCGGTGGTCGGGTCAGAGCCCGACGACCCGCCCGATCAGCGACCGCGGCACCATCCGGCCCGCGGTCCGCAGGGAGCGCAGCGAGCGGGTCGTCGATGCTGCCGAGTAGGCCCGGTGGCCGTACAGCTCCACAGCCCAGTCCGGCAGTGCCGAGTAGGCCACGCGCGACATCCGGCTCCAGACCTGGCGCGAGGCCACGCCGTAGAGCGGCGTGCCCATGGGGCCCAGGGGTGCCGTGAGCCGCCGCAGTCCCGGCGGCATCGGCGGGTCGGTGAGGAAGCGGTAGATCTCCTGGGCGTCGTCTCCGGCCCGCAGCAGGGGACGCTGCTCGGCGAAGTAGTCATCGAGCTCTGCCATGCTCCCCGGCACGGTGTCCGGTTCCAGGCCGACCAGTGCGGCGGTGGCTCGTTGCTCGTCGACGTAGCGGTCGGACTGGGCCGGCGACAGGCGCAGTCCGGAACGGCGGACCACCTCTATATAAGAAGACGTTGACGCGCAGTGGATCCACAGCAAAAGCGCGGGATCGTCAAGAGGGAATATCTCCCCGGTCTGTGGATCCGCGGCCGACAAGGCGCGGTGGATGCGGCGGACGCGGCGTGCGGCCTGCTCGGCGACCTGCGCGGGGGCGAAGGTGGCGACCGCGACGAACTTCGCGGTTCGCGTGAGGCGGCCGATCGGATCGCGTCTGAAGGAGGAGTTGTCGAGGACTCCGCGGACCGCGCGGGGGTGCAGTGCTTCGAGGTAGAGGGCTCGCACGCCGGCCGGCCACATCGCCGGATCGGCGTGCACCTTGCGGCTGATCGAATCCGGTCCGAACAGCGTGCCCGGACTGGCCGCGTCGGTGTCAGAGCTGGTCGTCACGCGCCGTTTCCCCTTCCGTAAACCGCCGCACCGTGCGCCGTACTGACTACGACTGCTGATATTGTTCCAGACCCCGCCGGACGGATAGTCTGACGGGGCACCGGACCGGTTCGGGGACGCGGCGGCAGCCCTCGCCATCGACGCCCTCGGCCCGGACGCGGACCGCACGCGGTCCGGCAGTGCAGCACAGGGGGGTCCGCCAGGATCAAGAGGTTCCAGCCCGGCGCTCACGCCTGGGCTGATCCGCCGCGCCCGCGGACGGCCGACCCCGCCGGACACCCGACCACGTCCATCACGCGCGGCGCCGCAGGCGCGGCCGGACCACTGGAGGACACCCACGTGAGCAGCGGAATCAACTGGGGCCCCGACGTCGACGAGGGTCTGTCGGCTCGGCTCGACGAAGGTATGGACCGCGTCGAGGAGATGCTCAGGGACATCGTCAAGTCGCAGCACGCACTGCTCACCCGCGCGTCGCAGCACCTGATGCTGGCCGGCGGCAAGCGGTTCCGGCCGATGCTGGCCCTGCTGACCGCCGAGTTCGGCGACGTCGCCGACGCCCGCGTCGTCCCCGGCGCGGTGGCCTGCGAGCTGACCCACCTGGCCTCGCTCTACCACGACGACGTCATGGACGAGGCCGACGTGCGGCGCGGCCAGCCCACGGCGAACATCCTGTGGGGCAACAAGATGGCCATCCTCACCGGCGACTTCCTGTTCGCCCAGGCCGCCGAGATCGGCCTGGAGCTCGGCCCGAAGGCCTCCGAGCTGTACAACCGGGTCGCCAAGCGGCTGATCTTCGGCCAGTTCCGGGAGATGGTCGGCCCCGGCCCCAACCAGGACAAGATGGACCACTACCTGCATGTGGTCACCGAGAAGACCGGCGTGCTGATCCGCGCCTCCTGCGAGGTCGGCGCGCTGATGGCCGGGGTGGACCCGGAGCTGGCCGAGGCGCTCGGGGAGTTCGGCGAGCAGTTGGGCGTGGCGTTCCAGTTCGCCGACGACCTCATCGACGTGGCCGCCGACGCCGAGCAGCTGGGCAAGCGCCCGGGCAACGACCTGCGGGCCAAGGTCGCCTCGCTGCCGGTGCTGCACTTCCGGGCCATGGCCACGGCCGAGGACGCGCGCCTGAGCGAGCTGCTGGACTCGGACCTGGCCGAGGACGACGCCGCGCTGGAGGAGGCGCTCTCGCTGCTGCGTAAGCACCCTGCGATGGCCCGGACCCAGGACGACCTGGACGAGCGGGTGGACCGGTGCCTGGCCATCCTGGACGGGGTTCCGGCCATCCCGGCGCGCAGCGCGCTGAAGCAGCTCGCCGAGTCTATGCGCGACCGGCGCAGCTGAGCGCCCGGCGGCGGTCGACGAGCAGCCAAGAAGAACAGCGAAGAAGACAAGTGCAGTAGAACAACGAAAGGGTCGTCCACGCATATGGGACCGGAGTTCTGGCTCTCGACGCGCTCGGTGCCCGGCAGCCGCCGGGCCGCGCAGTTGGAGGCGGCGGGATTCGACGGGCTGGCGTTCAACGAGTCCCAGAACCGCGCGGGCGACCCCTACGTCGCGCTCACGGCGGCGGCGGTCACCACCTCCCGGATCCAGTTGGCCACCGGCGTGACCAACCCCTGGACCCGGCATCCGGCGGTGACCGCCTCGGCCATCGCCTCGGTGCAGGCCGAGGCCGGCGGCAACCGGGTGAGCCTGGGGCTCGGGCGCGGTGACAGCGCCCTGGCCCACCTGGGGCTGCGGCCGGCGCCGCTGCCGGTGTTCCGGTGGTACCTCACGTGCGTCCAGGCGTACCTGCGCGGCGAGGAGGTGCCGATGGAGGAGGCCGCGCGCGGCGCCTCGCACCTGATCGCCGACGGCCGGCTGCCCCTGGCCGACCTGCCGTCCGCCAGCCGGCTGGAGTGGGTGGCCAGGCTTCCGCCGGAGCAGAAGGTCCCGGTGTGGGTCGCGGCCTCCGGGCCGCAGGTGATCCGTACCGCGGCCGAGTTGGCCGACCGGGTGACGCTGGCCGTCGGGGCCGACCCGGACCGGGTCGCCTGGGCGATCCGGCTGGCCCGGTCGGTGCGCCCGGACGTGCCGATCGGGGCGTTCGTCAACGTCGACGTGCACGACGACCCGGGTGCCGCGCTGCGCCGCGCCGGCGGGCGGATCGCCTCGTTCGCGCGCTTCTCGGCGATGTACGGCGAGCCCAGCGGCCCGCTGGCCCCGGGGCAGCGCGAAGTCTTGTCCGGGTTGGCGAAGTCCTACCAGATGACCCGGCACGGCGGCCGCGGATCGCAGTCCGAGGCGCTGACCCCCGAGTTCGCCGAGCGCTTCGCCGTGCTCGGCTCGCCGGCCCGCTGCCGGGAACGGCTGGAAGAACTGGCGGCCCTGGGCGTCGACCGGTTCCACATCATCGGTCCGGACTCCGAGTACCAGGGCGAGTTCCGCAAGCGGTTCCTCACCGAGGTGATGCGGCCGCTGCGGGCGGACCTGCGGGCCGGCTGACCGCCGAGGACCGGAAGAACGCCACGATCGGGTCGGCCGAGCCGCCGGCGCGCAGGTAGTCGGTGAACCGCCGCTCGTGAGTGCGGTGCACGAAGTTCCAGGTGAGCGAGATGCTGTCGGACAGCGCGACGGCGGCGTGGTGCCAGCCGGCCGGGATGAAGATCGCGTCACCCGGGCCGACGACCTCCTCGAAGGCCGGCTGTGCCGTGCGCCAGCGGGGGAAGCGCGCGTCGTCGGGCTCTTCCAGATCGACGAGCGCGCCGGTCCGGTCGGACAGCAGCGGGGCCGCCTCGGGCGGGTACATGACGAACCGCTTGCTGCCGGTGATCTGGCACAGGCAGGCGTCGCTGGCCCACGGGTCCACGTGCAGCCGGGTCCGCCCGCCGGTGCCGCAGACGAACAGTCCGCGGGCCGGGAAGGCGTCCCGGGTGGGATCGGCCGGGCCGGGCAGGCGGGGGAAGACGTAGTCGGAGTCCGGCAGCCAGGACGGCATGGACCAGTCGCCGGCGAGCTCGGCGAACGCCTCGTCGGCCCACGGCATCCGGTCGCGGCTCTGCCGGGTGAACCAGCGCAGGTACGGCGGGCCGCCCGCGGCGTCGGCCGGCCGGTCGGTGTATGCGGCCACGTATTCGCCGAACGTCGAGACGCTCTGCAGGGAGAACAGCGTGTCGTACAAAGGAACCCGGTGCCCGCCGAAGCGCGCGCCCAGCGCTGCCAGATCCCACGGCGGCGCGGCCGTCCAGTCGGCCAGCGCGCCGCGCACGACGACCGGGAAACCGGGCTGGAGATAGTCGGCCGCGAACCGGTCGGGGTCCAGGGAATGAACGGCGGATTGCGGCACTCGGTCCTCCAGTGCTGGCGCCGGGCGGGCTGGATCCGGTCAGTATGCTCTGTCTTTGATCAGGATTCTGAGTCTACTCGGAAGAGCGGTGAGCGATGAACGGGCCGGCGGAGCGCGGCGCGGGGGACCAGGGCGGGGACCAGAGCGTCGACGAGCGCTACCTGGGCTTCGAGACCGACCCGAAGTACGAGCAGATCGCCACACCGGTGGCGCGCTTCAAGTACTACGGCGCCACCTGGCTCATCACCGGGTACGACGAACTGCTGCGGGCGCTGCGCGACGACGACACCTACTCCTCCGAGCACGACCTGCCGACCGGTTCCACCGAGCGGGTCGGCGTGATGACCCCGGCCACCGCGATCCGGGCCGTGCCCACCGAGGTTGACCCGCCGGACTACTACTTCTATCGCAGGCTTCTGGGATCGACGTTCGCGCCGTCGGCGGTGCGCGCGCTGACCCCGGACATCCGTCGCTTCACCACGTGGTGCCTGGACCGGTACATCGGCACCGGGCAGATGGACCTGTTCCACGACATGATCGCGCTGGTGCCGGGCCTGACGACGATGCGGCTGCTGGGGCTGCCGCTGGAGGACTCGCTGATCGTGGCCGAGGCGGTGCACGCCCGCGGCGACGACCGGTTCGACCTCAACCCGGCGTGGGAGGTGCTGCTGGAGCGCATCGGGCAGGCCGTCGAGAAGCGGCGGGCCGAGCCGGCTTCGGACCTGATATCGACGCTGCTGCGCCCCGGCGCCGGGGACCGGGTGTGCACCGACGAGGAGATCGTCGAGATCTGCTTTGCGGTCGTCGTCGGCGGGATGTCCACGACCGCGAAGCTGGTGCTCGGGGCGCTGTCGTACTTCGGGGTGCACCTGGACGAGCGGGAGCGGGCCCGGCAGGACCCTGAGTTCCTGGCCGGCGCGATCGAGGAGTTCCTGCGGTACTACAGCCCGGTGCCGTTCATGTGCCGGACCGCGTCGACGGACGTCCACTTCGGGGTCCGGCGGATCCGCAAGGGCGATCGGGTCGCGATGGGGTTCGCCGCGGCGAACCGGGACCCCGCGGTGTTCCCGCGGGCCCACGAGATCCTGCTGGACCGCACCCCCAACCGGCACCTGGCCATGGGGCACGGGATCCACAGCTGCATCGGCTCCGCGCTGGGGCGCGCCGAGACCACGGTGATGATCGAGGAGGTGCTCCGGCGCATGCCCGACTACCGGATCGCCAACGAGTATCAGCCGACCGCGGAGCCGGTGCGCGTGACCTGGACCGACCGGTTGCAGCGGGGACTGGTCGTGACGTTCACCCCGGGCGAGCACAGCGGCCAGGACTTCCATGTGGAGCTGAACCGGCTGGACCGGCTGGACCGGCTGGATGGGCTGGATGGACAGAGTCCGGGCGGCCGTGAGACCGCCCGGGATGCTCAGCCCTGAGCGAGCTCCTCGATCCACGACACCGCCGCGGCCGGCGCGGGCATCTGCCGCGACTCCTCGGCCAGCGCTGAAGCAGCCTTCTGATACGCGGGCTCGTCCAGGACCCGGCGCACGGCGGCGGCGACCTCCGACAGCGGCCGGTCCCAGCGCACCGACCGCCCGACCCCGGCGCCCTCCAGCGCGCCCGCGTGGCGGTTCTCCTCCGCGACGGTCGGGATGGCGACCTGCGGGACCCCGACGGACAGCGCGGTGAAGGTGCTGCCGGCCTCGCCGGAGTGCAGGAGCAGGTCGCAGCTCGCAGCGGTGACCGGCAGCGGCGACCAGTCGACGACCCGGACGTCCGGGCCGACCTTCGGAAGCTGCTCGCCCGACAGGCTCGCCGGGAGCGGCAGGACGACCTCCACCCCGTCGCCGGCGACCGCCTCGGCGGTCTCGGCCAGCCGGGCCACGGACTCGGCGGCCGGCGGTTCGGTGCCGAACGTCAGCAGGACCCTGCGACCGGCGGAAGGCTCGCGGACCCAGTCCGGAATGGTCGCGGTGCCGCTGTAGGGGATATACCGCAAAGGCCGGGCCTTGCTCTCGGGAAGGTCTGCCGCAGCGGCCAGCGTCGGCGGGCAGAAGTCCAGGACCAGCGACGGGTCGCCGGGGCGGTCGGGAAGTCCATAGCGGTTGCGCAGCGCGGCGCCGCCGCTGCGGAAGGCCGAGCTGACCGACGGACGCAGCGGCAGGCCGAAGGGGTGCAGCACCGCCGGACGGCCGAGCAGCCCGGCGAACAGCGGGCCGGCCAGCTCGGTCGGCGGATGCACGATGACGTCCGGCGGCCGGACGCGGACCGATTCCAGCAGGCCGTCGACCAGGGGGATGGCGGCGCGGGCGTTCCAGCGGACCAGTCCGCGCAGGTCGCCGATCTGGGACCAGAAGCCGCTGCCGCCCCCGCCGAGCTCGGCCAGGATCTCCTCCAGGTCCACGCCCTGGCCGACCACGCGCGCGGTCAGTCCGGCCGCGCCGACGAAGGGCGCCAGATCCGGCAGGCAGCCCACCTCGACCTCGTGGCCGGCCGCCTGCAGCGCCCAGCCCAGCGGGGCCATCGGCCAGAAGTGCCCGGGCTGGGTCCCGGTGGTCATCAGGATCCGCAAACGGCGGCTCGGCACGGTGGTGTCCTCTCCCGGCAGGGGTGGAATCAGCAATCGATGATGAGCGGTCGATGAACAGGCGGCGACGGCGGATGGGGGCGCCGTTCACGGCGCGCGCACGGCGTTTGCGGCCGCCGGTTCCGGGACAGACCCTAGCGTGCGCAGGCAGATCAGCGCACCCACGGCCGGGGGGTCCGCGACCCGCCCGGTATTTGAGGATCCTCATATACTGCGGTCCCGTCAGTGCCCGTACGACAGACGGCGGTGCGTGCTCGATGACTATCCGACCGGCCGGCCGTGTGCACGGCCAGCGACCGGAACACTGGGCGGTTCTCTACCCCGACCAGCCCGCCGTGACCGCCGAGGGCGGCACGCTGACCTTCCGGGAGTGGAACGAGCGCGCCGACCGCCTGGCCGACGCGCTGGCCCGCCGCCGACTCGGGGCGAACGATGGCGGGGCAAACGCGGCCGGGGCAAGCGACGCTGGGACCACCGCTGCCGGGACGACTGTCGCGGCCGTGGCCCTGGCGCCGGGACCGGACTGGTTCGTCGTCTCCCTGGCCTTGGCCAAACTCGGCTGGACACTGGCCACGCTGCCTCCGGACGCGCCTGCCAGCCAGCTGAGCCGCATGGTCGGCGACACCGGGGCGGTTGTCCTGTTCCTTGAGGAGTCCGCCGACAGCGTTGACGCAGCAGCAGATCAGGACACCGTCGGGCCCGGCGTGCTCCTGGTCTGCGGCCGATCCGGCCTGGCCGCGCTCCTCGACGAGGGCACCCGGACGCCGCGCGGCAGCCGGGCCGACGCACCGCTGATGGTCTACACCTCCGGGACCACCGGCGAGCGCCAAGGCGTGCGCCGCGCGATCCCGGATCCCGGCGCCGACGCCGAGCGGACCCGGAGGCTGAAGGAGTACCAGCGGGACATCGTCGCCGCCCACCACGCCCGGCTGCGCAACCGCACCCTGCTCAGCATGCCGATGCACCACGGTTCCGGACCGGGGTTCGCCCACCGGGCGCTGAGTCTGGCCGGCACCGTCCACGTCGCGCCGGTCTTCGACGCGGTGGCCGTCCTGGCCGCCATCGAGCGGGAGCGGATCACCCAGTGGGCCGCGGCGCCGTGGATGCTGCACCGGCTGCGGGCGCTGCCCCGCGAGGTCCTGCTGGCCTATGACGTCTCCTCGATCGAGGCGGTCAACGTGGGCAGCGCGGCGGTCTCCTACGGACTGAAGCGTTGGATCTCGTCCTACTTCGGCGAGGGGCGGCTGTACGAGTTCTACGGTTCCACCGAGGCCGGCGTGATCGCGGCCATGCCGCCGGCCGAGCAGCACCGCAAGCCGGGCTCCTCCGGGCGGCTGCTGCGGCACGTCGAGGTGCGCGTCGTCGGCGCCGACGGCCGGACGCTGCCCGAGGGTGCCGAAGGCGAGCTGCTCGTCCGCACTCCGCAGACCGCGCACTCGGCCTATCTGGGAGCCGACGCCCGCGAACTCCCGATCACCGCCGACGGCTTCCTGCGGGTCGGCGACATGGGAAGGCTCGACGACGAGGGCTACGTCTTCCTCAGCGGCCGGGTCAGCGACCTGATTCAGCGGCCCTCGGGTCCGCTGTCCGCCGCCGTCCTGGAACGCGCACTTGGCGAACACCCCGCGATCGTCGACGCCGCGGCGGTCGGGCTGCCCGGCCGGGCCGACTTCCCGGACGTCGTCGTGTTCTGCGAACTCGTGCCGGGTGCGAAGGCCCCGGACGGCGCCGAGCTCGGCCGCCTGCTCGCGGCCGTGCCCGCGGAGCTGCTGCCGACCGAGATCAGGGTTCTGCCACAGTTGCCGCGCAACGACGTCGGCAAGGTGCTCAAGAAGGAACTGCGCAGCGCGGGCGCCGGCCAGGGCGAGCTGATGGAGCCCGTCGTACTGTCGGCCGCCGGCCCCGGCCAGGGCCAGGCCGCATACGGATCCCCGGGAGACCGCGGGCCGCGGTGGTACGACCGCGACCTGCTCGACCGGGCATGGCGCACGGTGCGCGAGGACGCCCTCAATGACGCCGTCCCCGAACCGGAGCGCTATCGCGAGTTGGCCCTGGACTGGGACCGCGTCCGCGAGGACTTGGCGGCGCAGCTGGCCGCGGGCCGCTACCGGCCTGGTCCGGCCCGCGTCGTGGAGCTGCCCAAGAGCGCGCTGACCCATCGGCCGGTGCCGCTGCTGGACCCGGTGGACCGGGTGGTGCTCACCGCGCTGGCCGAAGCCGTCCGTCCGGCGATCCAGGACCGGCTCGGCCCGGAGGTGTGCGGCGCGACCGGAGTCAGCGGCCGGGGCTGGCTGGACTTCGAGAAGGCCGCCCGCGCCCTCGCCCGCGAGGCCCGGTGGGGGATCACCACGGACGTCGCGGCCTTCGGCCAGAACGTCGATCTCGGCGTCCTGGCCGCCGACCTCGCCGGCTGCGGGGTCGCCGAGGACATTATCAGAGCTCTGATGAACCAGCTGGCGGCGGTCGCGCCCTGGGGCCTGCCGCACGACCAGTCCGCGGCGGCGCTGCTGGGCACGTTCTATCTGAGCACCGGCGACGCCGTGCTGCGCGACCTGGGCGTGGGGTTCGTGCGGATGCAGGACGACATCCGGATGTTCGGCGACTCGCCGGAGGACCTGGCGCGCGCGTTCGCGGCGCTGGAGCGCGAGCTGTGGTCCCGGCGGCTGGTGCTGCCCGGCGGCAAGACGAAGCTGGCCGGCGCGCGCCAGATCGTCGCCGACTTCCTGCCGCGCGGCCTGAGCCCGCGCGAGACGTTCGACGCCGCGCTGGCCGCCGGCGAGCCCGCCGTCCGCGACCTGCGGTTCGCCCTGGCCCGGCTGGGAGCCGCCGAGGACCCGTACGCGGTGGACTGGCTGCTGGCCGAGCTGCCCGGGCACGCCGCGCTGGCCCCGGCCGCCGGGGAGTATCTCGGCATCCTGATACCCGACCGGCCCGAGCTGGCCGTCCGGGTCGTCGATCTGCTGCGGGAGGGGCACCGGCGGGCCCACCCCTTTGTGGTGTCGCACGTGCTCATCGCGCTGAACGCGGCCGCCGCGCCGGACGCGGGGGTGGCCGGGATCTGCCGCGCGCTGCTGGCCGACTCCGGTGAAAATTTTCATGTCCGGCAGCAGGCGGCCCGGTGTATCGCACGGCACGGTTCGGCGGCGGATTGGGATCTGTTGACCGGGTATCTGGACACCCCGGACCCGGAGCTGCGCAGAACCCTGCATTTCCTGATCGCCACGGTAAAAGCCCGCTGATATAAAGGCGCTGTTTCGGGCTCGGATCAGGGCCTGTTCGCCCCGCCGGCAGTGCCTTGACCGGTACTACGGGGCGTCGTTATGGTGGCGCAGTCCGAAGCGAATTAGAAGATTGATTCGCCTCGGACTCGTGCGTGCTATGACCATCGGAACCTGGTAGGGGGGCGTCCGTGGGCGCTGAGTCGTTGGCCGATCCGACCGAATCCCGATTCGACCTCGACGAACGGTACAGCCTGTTCCATCTGCGGCCCTCGCCGGTGAGCTGGTGGGAGTACCAGGGCGGGCGCTGGATGGTGGCCGGCTATGAGGAGGCCTCCGCGGCCGCCAAGGACGCCGAGACCTTCTGCTCGCGCCACGACCTGCCCAACGGCAGCACCGACTTCGGCGGCGTGATGATCCCCTCGACGCCGGTGCGCGCCGTGCCGATCGAGATCGACCCGCCGGACTACCTGGCCTACCGCCGGCTGCTGGCCCCGAAGTTCACGCCCTCGGCGGTCAACGCGATGCGTCCGCAGGTCGAGCGGTTCGTGGACTGGTGCCTGGACCGGCGGATCGAGTCCGGCCGCATCGACCTGTTCCACGACCTGGCCAAGCTGGTCCCGGCGATGACCACGATGAAGCTGCTGGGCCTGCCGGTGGAGGACGCCGAGATCATCGCCGACGCGGTGCACGTGCGCGGCGAGGACCGGTTCAGCTTCAAGCCGCCGTGGGCGCTGCTGTACAAGCGGACCTCCGAGGCCATCGCCGCGCGCCGCGCCGAGCCGCGCGACGACCTGATCTCGCACCTGCTGCGGGCCGAGATCGACGGCCACAAGTTCACCGACGTGGAGCTGTACGAGCTCTGCTTCACCATGGTGATCGGCGGCATGGCCACCACCGCGCGGCTCACCCTGGGCGGGCTGTCCTACTTCGCGGTCCACCCCGACCAGCGCGAGCGCGTCGACAAGGACCGCTCGCTGCTGCCCGGCGCCATCGAGGAGTTCCTGCGCTACTACAGCCCGGTGCCCTTCCTGTCCCGCACCGCCACCAAGGACGTGTGCCTGGGCGGGCAGGACATCAAGGCCGGCGAGCGCGTGGTGCTCGGCTACGCCGCGGCCAACCGGGACCCGAAGGTCTTCGAGGAGCCCAACGAGATCCGCATCGACCGCAGCCCGAACCGGCACCTGGCCCTGGGCCACGGCCTGCACTTCTGCATCGGCGGCCTGCTGGGCAAGATGGAGGCCGACATCATGATCCAGCACGTGCTGGACCGGATGGGCGACTACCAGCTGGCCGACTACGACCGGACCGGCACCGCCACCGCCGAGGCGGGCGACCGCCCCGGCGAGCGCCTCGGCCCGGCCTGGGAGGTGCGCACCGACCGCGGTCTGCCGGTGGAGTTCACACCGGGCAAGAAGGTCGGCGCGACCGTCGGGTTCGAGGAGTACAGCAAGATACCGGAGCTGCTCGCGGCCGCCGCCGCGGCGCTGGACGCGCTCAAGGAGAAGGCAGTGCCCGCGGCCCGCGGCGCGGCCGGGGAAGCGGGAGAGTCGTGATCAAGTTCCTGTCCGAGGAGTGGCTGGCGGAGCGTTCCCGGCTGGCCTGGACGGCCCCGCCGACCCTGAGCGACTCCACGGTGCGGATCCAGCACGTGGTCACCGGTGGTCCGGACGGGACCATCCACTACTACGACGACGTGGTGGAGGGCCGGCTGGTCACCACCGGGCTCGGCAAGATCGACGACCCGTCGGTGACCATCACCAACGACTGGAGCGACGAGCTGGCGGTGCTGCGCGGCCAGGTCGACCCGGCGGACATCCTGCTGGCCGGCCGGGTGGTCGTCGAGGGCGACCAGCAGAAGCTGCTGGGCATGGTCCCGGCGCTGATCTCGCCGACCGCGGCGCAGCTGGTCGTCGATCTCGCCGCGATCACCGAGGTCTGAGCGCCGATGGCTCCCAGCGGGGCGCGCGTCCCATGACCGACGCGTTCTCCTTGACCAGCACCACCGATCCGTACCCGGAGTACGAGCGGATGCGCGCCGAATCGACGGTGCAGCAGACGTCCGTCGGGCTGACGTTCCTGAGCCACGAGTACTGCTCGGCGGTGCTGCGCGACGACCGGTGGGGCCGGGGTGCCCCGGGCGAACGGGCCCGGGGCCGGGAGACCGCCGGCCAGCGGCGCTCCTTCCTGCGGCAGGATCCGCCCGAGCACACCAGGCTTCGCGGCCTGGTGTCCAAGGCGTTCTCGCCGCGCGTGGTGGCCGAGCTGCGTCCGCGCGTCCAGCAGATCACGGACGATCTGCTGGACGCGGCCTGGGACGGCGGCGAGGTCGATCTGGTCCAGGCGCTCAACTTCCCGCTGCCCATCACCGTCATCTGCGAGCTGCTGGGCGTCCCGCTGGAGGACCGGGGGCAGTTCAGCCGGTTCGCGCCGGCGCTGGCCCGCGGCGAGGACCCGGAGTCCTCGCTGTCCGGCGAGGAGAAGCGGGAGCGCAGCCGGGCCATCATGTACTTCCGGATGTACTTCGGCGAGCTGCTCGTCAAGCGCCGCCGGAATCCCGGTGCGGACCTTATCAGTGCTCTGTCCCAGGTCCGCGAGTCCGAGCAGGGGCTGGACGACGGCGACCTGCTGGCCACCTGCGTGCTGCTGCTGATGGCCGGGCACGAGACGACGGTCAACCTGATCGGCAACGCGGTCCGGGCGCTGCTGCTGAACCCGGACCAGCTGGCCCTGCTGCGCGGCGGCAAACTGCCGGACAACGCCCCATGGGTCGACGAGCTGCTCCGCTATGACTCGCCGGTGCAGTTCATGGCGCGGCGGACGCTGAAGGACGTGGAGTTCGCGGGGCTCAGCCTGCCCAAGGGGAGCAACGCAGTGCTCGTACTCGGCGCCGCCAACCGCGACCCGGAGGTCTTCGCCGATCCCGCGCGCCTGGACCTGACGCGTCCGAACGTCCGGCACCTGGGCTTCGGCATGGGGATCCACTTCTGTCTCGGGGCCCAACTGGCGCGGATGGAGGTCGAGATCGCGGTGCGCAGCCTCATCGAACGTGCGCCGGATCTCGAGCTTGTTGAAGGGCCCCCTATATATAAGGACAACCGCGTCATGCGCGGGCTCGCGAAACTGCCTGTCCGCCTGCGCTGACCGCGAACGGCTCTCCCCTCCGGCAGTGCTCGATCGCCTCGGCGATGTAGGGCACTGTCGGGCGGGGTAGCGCGTCGATGGGGAAGAAGCCGATCCGGTCGCAGAGCTCTGGTTCGAGGTTGACCGGCTCGCCCTGCCAGGCGCGAGCTTCAAAGAACATTGCGACTCGGGATTCGCCGCGTCCCGTCAGCACGTGGCTCACGTGGACGAAGGCGATCTGCTCGGCGGTCAGGCAGACGCCGATCTCCTCACGGGCTTCCCGTAGGGCGCACTCCACAATGGTCTCGCCGGGTTCGAGGTGTCCGCCGGGCAGCTGCCAGAAGCCCCCGCCGGCCATCCGTGCGGCGCGCAGGGTGAGCAGGATGCGGTCGTCGGACCGCAGGATCACGTGGGCGCGTACGGGGAATCCCGTCCGCTCGGCGGTCGCGCTCACCGTTCCCACGGCCAGCTCTGTCCCGAGTCTGCGGTGCCGGTGCCGGTGCCGGTGGCGGCGGCGGCCAGGTCCGGCAGCACGAGGGTGGCGCCGGCGGCGGTGAGCTCTTCCCCGCTGTGGAATCCGGTGGTCACGCCGATGCCCGGGATGCCCGCGGTCACCGCGGCGGCCATGTCGAGCGGATGGTCGCCGATGTACCATCCGGCTCCCGAGCCGCGCAGCACGTCCGCCTTCCCGGCCGGGTCGAGGCCGCCGGACACCCCGTCCACGGTGAGGCCGGCGCGGCGCAGGCACAGCCGTGCGACCCGCTCGCGGCGGGTCGTGACCACCAGCACGCGGCCGCCGCCGCCCCGGATCCGGGACAGCACCGCCTTGGCCCCCGGCAGTGGCCGTACCTTCAAAACGCCCTCGTTCACGAACGCCTCGGCCAGGACCGTCATGGCCTCCTCCATCCGCTCCGGGGGGATCCACCGGGCGAGCTGATCGCGCAGCGGCGCGCCGATGGAGCGGACGCAGGACTCGACATCGATGTCCACCCCGAGTCTGCGCGCGACCGCGTTCAGCGCGACGGTCATCGCCGCGGAGCTGTCCACGAGCGTCATGTCGAGGTCGAAGCCGACCGGGGGACCGGCGTCCGGGAAGGAGGGGGTCACGCCGCGATCCTACCGAGCTCGGTGGCAGTGTTCTGCGAAGGGCGGCCAAGCCGTGCTCCGTCCGCCGGGGCGGTGCCCGGATGCGGCCCGCAGTTGGCCTTCCGGCCACCGGCTTCCGGGGCGTCCGGATCAGGCTTCTGCGATCGACCCCCGGTGGGGTATTCTCACCCGGGGTGGATCACCGGGCCTGATCCCGGTCGCCGTTCCCCCATGGGATTTTTCGCCAGTTCCGGCACCGAATCGCACGACGCGAGGGGCAGGTGGCTCAGAATTTCAGTCCCCTCCAACGGATCGGATCCCGGTCCGGGGCAGCAAGAGGACAAGGCCTGGATCCCGACGCTGCGCAAGCAGCGGGGTCCGGACCCGGCCGAGGCCGGCGTGGACGTCCCCGGCCAGATCGGCACCACCTCTGACGGCACCAGGCTGCGCAAGGCGCCGCTGCTGCGGGTCGCCCGGCTGTTCAAGTCCTATCGGATGCGGCTGCTGGGCCTGTCGGTCATGGTGATCCTGCAGGCGGTCACCGGCGTCGCCTCGCCGTTCATGCTGCGCACGCTGCTGGACAACGCGCTGCCGCACCGCAACGTGACGTTCCTGCTGGAGCTGGTCGGCGGCATGATCCTGGCGTCTCTGGCCTCCGGGGGCCTGGGCGTGATCACCCAGCAGCTGTCGAACATCATCGGCCAGGCGATCATGCACGACCTGCGCCTGGCCGTGTACACCCGGCTGCAGAGCATGTCGCTGGCCTTCTTCACCCAGATGCGCTCCGGAGAGCTGCTGTCCCGGGTGATCAACGACGTCGGCGGCGTGGACACCGTGCTGACCTCGACGGCGAGCTCGGCCGTGCAGAACGGCACCGCCGTGGTCGCGGTGATCAGCGCGATGATGATCCTGGACTGGCAGCTGGCCGCGCTGGCGCTGCTGGTGGTCCCGGTGTTCCTGCTGATCACCATCGGCCTGGGCCGACAGCGCCGCAACCTGGTCCGCGGCCGGCAGCGGCTGATGGCGCAGCTGACCGTGCACGTGGAGGAGTCCCTGTCGCTGCCCGGGGTCCTGCTGAGCAAGACCATGGGGCTGCAGAAGGTCATGCGGGACCGGTTCTCCGCGCAGTCCCGCGCGATCTCCCAGCTGGAGCTGCGGGCCAGCATGGTCGGCCGGTGGCGGACCGCCAGCCGCCGGATGAGCCTGACCATCATCCCGGCGATCCTGTACGGCCTGGCCGGACTGGAGTTCGCGCACGGGGCCAAGGCCGCCACCGTCGGCACCGTGGTCGCCTTCACCAGCATGGTGAACCGGCTGGTCGCCCCGGCCAGCTCGATCCAGGGCATCACCCAGAACCTGACCAGCTCGCTGGCCGTCTTCGCGCGCATCTTCGACGTGCTGGACCTGCCGATCGACATCGACGAGAAGCCCGGCGCCGCCGAGCTGGCCGTCACCGGCGGCGAGGTGCGCTACACCGACGTGTGCTTCCGGTACGCCGACAGCCCCGAGTGGACGCTGCAGGACATCACCCTGACGATGGCCCCCGGCACGGTCACCGCGATCGTCGGCGAGACCGGCTCGGGCAAGACCACGATGGCCTACCTGGTCACCCGGCTGTACGAGCAGCAGCAGGGCGTGGTGAGCATCGACGGCGCCGACATCCGGGACGTCACCCTCAACTCGCTGTGCCGCGCGGTCGGCCTGGTGTCGCAGGAGACGTACCTGATGCACACCACGATCCGCGAGAACCTGCTCCTGGCCCGCCCCGACGCCACCCAGGACGAGATCGAGCACGCCGCCACGGGCGCCCGGATCCACCACCTGATCGCCTCCCTGCCGGACGGCTACGACACCATCGTCGGCGCCCGCGGCTACCGCTTCTCCGGCGGCGAGCGCCAGCGCCTGGCCATCGCCCGCATGATCCTGCGCAACCCGCCGATCCTGGTCCTCGACGAGGCCACCAGCGCCCTGGACACCCGCACCGAGCGCGCCGTCCAGGAAGCGCTGGACAACCTGGCCGAGGGCCGCACCACGATCGTGATCGCGCACCGCCTGTCGACGATCGTCAACGCCGACCAGATCGTGGTGCTCGACCACGGGAGGATCGCGCAGATCGGCACGCACAGCGAACTGGTCTCGCGAGACGGCAGGTACGCCCAGCTGGCGAACGCGGCCCATGCTCTCTGATCGGGCGGGGCTGCCTGCCGGTCGGGCGGGGTTGCCCAGCGATCGGGCCGGGCTGCCTGGTGAGCTGGCCGCCGTGCGTGCCGGGGCCGACCTGCCTGCCGAGCCCGCCGATCGCGCCGGGCTGCCGATCGAGCCCGGTCTGCTGCCGCTGTCCACCGAACAGGCCGCGATCACGCAGGGGTACATGCTGCGGCATTGGCAGTTCCCGGTCTTGCTGCGGCTGCCGTTCGACGTCGAGCCCGCCCTCCTGTCGCGCGCGCTGGGATTCGTCGCCGACCGGCATGAGCCGTTGCGGATGCGGCTGGTGGCCTGTCCGGACGGGGTTGTGCGGCAGCGGATCGGCGCGCCGGGGGGTCTGATCCCGGTCGCGGTGCACGAGCCGCGGGCCGGTGTGACGGTCGAGCGGCTGGTCGCCGAGCTTTCGCGGGTGCCGCTGGATGTGTGGGGGGCCGGGCCGGTGCGGGCGGCGGTGCTGCGGCGGGCGGTGCCGGGCTCGGGCTGCGACGTGCTGCTGATCGTGCACCATCTGGCGTGGGACAACTGGTGCCGCGACATCCTGGTCGGCGAGCTGTCGGCCGCCTACCGTGCCGTGCTGGCCGGCCGGCGTCCGGTCCTGCCTCGGCTGCGGACCAGTTGGAGTGCGCACGTGGCCGCCCAGCATGCGGCCGGTGCCGAGTTGTCCGGCGGCCAGCTCGAGTACTGGCGGGATCTGGTCTCGGACAGCAGCAGCGTCCCGAAGCTTGCCAGGGCGACTGAGATCGGTTCGCTGGGCTGGGCCGGATCGGTGGCCGCTCCCGCGCCGGCCGCCGGGACCGCCGGCCGCATCGCCCTGTTCGCCCGGACCGCGCGGGTGACGACGGCCGCGGTGTGGCAGACGCTGTTGCTCTCGGCGCTCGCCGAGGAGTATCAGTGTGACGACTTCCTCTACTACTTCATGCACCACGGCCGGGACCGGCCCGGCAGCGACGCGCTGATCGGCTTCTTCGCGCGCAGCATCGTGCTGCGCCACCAGGTCGATCCGGCGGCCGATCTGGCCGCCCGGTGCCGGGCCACGCTGTTGGCGACCGGGCGTGGCATCGAGCGGTCGGCCCCGCCGTACACCATCACCCGGTTGTCCCGGGAGCTGGACGAATCGCTGTACCGGCCGGAAGGCCGGCTGGCCCATCCGCTGTCGCAGATCACGGTGAACGTCCGGCTCGCCGGACCGCAGCCCGGCGGCGCGGCGGTGGGTCCGGCCGGCGGCGGTCCGGCCAATGCCGCCAATGCCGCCAACACCGCCGATCGCGCCAATGTCGCCGATCCCGCGGATGCCGAAGGCGGCGGTTCGGCGTTCGCCGTGCGCAAGTCCAAGCTCTGGTTCTGGATCGACATCGCAGACCGGCCGTGCCTGTCGGCCTCCTATGACCGCCGCAGGTTCCCGGACGCGTTCGTCGCGTCCGTACTACGGCGAGTCGTAGCGGCCGCCGACGAGGTGGCGGCGGCATGATCGAGTACGTGTTCACCGGGGTGCGTGCGCCCGCAGCGATAGGGGAGGGACTGTCGTGAGCCAGACGGAGCCGGAGACCGAGCTGAAGACCGAGCCGAACGAGCCGAAGCCGGACACCGAGATGCAGTCGGAGACCGAGCCCAAGCCGGCGCCGAAGTCGGCGGCGGTCCGTGGACGCGGGCAGCCCGAGCACTGGGCCGAGGTCACGCCCGACCACCCGGCCGTGGTGGACGGCGACCGCTCGATGACCTACAAGGAGTGGAACGACCGGGCGAACCGGCTGGCCGACTGGCTGGTCTCCCTCGACTCGGAGCGCAAGCGGGCCTGCGTGCGGACCCATCAGAGCTTCGAGTGGTTCGTCATCAACCTGGCGCTGAACAAGGCGCGCTGGGAGCACATCGCGGTGAACTGGCGGCTCACGCCGCACGAGGTCCTCGGCATCGTCGAGGACGTCGACCCCGAGGTGCTGTTCTTCGACGACGAGGAGGCGGGGCCGCTGCTGGACGCAGCCGCCGAGCGCGTCCCGATCCTGGTCTCGCTCCGGACCCCGGACTCCCGTGCGCAGGACCTGGAGGAGCTGATCGCCTCCCGGGAGCCGGTCGGCCGGCTGAGCACGCCGCGGGCCACGCTGACGACCTACTCCTCGGGGACCACCGGGACCCCCAAGGGTGCCCGCAAGCAGGTCGCCCAGGACGAGGAGCACCAGCGCCGGATCAACGAGTTCTCCGAAGTCAGCCGGCTCAAGCGGTCCCGGCCGCGCGGCCGCACCCTGCTGACCCTGCCGCTGCACCACGGCGTCGGGCCGAAGTCCGCGCGGACCTGCCACAAGGTCGGCGGCACGGTCTACCTGCTGGACCGCTACGACCCGGAAGCCGCCCTGGAGATCATCCAGAAGCGGCGCATCACGCACTGGAAGACCGTGCCGACGATGCTGCAGCGTATGCGTGCGCTGCCGCCGGAGGTGCTCGCCTCCTACGACGTCGGCTCCGTCAAGGCCGTCTCCACCGGCTCGGCTCCGACGCCCTGGGCGGTGAAGGAGTGGGTGATGGAGTACTTCGGTCCGGTGCTGCACGAGGGCTACGGCGCCTCGGAGGTCGGCATGGTGGCCGTCATGCGGCCCGACGGCCACCTGGAGCGGCCCGGTTCCTGTGGCCTGCTGCGGCCGCACGTCGAGGTCCGGGTCATCGCGCCGGACGGCTCGGAGCTGCCCCGGGGCGAGACCGGCGAGCTCTACATCCGCACCCCGGTCACCATCTCCTCCTACCTCGGCGACCACGAGGAGGGCGACGACCGCATCACGCCGGACGGCTTCTTCCGCTCCGGCGACGTCGGCCGCCTCACCGAGGACAACTACCTCTACATCACCGGCCGGGTGAAGGACATGATCATCGCCGGCGGGGCCAACATCTACCCCGCGGAGGTCGAGAACGCGCTCACCGGGCATCCGGCGGTCGCCGAGGCCGCGGTGATCGGCATCCCGGAGGAGACCTTCGGCGAGCAGGTGATGGCGTTCTGCATCCTGCGCTCCGGCTTCAGCGCCACCGAGGCCGAACTGCTGGAGTTCATCGCGCCCACGCTCGCGCCGTTCAAGCGGCCGCGCCGGATCGAGTTCGTCGAGGACCTGCCGCGCAACGGGATGAGCAAGGTCCTCAAGACCGAGCTGCGCGCCCCGTTCTGGGCTGGGAAGGACGGCTTCAAGTGACCGGCGAGACGGTTGGCGGGACCGTCGGCGGGGCGGCCGGGCAGGCCGTCCTGGTCGAGCGCCGCGACGGACTCGCGATCATCACCCTCAACCGCCCCGAGCGGGCCAACGCCTTCAGCGCCGAGATCCGCGCCGGGCTGTTCGAGGCGGCGGCGGACATCGCCGCCGACGAATCGGTGCGCGCCGTGATCCTCACCGGCGCCGGCAAGCACTTCTCCGGCGGCGCCGACCTGCGCGAATCGCGTCAGGTCCGCGCCGCGGCGCGCAAGCGCTACCCCGGCTCGACGGACCTGAGCGGGATCCCGCAGCCGGTGATCGCCGCGATCAACGGCGCGGCCATGGGCGGCGGCTGCGAGATCGCATTGAGCTGCGACTTCCGCATCATGGCTGCCGAGGCGAAGATCGGGCTCACCGAGATCCGCTTCGGCGCGCTGCCGCTCGGCGGCGGCACCGCGCGGCTGCCGCGCCTGGTGGGCCTGGCCGCCGCCCGACGGATGATCATGACCGGCGAACCGGTCGACGCCGCGGAGGCCGAGCGCATCGGCCTGGTGGACAGGGTGGTGCCCGGCGAGACGCTGCTGGCCGAGGCCGAGCGCTTCGCCGCCTCGCTCACCTGCCACGCCGACTACGCCCTGCGCACCGCCAAGAAGCTGCTGAACATCACCCTGGACCTGGACCTGGCCGAGGCCATGGCCGAGGAGCGCCGGCTGGTGCGCTCGATGGCCAGCCGCGAGCAGGCCGCGGCAGCGCGCACGGACGCGGCCCGCCGGCTGCCGACGTACGAGCGGATCTTCTCAGAGCGCGACGACCGCCCGGCGCGCGGCACCCGCACCGCCGAGCCCGCTCGCCCCGCCGAGTCTGGTGAGGACTCCGCAGCGCCTGACAGCACCGACACCTCAGCGTCCGGCATCTCAGCGTCCGACATCGCAGCGCTCGACATCACCGGCGTCCTGCAGAAGGAGGCCTGGGCGCGGGAGGAGTTCCCGCCGGTCGAGCAGGTCCGTCCGGGCCTGTGGTCGATCCCGGTGCCGATGCCGGGCCGCATGCGCTACGTCCTGTCCTACGCCTTCGAGCTGCCCGACGGGGTGGCGCTGGTGGACACCGGCTGGGACTCCGAGGAGGCCTGGGACGGGCTGGTCGCCGGGCTGGCCGAGGCCGGCCGGCAGATCCAGGACGTGCGGGCCGTGCTGACCACCCACGCCCACCCCGACCACTACGGCCTGGCCGCGCGGGTCCGCGACGTCTCCGGCGCCTGGCTGGGCCTGCATCCCGAGGACGCCGCGACCATCGGCGACCGCGACGACGACGCCCTGCGCGCCGGGCTGGCCGCGGGCTGGGAGACCATGCGCGCGCGCCTGGGCGTCCCGGGGAGCGGATCCGGCGGCATGTCCGAGCGCAAGGCGCGCAAGTACATCCAGCAGACCCAGCCCGACGTCCTGTTCCAGGACGGCAAGCAGCTCGACCTGCCCGGCTGGGACCTGCGCGCGATCTGGACCCCCGGCCACACCCCGGGCCACGTGTGCTTCTTCGAGGCCGGACACGGCCTGCTGCTGTCCGGCGACCACATCCTGCCCCGCATCTCGCCGAACGTCTCGCTGCACTCCCGCCAGCGCCCCGACCCGCTCCAGGACTACCTCGGGGCCCTGGCCGCGGTCGGCGACCTGCGGGTCGAGGAGGTCCTGCCGGCCCACGAATACCGCTTCCGCGGCCTGCGCACCCGGGTCGACCAGCTTCTGGGCCACCACGAGCATCGGCTGTCCGAGATCGAGGCCGCCGTCGCCGACACCCCGGGCGCGGCCTGCTGGTCCATCGCCGCCCGGCTGACCTGGGCCCGCCCCTGGACGACGCTGTCCGGCGCGGTGAAGTACAGCGCGGCCCGGGAGATCCTGGCGCACCTGGTGTACCTGGAGGGGCGCGGGCGGGTGCGGTCGGAGGGGATGGAGCCTCAGCGGTGGTATCCGGGGGCTGAGTAGCGGTGAAGCCGTCGAAAGCGGTTGCCGGGTCGATGACGATCGATCCGGCAACCGCTGGTCCGGCTGTCTAGAAGGCTGCGGCGACCGACTCCTCGGCCCCGATCCCGGAACCGAGCAGCCCCCGCGCCTCCAGCACCGCGTACAACGCCTGCGCAGACTCCTGCACCGACTCCAGGTGCGCGTCGAGCCGCAGCGCCGGGTTCGGCGGCGGCTCGTACGGGTCGTCGACACCGGTCAGGCCCGAGATCTCGCCGGCGGCCTGCTTGGCGTACAGCCCCTTGGTGTCCCGGGCCGCGCACACCTGGACCGGGGTCGCCACGTGGATCTCCAGATAGTCGACACCGGACTCCGCGTGCCGGGCGGCGACGGCGGCGCGCGCCTCGGCGTACGGGGCGATCACCGGTGCCAGCACCTTGACTCCGTGCCCGGCCAGCAGCCGGGCCACGTAGCCGACGCGCGCCACGTGGATGTCGCGGTCCTGCCGGGTGAAGCCCAGGCCGGGGGAGAGCTCGGCGCGCAGCTCGTCCCCGTCGAGGACCTGCACCGCATGCCCTTCGGCGCGCAGCCGGTCGGCGACGGCCTCGGCGACGGTGCTCTTCCCGGCGCCGGACAGGCCGGTGAGCCAGATCGTCGCGCCGCGGGTCGGTGCCTGCGGTGTCGTGGTTGTGTGGCGGCCCGTCATCAGGTCTGTCCCATCGCGTCGTCGGTGCGCAGTGCGCGGGCGATCATGGAAGTGGTCGACCGGCCGTCGAGATAGGGGACCAGGACCACCTGGCCGCCGTGCTTCTCGACCGCCGCGCTCTCGGGGATGTCGCCGACTGCGTAGTCGCCTCCCTTGACGAACACATGGGGCCGGATCCGTGAGAGTACCTCGGCGGGGGTGTCGCCCTCGAACACGACGACGCGGTCCACGCAGCCCAGCCCCTCCAGGACGGCGGCGCGGTCCTCGGCGGTCACCACCGGGCGGGTCGGGCCCTTGAGCCGGGTCACCGAGGCGTCGTCGTTCACGCACACGATCAGGCAGTCGCCGAGCCGGCGGGCCTGTTGCAGCAGCGCCACGTGCCCGCGGTGCAGCAGGTCGAAGCAGCCGCCGGTGGCCACCACCACGCCGCCGCCGGCCCGGATCCGCTCGGCCAGCGCCGCGGCGCTCTCGTCGGCGGCCGGCGCGGCGATCGGCGGCCGGGCCTGGAAGGTGTTCGCGGCCACGTACTCGGCCGCCATCACGACCGCGTGGCCGACGGCTTCGGAGGGCAGCGCGCCGCGGGCGAGCAGGGCCGCCGCGCCGACGGCGAACCGGTCGCCCGCGCCCGAGGGGTCCCCGAACGCCTCGAACGGGGTCGGCACCACCAGCGGCAGCGCGTTCGCACCGCTGACCAGCACCGCCCCGGCCGCGCCGCGGGTGATCGCGACCTGGCCGACGTCCCAGATCCGCAGCAGCCGCCGGGCGCACTCCACGTCCTCGGCCAGGCCGGGGTGCCGGGCCCCGTCGGCGGAGGCGGCTGGCGCCGCGACAGGGTCGGCGCCCTGCTCGGCAGTCGGAACGGGAGCCAGGACAGGAGCCGGAGCTGGAGCCAGCGCCCGGGCCTCGCGCCGGTTCGGCGTCACCACCGTCACCCCGGCGACCGGTACGGAACCGCGCGGGTGCGGGTCCCACACCATGCGGGTGCGGAGCGCGGCGTGCGCGAGCGCCTCGCGCACGTCCTCGGCCGCCGCGACCGCGCCGCCGTAGTCCGACACCAGCACGGCGTCGGCCGCCTCGATCGCGGCCCGGCCGGCCGGCGGCAGCGGGCCCGGGGCCAGCGCGGGCGCGGCCTCGTCCACCTTCACCAGGGTCTGGTTCGCGGCCCGGATCCGGGTCTTCACCGTGGTCGGCGCGGCCGTGCCCAGGTTGACGACCGCGACGCCGGCCCGGGTCAGCGCCTCCAGCGCGCTGGCCGCGGCCTGGTCGGTGCCCAGCGCGGTGATCAGCGTGACCTTCTCGCCCTGGCGCGCGGCCAGCAGCGCGGCCAGACCGGCGCCGCCGGGCCGGGTGGTCTGGCGCAGCACGTCGACCACCGGGACCGGGGCCTCGGAGGATATGTGCTCCACCTCGCCGGTGATGTCCCGGTCCAGCAGCACGTCGCCGACGATCACCAGATCGACCGGCGTCCGTCCGGGCGGCGGCGCCGGATGCCCCGGGCCGCCGTCGTTCTCTTCGCGGGACTGTGTCATCAGGCCTCCACCGGACGAGTGGCACGCCCGGTCTGTATTTGACTAAGAGCCTGTGTTTGATCAAGAGCCTGTGTTTGATACGGAGTCTGTATCTGTTCCTGAGCCTGGCCGACGAGCCGCTCCAGCACCTCCACCGTGGCGGCGGGACTGGGCATGGCGCGGATCTCCGCGGCCATCGCGCCGGCCGCGGCGCGGTATCCGGACTCTGTCATCAGGGCCCTGACGGCGTCGACGATGTCCTGGTCGGTCATGGCCCGGCCGCTCAGGCCGATCGAGGCGCCGCAGGCCTTCAGCAGGCGGCTGTTGATGTAGTGCTCCCCGGCCGCCGGATGGTCGTGGACGTGCACGGTCAGCTGCGGCACGCCGTAGCTCAGCGCGGTCAGCGCCGTGCCCGGTCCGCCGTGGTGGACCACCAGGTCGCAGCCGGCGGCCAGCAGCAGCTTCAACGGCAGCCACTCCACGACGCGCGCCGCCGGCACCGCCTCGGCGACCTGCGCCGCGACGTCGGGCCGGGCCGGCACCACGACCTCGACGTCCAGGCTCGCCAGCGCCGCGGCGATCCGGCTGAGCAGGGGGTGTCCGGCCGCTCCGGTGCCCATGGTCACGCAGACCCGGGGCCGGTCCGCCGGCTCGCGCAGCCAGTCCGGGACGGCCCCGGGGCCGTTGTAGGGGACGAACCGCATCGGCTGGTGCGGGCCGGCCAGGCGGCGGTCGGGATCGGCGTAGCTCGGCGGGCACACGTCGACGATCAGCGCCGGCGGCGGGACCTCGGCGGGCCAGCCCTGGCGGCGGCGCACCGAGGCGGCAGCCTTGGCCAGCGCCTGGACCGCCCGCGGTGCGTAGGGAGGTCCGCAGGAGACGTGGACCGCCGGGACGCCGGCCAGTTGGGCGATGATCGGCCCGGCCAGGTCCAGCGGTTCGTGCACCACCAGGTCCGGCGGGAAGTCGTCGAGCTTGCCGGCCAGGCCGTGGGCCAGCAGCCCGCCCAGGCGCGCGGTGGTGCTGGCGAAGGGGAGAAGGCCGTCGTCCTGCCCGCTCCAGTCCGGTACCAGGGTGGTGTCGAACAGCGGGCCGGCCGGCATCGCGGTCAGGCTGGTGGCGACGATGTCCTCGGTGATGTTCGGCAGGGCCGCGACCCGGACGTCGTGCCCGGCCGAGCGCAGGGCCCAGCCCAGCGGCACGACGTCCCACAGGTGGGACAGGAAGGGTGTGGTGGTTATCAGGGCCCTCATGACAGGCGGCGCCCGGCGGATATCGGGCCGTGGCCGGGCGCGGTGGGCGCCGTGTTCACCGCTGGGCGATCCGGGAGCCGAACTTGATCATGTTGTTGTCCGGGTCCACGTGCGCGGACTCGCACATCCCGTAGTCGGTGTCGTGCGCCGGCCCGGTCCCGCCGGCGCCGCTGGCCCGCCACTGGTCGGCCAGCGCCGCCGCGTCGTCCACCCGGAAGTAGACGCACGCGGCGTTCACCAGCGGGTCCATGTCAGGGGTCAGCGTCAGGTGCAGCTGGTTGCCGTCGCGCCGGGCGAAGGAGTACTCGTCGCCTTCTTCGTAGTCGTCGACATCGAAACCGAGTAGCTTGTAGTGCTCCAGCGAGCGCCGCAGATCGCGGACCGGGAAGATGGGCTCGAAGCGACCGATCTCAGGACCCTGCCCTGTGGGCGTGTCGGTAGTCACGACGCATAGGCTGCCATACCGCGACGGCGGAAGTCTCGCCGACACGTCCGCCGAACCCGCCGGCAACCGGCGTTTCGGCAAACCTTCATCTGGAGGCCGACGCATGTCAGAACGGCTGGACCGGACCGGTGCCGAGAACATCAGCGCTCTGCCATATCGGGCCCCGCTGCCGCCGCCGGCCACTCCGCCGGGATGGCGCCCCGGGCCGCCGGATTTCGTCGGCGTCGGGACCTTCCGCTCCGGGACCAGTTGGTGGCACCACATCCTCACCAGCCACCCGGTGGTGGCCCGCCCGCCCGGGCAGCCCAAGGAGGTCCACTACTTCGGCCAGTTCGGCGACGGCCGGCGCGGTCCCGACGCCGCGGCCTACCACGCGTACTTCCCGCGTCCGGAGGGGAGCATCGGCGGGGAGTGGACGCCCAGGTACATGTTCGACCGCTGGACGGCGCCGATGCTGGCCCGCGTGGCCCCCGACGCGCGGCTGCTGGTGCTGCTGCGTGATCCCATCGACCGGGCGCGCTCAGGCCTGACCTACGTCGCCC
Source organism: Catenulispora sp. MAP12-49 (assembly GCF_041262705.1). Lineage (NCBI taxonomy): Bacteria > Bacillati > Actinomycetota > Actinomycetes > Catenulisporales > Catenulisporaceae > Catenulispora > Catenulispora sp. MAP12-49. Next base: position 449,723 of record NZ_JBGCCP010000002.1, on the reverse strand, counting down.
GGATGCGGGCCGCCGATCCGGCCGCGGCATCGGGCCCGCTGCTGGACGACACCATGATCGAACGGGAGTTCATCAGGAGCCTGTATGCCGACCAGCTGGACCGGCTCCTGGCCGCGTTCCCGGCCGAGCAGATCCTCATCCAGCAATACGAGCACTGCGTCGCCGATCCGGCCGGACAGGCGCGGGCGATGTTCGAGTTCCTCGCCCTGGACCCGGAGCGCGTGCCGGTCACCGCGGCGCTGCGCCGGCCGCGCAACGCCACCTCCGGGGCCAAGATCGAGGTGGGCCGGGAGCTGGACGAGGTGGCCCGCGCGGCGCTGCGTGCGGACCTGGACCGGCTGGCCGCCCGGTTCCCGGAGATCGACCTGGACCGCTGGCCTTCGTCAAAGCTCTGATAGTCGATTTGAGGTCAAAGCCCTGATGTTCATGCCCGGTTCGCCGTCCCGTCGGCGGGCTGCCGGAAGCGGGATATCAGTGGTCTTGCACGCTCTGGAAACCTCCCGCTAGGATCACGCGGGCAGCGGGACTTGCGGCCCCGGAGCGCCAGCCACCGGCGCCCGCGCGGACCGGTGCCGGAGGGGGACAGCACAGGTGACCGTCGGCTCGCCCGCGCCCGAACGCGCGCTGAACATCCTGGTCACGACCAGTCCGATCCTCAGCCATCTGTGGGACGTGGTGCCCACCGCGTGGGCCCTGCGCTCGCGCGGCCACGACGTCCGGGTGGCCTCGCTGCCCAACCTGACCAACCATGTGGTCGAGACCAGCCTGACCGCGATGCCGGTCGGCCGGCGGCTGGACCCCTCCGAGCTCCCGGTCGCGGCCTTCACCGAAGGCGGCTCGCTGGCCACCGCCTTCGCCCAGGCCAACGCCCGGATGAGCGGACTGCTGGCCTCCGGGCTGCTGGAGGCCGTCGAGGACTTCCGCCCCGACCTGGTGCTGCACGAGCCGGTGGAGCTGGCCGGCCGGCTGGTCGCCGACCGGCTCGGCGTCCCGGCCGTGCACCAGAGCTGGGGCCCGCCGGTCCGGCCGCGGCTGCGGCGCGCGCTGGCCGAGGGCGAGTCGCGGCTGCGCGCCCGGTTCGGCATGACCGAGCCGGCCCGGCCGCCGGCGCTGGTGCTCGACGTGTGCCCGCCGGCTTTCCAGACGCCGGACTTGAGGATCGACGCGCCGCACCAGTCGATGAGGTACGTGCCCTACAACGGCCCTGGCGCGATGCCGGACTGGCTCGCCGAGCCGCGCAAGGGCCCGCGCGTGTGCGTCACCATGGGCACGGTGCTGCCGGAGAACGGCGGGCTGGCCATCGTCGGCCGGATCGCCCGGGCGTTGGCGCCACTGGGCATGGAGGTGGTCGTGCCGCTGCGGCCGGCGCACCGGGAGCTGGTGGACCTGGATCTGCCCGGGGTGCGGGTGGTGGACTGGCTGCCGCTCAAGCTCCTGGCCGACAGCCTGGACGTGCTCGTCCACCAGGGCGGTCCCGGCACGGCGCTGACCGCGCTGGGTTTCGGCGTGCCGCAGCTGGCGCTGCCGGTGTTCGGCGACGAGCACACCAACGCCATGCTGCTCGAACGCTGCGGGGCCGGCCGCAAGCTGGACCACGCGAGTATGACGGACGAGGACGTGGTGGCGGCGGTCCGCGATCTGCTGGAGGACCCGTCCTATCGGCAGCGCGCCCAGGACGTCGCCGCGCAGATCGCCGCGCAGCCGAGCCCGTCGCATGCGGCCGAAGCCCTGGAGGACCTGGTCCGGGCGTGGAACCGTTGATGGACCGCCGACCGGTCACGGACTTCCGGCCCTCCTATCTGATGTTCGCCGACGAGGTGGCGCAGGCCGTCTCGGGCGTCATCGCCTCCGGCCGGGTCCTGCAGGGCGAGTACGTCGAACGGTGCGAGGCGGCGCTGGCCGAGCTGACCGGCAAGCGGTACGCGCTGCTGTTCAGCAACGGCACGACCGCCATCGAAGCCCTGATGGCGCAGGACGAGGGCCCGGTCGGCACCCCGACCGTCAACTTCGTCAGCGTCCCCTACGTCGCCCGCCGCCTCGGCCGGGAGGTGGTGCTCCGGCCGCGGACCCGGCCGTTGAGCGGGCCGATGGCCGAGGCCGCCGACCCGCTGCCGGCCGGGACCCAGCGCTGGCACGTCGCGCTGGCCGGCCAGGCCGGCGCCGACTACGTGGGCTCGGTCGGCCCCGAGGACATCGAGGACGCCAGCCAGTGCTTCCTCACCCGCACCCCGAAGGGCATGGTCGGCACGCTCGGCCGGGCCGGGGTGTACAGCTTCACCTTCAACAAGGCCCTGACAGCCGGCGAGGGCGGCTGCGTCGTCACCGACGACGCCGGCCTTCACGAGAAGCTGCGCCGCTACCGGGACTTCGGCCGGCTCGACCGCCGTGCCGTCCCGGCCGAGCGCCCGATCGACCACCTCGGCTACAACCACCGGCTCTCCGAACTGCACGCCGCGATGCTCGAGGTGCAGCTCCGGCACGCCGACGAGATCAGCGCGCACATGGCCGGGCTGCACACGGCCTACCGCGACCAGCTCCGGCGTGTGGGCTTGGAGCTGGTCACCGACGACTACGACAACCACACCAGAGCCGTGCTCCGGGTCGGCGACGTCCCCGGCGTCCGGCAGCGGCTGCGTACCGGGTTCGGCATCGCCACGCCGACTCCGATCATGGACTTCTCGATGGCCGAGGCGGACTGGCTGGACGGTCGGGCCGAACCGGGTTGGGACCGGTTGCTGTGCCTGCCGTTCTGGTACGGCCTCGGCGAAGAGGACCTGGCGTACGTGGCCGACAGCTTGGCAATCGTTCTGCAGGCCTCCGAAAACGCGACGGGAGCGGGTACGTGAGGGTTCTGGTCACCGGGATCAACGGGTTCATCGGATCGCACATAGCCGAGCATCTGACCGCCTTGAACCGCACGGCCGCCGCGGCCGGCGAGCCGGCGCCGTACGAGATCGTGGGCCTGGACAAACAGGGCCCGGCCTTCGCCTTCGACGCCGACTACACCGACGTCCGCGGCGACACCCGGGACCGCTCGCTGGTCCGCAAGCTGGTGAGCGAGGCCGACCGGGTCATCCACATGGCCGGGATCCTGGGCACCTCCGAGACCATGGACTTCCTGGAGGAGACCGCCGGCAGCAACGTGATGGGCTCGCTGAACGTCTTCGAGGCGGCCCGCGACGAGGGCAAGCGGTGCGTGTACATCACCGTCGGCAACGACTGGCTGAACCCGTACAGCGTCACCAAGCACACCGCGGCCAAGCTGGCCCAGATGATCAACAGCTGGCAGGACGGCAAGATCGTGGTGGTCCGCGGCCTCAACGCCTACGGCCCCCGGCAGAAGGCCTACCCGGTCCGCAAGGTGTTCCCGGTCTTCGCGCTGTCCGCCCTCAAGGGCCTGCCGCTGCGCGTGCACGACCGCGGCAACATGATCATCGACCTGGTCCACGTCCGCGACCTGGCCCGCGGCCTGGTCTCGGCCATGCTCGCACCGGAGCAGCCGGGCCTGTTCGAGCACATCATGGACCTGGGGACCGAGCGCAAGACCGAGGTGCTCTGGCTCGCGAAGTTCATCCTGGAGCAGGCCAAGGGGAGTTTCGACGAGGCCGACATCGTCTCGGTGCAGATGCGCCTGGGCGAGCCGAAGGACTCGGTGACGCTGGGCGACGTCACGAACAGCAGCCGGTACATCGACTACCGGCCGGAGATCCCGATCGAGACCGGCATCCCGGAGTCACTGGCCTGGTACCGGGAGCACGTCGGGGAGTTCCCCGACTTCACGGCCTGAGTTCGAGAGACGGAGCACCATGGTTTCGCCGGAACCGAGTGAAGTGAGCGACGAGGCCGGGAGCGAGGGCGCCGGAACCACTGGAGCCCTCGATCCGGTCCGGTCCCCGGCCGATCCCTGGTGGATCTACGCCGCGCTGGCAGCGCTGACGATCGCCGCGACCGTCGCCTACAGCTGGGGCATCGGCCACGACGGCATCAACGTCTACTACGCCGGGGCCGTCCGGTCGATGGCGAGCAGCTGGCACGACTTCGTCTACGGCGCCTTCGACCGTCAGGGCTCGATCAGCATCGACAAGCTGCCCGGCGCCTTCTGGCTGCAGGTGCTCTCGGTCAAGGTCTTCGGCTTCAACGAGCCGGCCATGGTGCTGCCGGAGGTGGTCGCCGGGGCGCTGACCATCCCGGTGCTGTTCCGCACGGTGCGCCGGGTCGCCGGGGCCCGGACCGCGCTGGCGGCCGCCGTCCTGTTCACGCTCACCCCGGCCGCCCTGACCGAGCCGCGCGGGAACGAGTCGGACCCGTGGTCCCTGCTGCTGATCCTGCTGGCCGTCGACGCGGTGCTGCGCGCGATCGCGGGCCCGAGGCGGCGCGAGCGCGGGCTTCCGGGCCTGCGGACGACCGGCGGGCTGCGTTCGCTGATCCTGGCGGGCGTCTGGTTCGGGCTGGCCTTCCAGGCGAAGATGGGGGAGGCCTGGCTCCCGGTGCCCGCCGTGGCGGTCGCCTACGCGATCGCCGGGCCGAAGTCGTTCAAGAACAGGGCCCTGCGACTGTCCGCGGCGGCCGGCGTGATGATCGTGGTCTCCTTCAGCTGGGTCACGTTCGTCGCACTCACGCCGGCCCACGACCGGCCCTTCACCGACGGCACCACGGACAACTCGCCGTTCTCGCAGATCTTCGGCTACAACGGTTTCGGGCGCTTCGCCGGCGGCGGCACGGCCACCTACGGCCTGCCGAGCATCGCGCCGCCGAGCCCGGACGCGACCGAGTACGCCAACGATCTGGTTCAGTTCGGCCACCGCACCGCCATCGGCTCGGCCGCTTCCTGGAACCGGCTGCTGACCGATGACATCGGCCGCTGCGCCGGCTGGCTGCTGCCGATCGCGCTCATCGCGGGCGTCGCGATCCTCTTCGTGCGCCGGGACGAACCACGCACGGATCCGCTCCGGGCCGCGACCATCGCCTTCGGCCTCTGGCTCCTCACCGACACCGTCGTCTTCAGCGCCTCCGGGACCCTGATCCCGTACTACACGACGATGCTCGTCCCCGGTATCGCAGTGCTCTGTGCCATCGGGCTCAAGACCGCCCTGACCGCCACACCCACCCGCACGGCCCGTATCGCGACCGCTGCGGCCATCGCGGCGGCCGTCGGCTGGAGCGCGTGGCTCCAGTCCGCCGGCGGCGCCCTGTGGTCCTGGGCCGCCGTCGTCCTCGCCGCTGCGGCTATCAGTGCCCTGTTCATCGGCCGCCCGCAGCGGACGAACCGAGTATTGGTCGCGGCGCTCGCCGTGACCGGAGCCGTCGTGGGCCCGATCGCCGCCGACGTCTGGCTCCTGCACAACGGTGGCGGCGCCTGGGACGCGGCCTACGCGGCGCAGGGCACCACGACGCATCCCGATACGGACTTCTTCCTCACCGCCTTGCCGGTCTACGGCGCCTCCTTCCACGACGGCGACGGCGACCTGTGGAAGCAGATGATGGCCAACGGCCGCAGGAACAATGCCCTGACAGCCCCGAACGACGCATACGTCGCGGTTTTCAGCGGTTCCGCCGCGAGCTTCCAGGTCACGAACGGCACCGACCGGGTTCTGGTGATAGGCGGCTACACCGGCCTGCTCCCGAAGCCCTCCGTCGACGACATCGCGGCACTGCTGCGGCAGAACCGGATCTTCACCGCGATCGTCCCCGGCCCGCTGGACACCCGCGCGGCGGACCCGCGGATCCAGCTGATCATCCACACCTGCCATCCGACGGCTCCGCTGCAGCAGGACGACGCGCAGTACATCTACATCTGCGAGTCCTGATACGCGGGCGCGCTCAGGAGCGGACGAGCCGCAAGACTTCCTCAGCCGCGTTCCGCAGCCCCTCGGCCGGGGTCGAGGAGCCGAGCAGGACGACCGCGGCCGAGCCGTCGGCGGGAGCCATGATCTCGGCGGTGAAGCCGGCGGTGCTGCCGCCGCGCCACATGATGGGGCCCTCGGGGCGGTCCAGGAGCGCGGCACCGGGGATGAAGCTGGAGCCCGGGCCAACGGGGGCCGTGTGGGCGAGCAGGGCGCCGGCGAGCGGGTCTGCGACCCGGCCGACGACGCCCGCGATGGCCAGGACACTGTCGAGGTCGGCGGTCATGCCGCCGGCGAAGCGGTAGGGATCGGCGGCCTCGACGACCGGCGCGAGCCGGCCGGCGATCGCCTGGTTGCCGATGACGCTGGAGGGCGCGAGGGTCCCCGGCCCGGCAAGGCGCGCGCCGGCGATGCCGTAGCGGGCCAGGATCCGGTCGCAGCTTTCTGCGAACGGTGCGCCGGTGGCCTGTTCGACGTACAAGCCGAGCAGCTCGTAGCCGAGGTTCGAATACGTGGCACGGCCGTCCCCGGTCCGCGCCGGGGGTAGCAGCGCGACAGCCTCGGCCAGCGTTTCCGGGAGCGCCGCCGTGTCCCTTCGCATGGTGAGGTCCTTGGGCAGGCCTGCCCGGTGCAGCAGGAGGTCGGCGACGGTCGCCTCGAAGCCGGCCCGCGGTGCCACCGGCGCGTCCAGGTCGATGCGGCCGTCCTGCACCAGGTCCAGGACCGTCAGCGCGGTGACGAGCTTGGTGACCGAGCCGACGCGGAACACGGCGGCATCGGTCAGGGGAGTCAGGGTACGGAGGTCGCCGGTGCCGAGGTGTTCGCGGTGCACGGTTTCCCCGGCCACGGCGATCCCGCAACTCAGCCCGGGGATCCGGTCGTCCGCCACGACGTCCGCCAACCGCTGGTGGATTCGGGTCTGGAGGCTTGCCGGGAGGCTGGACGCCGCGTGGTCGAGCTGACGGAGCCGATCGACCAGGCCGGTCCATTCCCGGGCATCCGCGGGGACCGGTCGCGGCCGGAAGCTGTGGATGCGGTGCGGCTCGGTGGGCTCGACGGTGATGGCGAACTCCCAGAGCCGCTCGCCGGAGCGCACCACGGCGACGGCCTTCGCCTCGCCTGCACGGTCGAATGCCGTGATGGTCGGCGGGGAATCGCGGAACGCGGTGAAACGCTTGGCGATGGTCGCGCCGATGTCGCGGCCTTCCGTGAGGTGCGGGGTGAACCTCGCGTTCGCGGCGTCGGGGGAGACCTCGCCGGACGCGAGCGCCAGCAGCCAGGACACTGATTCCCGGAGTACCTCGTCGGACACCATGGTCGCCAAGCTTAGGACGCCGCGCCGACAGGGTCTCCAAGGGTTCCCCTTGCGCCGACCCTATGAGCCCTTTGCGAACCTTTTGCCAGTCTGATGGCTGACGTGAGTCGCAGGTACTTGCTACGTTTCCTCGGTAGTACGAGCCCCTCCGCAGCCGAGACCGGACCGCAGCCGGCCTTTGTCGCGAAGCAGGGCATCCGGTCGCGCCGCGTCGGCGCAACCGTCGTCACCTGGATTCGCTGCTTTCGGCGTCGGTCTTCGGCAGCCACGTCTCAGGGTCCGCATGTCCTCACGGCACCGTCGCGGGTTCCGCACGGTACCGGGCCGACGTGTGCCCGAGTGTGGCCGCGATGTCAAGAGCTGCTCAAGATCCTGACTGCGGTTGCCTGCGGGCCGCTGCTGCCCGAACCGGCGTATCAGCGTCATGCCACCTTCACGTACACGTAGAACAAGGGAGTTCTCATGCACCACGCAAAGACCGCCGGCATAGCCGCGGCGTTCACAGCGGCGGCGGCCCTCACCGCCGTCGCGGCCTCGCCGGCGTCGGCCGCGCAGCCGGCCAAGGCCACGCGGCACCACCATTACGCGACCGGGCTGAACATCGCCCGGGCCCGGGCCGCCGAGCGGGCCGGCCTGACCGCGCAGGCGCACAGCCACCACCTGCTGACCGCGGCCTCGGCCGACGCCCCGGACAGCGCCAGCCTGGCCCAGTACGCGCTCTCCCCGGGCGACCAGGGGCAGGTCGGCTCGTGCGTGACCTGGGCCACCGGGTACAGCGCCTACGGGATCCTGATGAACGAGCAGGGCATCTCCGGGGCCCCGATGGCGCCGATGTTCATCTACGCCCAGATCGCCCAGGGCAACGACCAGGGCACCACCGGCGACGTCGCCCTGGGGATGGAGCAGCAGCAGGGCATCGACACCAAGGCCGACTACTCCCAGGGTGACTTCGACTACACCACCCAGCCGACCGACAGCGAGCGCGCCAACGCCGCGAACTACAAGCTCTCCGGCTACCAGACCCTGGCGGTCGGCGACGGGACGGAGGCGGCCATCAAGGACGCCATCTCCCAGGGCCTGCCGGTGTCGATCGGCTTCAACGTGCGCCAGAGCTTCATGGACCTGTCCGGCTCGGCCGCCTCGGACTACAGCTACACCCCCGGCGACGACAGCAGCGACCCCGTCGTCGGCGGCCACGAGGTGGCCGTGATCGCCTACACCGACCAGGGCGTCACCATCGAGAACAGCTGGGGTTCCGGCTGGGGCGACAACGGCTACGTCAACGTGCCGTGGAGCTTCTTCACGACCGGCGACGTCGACGAGGTCTACGCGGTGGGCAAGCTCGTCCAGAACTGACGCACCACTGATCCTCTACGGCCGACTCTCGACAGGCGCCGGCAGTATCAGGACCAGACTGTAGACACGGGACGAGTGGCTGCACTCCGCCACCGGCCATCGACTCCCGGACGGCCGGGGCCATCTCTTCGATGGTCCCGGCTCGTTGCCGCGGCGCCTAGAAGTACTCGGGGAACTCTCGCGCCAGTGCCTCGCGGATGCGGGCGCGGACCGATAGCGCCGGGTCCGGACGATTGAAGGTTTGGCCGGTCACCCGCTCAATGAGCGCGATGTACTTGTCGCTGAATTCGATGATGGTGTCGTCCGGGATCGGCGGGATCGGCTCGGTGTAGGGATCGCATTGGCTGGTGATCCAGAGCCGAAGGAACTCCTTGTCCAAGCTTTCCGGCTCCTCGCCGGCCGCGAACCGTTCCTCGTAGGAGTCTGCGATCCAAAAGCGACTGGAGTCGGGGGTGTGGATCTCGTCGGCGACGACCACGACCCCGTTCTCGTCGAGGCCGAACTCGTACTTGGTGTCCACCAGGATCAGGCCCTTCTCCGCTGCGACCTGCTGACCGCGGGCGAACAGCGCCAGGCTCTTCCGGGCCATCTCGTGCCACTGCTCGGTCGTGACGAGCTGGGTGCTGAGGATCTCGGCCTCGGTGGTCGGCACGTCGTGACCGCCCTGGGCCGACTTCGTCGTCGGTGTGATGACCGGCTCGGGCAGGGGTTGGTTCTTCTTCATCCCCTCGGGAAAGCGGTGACCGTAGAGCACTCGCTCGCCGCGGGCGTACATCGGCCAGGGGCTGGTGTTGGTGGATCCGGTGAGATAGCCGCGTACGACCATCTCCAGAGGCAACATGTCGAGGTCCTTTACCAGGACCACGTTGGGGTCGGGGTAGGAGAGCACGTGGTTGGGGCACACGTCCGCGGTGACGTCGAACCAGTACCGCGCGGTCTGGGTGAGCACCTGGCCCTTGTGCGGGACGGCGGCCAGGACGTGGTCGAACGCGGACTGCCGGTCGGTCGATATCAGCAGCCGGCGCCGGTCGGGCAACTGGTAGGCATCGCGCACCTTGTTGGAAGAGAACCCGGGCACGCCCTCGAACTCGGCATCGGTCAAGCAGTGGGCGATCATACGGGCCTTGTCGGTCGAGTCTGCCATCGGGCTGCCTTCGGGTAAGCGGTCAGTCGGTCCGTCGATCATGCTACTGACGCTCTCGGGTGGAAGGCAGGCTGCTCCTCGGCTGCTCCCTCCTACCAAGCACACTCCGTCAGCCCGGATTCGAGCGAGTCCTCCAGCACGGCCGGCCGCGACGGCCAGCCTGCGCGGTGCCAGTACGCGATGCGCCAGGCCAGGCGGCGGGGCCAGATGGCGGTGGTCGGCAGGGCCGCGATGTCGATCCAGGTCAGGACTTCGCCGGGATACAGGTCCAGGCTCTCGGCCGGCGAGGTCGTGCCGGTGGCCTCCACCAGGAAGTAGTGCTCGTGTCTGCCGCGGTTGTAGACCGTGGCCAGTTTCCGCTGGACGGTTCCGCGCAGGCCGGTCTCCTCGTGCAGCTCGCGGATCGCGGCTTCCTCGGGGGTCTCGCCCTGCTCGACTCCGCCGCCGGGCATGAAGTGTCCGCCCTTCTGCGGTGCGTAGGCGATGGCGAGCATCCGGCCGTCCCGGATGACGACCGCCGCGCCGCGGTCCCTGGCCGAGGGTCTGTCGGCCGGCTCGTCGTGTTCCACGTATTCGGGCAGGACGGTCCCCGAGGACCACGAGCGGAGGACCTGCGCCGCGGAGCCGCTCGGGTGCAGTTCGGCGTGAACGGCCTGCTCGCGGCTGAGCCAGACGTCTGGCTCCTCGTGCTCGGCCGGCAGCGAGTACCACGTTCCCCGTGTCGCTTCCGGGCCACTGTGTTCGACCAGTCCGATACCCCGAGTGTTGATATGCACCCGCAGCAAGCGCTCTCCCGTCATGGGTGGGACGCTCGCAGACCGGCGGCGGGCCGGCAACCTGCTTGCGCTCACCCGGCGGGGGCCAGCAAGCTGTCAGCGTGAGCGACGAAGATCAAAACCAGCCCGTGGACATGAAGGCCTCGCACTCCGACCGCGACCAGGTCGTCGACATCCTCCGGGACGCCTCGGCCGACGGCCGGCTGACCGGCGAGGAGCTGGACGAGCGGGTGGGGGCGGCGTTGAGTGCGCGCACGGTGGGGGAGCTGGCGGACCTGACCCGCGACCTGCCGGTCCCGGCCGTGGAGACGCTGCCGGCCACGACCACGGCCGATGTGGTGGTGGCCGACCAGCGTTTCGGGACCCTGCAGCGGGTCGGGGTGTGGCATGTGCCGCGCCGGTTCGAGATCAAGATGGTCGGTGGCGACGTGCGGCTGGACTTCACCGAGGCGGTTTCCGAGCACGGTGAGCTGGAGCTGCACGTCGAGGTCGGGTTCGGCGGCGACCTGGTGCTGATCACCAAGCCCGGGGTGTCGGTGGAGACCGAGGGCGTGAAGGTGCGCATGGGCGACATCAAGATCCGCACGCCGCGCTCGGACGCGAACGCGCCGGTGACGCTGCGGGTGAAGGTGTCCGGGCGGGTCAGCGGGGACGTCATCGTCCGCTACCCGCGGCGCACGCTGGGGCAGTGGGTGCGGGGCGAGAGCTCGCTGTAAGCGCGGAATTTCGGCGAACAGGCGGGACCGGCCCGAAGCGGCGATCCTGGAAGGAAACCAGCGTCGCGCAAGGAAGGGAAGGTGGTCGGTGTGGCGACCTTCATGGATGTGCACAAGGGATTCGTCGGCGTGACCGGCGACCAGCTCAAGGAGGCGCACGCCGCCGACCTCGCCATCGAGGCCGACGAGGGCGTGCACTTCGAGAAGGCCTGGCTCGACCCCGAGTCCGGCATGGTCTTCTGCCTGTCCACCGGGCCGAGCAAGGAGGCCGTGATGCGCGTCCACGAGCGCGCCGGCCATCCGGCCAACGAGGTCTACGAGGTACCGATCACGGCGTGAGCCGCGGGGCTGCGGCGGCTGCTCAGGCCGCCGCGGCGTCCTCGTTCTCGTTCTCGTTCTCGTTCTCGCCCTCGTTATCGGGCTGGTACACCGCGAACACGGCCCCCTGGGGATCCCGTAGCGTCGCGAAATATCCCGTCCCGGGCAGGTGGAACGCTCCGGACGTCGTGTGCGCGCCCAAAGCGGCCGCCCGCGCGACTGTCGCCGCCGCGTCCGCTGTCTTGAAGTGCACCAGCCACTGCGTCGGCACGTCCTCCGGCGCGCCCATCGCGTTCAGGTCGCGGATGCCGCCGAACACGCGGTCGCCCGCGCTCAGATGCGGGTAGTCGTCGCTGCTGACGGACCAGCCGAGCAGCGCCTGGTAGAAGGCGGTGGCGGTGGGGACGTCGCGGGTCGCCAGCTCCGCCCAGCACGCCGCTCCGGGCTCGTCCCACAGGCCGAAGCCCTGGAAGGTGCGCGGCTGCCAGACCGTGAACATCGCGCCGCCGGGTTCGCGCAGGACGGCGAAGCGGCCGTTGTCGAAGATGTCCATCGGCGCCATCAGGACGGCGCCGCCCTCCTCGGCGGCCCGGGACGCGGTGGCGTCGGCGTCCAGGACGGCGAAGGAGACGGTCCACGCGACGGGCTGCCCCGGGGCGTACAGCGGCGACATCGCGGCGACGGGCAGGTCCTGCGAAGACGCCGTGGTGTAGCCGCCGGCCTCGGCTCGGGGGTCGGTGGTGATCGTCCAGTCGAACAGGGCGCTGTAGAACTCGCCGGCCGTCGGGACGTCCGCGGCACCCAGCTCCACCCAGCAGGGTGCGCCGATGGCCGCTTCGGTCGGCTTCATGGGGTCTCCTCATCAGGGTCCTGTGGAACGGCGAAGGCGTGCTTCGCGCTCCGGTCGGGCCCTACGTTTCCAGGTCGCACAAACAGCGCGAACCCAATCGCAAGGGTCTTCATCCGTTCAGCGCAAGCGATTCGTGTCTCCGGCTCCTGATCGCTCAGAGTAGGCGCGTCTTCGGCAACCTCGGGCGGACGGATAGGGACCTTGGCCACACGGTTCTCGGCAACGACGGCGGCGATCGGCCTGGTCGGCGGGGTGCTCGCGGCCTCGTCGGCGGGTGCGGTCGCGGCGGCGGCGCGCCCCGGCTCCCGGCCCGCGCCCGGCCTCGCGGTGGGGCTGACCGCGGGGCTCCCGGCCGGTGCGGCGGTCCCGGCGGCGCCGGCCGGGCCCGGTGCCGGAGCCGGAGCCGTCCCGTTCTCCGTCGCCGATCCGGACACGGCGCCGCGCCCGGTGGTGACGGTCGCGATCGGCGGCGTGCCGCTGCTGTTGCTGCTGGACACCGGCTCCACCGGAATCCGGGTGGCCGCCGACAAGATCCCCTCCCGCGCGGTCGCGGTCACCGGCGCGGCGGCGGCCTACGGCTACGGCAGCGGCATCGAGCTGCACGGCGACCAGGCCGACGCCGACGTGGCGATCGGCGACTACCACACCGGCCCGCTGCCGATCGAGCTGGTCCGCTCCACCGACTGCTTCGCGGACAAGCCGGACTGCCCCGCCGCGCACGGGGTCAAGCCGGCCATGTTCGGCGGCGTGCTCGACGGGATCATGGGCGTCAGCCCGGAGGAGATCTCCGGGCTGGTGAATCCCTTGTGGGCGCTGCACGACGCGGCCGGTGCGCACATCGGGCGGCAGTTCGCGGTCCGGTACGACCCGGAGCTGGTCAGCGGCGAGGTGCTGCTGAACGTCCCGGCCGCCGGGTACGGCCTGGCGCAGCTGCCCCGGACGCCGGGGAGCGGCACCCGGCACTCGGGGGCGAACAGCGGTTACGACGCACGTGCTTATGTGAGTTCTTACATGGGCTCCTATGCTGCTCGGGCGAGCGTCGGTGTGCCGGTTACGGCGACTACGGCAACTACTGCGGCCACGGCGGCTCTGGCGATTCCGCCGTCCTGGAACCCGCGCGAGGTGCACACCTGCGTCGAGGGCGCCGGGCTGCGCAAGAGCTGCGGCCCGGCGATGTTCGACACCGGCACGCCGGAGTTCGCGCTCAACGTCCCCGGCGGCCCGGCCGGCGCCTGGCGCGCCGGGCGCTCGCTGGTCGTCGGCGTCCCGGCGGCCGGCTGGACGGCGGTGTACAGCACGGGCCCGGGGACCGGCGTCACCGTGGCCGACGCGCCATCGACCGCGACTTCCGGGACCCTGATCGGGCTGCCGGCGTTCGCCAAGGGGCCCATCCGCTTCGACCTGGAGGCCGGGACCGTTGGCTTCCCGGTGCCCGCCGCCTCGCAGCCGCAGCAGCGGGCGCCGGCCCCGGCCGACCAGCCTGCGACGGCTGCGACGGCTGCGACAACACCGAAGTCGCAGCCCTCTGCGACGACGTCGCCGAAGCCCGCGCCCAAGCCCGCACCGAAGCCCGCGCCCAAGCACGCCTCACCCAAGAAGCTCCACCCGCGCCTTCCCTTCCTCCACCCCAGCAAGAAGGCGCGCAGCCTTCCCGACACCGGAGTCCCCATGTCAGCAGCCCTCGGCGCGGTCACCGCACTGACCGCCCTGCTCGCCGGGATCGGCACCGTGCTGGCGGCCCGCCGCCCCGCTGATCACGAGTCCTGAGTCAGTCGTCGGCCGCCGGTAACCGCTCGGCCTCCGGCCGGCCGACGCCGTGGTGTCCGGGATCGGGGCGGCAGCCGAACAGCGACCACTTGTGGCCGTCGCAAAGGTCGTACTTCGGGATGTGCGCGGTCGCGGCGACGGCCGTGGCCGGCGCGAAGGACAGGACCACAGCCACCGCTGCGGCCAGGCGCGCGACGCTTCGGGGATTGATGAGTGCTTCCATGCGATCCAGGGTCCCGATCCGGCCGCGTCTATGCCGCATCCGTTGCTCCGAATGGGTAGTCCGCGGGAATGATCACATGAGCGCGGTCGTTTCCCGCTGAGAACCATTGTTCGTCGATCAGGAGGGGTGCGGGATGCGGATTCTCGTTGTCGGAGCCGGCGCGACCGGAGGGTACTTCGGAGGCCGACTGGTCCAGGCCGGACGGGATGTGACCTTCCTGGTCCGCGAGGGGCGGGCCCGCACGCTGCGCGAGCGCGGCCTGCGCATCGTCGGGCTCGGCGAACAGACCGTGCTGGAGCCCGAGCTGGTCACCGCCGACGCCATCGAGGGTCCCTATGACCTGGTGCTGCTCACGGTCAAGGAATCCGGCCTGACCGGCGCGGTGGACGACCTGGCGCCCGCGGTCGGCCCGGACACGCTGATCGTGCCGGTGCTCAACGGGATGCGGCAGATCGACGTGCTGGTCGAGCGCTTCGGCGAGCGGGCCGTGCTCGGCGGCATCGCCTACGTGATGACCACCATCGACGCCGACGGCGACATCCTGCGCCTGGCCGGCATGCACCGCCTGACCTACGGCCGCCGCGACGGCAGCGTCGACGACAAGGTGCGGGCCGTGCACGCCGCGCTGTCCGACGCCGGGTTCGACACCGCGCTGTCCGAGCGGATCCTGTCGGCGATGTGGTCGAAGTGGACGTTCATCGCCTCGCTCGGGGCGGTCTGCGTGCTCGGCGGCGGCACGGTCGGCGAGGTGGCCGGCGTCCCCGGCGGCACGGCGCTGGCCGACACCGTGCTGGCCGAGGCCGCCTCGGTCGCGGCGGCGGCCGGGCACCCGGTCCCGGAGAAGGAACTCGCCGCCTACGCCGGCATGCTGACGGCGCAGGGCAGCGACGACACCTCGTCCCTGTTCCGCGACCTGTCCGCGGGCCTGCCGGTCGAGGCCGAGCAGATCTTCGGCGACCTGGTGGCGCGGGCCGAGGCGCTGGGGGTGGCCGTGCCCTCGCTGGCGGCGGCGACGATTCGGCTGCGGGTGCACAACGCGCGGGCCGCCAAGGCGTAGGGCTCGCTTCGCTCCTTCACCGACCGCTCCTTCACTGACCGCCCTTCACCGGCCGCTCCTTCACCGGCCCGATCCGTTAGCCTCCTGACATCAAGGCGGAGGGGGCTGCGATGGTGGGGATGGTCGGTGGCCGGGGGCGGCGCGCGGCCGGGGTGCTGATCCCGGCGGCGGTGTGCGTCGCGGCGTTCGGCTACGGGCTGCCCAAGCTCGCGCCGTACCACGGCGTGCTGGGCACGCTGCGGGCGCTGACCTCGGGATGGGCGGTCCTGGTCCTGGCGGCCGCCGCGCTGAACCTGCTCGCGAACTGGCTGTTCATCGCCGCGGCGATCCCCGGCCTGCCGCTGCGCCGGGCGGCGGCGGTGAACCTGGCCTCGACCGCCGTGGCGAACACCGTCCCGGCCGGCGGCGCGGTGTCGGTCGGCGTGAGCTGGCGGATGCTGTCCAACTGGGGCCTGAGCCGGCGCTCGTTCGCGGTCTACACCGGGGTCACCGGCGTGTGGAGCACGCTGGCCAAGCTGGCCACGCCCTCCGCGGTGGTGCTGGTCCTGGCCGCGACCGGACGGCTGACGTCCGGCGACGGCGCCGTGGCGACACTGTGCGGCGGCGCCGCGATCTGCGCCGGCGCGTTCGTTGCCGGGGTGCTGGTG
This sequence comes from Catenulispora sp. MAP12-49, assembly GCF_041262705.1. NCBI lineage: Bacteria > Bacillati > Actinomycetota > Actinomycetes > Catenulisporales > Catenulisporaceae > Catenulispora > Catenulispora sp. MAP12-49. The sequence goes on along the minus strand of NZ_JBGCCP010000002.1, from coordinate 433,711 downwards.
GTGCGGCGCTCGCTGCGCGACGAGCGCGCGGCGCGCGCCGTGGGACGCGAGGCGCAGCGGTGGGCCGACCGGCTGTTCCGGCTGGCCAGGCGCACGGCCCCGACCACGATCGCCGCGGCCGTGGTGCGCTTCCGCGACGACGCGGTGGAGCTGCTGCGGGTGCGCAGCCGGCGGCTGACCTTGGCCAGCATCGGCAACGACCTGGGCTGGCTGCTGGTGTTCCAGACCTGCCTGCTGGCCTGCGGGGTGCCGCAGTCGCAGGTGCCCTGGAGCCGCTGCCTGGCGGGCTTCGCGCTGGCCCGCGTGCTGTCGGCCGTGCCGGTGACGCCCGGCGGGGTCGGCGTGATCGAGCTGGGCCTGACCGCCTACCTGGGCGCCGGGCTCGACGCCGCCGGGGCGACGCGGGTCACGGCGGCGGTGCTGCTGGCGCGGGCGCTGACGTACGCGCTGCCGATTCTGTTGGGGCCGCTGGCTTATGCGGGGTGGCGGCTGCGGCGGCCGGCTCAGAGTGCTGAGACGACCGCCGCCGAGGGCTAGGCGGGATAGGGCCGAAACCGCGGTGGCGGGGTAGTGCGAGGCACGCCTGGCATGATGCGATCATGACTGATTCCTTGGACGTCCCACGCTTAAGTGCTGGTGACGGTTTGTTGCTGCGCGCGTGGGAGCTTGACGATCTGCCTCTGGTCCGGGAGGCGTCAGACGACGACTACATCCCGTTGATCACCACTGTTCCTTCGCCGTACTCGCAGGCGGCCGGTGAGGCCTTCGTCCGGCGGCAGTGGGAGCGAGCCTCCAGCGGCACCGGATGTCCGTTCGTCATCGCGCGGGCAGAGGATGGGCGCCCGCTGGGAACGATTGGTCTGTGGTTGAAGGACCAAGGCCAGGGACGAGCATCAGTGGGGTATTGGCTCGCCGGATCGGCTCGGGGCCAAGGGGTTGCGGCCGAGGCGCTCCGGGCGGTCGCGTACTGGGCTCTCGGCGACCTGCGAATTCCCCGTCTTCAGCTGTACGTCGAGCCGTGGAATGCCGCCTCGTCGCGGACGGCCGAGCGGGTGGGCTTCCAGCGTGAGGGCTTGCTGCGCAGTTGGCAGCTGGTCGGCGAGGAGCGCCAGGACATGATCGGGTATTCGATGCTGGCCGCCGATCTGCCCCCGCAGGCCGCCGACGGAATGTCGGCGGCCTAAGGAGTCCTTCGGCGCGATCACACCACCGCCAGCGCCTCCCGCCGCCGCGCCCGCTGCGCCCGGGCCGCCGCCGGATCGACGATCGGCACCGCGTCCAGCAGCGTGCGGGTGTACTCGTGCTGCGGGTCGGCGAACAGGGTCGCGGCGTCGGCGAGTTCGACGATCCTGCCCGCGCGCATCACGGCCACGCGGTCGGCGACTTGACGGACCACGGCCAGGTCGTGCGCCACGAACACGACCGTGAGGCCGTACTCGCGCTGGACGTCCCGCAGCAGGTCCAGGATCACGGCCTGCGTCGAGACGTCCAGGGACGCGACCGGCTCGTCGCACACCAGCAGCCTCGGCCGCAGGGCCAGGGCGCGGGCGATGCCCACGCGCTGGCGCATGCCGCCGGAGAACTCGTGCGGGAAACGGTCGTAGGAGCCGGGGTCCAGGCCGACCTTGGCCATGAGGTCGGCGACGGCCGCGCGGATCTCGGAGTCGGAGGACCCGCCGGCCACGCGCAGCGGGTCGGCGATGGTCTCGCCGACCGAGCGGCGCGGGTTCAGCGAGGACAGCGGGTCCTGGAAGACCATCTGCAGATCGCGTCGCAGGGGACGGAGATTGCGCTCCGCCAGGGCCGAGATATCGGTCCCGCCGAAGACCACGCGGCCCGCCGAGGGCTCCAGCAGGCGCACCAGCATGCGCGCCAGCGTGGTCTTGCCGCTCCCGCTCTCGCCGACCAGGCCGAGGGTCTCGCCGGCGCGCAACTCCAGGCTGACGCCGTCGACCGCGCGGACCGGTTCGCTGCCGCGGCCGAGGATGGCGCCGCCACGGCGGTAGTGCTTGGCGACGTCCTCGATGCGGACCAGGACTTCGGGGACTTCGGGGACTTCGGGCTCTGATCCGGTCTGAATCCGAATCCGCTCCGGCAGCGGCGAATCCAGCCGCGGCATCGCCGCCAGCAGCCCCTGCGTATAAGCATCCTGCGGATCCAGCAGCACCTGCTCGGCCGTCCCGCTCTCGACCGCGACGCCCTCGTGCATCACCACCACCTCGTCGGCGGTCCCGGCGACCACCCCGAGGTCGTGGCTGATCAGCACCAGCGCCATCCCGGTCTCGGCCCGCACCTCGTCGAGCAGGTCCAGGATCTGCGCCTGGACCGTCACGTCCAGCGCCGTCGTCGGCTCGTCCGCGACCAGCACGGCCGGGCGGCAGGCCAGGGCCATCGCGATCAGCGCGCGCTGCCGCATGCCGCCGGAGAACTCGTGCGGGTGCGCGCGGTAGCGCCGGCCGGCGTCCGGGATCCGCACCTGCTGCAGCACCTCGACGGTCCGGGCCCGGGCCTCGGCCCGGGAGGCCTTGGTGTGCAGGCGGTAGACCTCGGAGATCTGGTCGCCGATGGTGTGGAAGGGGTCCAGGGCGGTCAGCGGGTCCTGGAAGACCATCGCGATCTTCGAGGCGCGCAGCTTGCGGACCTCGGTGTCGGTGGCCGAGACCAGGTCCACGCCGTCGACCAGCACGCTGCCCGAGACCTTGGCCGGGGTGTTGCGGTGCAGCCCGAGCAACGACAGCGCGGTGGCGCTCTTGCCCGAGCCGGACTGGCCGACGATGCCCAGCGCCGAGCCGGCCGCGACCGAGAAGCTCAGGTCTCGGACCGCGTGCACCACACTGCCGCCGCGGACCGGGAAGTCGATGCTCAGGCCCTTGACCTCCAGCACCGGGTTCAGCACCGGGTTCGGGGCGGTCATGTCAGCTCCACTCGGGGGTCGATCGCCGCGTACAAGATGTCCGCGCCTGCGTTGGCCAGGACGTAGACCGCGCCGGCGGTGAGCGTGACGCCCACGATCACCGGCAGGTCGGTGCTGCCGACCGCGGACACCAGCGCCTGGCCGATGCCCGGCAGGCCGAACATGGTCTCGGTGAGGACCGCCGAGGTCATGATCGCGGCCAGGTCGATCGCGGCCATGGTGACCAGCGGGGTGAGCGCGCCGCGCAGCACGTGGCCGGTGATGACGCGCCGCTCGGGCAGGCCGTAGGCGCGCGCCGTGCGGACGTGGTCCTCGCCGAGCGTCTCCAGCGTCTGGGCCCGGGTCATGCGCGCGTAGGCCGCGGCCTGGATCAGGGCCAGGGCGATCCACGGCAGCAGCAGGTTCTGGGCCCAGCCGGCCGGGTCCTGGGTCAGCGGCACGTAGGTCGGGAACGGCAGCCACTGCAGGTCGGCGCAGAACACGATGAGCAGCACCAGCGCCACCAGGAACACCGGGGTGGCGTAGCCGACCAGCACCACGGCGTTCAGGCCGTGGTCCAGCCAGCGCCGCCGGCTCAGGACCGTGACCAGCCCGGCGCCGATGCCCAGCAGCAGCGACAGCGCCATCGCGCCGAGCGCGAGCGAGGCCGACACCGGCAGCGCGGAGCTCAGGATCGTGGTCACCGGCTGGTCGGTGGAGAACGAGTAGCCCAGGCACGGCGCGGGGCAGTGCGTGACGGTGGGCCCGGAGGAGTAATCGCGCCCGAGGAAGATGGCGTGCAGGAACGACAGGTACTGGTCGACCAGCGGCTTGTCCAGGCCCATCGAGGCCTTCACGACCGCCAGCCGGTCCGGGGTGCAGCCCTTGCCGCAGGCCAGCAGCGCCGGGTCGGAGGGGCCGGCGTAGAAGAGCCCGTAGACGATCGCCGACAGCGCCAGCAGCACCACCGCCGCGCCGATGATCCGGCGGAGCAAATAGCCGATCACGCCGCCACCTCCGTGTTGCGCGGGTCCAGGACCCGGCGGATCCCGTCGGCCAGCAGCGTGAACGCCAGCAGCGTCAGGAACAGCGCGCCGCCGGGGACGAGCACGTACATCACGTCCGGGCGGAACCAGGTGGTGCCGCCCGAGAGCATCTGGCCCCACGACGGCGTCGGCGGCCGGACCCCGACGCCCAGGAACGACAACCCGGCCTCGGCGATCATGTTGCCCGGCACCAGCAGCGCGGCGTAGGTCAGGATCGGGGTGACCAGCCCGGGCAGGATCTCGCGCCGGGCCACGCGCAGCGGCGCCGCGCCGGAGAGCTTGGCGGCGGCCACGTAGTCCCGGGTGCGCAGCGACAGCGTCTGGCCGCGGGCCAGCCGTGCGGTGGGGCCCCAGCCCAGCACCGCGATGACCACGGCCAGGATCAGCGGCCGCGGGACCGAGCCCGGCACGATGGCCATCAGACCGATCGCGAACAGCACCGAGGGGAAGGCCAGCGACAGGTCGGTCAGCCGGCTCAGCAACGCGTCGGTGGCCCGGCCGCCGAGCCCAGCGGCTATGCCGACCGAGACGCCGATCAGCACCTGCAGCGCGGTGGCGCCGAGCGCGACGCCCAGGGAGATCCGGGCGCCGTAGACGAGCCGGGCGAACAGGTCGCGCCCGGTCTGAGGCTCGACACCGAGCCAGTGGCTCGCGCTGATCCCGCCGAGCGAGCCCAGCGGGGTGCCGCCGCTGGCCGAGTCGACCAGCTCCGGGTGCAGGGAGGTGGTGTTCTGCCCCTCCAGCGCGGTCAGCAGCGGGGCGAACAACGCCACCAGGACCATCACGGCGATGATCGCCATGCCGGTCGCGGCGGCCTTGTCCTTGCGCAGGCGGCGCCACAGGGCGCCGCGCGTCCGGGGAACAGCAGACAGCGGCGACGACGGGTCCGAACCCGCCGCCGCCCCCGCCGCGTCGATGATCGCGGTCAACGCAGCAGCCTTACTTGACCGACACGCGGGCCAGGTCGTACTGCCCGCGCCAGCCGTCCGGCACCGCGTCCTTGACGTTCTTGCCGAACAGGTAGACGTCCTTCTCGTAGAACAGCGGCACGGTCAGCGCCTGCTGCCCGAGCTTGGCGTCCAGCGCGCCCCAGCGGGCCTGCGCCTGAGCCGGGTCGGTGATCGCGTTGATCGCGTCGATCTCGGTGTTCACGCTCGGGTCGTTCAGCTGCGCCATGTTGAAGTTGCCGCCGCTGTTGATGATCTCCCGGCCGTCGAAGATCGGGATCAGGAACGGCGCGCCGGAGGGCCAGTCGGCGCCCCAGTACTGCAGCGAGATGCCGGGCTCGGTGGCCGGCTTGCCGGTCACGTCCTGGTAGCTGTTGTCGTCCACCGGGTTCAGCTTCACCGTGATGCCCGCCGCCTTCAGCGCGTCCTGCACCGCGGTGGCTTCCTTCGGGCCCAGGTTGTTGGCGTCGTCGCTCTGGTGGAACAGCGTGATCGTCAGGCCGTTGGGATACCCCGCCTGCGCCAGCAGGTCCTTGGCCTTGGCCGGGTCGCCGGTGGCGCCGGCCGGGAAGTAGTCGTAGGGCTGGTAGCCCAGCGCCTTCTGCGGGGGCAGGAAGGTGGTCGAGGCGCCGGCCACGGCGGTGCCGCCGGCGGCGTTGACCGCGGTGGTGCGGTTGATCGCGTAGGAGACCGCCTCGCGCACCCGGATGTCGTCGAACGGCTTCACCTTGGTGTTGAACGCCAGGTACGTGGTCGCCGGGAACTCCCCGCGCGCCACCCGCTTGGCCAGCGAGGGGTTGCTGTTCAGCTGGGCCAGCTGGTCCGGGCCGATGGTGGTGTCGGTGGTGACCGCGTTCGCGTCCTGGCCGGTGCCGGTGGCGATGCGCTGGTTGATGACCGCCGGGTCCAGGTCCGAGGTCACGTTGATCTTGTCCGGGCACGCGTAGCGCAGCGGGTCCGAGGCCGCGGTCCAGTGCGGGTTGCGCACCAGGTCCAGGGTCTTGCCCTTGTCGTAGCTGGCGACCATGTAGGGGCCGGAGGAGATCGGGTGCTTGTCGTAGTCGACGCCGGTGTCCTTGGCCTTGGGCACCGGGGCGAACTGCGTCGCGGTGGCCAGCAGCGGGAAGTCGCCCTCGGGCTTGCGCAGGTGGAAGATGATGGTCTTCGCATCCGGCGTCTCGATCGCCGCGATGCCGTCGGGGTCCTTGTAGGGGCCCTGGTAGTTCGCGGCGTTCACCAGCCAGTCGCGCAGGTACGGGGCGCCGCCGGGCAGCTCGGGGGCGAAGGAGCGCTCGATGCCGTACTTGACGTCGGCCGAGGTGATCGGCGTGCCGTCCTCGAAGTAGATGTCGTTCTTGAGGTGGTACGTCCAGGTCTGCGCGTTGTCGCTCGGCGTGCCCAGGTCCGTGGCCAGGTCCGGCGCGGGCTTGGCGCCGGCCTCCCCGGGCTGCCGGTTGCGCGTGGTCAGCGTGCGGAACAGCAGCGAGGGGATGTTGCCGCCGCCGGAGGTGTAGATCCGCGCGGGGTCCAGCTTGCTGATGCTGTCCTGGTTCAGGACCTCCAGCGTGCCGCCCTGGCAGGTCTTGGGGTCGAAGGCGGCCGAACCGGCGGTGCCGGACGAGGAGTGGCCCGCCGACGACGAGCACGCGGCCGCACCCGCGGCGACCAGCGCCAGGGCAGCCGACAGGACGGATATTCTCCGCATGGGAAGAAACCTCTCGGACGAGGGAGACGAGGGAAAGCGGTGCGCACCGGCAAGGGCACGCACTGACGTGTAACGCTTAAGCAGAAGTCCGCAAAAGAACGCGGAAGCAAGGCCGACTAACGGCTACAGAGGATGTCCGCCACGCAGTGGTTGGTCACGGCGAGCAGCGCGCGTTCGAGGAACGCCATGCGGGCCGTGAGAATCGAGGACATGTCTAGAAGGTAGGTCGGGATTCGGGCGAGGGTCAAACCGGTTCGGTATATGGACAAGAGCTTGATGCGATCGTTACATGGGGGTGCCCGCGCCGAGATCATCCGGCGGCGGGGTCCAAGGGGCATGAGGCGGTTATGCCCACGTCATGTCAGCGTCATGCGATCACCGAAAGACGTTCGCCGTAGCAACTTTCCGCCGATCCCGTAAGGGCAAATGTCCTCTGCCTCAACCGCCGGGCACTGGCTTAGCGTGCCGCTGTGATGGAGTACTCCGCCCTCGGCGGCCAGGTCCGATGGCGCGCGGCGTGGGCCACCACCGCCGAGCCCGACGTCCGGCGTCTCGGTGCTCTGGGCGGCCACGGCAGGCCGGTGCACGCCGTCGCCGTCACCGCGATCGGCGGGCGGCCGGTCGCCCTGGTCGGCGATGCCGGCGGCTTTCTGCTCACCTGGGACCTGGCCACCGGCGCACCCGCCGGGGCATCGCGCGTGGGCGAGCGGTGTCCGGTGCTCGCGGTGGCCGCCGCGGAGCTCGACGGTCGGCCGGTCGCGGTCACCGGCGGCTTCGACGGCACGGTCGGGGTCTGGGACCTGATGAGCGACAGCCCGGCGGCCGGGCCCTTCCCGGGGCACCGCGGCCGGGTTCACGCGGTGGCGGCCATCGTGCTGGGGAGCCGGCCGGCGGCGGTCTCCGGCGGCGCTGACGGCACGGTCCGGGTGTGGGACCTGCGCACCGGTGCCGCGTTGCGGCCGCCGGAGCCGTCGCTCGGGGCGGTGGGGGCGGTCGCCGCGGCGGTGGTGGGCGGCCGGCCGTGGGTGGTCGGCGGCGACAGCCGGGGTTCGGTCATGGCCTGGGCGCTGGCCGGCGGGGAGCGGGGCAGAGTGATGCCGGCGCATCGGGACGAGGTGACCGCCGTGGCGGTGGCCGACCTCGGTGGTCGCGCGGTGGGCATCAGCGGCGGCCGTGATCGGACCGTCCGGGTCTGGGATCTGGCGACCGGCGAGCAGGTCGGCGACATTGTCGGGGACCGGAAAGCGGCCGTTTGCGCGCTCGCGGTGATGCCTTCGCCTGCCGGGCCGGTCCTGGTCATCGGGCGCGCCGACGGCGGCGTCGACTTCGTCGCCCTGGCGACCCGCGTCGCGGTGACCGACTCCATCCGCGCTCACCGGCGTGCGGTGACCGCGGTGGCGGTCGCCGAACTCGGCGGCCGGCCGATCGTCGTCTCGGCCGGCGGTGACGCCGTCGTCAACGTCTGGGATCTGGCCGCGCGCCCCCGCGGCGGCCGCTCACCGCTGTCCGTGCCCGGGGTGCGGGCGGTGTCGGCGGCGCTGGCCGAGGTGCCCGGCGGTCCGACCATCGCGGTGGTCGGCGACGATCACGGCCGGCTGTGGCTGCGGGACGTGCACACCGGCGCGCCGCTCGGCGATCCGGTGCCCGGTCGTGCCGACGCGATGGACGCGGCCTCCTGCGTGACGACCGCGGTGCTGCACGGCCGTCCGGTGTTCGTCGCCGGGAGCGCCGACGGCACGGTGCGGATGTGGGACGCCGACTCGGGCGGGCCGGTCGGGGCGGCGATGACAGGGCACGAAGGCGCGGTGACGGCGATAGCGGCGACGGTGCTCGACGGGCGGCCGATCGCGGTCACCGGCGGGCGGGACGCGACGGTGCGGGTCTGGGACCTGGCCGCGTGCGCGCCGGCCGGTGCTCCGCTGGCCGTGCACGCCGCCGTGGTCCGGGCGGTGGCGGTAGCGCAGCTGGACGGCCGGCCGGTCGCGGTCAGCGGCGGCGATGACCGGCTGGTGCGAACCTGGGACCTGCGCACCGGTGCCGAGGCCGCGCCGCCGTACCCGACCACCCACCCGGTGCGGGCCCTGGCCGCGACGCGGGCCGGGGTGCTGGTCGCCGCGCTGGAGGCGGTCATGCTGGTGCCGCTCACATCCGGGTCTCCCGCGTCCCGGGCCCTCATGCCCGGGTCTCCCGTGCCCGGGCCTCTTGCGCCCGACTCTTTTGCGCCTCCGTCGCTCACGCCTCGCTCTTGAGCTCCTTCATCGTCAGGTGCGAGGTCAGCCGCAGCACCCCGGGCAGGCCGCTGAGCTTGGTGGTCAGGAACTCCTCGTAGGCGGCGTGGTCGGCGACCGCGACGCGCAGGAAGTAGTCCTTGCGGCCGAACAGCCGGCGCAGTTCGGTGACCTCCTCGTAGGAGACCACGATGCGTTCGAACTCCTCGAAACTCTTGCGGTCGTTGCCGCTGACCTCGACGTCCACCAGGACTTCCAGACCCCGGCCCAGGGCGCGGGGGTCGATGACGGCGCGGTAGCCGCTGATGACGCCGGCGTCCTCCAGCCGTTTGACCCGGCGCAGGCACGGCGGCGGGGTGAGGCCGACGCGCTTGGCGAGTTCGACGTTGGTCAGACGGCCGTCTGTGCGGAGGTGCAACAAAATTTCGCGGTCGATGGCATCCAGGGTCACTTCATTGCTCACAAGGACATTGTAGAGCCATAATCGGAAACCATATTAGGCGCGATTCTTTCTAGAATTTCGCCATGAGAACTGGTGTGGCACTGCGGGACTCAGCCTCGGTAGGGATCGGGCTGCTGCCGCTGGGCGTGGCGTTCGGGGTGGTGGTCACGCACGCCGGGCTGCCGTGGTGGTGCGCCGTCCTGTTCACCAGCGTGATCTACGCGGGGTCGCTGGAATTCCTGCTGGTGCCGCTGGCCGTGGCGATGGTCCCGCTGGCGAGCATCGCGATGACCGCGTTCTTGGTGAACGTCCGGCACGTGTTCTACTCGCTGTCCTTCCCGCTGCACCGGGTGGACGGCCGGCTCGCCAAGGCCTACAGCACCTTCGCCATGACCGACGAGGCCTATGCGCTGACCACGGCGGAGAAAGCGCGGGATTGGCCGGGCCGGCGGGTCGTGTGGCTGCAGGTGTTGTTGCAGTTGTACTGGGTGCTCGGGGCGACGGTCGGAGCGTTGCTCAGCACCCTGATACCCAGCAGTATCACCGGTCTGGACTTCGCGATGACCGCGCTGTTCACGGTTCTGGCGTTGGACGCGCTGCGCGATCAGCGCGGGGACCTGCCGACGCCGGTGCTGGCGGTATTCAGTGCGCTGATGGCCCGGTGGTTGTTCCCGGGGCAGTTCCTGCTGGCCGCTTTCGTGGTGTTCACGGCCGGGCTGTCGGTCCGCCGCGTGGTCTCGGTGCGGAGGAACGCAGATGCCTGATACCAGCTACCTGGTCGCCGCGGTCCTTGTCGCCGCGGCCGTGACGTGGGCCTTGCGGGCGCTGCCGTTCGCGGCGCTGAACGCGCTGCGCTCCAGCGCGACCGTGCGGGAGCTCAGCGCTCGGATGCCGGCCGGCGTCATGGTGATTTTGCTGTGCTACTGCCTGCGCGATCTGCCGGTGACGCATCCGGCGCGGTTGCTGGCGCCGCTGGTGGCTTTGGCAATGACAGTGGGTCTGCACGTATGGCGTCGCAGTGCCCTGGTGAGCATCGTCGGCGGAACCGTGGTGTACGTCGTCCTGGCGAACGCGGTGCATCTGGGCTGACCGGCGATCAGTCCCGCTCGGCCACCGGTGCCAGGGCGGTCGTCAGCTCGGCCGCCGCTTCGTGGATGTAGACGGGGAAGTCGGCCCCGTCCGGCTCCTCGGTCCAGCGGGCGAACGCGGCCCGGAAAACGGCGATGCCGACCTCGGCGAGCATGCGCGCGGCGGTCTCGGTCGCGCCGCGGGCGAGCAGGGCCTCGGTCAGGGAATCGCTGACGGCCGCGAATTTGGTGCGCTCGCGCTCCCGGAGCTCGGCGCTGCCGGCCACGACGCGGCGGCGCTCGGGGGAGCGGGGCACGTTCGCGGCCAGGGTCGCGGCGGTGCCGGCGAGCCCGGCCAGCAGCGCCTGGGCCGGGCCCAGGCTCGCGTCGGCCTCGGCCACCGCCTTGGAGATGACCTGCGGCAGCCGGTCCGAGCCGGCGAACAGCACGTCGCGCTTGTCGGCGAAGTAGCGGGAGAACGTGCGGCGGGTCAGACCCGCGGCGTCGGTGATGTCGGCGACGGTGACGTTCTCGTATCCGCGGGCCAGGAACAGCGCCAGCGCGGCTTCACGGAGGCGGTCCTCGGCACTCGGTTCCCAGCGCGGCATGGGGTCAGCCTAGCAGTGATGACACAGTGAGACATCATGCGCTACGGTGATGTCTCAGTGGGACATCACCAATCGGTGATGGATGACGGATCGATGGCAGATCGATGACAGGAGGACGGATCATGGCACTGACGGGACAGAAGATCGTCGTCATAGGCGGCAGCTCCGGCATGGGACTGGCGACGGCGCGCGCCGCCGCGCAGGCCGGCGCGAGCGTGACCATCGCCTCGAGCGACAAGCGGCGCCTGGACGCGGCGCTGGCCGACCTGCCCGACGGCTGCGACGGCGTCGTGGCCGACACCAGGGACGAGGAGGCGATCGCCGCGCTGTTCGAGCACGTGGGCCGCCTGGACCACCTCGTCTACACCGCCGGCGACGCCGTCGCCCCGCACCCGGTGGCCGAGGTGGCCCTCGCCGACGCGCGCCGGCGGCTGGACGTGCGCTTCTGGGGCACGGTCACGGCGGTGAAGCACGCGATCCCGCGCCTGAGCAGGACCGGCTCGATCTCGGTGACCTCCGGCACCGTCGGCGTCCGCCCGGTCCCCGGCTTCGCCCTCGGCGCGGCCGGCGTGGGCGCGATCGAGGGCCTGGCCCGCGGCCTGGCGGTGGAGCTGGCGCCGGTCCGGGTGAACGTGGTCAGGGCCGGCGCTGTGCGCACGCCGATGTGGGACGCGATCCCGCAGCAGCAGCGCGACGGGATGTTCGGCGCGATGGCGAAGCGGACGCTGACCGGCGCGATCGGCGAGGCCGAGCAGATCGCCGCGACCCACGTGTTCTTGATGGAGAACGGATTCGTGACCGGGACGGTGGTCACGGTCGACGGGGGGTCGGTGCTGACCGGGAGCTGAGAGGGCCGGGTCCTCAGCCTCTGATGAAGCCCCCGTGCGGATTGAGGCTGGTGAAAGCGGCGAGGCTGACGACGTGGATCTGCGCGTCCCCCGGGTCCCAGTAGCGGACCAGGTCGGGCTTCGCCGGTTCGTCCGGCTTCGCCGGCGGGTCGGCCTTGCCGATCGCCAGGGCGACGACGACGTGCCCGTTGATCAACGTGGCCTGCGGGAAGTTCTGCTCCAGCTGCGCGGGTCCCCAGTCCGCGCCGTGCCAGCGTGCGAGCGGGCGGAGGTGGCCGTGCCTGCCGTCCTTGTTGATGGCCTCGACCATCAGGTTGATGCCCTGAGGGGACTGTCCCTTGGACAGCGCGTTCAGATCGGAGAACAGCGCCACGCCGCTCCAATTGGTGTCCAGGATCGCCCCGAACGCGTAGCACCAGCAGAGCATCGTCCCGCGGCCCTGGGACCGGGCGGTGTGGGAAAGCGTCTGTCTCCCGTAGAAGATGTATCCGTTTTCGCGCCACGACATGGCTGCCCCCTGGATCCGTTTGTGCGAACGGTGATGGGAGCGAGCGTATGCAGGGGCGGACGTCGCGGTAACGGTCATTCGCGCAGACTTCTACACCTGCTTGCGCATCACCATCGAGGCCACGTCGTAGCCGGCGCGGCGGTACAGCGCGATCGCCGCGGCGTTGTCGCCGACGACGTTCAATCCCAGCGCGGTGCGACCGTCGGCGGCGATGAGCTCCTCGACGGCGGCGAGGATCGCGGCGCCGTAGCCGTGGCGGCGGTGCGGCTCGAAGACGTTGATGTCGTAGAGCCACGCCGACGCCGCGGCGCCGCTCGGGTCCGGGCCCGCCCAGGCGTTGCCGACGGCCTCGCCGGCCTTGTTCTCGGCGGTCAGCAGGTGGTGGCCGGGGGTTTCCAGGCCGTCGGGCAGGAACCGGGCGGTGCCTTGGGCGACGCGCTCGCGTGCGAGGTCCTCCGCCATGGTCCGGCTGAGTACCCGTACCGACTCCGCCTCGCGGTGCTCGGTCGCGGCGCGGTACTCGGCCGTGGTCATCGTGCGGAGGGTCACCTGCTGCGCGGTCATGGCGCCATTGTGGTCGCTCGGCCGGCGGCGCGGGCTTGACCTCAAGCGCTTGAAGTGTGGTCCGCTGCCTTCATGACGGTTTCCACGGCATACACGATCCAGGAGGTCTCCCGGCACAGCGGCCTGTCCGAGCCGACCCTCCGCTACTACGAGGAGGTCGGGCTCGTCGGCCCGATCGACCGGGACGAGCGCAGCGGCCACCGCCGCTACGGCGAGGGCGACCTGGAGACGGTCGAGGTGCTCTCGTGCCTGCGCGCGGTCGGCATGGGCATCGACGACATGCGCACCTACCTGGCGAACCGGCGTATCGGCCGGTCGCGGGCGGGGGAGCAGCGCGATCTGCTGCTGCGGCACGTCGAGCGGGTCGAGGCCGAGATCGCCGCGCAGCGGCTGCGGCTGGGCTACCTGCGCCAGAAGGCCGAGCTGTGGGACGCCCGCGACCGGGGCGACGCCGTCGCCGAGGAGGTGGCCGCCGAAAGGCTGGTGGCCACGATGAAGCGTTTGGAGGCGCTGCGATGAGTGATTCCACCAATCCCGTACTGGTGACCGGCGGGTCCGGCTACCTGGGGAGCCATGTCGTGGCCGCGTTGCTGCGGGACGGCCGCCGGGTGCGGGCCACAGTGCGGTCGCAGGCTCGCGAAGCCGGTCTGCGCGAGGCGGTGCGCCGGGGCGGCGCCGACGATGCCCGCCTGGAGGTCGTCGCCGCCGAGCTGACGGCCGACGCGGGCTGGAAGCAGGCGATGGCCGGGGTCCAGGAGGTCCACCACGTCGCCTCGCCGATCCCGGCGGCGCAGCCCGCCGACCCCGACGAGCTGATCGTCCCGGCGCGGGAGGGCACGCTGCGCGTGCTGGGCGCGGCCCGGGACGCCGGGGTCCGCCGGGTCGTGCTCACCTCGTCGTTCGCGGCGATCGGCTACACGCCGAAGCCCGACGCCGAGCACCCCGGGCACCCCGAGTTCACCGAGGCCGACTGGACCGACCCCGACACGCCCGGGCTGGCACCGTACCCGCGGTCCAAGGCGATCGCCGAGCGGGCCGCGTGGGACCTGATGGCCGACGGCGGCACCGAGCTGGTGGCCGTCAACCCGACCGCGATCTTCGGCCCCACCCTGACCCCGGCGCTGGGCTCGTCGATGCAGCTGATCAAGGCCCTGCTCGACGGCACGATGAGCGTCGCGCCGCGCCTGCGCTTCGGCGTCGCCGACGTACGCGACGTCGCCGACCTGCACCTGCGCGCGATGGCGGCACCCCAGGCCGCCGGCAAGCGGTTCCTGGCCCTGGCCGACGGCCCGGCGCTGAGCTTCCTGGAACTCGCCGCGATCCTGCGCGACCGCCTCGGCGACCTCGCGGCGCTCGCACCGACCACCGAGGCCGACGGCCCCGAGGTCCCCCGCCCGGTCATCCACAACGACCGGGCGCGCCAGGAACTGGGCTGGCGTCCGCGGCCGGCCGAGACGACGATCGTGGAGTCGGCGGAGAGCCTGCGGGATCTCGGCTTGCTGACGCACCGCTGACGTACTGCTGATGCCTTGGCGGTGAGGCCGACCTGTGCGGTTCGCGTGGTGACAAAACTGATCTGGCACCGCGCGACCGGTAGGCGTGCTCATACGAGCTCTGACAATGTGGTCAGCGAGGACCTGGCCGGGGACCCGGGCTTCCGCAAGCGATCATTACGGCGCTTCGGCGTGGAAAGGTCCTTATTGCTTCACCGCGTGATACCGCCGCGTTCCGACCCCCCACTTCAGTTAGCTCTGCGTCAGAGCTAAAATCGGGGGTATGAGCGGTGCCACCGAGCCATCGGAGCTTGAGAACGTCCTTGCGGGGCTGAACCGGCTGATCCGGCGCCGGCTGCGTGCCGGGCTTCAGCTGCCGCGCCTGCGCGGCGCGGAGGTCGAGCTGCTCAGGCTGGTGCGTGCGCATCCGGGCCTGCGGGTCTCCGAGGCCGCCAAGGAGCTCGGGCTGGCCGGGAACTCGGTGTCCACGCTGGTCAAGGGGTTGGTGGAGCTCGGCATGCTGGAGCGCTCGGCCGATCCCAGCGACGGCCGGGCCACCCTGCTGCGCATCACCCCCGAGGCGGAGAAGCGGCTGCAGGAGTGGCAGGACCGTCGCTCCGTGCTGGTTTGCGCGCACATCGAGCGCCTGGCGCCGGCCGACCGTGCCGCGCTGGACGCCGCGCTGCCGGCGTTGCGGGCCCTGTCCGCGTCGCTGCATGAGGAAGCCGAGAACGGCGCCGGGGTTCCGGACCGCGTTGAGTTCCCCGAGAGCGGAGATGGCATATGACCGCTGCCGATTCCCGACAACCCGCCGCTGCGCCCGACGCCGGCGCGGCGGCGATCGCCGTCACCGGCCTGGTCTACGCCTTCGGCCAGACCCGGGCCGTGGACGGCATCGACCTGACCGTCCCGGCCGGGCAGGTCTTCGGGCTGCTGGGCCCCAACGGCGCCGGCAAGACCACCGCGATCCGCGCCATCACCACGCTGCCCAAGGTGCCGCCGGGGATGATCCGCCTCTTCGGGCACGACGTCGCCCGCGACCGCATGGGCGCGCGCCGGCTGCTGGGCTACGTCCCGCAGCAGCTGTCCGCCGACAGCGGG
This sequence comes from Catenulispora sp. MAP12-49, assembly GCF_041262705.1. Lineage (NCBI taxonomy): Bacteria > Bacillati > Actinomycetota > Actinomycetes > Catenulisporales > Catenulisporaceae > Catenulispora > Catenulispora sp. MAP12-49. The sequence goes on along the minus strand of NZ_JBGCCP010000002.1, from coordinate 418,261 downwards.
CTGACCGGCTTCGGGGTGCTGGCCGGCGCGGCCGTGGCCGGGATCGCCGCGGCCTCGGCGCTGCTCGGGCGGCTCGCGAAGTAATCGGCAGGGCCGCGGAACCAGTTTGTCGGGGCCCCAGAACCAGTCCGGCACGGCCCCGGTCGGCGCATGCGGCCCAGCCGAGAGGCACGTCCGCCCATACCGACGCAAACTGGTCGGGATGCCCTTCCGAAGGAGGATTCGTGGCAACCCTGACCGTGTGGAAGTTCGACAACCCCGACGGTGCCGAGACGGTGCTCGAGGAGCTGAAGCAGCTGCAGGCCCAGGAACTGATCAAGGTGCTGGACGGCGCCGTGGTCAGCTGGCCGGCCGACGCCAAGCGCCCCAAGACCCGGCAGCTGGCCGACATGACCGGCCGCGGGGCCCTGGGCGGCGCCTTCTGGGGCCTGCTGTTCGGGCTGCTGTTCTTCATCCCGCTGATCGGCCTGGCGGTCGGCGCCGCGGCCGGCGCGCTCGGCGGCTCGATGGCCAACGTCGGGATCGACAAGGACTTCATCGAGCAGGTGAAGGCGAAGGTCACGCGGGGCACCTCGGCGCTGTTCGTGCTGTCCTCCGACGAGGTGGGGGACCGGGTGCTGCCGACCTTCGAGCGGGCCGGGGCCGAGCTGATCAAGACGAACCTCTCCGCGGAGCAGGAGGCGCAGCTGCGCGAGGCCTTCGCCGAGGAGGAGGAAGAGCAGCAGGCGGCGCCGGCGCCGGCGGCTCCGGGCGCGACCCCGGCGGCGAAGCCGGCCCCGAAGCCCGGACCGGTCCCCAAGCCGGGGCCGAAGCCGGGCCCGCCGCCCTCGGCGTCCTCTGGATCCTCCGCGTCCTCAGGGTCCTCTGGATCCTCTGGGTCTTCCGCGGCGCGCGCGGCCGGGGCGGCGGCGGCCCGCGAGTCCGGCGCCGGGACCAAGGGCGCGAACTCCGGTTCGGCGGCCAAGAGCGGCTGACAGCGTTCAGCGTTCAACGTTCAACATTCAGCGTTCAACATTCAGCGTTTGCGGACCGGCTCGGTCGCCTTCCCGGCGGCCGGGCCGGTTTTCGTATGCGATGCCGTATACCGTGGCAGGAATGAGCTTCCGGCTGGCCGCCTATGCCGTCTGCATCGTCGATGACCGAGTCCTGCTGGCCCGCTGTGTGCAGGCGGACGGCGACAGTGTCTGGACATTCCCCGGCGGCCGCGTCGAGCACACCGAGGACCCCATCGACGCGGTGATCCGCGAGGTCGCGGAGGAGACCGGCTGCGACGCGGTGGTCGAACGGCTGCTCGGCGTGGACTCGCGCGTCATCCCCATCGCCGAGATGCGTGAACCCGGCCCGGTCCCGCACCAGAACGTCGGCATCTTCTACCAGGTCCGCATCACCGGCGGCGAGCCGCGGCCCGAGCCGGACGGCGACATCGCCGAGTCGGTCTGGACCCCGATCGCCGAGGTCCCCGCCCTGCGCCGCTCCTCGCTGGTCGACGTGGGCCTGGCGCTGGCCCGGACCACCCCGGCGACCGGCCACGTCGCCGCGGTGCCGGTCGGCGGCCTGGTCCGGCATTGAGCCCGATACTTGATCCATCACTGAGACCAGCGAGGAGTGCCATGGAAGCCCCGGATGAGAACGTCGTGCAAGCCGCCCAGGAAATGGTGGCCGAAGGGGCCCCGGTCTTCGTGCACGGTGCCGCCCCGGCCGTCGGCGACGACGGAGAGCCGGCCGACACCATCGACCCCGCCGACGGCGAGGTCTTCGACGTCATCGTCCTGGGCGGCGGGCCGACGGGGGAGAACCTCGCCGACCGCGCGCACGCCGGCGGGCTGAGCGTGGCCGTCGTCGAGCACGAACTCGTCGGCGGCGAGTGCTCCTACTGGGCCTGCATGCCCAGCAAGGCGCTGCTGCGGCCGATCGCCGCGCTGGCCGACGCCCGGCGCCTGGAGGGCGCCAAGCAGGCGGTCGCCGCCGGGACGCTGGACGTCGAGGCGGTGCTCGCCCGCCGCGACGGGTTCGCCTCGGACTGGAAGGACGACGGTCAGGTCGACTGGCTCGCCAAGGCCGGCCTGTGCCTGGTGCGCGGCCACGCCCGGATCGACGGCGAGCGCCGCGTCGTGGTCCGGACCCCCGAAGGCACCGACCGCGTCCTGACCGCGCGGCACGCCGTCGCGGTGTGCACCGGGACCAAGGCGCTGGTGCCGGACCTGCCGGGTGTGGCCGAGGCGAAGGTGTGGACCAGCCGGGAGGCGACCTCCGCCAAGAAGGCGCCGGCGCGGCTGGCCGTGGTCGGCGGCGGTGTGGTGGCCGTGGAGATGGCCACCGCGTGGCACGCGCTGGGCAGCGAGGTCACCATGCTGGTGCGCGATGACAAGCTGCTGGGCGGCATGGAGCCCTTCGTCGGGGAACTCGTCGCGAAGAACCTCGCCGACGACGGCGTGGACGTCCGCTTCGGGGCCTCGGTCGCCGCCGTGAAGCGCCGGGATGACGGAACGGTCGACCTCGCCCTGGCCGACGGCAGCACCCTGACCGCCGACGAGGTCCTGTTCGCCACCGGCCGCCGGCCCGCGACCGCCGACCTCGGCCTGGAGAACGTCGGCCTCAAGCCCGGCGGCTGGCTCGAGGTCGACGACACCGGACTGGTCCAGGGCGTCGAGGGGGAGTGGCTGTACTCGGCCGGCGACGTCAACCACCGCGCGCTGCTCACGCACCAGGGCAAGTATCAGGGCCGGATCTTCGGCGGCGCGATCGCCGACCGCGCCTTCGGGCGGGCGCTCGACACCGCGCCGTGGGGTCGCAGCGTGGCGACCGCTGACGTGCACGCCGTGACCCAGGTCGTGTTCTGCGATCCCGAGGCCGCCGCCGCCGGCATCACCCTGAAGCAGGCGCAGGACAAGGGACTTCGGGTGCGCGAGGTCGACTACGACCTCGGCTCGGTCGCCGGGGCGGCGCTGTACGCCGACGGGTATACCGGCAAGGCGCGCGCCGTCGTCGATCTGGACCGGGAGGTGCTGGTCGGGGTCACCTTCGTCGGGCCCGGGGTGGCAGAGCTCGTGCACTCCGCGGCGATGGCGGTGGCCGCCGAGGTGCCGCTGAGCCGGCTGTGGCACGTCGTTCCGGCCTACCCGACGATCGGCGAGGTCTGGTTGCGTCTGTTGGAGACGTATCGGGGCTGATGCCCGTGGCGGTACAGCGAGTTAGTATTCACCCCCTGTTGAGGCGGTCGGGGCCGATGTCGGCCCCGACCGCCTTTGTCACCTGCCCGTAACCGGAGCCGGATAACGATTTTTCGCCGTCGGGTCGGCCTGACCAGCATGGGAACGTTAACAGGAAAACAGGTTCGCCAGGACCCATAGTCGCAACTCAGAAGCCTTGCTAACGTTACCGCCGTCACCTTCGAGCTCGTTCGAAAACTGACCACTCGTGGAGGGACGGTGCCCATGGCGCGCCGTGCAGATGTCCAACTAAGGGCTGTTCGACGAAAGATGGCCAAGACGGCTGGAGCCGTCGTTTTGACCGGAGCCTTAAGCGTTGCAGCAGGCTTGTCGGGTGCGGCGGGGACGGCTTTCGCCGCGACCGACGGGGCCGGGACGGTAGCCCCGGTCGCGAACCCGGCGGCGGCGGTCAACCCGTTCCTGGCCACCGGAGACGGCGGAGCAGGCGGCCAGGCCGACGACTTCCCCGGCCCGGATGTGCCGTTCGGCATGATGCAGTGGGGGCCGGACACCACGCCGGACCGCCCTGAGGGCGGCGGCTACTACTACGGAGACTCCAACATCTCCGGCTTCAGCATGACCCACATGTCCGGCCCGGGCTGTGGGGCGTTCGGCGACGTGCCGATCCTGCCGACGGTCGGCGCGCTGCCGGCGAACCCGTCGAGCGCGTCGGCGCCGTTCAGCCACTCCGCCGAGTCGGCTTCGTCCGACTACTACTCGGTGACCACTGGCACCGGGGCCTCGGCGGTCAAGACCGAGCTGACCGAGACCGCGCGCTCTGGCATAGGCCGGTTCACCTTCCCGGCCAACGCGCAGTCCAACCTGCTGTTCAAGCTGAACGGCTCGCAGAACGGCGACTCGGCGACCAGCGCCACGGTCGTCGGGAACAACGAGATCAAGGGTTCTGTCACCAGCGGCCACTTCTGCGGTGCCAGCAACACCTACACGCTGAACTTCGACATGGTCTTCGACCAGCCGTTCACCGCGAACGGCACGTGGACCGGCTCGACTGTCACCCCGGGTTCGGCGCCGGCCGCGAACACGCAGTCCAAGGCCACGCAGAGCACGAAGACCCAGGCGGCCCCCTCGACCGCCGCCAGCCCCGCGGCGCCGAGCGCTTCGCCGAGCCCCAGCGCGAGCCCGAGTCCGAACTCGAACTCGAACTCGACCTCGAACCAGGGCGCCAAGACCGACACCGCGCCCAAGGCCAAGCCGGGCGTGCTGCCCGCGCCGACGCTGCACGGCACGGTGCCCGCCGCGCCCAAGACGGCCCAGAAGCTGGCGGTCAACGCCGCGGCCACCGGCCCGGACGGCGTCTACCTGACCTTCGACACCAGCAGCAACCAGGTGGTCCAGGCCAAGGTCGGCATCTCGTTCACCTCCGGCCCCAACGCCACGGCGAACCTGGCGGCCGAGCAGAACGGCTTCGCGTTCGACACCGTGCACGCCGCCGGCGTGAAGGCCTGGAACGACGAGCTGGGCAAGATCCAGATCGGCGGCGGGACCGCGGCGCGCCAGCAGGTGTTCTACACCGGGCTGTACCACGCGCTGCTGCACCCGAACACGTTCTCCGACACCAACGGCCAGTACGTCGGGTTCGACAACCAGGTGCACACGGTCCAGGCCGGACACATCCAGGTGGCGAACTACTCCGGCTGGGACATCTACCGGTCCCAGGCGCAGTTGGAGGCGATCGTCGACCCGGCGATGGCCAGCAACGCCGCGCAGTCGATCGTCAACGACGCCTCCCAGAACAACGGGATGATGCCGAAGTGGGCGATGAACAACGGTGAGAGCTACGTCATGGTCGGCGACCCGGCCGACGGCGAACTCGCCGACTACTACGCCTTCGGCGCGCGCGACTTCGACACGGCCTCGGCGCTGAAGTACGCCTTGGCCGAGGCGAACACGCCGAACAACATCCGGCCGGACCTGGCCGACTTCGAGAAGTACGGCTACGTCCCCTCCGACGCCGCCAACACCTGCTGCAACTTCTACGGGCCGGTGTCGACGACCGAGGAGTACGGCGCCGCCGACTACGCCCTGGGCCAGCTGGCCGGCGCGCTCGGCGACAAGACCGACGCCGCCGCGCTGCAGACCCGGTCGCAGGACTGGCAGAACCTGTTCGCGCCGGCCACCGGCCTGATCGAGCCGCGCACCACCAGCGGTCAGTACGTCCCGACGACGCTGAGCTCCTCGGACAACTACGTCGAGGGCGACGCCTCGCAGTACCGCTGGCAGATCGGCTGGAACCTGGGCGGTCTGGTGACCGCCATGGGCGGCGGCAAGGCGGTGCAGAAGCAGCTGGACACCTTCTTCACCCAGCTCGACCAGGGTCCGCCCTCGCCGTACGCGTTCCTGGGCAACGAGCCCGACATGGGCGTGCCGTGGCTGTACGACTGGACCGGCGCCCCGTGGAAGGCGCAGAAGATCGTCAACGACGTCCGGACGCAGATCTTCACCGACGACCCGAAGACCAGCCTGGGCGGCAACGACGACCTGGGCACCACCTCGGCCCAGGGTGTCTTCTCGATGCTCGGCATGTTCCCGGAGGCCGCGGGCAGCGCGAACATGGCGTTGAACAGCCCTGAGTTCCCGCTGGAGGTCATCCACCTCGGCAACGGCAAGGCCATCACCGTCAACGCCCCCGGCGCGGACTCGGTGAAGAACTTCTACGTGCAGAACATGAAGCTCGACGGCTCGTCGTGGCACTCGCCGTACCTGCCGGCCTCGGCGTTCACCAACGGCGCGCGGCTCGACGTCAAGATGGGTTCGACCCCGAACAAGGACTGGGGCTCGGGCAAGAACGACGTGCCTCCGTCCGACGGCGCCGGTCAGCAGCCCGCCATCGGGTACCTGTCCGACCAGCAGATCCAGGTGGCCCCCGGCGGCAGCGCCAAGGTCACGGTGTCCGCGCAGGACGTCATCGGCCACTCCCAGAAGATCTCTGTGAGCGCGACCGCCCCGGCCGGCCTGAGCACCAAGCAGTCCGCATCGGACGTCCACGTCTCGCCCGACGGCCACGGCTCGCTGACCCTGACGGTCAACGCCTCGGCCGCCACGGCGCAGACCTTCTACACGATCCCGGTCAAGCTGACCGAGAACGGCAAGGCCCTGCCGACGATGAACCTCACGGTCCTCGTCGCCACCCCGGGCAGCCTGCTGTCCACCTTCAACAACAACGGCATCGCCGACGACGCCGCGGTCAACTCCGCGAACTTCGACGGTGGCGGCTACAGCTACTCCGCAGAGGCGCTGGCCGCCGCCGGGCTGAACCCCGGCAAGCCGGTGACCGTGGGCGGCATCACCTACACCTGGCCGCTGCCGGCTCCGGGCTACCCGGACAACACGGTGGCCGCCGGCCAGAAGCTGACCGTGTCGGCCCCGGCCGGGACGCAGCAGTTCGGCCTGCTCGGCTCGGCTGACGGCGGACCCAGCCAGGGCGTCATGACCCTGACCTACTCCGACGGCACCAGCACCCAGTTCTGGCTCGGGCTGTCCGACTGGACGCTGGGCGGCGGCAACAGCAAGCCCTCGTTCGGCAACGGTAACGCGGCGACGCTGCCCTACCGGACCTGCGATGGCTGCTCGAACGGCAAGCAGTCCGTCGCGACGAACGTGTTCTCCACGGTGTTCCCGGTCGACCCGGCCAAGACGCTGACCTCGGTCACCCTGCCCAACGGGGCCGACCAGGGCCGGCTGCACGTCTTCGCGACCGGCACCTCCACCACCGCCCCGACCGGTGCGGTGACCACCTCGGTGAGCCCCTCCCCGGCCGCGGCCGGCCAGCAGGTGACCATCCACGGCTCCGGCTTCGGCGCCACCCAGGGCACCGGCTACGTGGCCTTCAGCGACCAGGGCATCAACTGGGGCGCGCCGGGCAACAGCGCGGCGTTCACGGTCGACTCCTGGAGCGACACGGCGGTGACCTTCACCGTCCCGACCCCCAGCGGCTCCAACGGCATGTTCCACGTCTACGCGGGCACCAACGCCGCCGCGACCGTGGTCAACGCCGCGGGCCAGGTCTCCGACAGCCAGGTGCTGCCGATGACCCCGACCGCCAACCCGGCCGACTACTACAGCAACACCGGCACCTCGCCGGACGCGAACCAGCAGTGCGCCAACTTCGACGGCGACGGCTACAGCTACTCGGCTGAAGCCCTGGCCGCCGACGGCATCAAGCCCGGCGGCACGGTGACGTCCAACGGCGTGACCTACACCTGGCCGAACGTCCAGGCCTGCGGCGCGGACAACCTCCTGCCCGCCGGCCAGGAGATGCTGGTGAACGGGAAGGCCGGGGCGACCAAGCTCGGCTTCCTGGGCTCCTCCACCAACGGCGGGTCCGCCGGGCCCGTCACCCTCACCTACACCGACGGCACCAGCACCACCCAGACGCTGACCCTGAACGACTGGGCCAGCGGCGCGGACACCACGGACGCCGCGATCGCGACGATGCCCTACCGGAACAGCGACGGTGGCAGCTCGCAGTCGATCACGATGTACGTGTTCTCCACCACGGTGCCGCTGGACTCGACGAAGACACTCGCGTCGATCACGTTCCCGGACGTGGCCTCCAGCGTCAGCAGCAACACCACGGCGATGCACGTGTTCGCGGTGGCTGAGGGCTGATGCACCGCCTGCTGATCGCTTGATCGCAGGATAGAGAGGCCGCCGACCACCCCCCGGTCGGCGGCCTCTTCGTGTTCTGCGACAGGAAAATGCGAGGCGGTGGGGGCGGGCCTGTTGGTAGCGTCCCCGCCATGATCGGACGACTGCTGGTGGACTGGTCGACCTACCCTCCTGTCGGCCACGTGATCGAGGGCCTGCAGATCGCCGGTGCCTACGCCGCCGCCAATCCGGGCTTGTCAGTCTCGCTTGCGCTGCCCTATCGCTCCCCGCTCGAACTGGCCGAATGCTGCGACTTCCTCGACGCCGTGTACCCGGTGATGTTCGACCCGACGGAGACGGGATTCCCGGCCGATCCGTACGCGGAGGTGCCGCGCGATTTCGAGTTCACGTATCGCTGCTACCGGCGCGACGACCCGGTCGAGAGCGCCAAGTTCCCCCACCTCGCCCGGCTGTCGGAGGCTGCTGCCGCGCACTTCGCGGCACCTGGCAACGCCCCCGGCCTTCCCTTCCGGCTTGAGCAGCACCTGCGGCTGCGTCTTCCGGCGCAGGCGCTGCAGGAGGCCGAGCGCATCCTCGCGCCGCGTTCGGGTTCCGGTCCGGTGCTCGCGGTGCTGCTCAGCGGGGGTGGGGAGCGAGCGGGCTACCCGTCCACCGGATCATGGCTGCTGATGCTGCGTGAGCTGCGCGCGGCGTGGCCGGACGCCACCATCGTGCTGATCGGCAAGACCGCCGGGGCGCATGGGCGCCGCTCCAGTGCGATGCCGCGCGGGGACGCGGCCGAGTTGATGGCTGCTGTCGGCGCGGTCGACGGCTACGATCTGCCGCTGCTGGTGCAGCTGGCACTGATCCACCGTGCCGCGCTGCTGTTCTCGCCGCATTCGGGGTTCTCCTTCGCCGCGCTCGTGGTCGGCACGCCTTGGCTGACGCTTTCCGGCGGGCCGTGGTTCGAGTACTTCCACAACGGGGTGCCCTTCCATTCGCTTCTGCCGGATACCGCGCGCTTCCCGTCTTTCGGCGGTGTCGGCCATCGGATCGCGGACAGCGACGGCAGCGGCGTGCGCGAGGCGTCGATGACCCGGGAGCGGATCGAGGGGACCATCCCCGAGCTGTTGGAAGCAGCCGATGACCTCGTTGAGGGGCGCCGGGACTACGAGCAGTGCCTCGCGGACTACTTCCCGCGCCTGCTTTCGGCGTTGGGCGGCGACAAGACGGTGCTCGCTTCCTGGGACCGGGTCCACGAGCGGTTCATCGAGGCCTGACAGCACGCCGAAGCCGCCGCCACCCTTGTCCCGGGGTGGCGGCGGCTTCGGACAGCTGGTGGCTTGGCCCGCCTTAGCGGCAGCCGTGCTCAGCCGTGGCGATCCGTCCGGCGTAGCGCTGCGTCCAGGCAGCGTCGGCGTCGACGGTCAGCACCACGTCGTAGTAGCCCTGCTTCGTCGGCCACGTCACGGTCGAGGTGTGCCCGGGGGCCACCGTGACGTGCCGCGTCCCGCCGAGGAAGTCGTTGGCGGTGAGCGTGTACGTGATCCGCTTGGTCCCGTCGTTGTGCAGAGTGAACTTCACCTCGTGGTGGTGGCCCGTGACCAACTCCGCCTGCACCCGAGCCGGGCCGCCGACCTGGCCCGCGAACGAGCGGACGAAGCCGTCGTTGCAGTAGATCGAGAAGGCGTACTTGCCGTCGTTGGCCTTCGCGTCCCAGGTGTACGTGCGCGACTTCTTCTCCGTGACCGTGAACGGCGTGCTGGAGAACGGCAGGTACTTGTCAGGGAACACCTGGAAGCTCACCGCCTTGCCGGCCGGCCCGCCCGCCAGGGTCATCGTGGCGGTGACGGTGCCCGCCTTGCGGTCCTCGGAGAGGGTCGCGTTCGGCTGGAAGCTCAGCGGGCGCGGCGTCATGTCGTCAGCAGTGATCGACACCGGCGTCTCGGCCAGCGGGTCCGGGAAGGCGGCCGGGCCCGGCTGCGGGTGGGCGAAGTCGACCGCGCTGGTGAGGTCCCCGGCGATGGAGCGGCGCCAGTCGCTGATGTTGGGGCAGGTGAAGGGCTTGCCCAGGGACTTCGCCCAGACCTCCAGGAACCTGATCGTCGAGGTGTGGTCGAACACCTCAGAGGCGACGTGCCCGCCGCGGGTCCACGGCGACACCAGCAGCATCGGCACCCGTGCGCCGAAGCCCAGCGGGTAGTCGCCGGCGTACTCGCGGGCCGTGCCGGCCTCCGGCCACGGCGGGAGGACGTGGTCGAACTTCCCGTCGTTCTCGTCGTAGTTGAGGATGAACAGGGTGTGGTTCCAGATGTCGGGGTTGCCCTGCAGGATGTCGAGCACCTTCTTGGTGTAGCGCTCGCCGTGCATCGTGTCCGCGCCCGGGTGCTCGGACCAGCCGTAGGGCGCGACGATCCACGACACCGCCGGCAGCGGGTGCTCCGCGCCCGGCTGGCAGGCGTCGTGCAGGGGCTTCAGGACCGCGTCGAGGTTCGCGTCGGAGTCGTCGTCCGGCGTGGTCGAACCGGCGTAGTAGGCGGCGTTGCCGCGCCAGATCAGGCCGGTGCCGGGACGCAGGCGCGGGTCGTCGGCGGCCAGGCCGGCCGGCTCGAAGCCCTTGAAGTACTTCAGCTCGTTGTCGCCGTAGTCGCCGATCCAGCTGCTGACGTAGCCCTGCCGGCCGTCGCCGCTGTTGTCCGAGAACAGCCGCCAGTCGATGCCGACCTCCTGGAGCTGCTCGGCGACCGTGACCCAGGGGCGGGAGTAGTTGGACTCGTCGGTGTTGCCGGTCTCGCTGTTGGCGGTACCGCTCCACAGGTACTTCCGGTTCGGGTCGGTGGGCCCGAACTCGGAGCAGAAGTTCTGGTCGGCGATCGTGTACTGGGCCGCGACCGAGTGGTAGAAGCCCATGTAGGCGGCACTGTGGTAGTTCATGCAGCTGGCGCCGTTGTGCTGCACCCACAGGTCCCACTTGCGGTGGTTCACGTCGCCCCAGGCCCCGTGGTCGTTGCCCCAGGCGCCGTCGTCGGCCTGCGGGGTCACGATCTTGCCGCTCGCGTCCTTCTGCTGGAAGACGCTGGTGCCGTCCTGGAACCGCAGCGCCTGCTTGTCGCCGAAGCCGCGCACGCCGGGCAACGCGCCGAAGTAGTGGTCCAGGGACCGGTTCTCCTGCATCAGGATGACGACGTGCTTCAGGTCGGAGATGTCGCCGTTGAAGCCGCGGGGCAGGCCCCTGCGGTTGGTCTTGGCGGCGGCTGCGGCTGCGGCTTCGGTGGCGTCGGCGGTGATGCTGCCGCCGTTGGCGTCCGCGGCCTCGGCGGTGCCCTCGCTGGTGAGCCCGCCAAGCGCGAGCGTGCCGGCGACGACTCCGGAGCCCTGGAGGAAGCGTCGGCGGCTGGCGCCGGCGGTGGGCTCCGAGCTGTCGTCGAGCGGTGATTCGGGGGTGGGGGAGGTGTTCGGTATGTGCGTCATGGAATCTCCTGCCAGAGACGTCGCTGCTCGACGGCTCCCGAAGGTGTCGGGTAAAGCGCCAAAGTTGACTGTACAACTTCATCCAGTAGGCGCGTTGATCAAGGCTCTTCCGTGAACCGCGAGTGACCGGAAACAGGAAGCTGGCCGAACGTTCGCGGACGCGGACCGGCGGGCCCCTATGATGCGGCCATGTCCCAAACCCTCGTGCGCTGGCAAGATCTCACCCCGGCGCCGTGGAAGAACGGCGGCGGCGTGACACGGCGAGTCCAGGCCGCTCCCGCCGGCGCGGCGTTCGAGGACATCGACTGGTCGGTGAGCATCGCCGACATCGAGAAGGACGGCCCCTTCTCCGGCTTCCCCGGCATCGACCGGGTCCTGATGCTGATCGGCGGCAGCGAACTGATCGTGGATGTCGACAGGGCGGTCCACCGGCTCGGCGTAGCGGACACCCTCGCCTTCTCCGGCGAAGCGACCACTGCCTGCCGCGTGCCCGCAGGCCCTGCCCGCGCGCTGAACCTGATGACGCGGCGCGGGCGCGCGAGCGGGACGTCACGGCCTGTGGAGGTGGCCGGAGCGCAGGCGGTGACGGTGGCGAGCGGCGAGACGGTAGTGCTGGTCGCGCTGACTGGCGGGCTGACCTTGGGCGGCGACGGCGTGACGCTGAACGCCCTCGACGCGATCGTCGTGGACGAGCCCAGCGCGATCGAAGTCGTCGGAACGGGTCTTCTCGCCGAGCTCAGAATCGGTCAAGCCCGGCTGTTGGACAACACAGCATGACCGTCAGCCTCGTGTCGAGGCCTCGACGACTGCCTCCCGGAGCCGGAACGCAGTACCCGCAGGCGGCTCGTGGATTTCGACCGTATCCCCGCTGCCAAAGGTGATAGCGATCGCACCGCCTGCCGGCCCGCCGATCTGCCCGTTGAGGATCTCCGCGTAGAACTCCGCCGAGCGCTGCCGGTCCGAGACCGTGATCACGCCGGCCAGGCCGCCAGGGCCACGTCGGCGACCCGCTGCAACTGCGCTTCGCTCGCGCCGTCGCGCGCCTGGGTCGACATGCCCTGGATCACCGCCGCGTAGAACGTCGCCAGGGCTGGGGCGTCCGTCTTCGGGGGCAGGGTGCCGGCCTGGACGTCGGCGGTGATGCGGTCGGCGATGGCCTGCTTTGTGTTCTCGCGGTAGGTGCGGAGTTCCTCGGCGACGTCCTGGGATGCCTCGGAGGTGTTGGTCGCGGCGTCGATGACCAGGCAGCCGGGCGGGTGGGCGGCGTCGGTGTACTCGGTGGCGGCCAGGCGGAGCATGGTTTCCACGACGCGGTGGGCCGTGGGCTGGTCCAGGGCGCGCGAGCCGTAGTCGCCGTGGGTTTCGGCGTAGCGCTGGACGGCGGCGCTGAAGAGCTTGCGCTTGTCGCCGAAGGCCGCGTAGAGGCTCGGGGGGTTGATGCCCATCGCCTTGGTCAGGGTGGCGATGGAGGTCGCCTCATAGCCGTGGCGCCAGAACTCCATCAGCGCCGCCTCCAGGGCCTGCTCGCGGTCGAAGCCGCGCGGGCGGCCCTTGGCGGGGGGCCTGGACGCGGTGGTGGCGGCGGTGCCGGGGGCGGTCGCGGTAGTCACGTCCCCGATTCTATAGCGATCGCTAGGAAACGTGGTACCGTCCTTTCTGTATCGACCACTACAAAAAGTGTGGAGGGACCTCCCATGCGCGCTGTCACCCAGGACGCCTTCGGCGACCCGACCGTCCTGCACGTCGTCGACCTGCCCAAGCCCGCCCCGCTGCCCTCCGAGGTCCTGGTCCGGGTGCACGCCACCGGCATCAACCCCGTCGACGCCATGGTCCGCTCCGGCGCGTTCCCGATGCTCGGGCAGCCGCCGTTCGTGCTGGGCTGGGACATCTCAGGGGTCGTGGAGGAGGTGGTCCCCGGAGTGACCCGCTTCGAGGTCGGCGACGAGGTCTTCGGCATGCCCTTCTTCCCGCGCGCCGGCAACGGCTACGCCGAGTACGTCGCCGTCCCCTCGCGCCAGCTGGCCCGCAAGTCGGCCGCCGTCGACCACGACCACGCCGCCGCCCTCCCGCTGGCCGGCCTCACCGCCTGGCAGGCGCTCGCCGACGCCGCCGAGGTGGCCCCGGGCGACCGCGTCCTGGTCCACGCCGGCGGCGGCGGGGTCGGGCACCTGGCGGTGCAGATCGCCAAGGCCCGCGGCGCGCACGTCGTGGCCACCGCCAGCGCCGCCAAGCACGACTTCGTCCGCGGCCTCGGCGCCGACGAGGTCGTCGACTACCGCGCCGTGGACATCACCGAGGCGATCGGCGGCATGGACGTCGTCCTGGACACCGTCGGCGGAGCCGTCGCGCGCCGGTCGATCGAGGTCCTGCGCCCCGGCGGCCTGCTGCTCACCATCGTGGACCGCATGGACACCGGGCTGCGGGCCGCGACCATCGACGCCGGCCGCCGCTTCGCGGGCCTCACCGTCGAGCCCGACCACGTCGGCCTCGAAGCGCTGGCGGCCCTGGTACAGGACGGCCAGCTGCGGCCCTACGTTGAGCACTCGCTCCCGCTGGAGGAGGCCGCCAAGGCGCACGAGCTCATCGAATCCGGTCGCACACAGGGCAAGATCGTCCTGACCGTGTGAGCCGCAGTCATACCGGCGGCGTGGAACCAGCCTTCTTCCACGCCGCCTCGAACAACTCCGGCAGCGGTATCGCCGGCCAGTCGGAGTGCTCGCTCAAGCCCAACTCGTTCAGCAGCCTGATCTTCCAGTACTCCATCGGCCGGGACCCGGGCTCATTGCGGGCTTTGTGCCAGTCGCCGGCCAGCACGATCCCGCGCCCGGACTTCGGCCGCTTCTCCTCGAGGACCAGCCCCTTGGTCACCAGCTCCGCGACCGCGGCCTTGTGGGCGGCGGCGTTCCACCGGTTCCAGGCCCGCACCCTCCTGTCGGTCGGATTCGGCATGGCGAGGAGTTGGAGGTAGAGCGTCGCAGCCTCCGAGCCCAGACCATGCTCCTCGGCAACCCGAGCGACGAGCTCGGGGACGCTGGCTCGCGGATCGGCCTCGCAGGTCCCGGCCGGAAGGGTCCCGGAGACCACCCGTTCCACGATGCCCGCGCAGGCCGCCCCGGCCAAGAACCGTGCCATCCGCAGACCGTTGTCGGTGTAGTTGATGGTCCTCTATTCGGGGCCCTGCAGGCGGACCGGGACGCCGTCGGCGCGCAGGGCCGGCGCCATCCGCGCGATCAGGTCGCTGATCTGCGTCGGCAGCAGCTTGCTGACCCGGCTGCGGCGGCGCAGCGTGGCGTTCATGTTCGGGTGCCAGACGGTCCGCTCCAGCCAGGCCGCTCTACAAGCACGGCGGCCATGAATGGATCTCCGACTGGGGACCGGGCTCCCTGCAGATCCCGGCACCGACCACCTGAGCGTCGGACACGCCAAACGGACCGGGCCCGAAGGCCCGGTCCGCGCGGGTTATGCGAGTGGTATCAGGCTATGTGAGCGGTATCAGTAGGAGAACTGCTCGATCTGGCTCCAGCCGGGCCCGTAGGTGAATCCGGTCCGGGTCTTGGGGTCGATCTGGATGTCCGGCTCGGCGGTGGCGGACAGCGGGCCGCCGAAGCCGTGGGTGAACTCGAAGGCGGACACGGTCTTCAGGACCTTGCCGGTGTCGGTGTCCACCTCGTCGATCTGGCCGCGGGAGTTGCTGTCGGTCAGGATGCCGCCGGGGTGGCCGTAGACCGACAGCGGCTGCGGGCTGGCGTAGGCGATCAGCGCCACGTGGTGCACGCTGTCCAGCGCCAGGGCGCCGGCCATCTGCTGGCGCAGCGTGCCGCCGGCCGAGTTGGACAGGGTCTTCTCGTCGATCATGTTCAGCGTGAGGTGGCTCAGGAAGTTGACGCTGAAGCTCTGGTAGTTCAGCAGCGCCGCCTTCGAGCCGTCCTGGGCCGAGGCGAAGTTGGTGCCGCACGCCGGGTTGGACGTGGCGGACAGGCTGACCGCGCCGGTGGCCTCGCTGACGTCGAGCACCGCGTTCGCCGAGAAGCCGAAGCACAGCGAGCTGTCGGCCAGGTGCGCGAGCTGGACGGTGCCGGTGCCGGCGTCCACGTCGATGCCGTCGTAGTAGGCCCGGTTCGCCTTCGCGGCGGCGTCCGGCTCGACCGGGGTGCCCGGCGTGCCGGTGGCGACGTCCAGGTTGAGCAGCTCGTCGTGGTAGTCGGACTTGACCCACTGGAGCACCCACGCCTTGTGGGTCGTGGAGTCCACCCGGCCGCCGATCACCAGGCCCGGGTCGTTCTGGACGGCCTGCGGGGTGCCGACCAGAGCGCCGTTCGACAGGTTCCGCACTTCGAGCTGGTACGAGTCCTGGCTCAGGGTGTGCATCAGGACCACGCGGTGCGCCGAGGCGTCAACGCCGATGAGCGCGTACGGTCCGGCCTGGGTGGTGTCGGAAGTGATCACCGACCCGTACGTCCCGGTGGCCGGGTTGTAGTGCCGGACGGACTCGCCGGCGTCGGCGGCGTCGGTCACCACGGCGACCGAGTCGGCGCCGGCGGCCGTGAAGTCCGCGATCGCGCCGCCGGCCGGCGGCACGCCGTCGTCCACGATCAGGCCCGAGGACGGCGAGGCCTGGCCGGCCGCCTTGCCGTCGCGGCCGATCGGCACGATCCGCACGTTGTACTGCGAGGCGGTCGCCAGACCCAGCTTCAGCGCGTCCAGCGTCACCACCCCGGAGCCCCAGGGGAGTCGCTGGTAGACGACCGAGCCGGCGTCGAAGCCGTCGGTGTCCTGGGCGGTGCCGTTCTGCGCGGTGAAGGTGTTCAGCGAGTTCCACAGCGTCGGCGCGCCGGCGGAGATCTCCAGCATCGCGCCGGTGGCGCCGGGGACGGAGTCCACGGAGTAGCGGACGCTGAAGGTCGACGCCGTGCGCGAGACCTCGGCCTGGTGGCCGAACGAGACCGAGTTGCTCGCCAAGTCGCCCGAGTCACCCGAGTCGCTCGAAGCCCCATGGCGCGCGCCGCCGGCGGCCAGGGTCGGCGCGTCGGCGCGTCGGTCGGCGCTGAAGCCGGCGACGCGGATCGGCGCGGACTCGCTGTACACCGGGTACAGCGGGTTGGAGTTGTCCTGGATGATCGTGATGCCGTAGATGCCGCCGCCGGAGGTGAACGCCGAGGCGGGGATCTTCACGTCGCCGCTGGTGCCGGTCAGCGGAGTGGTCCAGGCGTTGTTGTAGAGCGGCGCGAGCAGTGGGCTCCAGTGGCCGACGGTGGAGACCGAGAGGGTCGGGTCCTTGACGTTCCGCACGCCGGTCAGGTCGTAGTGGACGGTCACGTCCTGGCCCGCCGCGACCGTCGCCGGGGCGGTCGGCGCCTGGGCTTCCATGTAGGTGCCGTCGGTCGCGCTGAGGGTGAGGGACTGCGTGATCGAGGCGGTGCTGCGGCCGTGGTTCAGGACGTCGAACCGCACCGAGACGGTGCGCGGGGTCGTGGAGACCACCGGCAGGCCGGCCGCGGTGAGCAGCTGGGTCGGGGTCAGGCGGATCGCCGGGGTGTCGGAGTCGAAGGTCTTCGAACCCACGGTCAGGCGGTAGCGCGCGCCGTGTCCGGCGTTGACCACGTCCGCGGCGAAGGTGATCGGGCCGACCAGGCCCTCGCCGGTCTTCTCGTTGCGGCCGTCGGTCGGGCCGGCCAGGTCGATGGAGGCCGGGTCGGTGTTCTCCAGGAACTCCCCGCCCTCCTCGCCCAGCAGCTGGTGGTGCTGGACGCCGAGGCGGACGATCTTCGTCGGGTTGTTCTTCGCGTCGGTGGCGTCGGCGCTGTCAGCGCTCGCAGTCGCGGGGCCGGCCGCGCTGACGACGTCGTTGCTGGCGTCCTCATGACGGGCCGACAGCAGCCGCTCGACCGCGGCGGTGACGTCGACCTGCGGGCCGACGTTCAGGGTCCGGTCGATCTGCGGCGGCGTGGCCACCGTGCGCGCGGTGTGCTCCAGCAGGTCCCTGATCTGCTCCGGCGTCAGGGTCCGGCCGGTCAGCTTCGCCGCGCCGTCGACCACGGCCGCCGCGGCCGCGATCTCCGGGGCCGCGGCCGAGGTGCCGCCGGTGAGGCTGACCGCGACGTTCGTCGCCGTCATGCCCTCGGCGTGGTAGAACGCCGGGATGTTGTCGCTGGGTGCCGACAGGTTGATGCGCGAGCCCATGCCGGAGGAGAAGTCGCCGCTGCCGGTGATGCGGGTCTCGGCGACGGTCGCGGGGCCGGCGGGACCGGAGGCCAGGGTGTCGTCGGTGGTGGTGCCGCCGGCGGCGATGGCGCCGCTGTCCTGGACCCGGCTGGGGGTGGTGGAGTTGGCGTCGTCGTCGATCGTGGTCGCCTGGTGCGCGGAGTGCGCCAGGTCGGTCGGGGTGCTGCCGCCGTCCGGGCCGACCGAGGTCGGGGTGTACAGGCGGGTGCCGTCGTTGGCGGCGATGGAGACCGTGATGCCGTACTGGTGCACGATCTGGGCGACCGTGGCCTCGATCGAGGGGTCGTCCTCCAGGTAGCGCCCCGGGTAGCCCTGGCTGTCGGTGCCGAAGCCGAGGCTGGCGTTGATCACGTTCGGCCGCGGGTTCTGGCGCGCGGCGGCCAGCAGCGCGACCCGGATCTGGTCCGGGGTCGGGGCCGAGGGCACGACCAGCCGGTACTGCGCGCCGGGGGCCACGCCGAGCAGGTCGGTGAAGCCGCTGCCGGTGTTGGACGGGCGCTGGCTCTGGTGCGGCAGCGGGGCCATCACGCTGAAGTCGAGCATGATCTCGCCGTTGGACGGGTCCTGGTTCTCCGTGGAGCCCAGCGGGTTCAGGTGCCCGGCGGTGTCGGCGACGTAGGTGGGGATCAGCGGCATGGACGGCATGTCCAGGTAGCGCTGGCCTCCGGTGACGACGGTGGTCGGGCCGTACTGCTGCACGTAGCCGTCGCCGGCGTCGGCCATCGACTGGTCGGTGAGGTCGCCGACGCACACGTTGGTGATGATCTCGCCCTGCCCCGGCAGCTTGCCGTAGCGGGTGGCCAGGTCGCTGTAGGCGCCGAGGGCGTCGACGCCGCCGGAGTTCATCCAGCTCTCCAGCGAGGAGGAGATGCCGTAGTTGTCCGGCAGGCCGGAGGTGTTCGCGGCGTTCAGGCGCTTGGTGACGGTCGCGTTCGCGTCGGACTTGGCGGCGGCCACCAGGGCGGCCGGGATCTGCGTGCGGTCGCTGATCATGCTGCTGACGGTGTGGCCGGAGGCGGCCTCGGTGCCGGCTTTGGTGCCGGCCTTGGCGCCGGCGGTGGAGCCGCCGGGGACCGGGTGGTCGGCGCTGTTCCAGGACTCGCCGAACACCGAGGACCCGCCAGAGCCGCCGGACCCGCCGGACCCGAAGGCGGAGGCGGGCCTGCTCGGGACGGTGGGGGTGGTCGGGGCGCCGGGGGTGTCGGCGCCCGCGGCGGCGCCGGCCGCGCCGAGTGTCCCGGCGGCCAGCGCGGTGCCCGTTATCAGGGCTGTGAGCAGGCGTGTTCGCCTTCTTGCATGGTGCATTACTGTCCCTCACACGCTTCAGTCAACCAACGGTGGGGAACAACCTGGCAGCGTGGCGGGGGATGGCACAAGATGGCCAGCGGGGCGTATTCTCGCCATCCGGCGTACTTACGCCAGCGAGACTGAATAAGGGGTCTGACGTGCTGGAATCCGTAGGCCTGCCCGAGCCGTGCGGCACAGTGTACTCAGCACTCGTTGAGCATCCGGAGTCCGGAGCGACGCGTTTGGCGGAGGTCACGAGCCTGCCGTTGACCAAGGTTCGCGCCGCACTTGATCGCTTGACCGCCGAGGGGATGGCCAGCCGTGCCCCGGGCCGCGCGGCGGTGTGGTTCGCCTCGGCCCCGGACGTCGCGATCGGCTCGCTGGTGGGACGCGCGGAGCAGGACCTGGTGCGCGTCAGGTCCTTGATGAACGAGCTCATGGACAGCTACCGCGAGGCGGCCCGCTACACCGACCCCTCGCTGTCGGTCGAGGTCGTCCGCGGCCACGAGGAGATCAGCCGCCGCTTCGAGCACCTGCAGACCGAGGCCCGCCACCAGATCCGCGGCTTCGACCGCCCGCCCTACCTGGACGCCCCCGGCACCAACCACGACCGCGAAGCCGGCCGTGCCCGCTCGGGCCTGACCTACCGCGTCATCTACACCCGCGCCGCCCTGGCCTGGCCCGGCCGCCTGACCCAGGACATCAAGCCCTCGCAGCCCTTCGAGCACGCCCGCACCCGCCCCACGCTGCCGATCAAGATGGTGATCAGCGACGACCGCCAGGCCCTGATCCCGATCCGCGACCCGGAGGAGGCGCTGACCACCGCCTACGTGATCCACCCCTCCTCCCTGCTGGACGCCCTGATCGCCCTGTTCGAGGCCGAATGGCGCCTGGCCCTGCCGATCCCGCAGGCCTCCGGAGCCGGACCGGACGAGGAGACCCGCACCCTGCTGTTGCTGCTGGCCTCCGGCCAGACCGACGAGGCCATCGCCCGCGCACTGGGCTGGAGCTTCCGCACCACGCAGCGGCGGGTCCAGGCCCTGATGCGGAGCCTGGACGCGACCACGCGGTTCCAGGCCGGGATGGAGGCGCGGGGGAGGGGGTGGGTGTAGCGGGTGTGGCGGTGAAAATGACTCCGCGGGCCGGTGCGTGGTGTGCTGGACTACCGGCATGTCTGGCTTTGGTGAATTAGTGCTGCCCGTTGTTGTCCGGGACCTGAGTCAAGCCGACCTGCCGCACTGCGGGTGGTCGGGGTCGGCCTTGCACCTGCGCAGTGTGGCGATCGAACTGGATCGGGTGGCGGCCGGTGATGCGGAGTATCTCGCTGTGTGCGCCGCCAAGAGCGGCCAGCCGCTGGCCATCGGCGGTATCGACTACGAGCAGACGCCTGGTGCCGGGGTGATCCACCAGCTGTCGACCATGCCCGCGTTGCAGTCCTGCGGGCTGGGCACGGTGTTGATGGCAGCTGCCGAGGAGCGCATCCGGGGGCGGGGTCTGCTTCGTGCCGAACTCGGCGTCGAGCACGACAACCCCCGGGCGCGCGCCTTGTACGAGCGGCTGGGCTACGTCGCCTTCGAGGACCGGCCCGATGCCTGGGACGAGGAAGCGCCGGACGGGACGATCCGGCGGTACGAGACGGTGTGCACGATGATGGCCAAGGAGCTGCGGCTTTCTTAGCGGGCGTCGCTTAGTGTGCCGGCCCGCGGCAGAACAGGGGCAAAAGGCCGCTACCGAGATCAGGGGCCGCGCGGTATAACCAAGCCAGCAAAACAGAGCCCTGATGATCTGACCGGGCTCTGGAACGCGTGTCGCACCGTCCGCCGAGCCCGCCACCACCCGGGAGGTCCCATGTTCCGCCGCACCTTGACCACGGCCGCCGCGATCACCCTGGCCGCGGCCGGCGCCGCCCTGATTCCCGCCGGCACCGCCCAGGCCAAGGCCTGCGGCGCGGGCAGCTGGTGTGTTTGGTCCGTCTATCAGGACGCGGCCCACACCGTTCTGGTCGGTGAGCGCGGCTACGACTGCGGCGGCGCGTGGTTCTCGGAGGGCACCCAGAGCGGCTACGTGGTATTCCAGGTTCTTCCCTGCTGAACGGCCCGGGTTGATCTCACTATCGTCACGAGGCTGACAGCCAGTACAGTGCACCGTCGCCGTAATGGCTCCTTCTCGTCTCACGGGGGATCTCTCGCATGCGCGCTCGCCGTATCACCCTTGCCGCGCTGTCCGCGTTCTCGACCGTCGGTGCCGCCGCCGGGCTGGCGCCGACCGTCGCGCACGCCGACACGGCCACGACGATCTACGTCGACAACGGCAGTGCTCAGTGCTCTGATACGGGGTCCGGGACCGAGGCCGCGCCGTTCTGCACCGTCCAGGCCGCCGGCAACGCCGCGACGCCGGGCAGCACCGTGCTGATCGAGCCCGGCAGCGGCCCCTACGCCGAGCCGAACCAGTTGGTGACCCACTCCGGTTCGGCCGGCAGCCCGATCACCTTCCAGCCCGCGCAGGGGACGGTGACGCTGGCCGGTCTGCGCTTCGACCAGGGCGTCCACGACATCGTGATCAAGGGCCTGGACTTCACCGGCGGGCTGTGGGTGGACGAGTCGTCGGCCCGGTTCACGGTGACCGGGAACCACTTCCACAGTGGCGGCGGCATCGACATGGCTGACGGCGAGGCCATGGTCATCTCGCACAACGTCGTCGACGGCGGCGGGATCTGGGCCGAGGGGGCTGTGAACTTCAGCGGTTCGCAGGCCGAGCCGACGCCCACGCTCATCGACGACAACACGGTCACCGGCGGTCAGATCGGGGTCCAGGTCGGCAGCGCGACCATCGTCCACAACACGGTCACCGGCGGCTCCGACGCGGGGGTCATGATCGGCCTGAACATGGTGAACTCGGACACCGCGGCGCAGGCGCAGATCGTCGTGGCCGACAACCTGATCGCCGGGAACAAGGGCGCCGGCGTCCTCACCTACGGGTACTTCGACACGATCACCGGCAACACGATCGCCGACAACGGCGGCAACCAGATCGAGGTCCACCCGCACACCGTCGAGAACTACACGCCGAACCCGCTGCCGATCCGCCACATCGAGAACAACATCATCGCCACCGGCACCGCGCTGCCGCACCAGGCGGCGGCGAACCCGGCGTTCCAGGCCGGGATCGCGATCGACCAGGCCGCCTGGGTCAACGCGGCGATCGACGACAACGTCGTCGACATGCCGACCGGCGTCCCCTACCAGGTCGGCAGCACCCTGATCCCGGACGGCGCGCACCTGGCCGCGCTCGGGCACGGCGGTCTGCACGAGGTCGGCGCCGACCCGCTGCTCAACGCCGACGGCACGCTCAAGGCCGGTTCCCCGGCGATCGACTCGGCCGACTCCGCCGCCGCCGGGGAGACCGGCACCGACCTGCTCGGCAACGCCCGCCGCGACGACACAGGGGTCTGCGACACCGGGACCGGCACGCGGACGTACGACGACCGCGGCGCGTTCGAGTTCCAGGGCACGACCAGCCCGGCCGTGGACTGTGCCGCGCCGGTGACGGCCGCGCCGACGCCGACCCCGCCGACCGTGAGCTCCATCGACTTCCCCGCCTCCGGGTCGTACTTCGGCGTCGGGCGTCCGGGCACGATCAAGGTCTCCGGTACCGCGTCCGGCGTCGCCTCCGTCCATTACTCCATCGACGGCGGCGCGACGCTCACCGCGGCCGCCGGCTCCTCCGGATCGGCCTCCGTCCCGTTCACGGCCCAGAGCGCCGGGCAGCACTGGATCGACGCCCAGACGGTCAGCCCCGACGGCACCTCGATGGTCACCCGCTACGTCTTCACCGTCCCGGCCACCGACTCGGTCGGCGGGCCGACCGCCTACGCCGAGTTCACCCCGGGCGCGGCCGACAAGCACACTGTCTCCCTGGACATGGTGAAGTCGCTGCACGGCACCACGCCGATCCAGTCCTACGCGGTCGACTTCGGCGACGGCGCGAGCGCCGGACCGGGCACCGCGACGACCGCGAGCCACACCTATCCCGTCGCCAAGACCTATCCGGTGACCGTGACCGTCACGGACACCGACGGGATGACCGCGACGGCCCACTACACCTACTCGGCCGTGACCGGCCAGGTCACCGCCGACGTCAGTACCCCGACACCCACCACCGTCCACGTCAACGACGCCGCCGGTGCGAACTGCGCGAACACCGGGGCCGGGGCCGGCAGCGCGGCCACGCCCTACTGCTCGATCTCCGCCGCCGTGGCCACGGCGGTGCCGGCCGAGACGATCGAGATCGCTCCGGGCACGTACAACGAGACCGTGAACGTCACGCGCTCCGGCGTCCCCGGAAGCCCGATCACGCTGCACGCGGCGCCCGGGACCGTAACCCTCAACGGACAGAACATCGGCGGAAGCGTTGTCGTCTCGCTCGGCACGGCCCACGACGTCACGGTCTCGGGCCTGACCATCTCCACGCCCGGCCAGACGGCGGTCTCCGCCGGCGGGCAGAACGTCACCGTGCGGGACAGCAGCATGACCAGCACGCAGTGGGGCGGGACCGACTCCCAGCTGGTCACCTTCAGAGGTGTCCACAACGGGGCGATCATCGGCAACACCGTGACGGGCGGCCAGATCGGCGGCATCTCGGTCGACGCCTCCTCCTCACGGATCACGGTGCAGGGCAACACCGTGAGCTCCGCGTCGGCGGTGAGCGACCCGACGATCTCAGTCGCGGCACCGGACAGCTCGGTGATCGCCAACACGGTGCACGACTCCAACTACACGAGCATCTCGGTGGCCGGCACCGCCGACCGCAGCGTCGTGGCCGACAACCTCGTCACGTGCACCA
This sequence comes from Catenulispora sp. MAP12-49, assembly GCF_041262705.1. Taxonomy (NCBI): domain Bacteria; kingdom Bacillati; phylum Actinomycetota; class Actinomycetes; order Catenulisporales; family Catenulisporaceae; genus Catenulispora; species Catenulispora sp. MAP12-49. The sequence goes on along the minus strand of NZ_JBGCCP010000002.1, from coordinate 394,622 downwards.
GATACGGGCAGGGCATCTCGGTCGCGGCGTCCCACACGGCGGTGACCGGCAACACGATCGTGCAGGGCAACAACACCACCGAGCTCCTCATCGCCGGCCCGGTCACCGGCGACAGCGTCCAGAACAACATCGTCGCCCAGCCCGGCGCCACGGCCGGCTTCGACTGCGTGAACAGTGGCTTCCAACAGGTCGGCATCAGCGTGGACGCCCAGGCCATCGCCGGGACCACCGTCGACTACAACGACGTGGCCACCCCGCTGGGCGAGGCGTACGTCTGGGGCGCCCAGTCCTTCACGAACATTCAGCTCGCGGCCTTCCGGCAGGCCAGCGGCCAGGGCGCGCACGACAGCACCGACTGGCTCCCGGTCGCGCCCGACGGCACGGTCCCGCTGGAAAGCGAGGCGATCGACTCGGCGAACTCGGCCGCCCCGGGCGAGCAGCTCACCGACCTGCGGGGCCACGCCCGGGTCGACGACCCGAACACGCCGGACACCGGTGCCGGGCCGCGGACGTTCGACGACCGCGGGGCCGTCGAGTACCAGCCGCCGACCTCGCCCGGCGGTGGCGGAACCCCGCCGCCTCCCACGAACCCGCCGCCCACGACTCCTCCGCCCACCAACCCGCCGCCGGCGAACCCGGGGCAGCCGGTGGTCTCCCGGCTGTCCGGCGGCGACCGGTACGCCACCTCCGTGGACGTCTCCAGGGCTCAGTGGCACGACGGCACGGCCGGCGCGGTCGTGATCGCCACCGGCGGCAACTTCCCCGACGCGCTGTCCGGCGTCCCGCTGGCCGCGCACGTGCACGGGCCGCTCCTGCTCACCGACCCGAAGGCGATGGACGCGGCGACCGCCGCGGAGATCACCCGGGTCCTGGGCGGCGACAAGAGCAAGACCGTTTACATCCTCGGCGGCACCGGCGCGGTCAGCGCCGACACCGAGAGGCAGGTCCGCGCGCTCGGCTATCAGGTGAAGCGGCTCAGCGGGAACGACCGCTACGCCACCTCGCTGGCGGTCGCCAAGGCGTTCGGGCCGTCCCAGCACGTCATCGTGGCGACCGGACAGTCCTTCGCGGACGCCCTGTCGGCCGGCCCGCTCGGCGCCGTGGAAGGCGCGCCGGTGGTGCTGTCGCAGGACACTCATCTGGACGCCGACACCGCCGCCTTCGTCCGCGGACACGCGGCGGTCGAGGCGGTCGGCGGGCAGGCCGTGGCGGCCGTGGCCGCGCTCGGCGCCGGGGCTCCGAGCGTCACCCCGCTGGCCGGCAAGGACCGCTACCTGACGTCGACGGCGGTCGCCGCGGCCCTGGGCCGCGCCCTGGGGCATCCGGTCACCGGGGTCGGGATCGCCAGCGGCATGAACTTCCCCGACGCGCTCACCGGCGGTGCCTACGCGGCCAACGCCGGGATGCCGCTGCTGCTCACCGATCCCAAGTCGCTGCCCGGCACGACGGGTGACCTGCTCGGTTCCCTGGCCTCGCACCTGGTCGCGGTGACGCTGTTCGGCGGGCCGGCCGCGATCTCGCCCGATGTGGAGGGGGCCATCGCGGCGCGGGTGCACGGTCGGGTCGGCTGAGCCTGAGGGGACTATGGCGGCGAGGGTGCACGGTCGGCTCGGCTGAGCCGGCCGTGCGGCGCGGCTTGGCTGCCCTGCCTGCCCTGCCTGCCCTGCCTGCCCTGCCTGCCTTGCCCGACTAGCCGGCCGCGCCCCCGAACGCCGCCAGCGCGTCCCCGGTCAGCCGCATCGTCGTCCACTCGTCCATCGACACCGCGCCGAGCGCCTTGTAGAACCCGATCGACGGCTCGTTCCAGTCCAGCACGCTCCACTCCACCCGGCTGTAGCCGCGCTCGACCGCGATGCGTGCCAGCTCGCGCAGCAGCGCGCTGCCGTGGCCGCCGCCGCGGGCCTCGGGGCGGACGAACAGGTCCTCCAGGTAGATGCCGTGGACGCCGTTCCAGGTGGAGAAGTTCAGGAAGTACAGCGCGAAGCCGACCGGGGTGCCGGCGTCGTCCTCGGCGATGAGGGCGAAGACCGCCGGGTTCTCGGCGAACAGAGCGGCGTGCAGCTGCTCGTCGGTGGCCTGGGCGGCCTCGGGCTGGTGCTCGTAGTCGGCCAGGGCCTCGATCAGCGCGCGGATGGTCGGGACGTCGGCGGGGGCGGCGGTGCGGATCATGGGGCCAGCCTAGGCGGCGCGGCGCCGCGGGCCACTTCTCACCCGTTCGGTTCGGTTCTCACCCGTTCAGTCCGGGCGGGCTGTCTGTTTCGGCCCTCCTGGTTCGTGTAGAGGGTGAGACCGATCCGCACGGAGTATGAAGGAGAACATCATGGGCGAGATCGTGGTGACCGAGAGCCTGACCCTCGACGGCGTGATGCAGGCGCCGGGCCGGGCCGACGAGGACCTGCGCGGCGGCTTCGCCCACGGCGGCTGGGCCGCGCCCTACGCCGACGCGGTCATGGGCGCCGAGATGGCCAAGGGCATGGGCCGGCCCGGGGTGATGCTGTTCGGGCGGCGTACGTATGAGGCGCTGGCCGCGCACTGGCCGAAGCAGACCGACGGCAACCCCTACACCGAGAAGCTGAACAAGGTGCAGAAGTACGTGGTGTCCTCGACGCTGGTCGAGCCGCTGCCGTGGGTGAACTCCACGGTGGTGCCCGGCGGCGGCGACGGCGACGACGGCGCTGTCGCGGCGGCCGTCGCCGCGCTCCGGGACGCCACCGACGGCGACATCGCGGTCCTCGGCAGCGGCCGGCTGGTCCGGACCCTGGCCGCCGCGGGCCTGGTGGACCGCTACGTGCTGCTGATCCATCCGCTGGTCCTGGGCACCGGCCTGCGGCTGTTCGACGGAGCGGAGTCCGCCAAGCTGCGGCTGGTCGGCTCCGTGGCCACCGGTACCGGTGTGATCATCGCGACCTACGAGGCCTCCAGGAGGACATTGTGACCCGCTATCTGCTCTCCATCTACCAGCCCGACGGCCCGGTGCCGCCGGCCGAGCGCCTGGCCGAGATCGGCCGCGACCTGGAGACGCTCAACGTCGAACTCCGCGCCGCCGGCGGCTGGGTCTTCGACGGCGGCCTGCACCCGGCGAGCACCGCGACCGTCCTGCGGCCCGGCTCCGGCGAGGTGCTGATGACCGACGGGCCGTTCGTCGACAGCAAGGAGCACCTGGGCGGTATCAAGATCATCGATGCCCCCGACCTGGACGCCGCCCTGGGCTGGGCCGCGAAGCTGACGCGCGCCACCGGGCTGCCGGTCGAGGTGCGGCCGTTCCAGGGCTGAGATGAGCGAGCCCGAGTCCCGGCCCGCCGCGCCGACCGCGCCGACCGCGCCCGCCGCGCCCGCCGCGCCCGCCGCGCCGACCACGACCGCCACGACCACCGCGCCGACCGCGACCACCATCGAGGCCGTCTTCCGCGCCGAATACGGCCGCGCCGTCGCCGTCCTGGTCCGCGCCTTCGGCGACATCGACCTCGCCGAGGAGGCGGTCCAGGACGCCTTCGCCACGGCCGTGCAACGCTGGCCGATCGACGGCCCGCCCGCGTCCCCGGCCGGCTGGATCATCACCACCGCCCGCAACCGCGCCATCGACCGGCTCCGGCGGGAGGCGCGGCGCGAGGACCACCACGCCCAGGCGGCGCTGCTGCACGCCGCCGCAGACGACCCCTGCTCGGAGGACCCGGTGCGCGACGACCGCCTGCGTCTGATCTTCACCTGCTGCCATCCGGCCCTGGCCGCGCCGGCCCGCGTGGCCCTGACCCTGCGCCTGCTCGGCGGGCTGACCACGGCCGAGATCGCGCGGGCGTTCCTGGTCAGCGAGGCGACCATGTCGCAGCGGCTGGTGCGGGCCAAGGGCAAGATCCGGGACGCGCGCATCCCGTTCCGCGTCCCCTCGGAGGCCGAGCTGCCGGACCGGCTGCGTGCCGTGCTGGCCGTCGTCTACCTGATCTTCACCGAGGGACACTCGGCGACCTCCGGCGCGGAGCTGGTCCGCGCCGACCTGTGCGCCGAGGCGATCCGCCTGGCCCGCCTGCTCGCCGAGCTGATGCCCGACGAGCCCGAGGTCGCAGGGCTCCTGGCGCTGCTGCTGCTCACCGAGGCGCGGCGCCCGGCGCGCGTCGGGCCTGGCGGGGAGCTGGTCCTGCTCGCCGACCAGGACCGCGGCCGCTGGGACCGGGCCCTGATCGACCAGGGCCAGGACCTCGTCCGGGCCTGCCTGCGCCGCGGCCGGCCGGGGCCCTACCAGCTCCAGGCCGCCATCAACGCCGTGCACTGCGACGCCGCCCGCGCCGAGGACACCGACTGGCGCCAGATCCTCGCGCTGTATGACAGCCTCCTGTCCCTGGAACCCACTCCGGTCGTCGCCCTCAACCGGGCTGTCGCGCTGGCCGAGGCCCACGGTGTCGGCGCGGCATTGGACGTCGTCGACGAGCTCGCCGCCCCGCTCGCCGAGTACGGGCCCTACCACGCAGTGCGCGCCGATCTACTGCGCCGCGCCGGACGCCGGGCCGAGGCCGTCGCCGAATACGAACAGGCCGCCGCTTACGCCGGCAACGCCGCCGAACGGACATTCCTGCTCTCCCGGCGGAATGAGCTCATTAATACACCTTCGTAAAAGGTCGATACCGCCCACTTGGGCTATCAGGCATCGCGATCTCCTGTTCTGCCGAACCCGCCCCTCCCGCGTCACGGCCGCTCCGGCTTGGCAGCACCGGCAGACATGCACCATGATGGCCTCCGGTTACCCGCTGACGGGGATATCAGTTGGGGGCGTTCCGCGTATTCGGCACAGCACGCGGGAATCGGTGTTCGGGGGCGTGCCAGAGATCTCATCCGTTTCAGTCGCCCCTGTTTGCCGTCCTTGTCATGAGTGGGTTCACAGGGGAGGGGAACATGTCCGAAACCGCACCGGTCCACGGCCGGTCGAAGAATCTGGTCCTGGCGGCGATGATCTTCGCGGTCGCGATGACCTTCATCGACCAGACCATCGTGTCCATCGCGGTCCCGGAGATCCAGACCAAGCTGGGGCTGTCGGCGACCGGCGTGCAGTGGGCGGTCAACGCCTACCTGCTGGCGCTGGCCTCGATGTTCGCGTTCGGCGGCCGGCTGGCCGACACGCTGGGGCACCGCAAGATGGTGACGGTCGGCGTCATCGTCTTCGCCGGCGCCTCGGCGATGTGCGGCGCCACGCCCAAGGGCTCGCTGGCCGAGGCCTGGCTCATCGCCTTCCGCGCGCTGCAGGGCGTGGGCGGAGCGCTCATGTTCCCGGCCGCGCTGGCCATCGTCGTGCAGACCTACGAGGTGCGCGAGCGCGGCAAGGCGCTGGCCACGTTCTTCGGCATCTCCGGCGCGCTGACCGCGATCGGCCCGATCATGGGCGGCTTCCTCACGCAGTGGACGTGGCGCGCGATCTTCTGGGTCAACCTGCCGGTGGCCGCCGTCGCGCTGGTGCTGATCGTGCTGGCCAAGCCGGTCACCGACTTCCGCCCGGCCAAGATGGACTACCGCGGCCTGGCCCTGATCACCGGCGGCATCGTGCTGGGCGTCTTCGGCTTCCAGCAGGCCCCGCTGTGGGGCTGGAGCAACCCGGCGATCGGCCTGTGCATCGCCGCCGGCCTGGTCCTGCTCGTCGTGTTCTACCGCGTCGAGCGCGGGACCGAGTCGCCGCTGATCGACATGAACATCTTCAAGAACCGGACGTTCCTGGTCGAGAACATGGTCCTGGGCGTGTCGATGCTGGTGTTCGTCCCGCTGTTCCTGTTCTCCAGCGAGTACGCGCAGATCTCCCTGGGCAAGCAGGCCAAGGACGCCGGCGTCTTCCTGCTCTACTTCTTCATCGGCTTCGCCATCGCCACCCAGATCGGCGGCCGCATGCTGGACCGCATCGGCGCCAAGCGCCCGGTCACCATGGGCTGCGCCCTGGCCGCCGTGGGCTTCTTCCTGTGGGCCCAGAAGGTCACCACGCTCGACTTCGGCAAGCAGCAGTGGTTCATCGTCCTGGCCGGCGCCGGCATGGGCTTCATGCTCTCCCCGGCCAGCACCGACGCGGTGAACCAGGCCGGCCGCTACTCCTACGGCGAGGCCACCGGCATCACCCAGACCATCCGCAACTACGCGGCCAGCCTGGGCCTGGCGGTGCTCGGCACGACGCTGGTCTCCCGGATGCGCGTCAACGTCGCCAACCAGCTGGTCACCGAAGAGCACGTCCCGCGCGCGGCGGCCGACAAGGCGGCGGCGAGCCTGGCGCAGATGCAGAACAGCGGCTCTGGCTCCGGTTCTGGCTCCGGCTCTGGTTCCGGCTCCACGGGCAGCGGCGCACCGGACCTGTCGCAGATCCCGCACTTCTACAAGGTGGCCTTCGCGCAGTCCACCGCGACGATCTTCTACGCGATGGCCGGGATCATGGCGGTGGCCGCGATCGTGGCGTTCGTCGGGCTCAAGCGGGGCGTGGCCCCCGAGTCTGTCGAGACTGTCGACTCTGTGGAGGCAGGCGAGGCCGCGGTCTGAGCACCCCGCCGGTTCACCCCGGCGAAGGCGACGGTGCCGGCGCCGTCGTCGCCGCGGCTCGCGGGCGCAGCGTGAAGCTGATGCCCAGCGCGAGCGCGGTGACGGCGGCGCCGATCCACGCCGCGGCCGTGAAGCCCTCGTCGGACGGGAAGACGGCCCCGGCCGGCGTGTACGCCGCCAGCAGCAGGGCGCTCAGCGTGCTGCCGAGCGAGAAACCGATGCTGCGCACGACCTGGTTGACGCCCATGGCGCTCGCTGTCTCCTGCGCCGGCGTCACCTCCAGGATCACCGCCGGCATCGCCGCCGAGAACGCCCCGACGCCCAGCCCCAGCAGCGTCATCGCCACCAGCGGACCGGCGATCGTGCCGCGCGCCACGGCGAACACCGCGAACGCGGCGATCACCACCACGGTCGCCGCCGTGACCAGCGCCGCCGCCGACAGATACCGGCGCACCCACGGGCTGATCCGGCCCGCGGCGAACCCGACCACTGAGAACGGCACCAGGAACAGCCCGGCCGTGAACGTGCTTAAGCCGAAGCCGTAGCCGGCCACGCGCGGGGTCTGCACGTACCGGGTGATGCACGACAACAGCAGATACATCCCGACCCCGGCCACCAGCATCGCCGCGTTCGCCCCGGCCACCGCCCGGTGTCGCAGCAAGCGCAGATCGACCAGCGGGTTCGTCAGCGCGCGCTCGCGCAGCGTCCACGCCACGAGCACCAGCAGCCCCAGAACGACGCCGCCGACCGCCAGCGGCAGGTGGTGCTGCCACACACTGGCCTCGCCCAACACCAGCAGCAGCACCAGCACCCCCGCGGTGAGCAGCAGGCTCGCCACCGCGTCCGGCGGCGGGGCGACAGGCTGCTGCGACGCGGGGAAGAAGCGCAGCGCCACAAGCAGGGCCACCAGCGAAAGCCCCAGCGCGGCCGCATAGGCGAGCCGGATACCGCCCACATCGGTGAGATAGCCCGCCAGCGGATACCCGAAGCCCACCCCGGCCGTGGACGCCACCGAGATCATCGCGATCGTCGACGCGGCCCGCCCCCGGTCCAGGTGCTCGCGCGCCGAGGCCATCATCAGCGGACCCAGCGCCAGCCCGCACCCCTGCGCCGCCCGCCCCACCAACAGCGGCACCAGCGGCAGCGGCAGCACCGTCAGGACACTGCCGGCCACGATGACCCCGAGCGTGCCCAGCACGACCGGCCGCCGGCGCGCGCCGGACCCGAGCCGCCCGAGCACCGGCGTCGCCACGGCGCCGGCGAGCAGGGAGACGGTGAGCGTCCACTGCGCCGCCGCGAGCGAGACGTGCAGCGTGGTCGCCACGCTGGTGATCAGCGGCCCGCCGACGCTGCCGACCACCGCCATGACCACACCGATGAGCAGCAGAGCACGGGGGAGAGGGGTGGCGGCAGCCTCCGGCCCCGCCTGCGTGTCGGAGTCGGATCCCGCGGAGCCGGCGGCGGTCATCGGTTGGTCTCACCGGTGATGTGCGTGAACAAGCCGGGCTGGATCCGGGTCCGCACCCCCTGCGCCCACGGCTCGTCCACCTCGCGCACCTCCAGCGCCGCCCCGTTGTTCAGCAGCATCCCGAACGCCAGGAACGTCTTGACCGTCACCGGATCCAGCCCGGTCGTCCCCGCCACCACCTGCCACATCCCGGCAAAGCTCTCGCGCACCGCATCACGCACCTCCGGCTCACTGGCCGCCGCGAACCCCTGCAACTGCAACAGCAGCGCGGTGCGGTCGCCGAGCAGCGCGTCATAGGTCTGACCCATCGCCGACAACGCAGCCAACCCGGTGCTCTCCCCGGCGGCGTCCCGCATAGCACCGGTCAACTGCTCGAACGCTGATCGCACAACCTGAATGAAAAGGTTCTTCTTCGACCCGAACAACCGGAACACATACGCCTGCGTGATCCCGGCCCGCCGCGCGATCGTCTCGGTCGAGGTGCCGTGCAGCCCCCCGAGCGCGAACTCCTGCGCGGCGATCGCCAGAATCTGCGCCCGGCGCTCGCCGGCGGTCATCTTCGGTGGGGATGAGGGTGCCATGCAGGCATGTTACTACTCACTAACAAGTAACCACCAGGATGCGGAGGGAGGCTTGAGGGCGGAGGATAGAGGGTGGGACTAGCGGGGTGAGGTTATGCGAGCCCGGGTCATCGCAGTGATTGTGGCCGTGGGATGCGGTGCCGCAGGTTGTGCTTCGGCAGCGACCAGCCCTTCGGCGAAGCCGAGTTCCTCGCCTTCGCCGACATCCACTCAGGCTCCACCGACGACGATCACCAAGACCGTGACGCCCTCCGGGACTTCTTCCAGCGCGCCTGCCGCACCGGCGGTCACGCCGTCGCAGGCGTCCCAAGACCCGGCCTCCGTGGTCTCGGCCTTCTACGCGGCGATCAACGCACAGGACTACGCCACGGCCTGGAAGTTGGGAGGCGACAACCTCGGCTCCAGCTACAGCGCGTTCGCATCAGGCTTCGCAGGAACCGCACATGACTCCCTGACCATAACCGGGGTGCAGGGGAACACGGTCAACGTCCACCTCGAAGCGCTCCAGACAGACGGTTCGACGAAGGTCTACGACGGCTTCTACCTGGTCGGCAATGGTCAGATCACCGAGGGGAGACTGACTCAGAGCAACACCGTCGCGCCGCCGTCGCCCGGCACCCCGTCGCAGGGCGTCATCACAGACCCCAACGGCGGCTACTACGTACGCGGCGAGTTCTGCCCGGACGCCGACGTCGGCCTCACCACCACCGATGCCAACGGCAACACCCTGACCTGCGTCTTCGAATCAGGCGGCTTCCACTGGGAATGACCGTTTGCCGGGGCTGCGTCAGCGCGGCGGAGGCGGGGTCATGCGCGTCAGGTTAGCGGCGGGTGATCCGCTGTGAGGTGCTGCGTCGCGGCGGTGTAGCCCCGCCGCAGCGCGATGGGGGCGCGGCCCGGTGCGGTCCACTCGATCATGTAGCGCAGTTGCAGGGTCCGGTGCCAGCGTGCTCCGGGCAGGGTGCGCAGTGCGGTCTGCTTCGACTCGGTCCAGGACGGTATGGCGTCGAAGCTCATCGGCATGCCGTCCGGGCCGGACTTGCCGTGGTGGGCCAGGCGGATGGTGTGCACTATCGGGACCTGCGCGGCGGCTATCAGCCAGTCCACGGCTGAGCGGCTCATCGCCAGGCCGGCCACTGCCAGGCGGCCGCCGGGCTCGAGCAGGGAGGCCATGGCTTGCAGCGCTTCCTCGGGGTCCATGTGGTGCAGGGCGGCGACGGAGGTGACGAAGCTGAAGGAGTGCCGGGGGAGGACGCCGTCGCGGACCGCGGTCAGGAAGTCGGCCTCGACCACCTCGACGTCCAGGCCGGCGGTGCGGCGGCGGGCCTGCTCGGCCATCGCCGGTGCGGCGTCCAGGGCCACGACCCACCTGGCGCGCGCGGCGAGCTTGCGCGCGAGCAGGCCGTCGCCGCAGCCGACGTCCAGGGCCGAGCGGCAGTCCGGCGGCATCGCGCGCACGATGCGGGCGTGGTGCGCGACGTTGTGGTTCCAGTAGTCCGTCACACTTGATCAGACGCCGTGGGGCGGGCGACTGGTTCGAAGTGTCGTGTAACAACCGCGGTTACCTGAAGTGCACCAGAATCCGCCCGGCGTTGTTCGGGTCCTCCTCGACCCGCGCGTACAGGCGCCGCAGCTGCCGCTGTTCCAGGAAGGCCATGACCCGGTGCTTCAGCGTGCCGGAGCCGCGGCCGGGGATGATCTGAAGAACGTCGACGCCGGTCGCCGAGCAGCGGAACAGGGCCTGCTGGACCGCGCGGTAGATGGCGCGGTCGTCGCGGAAGACGCCGTGCAGGTCGAGGGTCTCCATGCGGGGCCTCCCGGTGGTCGGTGCGCGAGTGCTAGTCGTCCAGGACGGTGATGGACCAGACGGATTTCTCCTCCATCGCCATGTACAGAACCCCTGCGCCGACCGGCAAGGTCGTACCCTCTCGGAAGGCGCCGGAGCGACGCCAGCCGTAGATGGCCTCGGGGTCGAACGCGACGTCGTCGAGCTGGCGCCGGTACTCGGCCAGGGCGATGGTCGGCTCGTCGCGGATCTGCACGGCCTCGGCATGGTCGGGGCTGGTCACCTTGGCCAACTGGGCTTCCAGCGCTGCGACTCTGGCCACCAGCGCGTCATGTTCCGCGGCCTTCGTCGCCAGGGCGTTCAGCCGGGCCTCGTGAGCGCTCACCTTCTCGGCGAGCCGGCCGACCAGTTCGGAGAGCTTGGACATGGGCGACATCCTCACACGATAGCGATTTCACACTCTCACCCTCAGGTCGAGCATGACCCTGAAGCTCGACGTGAACCAGGGCCTTGACCTGGGAGGCTTGTGCGCCCTACTGTCGCGCATCAGTTAGTAATCCTTACTGACGAAAAAGCGGAGGGCCCGTGAAGCGTATCCGAACCACCCTCGCGACCGCCGTGGTCGCGCTGGCCACCGCCGCGTCGCTGACCGGCGCCACGGCGTCGGCCGACTGCCGGCAGCTGCCCAGGCACATCTTCGCGCCCTACTTCGAGGGCTACACCGCCGACAGCCCGGCCGCGCTGGCCGCCGCCTCCGGCAACAAGTACCTGACGCTGGCGTTCATCCAGACCCCGGCGCCGGGGTCGTGCGACATCGACTGGAACGGGGACCCCGCCGCGCCGATCGCCTGGTCGCACTACGGCGCCGACATCGCCAAGATCCGGGCGGCCGGGGGAGACGTCGTGCCCTCCTTCGGGGGCTACAACGCCGACCACGGGCAGGAGGAGATCGCCGACAGCTGCACCGACGTGAACAAGATCGCGCAGGATTACGAGTCGGTGGTCACCACCTACGGCGTCACGCGGCTGGACTTCGACGTCGAGGACTACTCCGAGACCAACGCCGCCGGGGTCGACCGGCGGAACAAGGCGATCAAGATCGTCGAGGACTGGGCCGCGCGGACCGGGCGGCGGGTGGAGTTCGTCTACACCGTCGGCACCAACATGACCGGGCTGAACGTGCCGACCGGCGTCGGCGTGCTCCAGAACGCCGTCGCGAACCACGCCCGGATCGACATCGTCAACATCATGACGTTCGACTACTACGACGACCAGCCGCACGAGATGGCCGCCGACACCGCCACGGCCGCGGCCGCCGTGGTGCGGCAGCTGCGCGCGATCTACCCGCACGAGTCCGACGCAGAGCTCTACCACCACCTCGGCGTCACCGAGATGATCGGCATCGACGACTTCGGCCCGCCGGAGGTCACCACCACCGCCGACGCCGTCGCCATCGAGCGCTGGGCGGCGGGCAAGGGGCTGGCGGAGCTGTCGTTCTGGGCCCTGGAGCGGGACAACGGCGGCTGCGTCGGGACGGCCGGCAGCGACAGCTGCTCGGGCATCGCGCAGAACACGTGGCAGTTCAGCAAGACCTTCGAGGCGTTCACCAAGCGCTAGCCGGGCTCGCAGGCTTTCGGGCGCCGGACTCGAAGGCTCCTGCGCCCGAAGGCTCCCGGGCTCGCAGGGTCATGCGGACGGCGCCGTGGAGTTGCCCACGGCGCCCCGCCTGCGAGCCTGGATCCATGTCCGAACAAGCTGCCGCCGCCGGCCGTCCCCGGGTCCTGTTCATCGTCAGTGCCGCGCACCAGCTGACGATGAAGGACGCCACGCTGCACACCACCGGCTTCTGGGCCGAGGAACTGCTGGTCCCCTACAAGGCGTTCACCGAGGCCGGGTTCGACGTCAAGTTCACCACCCCGGCCGGCCTGGTCCCGCAGGCGGACCCGCGCAGCCTCAACGCCCACGACGGCGCCGAACTGGACCACCTCCCCGACCTGCGCACCCCGCTGGTCCTGGACGACGTCGAGACCGGCGGCTACGAGGCGGTCTTCGTCCCCGGCGGCCACGCCCCGCTGGAGGACCTGGCCACCGACGAGGTCGCCGGCCGCCTGCTCACCGAGGCCCTGGCCGCGGGCAAGCCGGTCGGCGCCGTCTGCCACGGCCCGGCCGCCTTCCTGGCCGCCCGCCGCGACGACGGCACCCCGACCGTCGCCGGCTACCGCCTCACCGCCTTCACCGACGAGGAGGAGCGCCAGGGCGGCCTCGCCGACAACATGCGCTACCTGCTGGAGGACCAGCTCGTCGCGCTCGGCGCCGACTTCGTCGAGGGGCCGGCGTTCCAGGCGCACACCGAGACCGACCGGAATCTGCACACCGGGCAGAACCCGCAGTCCTCGGCGCAGATCGCCTCGGACATGCTGGAGGCCTTGGGGAGGTAGGGCGCCGTGGTGGTGGGGCTCAGTACCGCAGCACCGCCGCCACCCCCGCCGCGTCCGCCAACGTCCCGTCCGGCACGAACAGCACCAGCGCGCCGCTCTCCACAGCGTTCTCGACCAGTTGCTCGACGATGTCGGTGTCCACACCCGGCTCCGGCGGCTCGAAGTCCTCCTTCGGCTGCGGCAGCGTGACCGGTTCGGGGTAGGGCACGGTCTTCAGCTCGCGGCCGTCGCCGTCGGCCGTGCCGGCGATCAGCAGGCCCTCCTCGACGAGCAGCCGCTGCACCCGCTTGTCGGCGACCGCCGTCCACACCTCCGCCGGGCCGCCGGCGTAGCGGTTCTGGGAGCGCGAGTCCTCCAGGTCCCGCACCGCCTCGGCGACCTGCTTCGCGCGGTACGCCTCGACCGCCGGGGCCACGCGCTTGGCCAGCTCGGCTGGCGTGTCCTTGTCCATGCCGGTCAGCGGCAGGGTGTCGGCGACCAGGTCGCGGTAGCCGGTGAGATCCAGGAAGGCCGCGAGGATCTTGTCGCCGCCGATGACGAACAGCGGCAGGCCGTTGTGGGCCTTCAGGGCGCGGCCGAGGTTCTTGTCGACGGTGCGCAAGTACTGCTTGACGTACTCCTCGTGCGCCTCGTACGGCTGCGCGCGCGGGATGGGACCGGGGACCGCGTCCTCCGGCGAGGGGATGGCCGGGGCGTCGGGGAAGCCGTGCTGCTGCACCTCGCGCAGCCGCGAGGCCGAGCCCCGGTAAAGCCGGCACATCTCCTGGTCCAGGACCAGCACCAGGTACGGCCACGCGCGCTGCTCGGCGGCGGCCAGGTAGCGCGTCAGGTACCGGTCGGCGAACTCCACCCGGGGCAGCACCTCGGCGTCGGTCGGCACCTGCCAGACCTGCGCCGGGTCCGTGGCGCTGAGGTAGACGACCAGCTCGCCGGCCGGGACGCCCGGGTCGACCAGCTCGGCGACGGTGTCCGGGGTGAGCTTGCCGTCGCGCAGCGCCAGCCGCACGTCGCGCTCGACGTCTTGGTCCTCGGCCAGCTGGCGCTGCGCCTCGGTGATCAGCCCGCGCAGCAGGATGCGGTCCTTCTCGCTGAAGGGCGCCTTGGGGTCCACCGGCATGACCATGGTCACCGCCGGATAGGGACGGCGGGTGCGCAGTGTGGCCAGGGTTTCGGGCGTCAGTTCGGAGATGTCCACCCCGCCACTGTCACCCCGGCGGGCGGCGGGGACCTGTCGCCTAATCCATTCGTGTGGTTGTTCGGGTGCCGGACCGGCCGGATCTGCCGCATGTCCAGATCAGTCGGATCGGCCGGCGCGGGCCGGCGGCCGGCCTCACAGCCCGGCCGCCGCCGTCTATTGTGCCGCGACCCTCGACCGCGGCGCACGGGTCGTCACGGTGTTCGACTCCGGCCTGGTGCCGGCTTTCGAGCGCGTGATCGTCACCTTCAGGTTCTTCATCAGCGGCTGGTCGCTCTGCGTGCTGTAGTCCTTGATGCCGACCAGCACGTTCATCTCCGGCATGTAGCCGGCGGCGCAGCCGCGCGGGACGGCGTACTCCACGGCCAGGAAGCCGTTCAGCGTGCGCTTCGAGCCGTCCTTGGAGGTCGCGACGATGTCCACCGGGTCGAGCTGCCCGAGGCCGCGCTCGCGCATGTCCTGCTTGTTCATGAACACCAGGGCCCGCAGGTTCTTGACGCCCCGGTAGCGGTCGTCGTCGCTGTAGATCGTGGTGTTCCACTGGTCGTGCGAGCGCATCGTGCCCAGCAGGAGCGTGCCGGGGGCCGGGACGTTGTCGGTCAGCGCCGCCGCGGAGAACTCGGCCTTGCCCGAGGGGGTCAGGAAGACCAGCTCGCGGGCCGGCTGCTTGATGCGGAAGCCGAGGGGGAGCCGGACGCGCCGGTTGAAGTCCTCGAAGCCGTCCAGGACCTTGGCCATGGTGTCGCGGATGCGGTCGTAGTCCTCGATGTACCAGTCCCACGGCGTCTTGGTCTTCGGCAGCGCGGCCTTGGCGATCCCGGCGATGATCGCGGGCTCCGACATCAGGTACGGCGAGGCCGGCTTCTTCATCCCGAGGCTCAGGTGCACCATGCTCATCGAGTCCTCGACCGACACGTGCTGCACGCCGCCGCGCTGGTGGTCCTTCTCCGTGCGGCCCAGGCACGGCAGGATCAGCGCCTTCTTGCCGTGGACCAGGTGGCTGCGGTTCAGCTTGGTGCTGACGTGGAAGGTCAGCTCGCAGGTGCGCAGCGCCTCGTAGGTGTAGCGGGTGTCCGGGGCGGCCAGGGCGAAGTTGCCGCCCATGCCGCAGAACACCTTCACCTCGCCGCGGTGCATGGCCTGCACGGTGCGGACCGTGTCCAGGCCGAACGCGCGCGGCGGGTCGATCTGGCAGACCTCGGCCAGCCGGTCCAGGAACGCCGTCGCGGGGCGGTGGTCGATGCCGCAGGTGCGGTTGCCCTGCACGTTGCTGTGCCCGCGCACCGGCGAGGGGCCGGCGCCCTCGCGGCCGATGTTGCCGCGCAGCAGCAGGAGGTTGACGATCTCGCGGATGGTGTCGACGCCGTGCTCGTGCTGGGTGATGCCCAGGCACCAGCTGATGACGCTGCGGTCGGCGTCGCGGTAGACCTGCGCGGCCTTGACGATGTCCTGGCGGCCGACGCCCGACTGCTGTTCGAGCTCGTCCCAGCTCGTGGCCTCGACCACGGCGCGGTAGTCCTCGAAGCCCTGCGTGTGCCGGTCGAGGAACTCCTGGTCGACCGTCTTGGGGTCGCCCTGGGCCCACTCCAGCATGGCCTTGGCCATGCCCCGGATCAGCGCCATGTCGCCGCCGATGCGCGGCTGGATGTTCAGGGTGCTGGTCTTCGTGGCCTTGTTCACGGCCATCTGTGCGAACTCGTGCGGCACGATCGTGCGCGTGGCGGCGGCCTCGATGAGCGGGTTGATGTGCACGATCTGCGCGCCGCGCCGGTAGGCCTCGGCCAGCGTGGTCAGCATGCGCGGGGCGTTGGAGGCGGCGTTGACGCCCAGGATGAACAGGGCGTCGGTGCTCTCCCAGTCCCTCAGGTCGCAGGTGCCCTTGTCGGTGCCCAGGGCCGCGGTCAGACCCCGGCCGCTGGCCTCGTGGCACATGTTGGAGCAGTCCGGCAGGTTGTTCGTGCCCAGCTCGCGCGCCATCAGCTGGTACAGGAACGTGGCCTCGTTGCCCAGCCGGCCCGAGGTGTAGTACGCGGCCTGGTTCGGGTCGTCGAGCTCGCGCAGGGTGCGCCCGATCAGCTCGAAGGCGTCCTTCCAGCCGATCGGCACGTAGTGGTCGGTCTCGGCGTCGTAGACCAGCGGCTCGGTGAGCCGGCCCTGGTCCTCCAGCGCGAAGTCGGACCACTGCTCCAGCTCGGAGACGGTGTGCGCGGCGAAGAACTCGCGGCCGGCGCGCTTGCGGGTCATCTCCCAGGTGACGTGCTTGATGCCGTTCTCGCAGATGTCCAGGTGGATGCCCTTCAGGGAATCCGGCCAGGCGCATCCGGGGCAGTCGAAACCGCCGTTCTCGTGGTTCATCTTCAGGATCGCCCGCGTGCCCTCGCGCAGCTCGCCCTGGTCCAGCAGCACTTTGGTGACGCTCTTGGCGGCGCCCCAGCCGGCGGCCGGATGGTGGTAGGGGTGCGAGCTCGGCGGCGCCTCCGGGGCGGCTCCGACCGAGGGTTCCAGCGGCGGCTCGGGCTGCTTGGCGGCGTCCTGCGAGGAGTTCACGGCGACCACTGTCCGCCGGTCGGCGGCACCGGCGCTACCCGGATGGCCCATTCAGGGCGTCAGATCCGTACCCTGGGAGATCCAACCCACGAGAATTGCTGTACTTGCGCTCACTTCGGGACCGCTCACTTCGGGACAGGAGCCGCGTTGACGCGTGTCGAGCTGCGGTCCGGCTGGCGCCGGGAGGCGCTGCGCACCAGCCTGTGGTGGGTGCCGACGCTGGAGGTCGGGGCGGCGTTCCTGCTGTTCTGGGGCGGCTACGTGCTCGACCGCGCGGCCTACAACGGCTCGGTGAAGCTGCCGTCCTGGGTGATCAGCGGCACCGCCGACGCCTCCCGGCAGATCCTGGCCGCGCTGGCCGCCGCCATCATCACCGTGATCGGCGTGGTGTTCTCGGTGATCCTGGTGGCCCTGACGCTGGCCGCCAGCCAGCTCGGGCCGCGCATGCTGCGCAACTTCATGCGCGACCGCGGGACCCAGTGGACGCTGGGCACCTTCGTCGGCACCTTCACCTTCGCCATCCTGGTCCTGATCTCCATCGGCCCCGGCAAACACGGCGACTTCGTCCCGCACGCCTCCATCAGCGCGGTGCTGTTCCTGTCGCTGCTGGACGTCTTCATCCTGATCTACTTCATCCACCACATCGCGGTGCAGATCCAGCTGCCCTACGTCATCGCCTCCATCGCCGGCGACGTGGCCAAGGCGATCGAGGACGAGGCCGTCCCGCCGGCCGGAGGGCCGAAGCTGGGGCCCGCGCCGCGGGAGATCCTGGCCGCGATGGAGGCCGAGCACGGCGTGGTGACCGCCTCGGAGAGCGGATACCTGCAGTACGTCTCGCACAGCATGCTGGTCCGCATCGCCACCGACGCCGACGCGGTGATCCACCTGCTCTACCGCCCCGGGCACTTCATCGTCGCCGGCCGCCTGCTGGCCACCGTGACCCCGCCGGAAGCCGCGCCGCACGTCAAGGAGGCCCTGCGGCGCGCGCACCTGAACGGCCCCTACCGCTCCCTGACCCAGGACATCTCCTTCGGCATCGACCAGCTGGTGGAGATCGCCGTCCGGGCGCTGTCCCCGGCAGTGAACGACCCCTTCACCGCGCTGACCTGCATCGACTGGCTCGGCGACAGCCTGCGCCAGGTCGCGCTGCACTGGAACCCGCAGGTGGTGCACCGCGACCGGGCCGGGTACGTACGGCTGATCCGGACGCAGGCCTCCTACGACCGGCTGGTCCGGCGCGGGTTCGAGAAGATCCGCCAGGCCAGCCTCGGGGTGCCCTCGGTGATGATCCGGGAGCTGCAGGCGCTGCGGGAGATCATGGCGCAGGCGCCGCGCGCGGAGCAGTACGCGGTGCTGCGGGAGCAGGCGGACATGATCGAGATGGCGGCTGAGCAGTCGATTCCGGAGACGCGGGATCTGGCTGACGTGATGAGTGCTTACAACGCGCTGGTGGCGCTGCATGAGCGGTTGTTGCGGGAGACAGGGGACTAGCTCAGACCCCGGTCCGGCCGTCGACGAGCTCACGGACGACATCCAGGTGGCCGTTGTGGCGGGACGTCTCCTCGATGAGATGGAGCAGCACCCACCGGAGGTCGACGTGGCGGCCGTCGCTGATGGCGCGCTTGGCCGTCGAGTCCAGGTCGTACTCTGACATCAGGAGGCGGTAGCGCGCGCTCTGCTCCTC
The DNA here is from genome assembly GCF_041262705.1 of Catenulispora sp. MAP12-49. Taxonomy (NCBI): domain Bacteria; kingdom Bacillati; phylum Actinomycetota; class Actinomycetes; order Catenulisporales; family Catenulisporaceae; genus Catenulispora; species Catenulispora sp. MAP12-49. Next base: position 376,425 of record NZ_JBGCCP010000002.1, on the reverse strand, counting down.
GTACTCGGCGAGAAGCCGCGGCAGGGGGATGTCGACCGCGGCTCGCATCTCAGGGTCGGGATCATCGTCGGTCGCCTCGGCGAGCAGCCCCGTGAGTTCCTCGCCGAGGAACATCACTTGGATCCAGTAGTACTCCACCCAGCGCAGATGGCTGATCAGTCCGCACAGCGTCATCAACGGCGAAGCCGGAAGCGGGGCCTTGCGGGCGTCTTCGGCGGACACGCCCTCGCACTTGGTGCGTGCGGTGTCGCGGGCGTAGTCCAGAAAAGTGGTCAGTTGCGTTCGCTCGTCCCACGTGGGAGGCGTATCGGTTCGTTGAGTCATCGCGCGCAGTTTAGGCCCGGGATGCTGGAGGGCGGCGGCTATTTTCCGTGGCCGCCCGGGTTTCCGTGGCCGCCTGAGATTCTGTGGCCGCTTGAGATTCTGTGGCTGCCCAGATGGCGAGGAGCTTGAGCCGGTCCTCGGACGCGGTGCCGGGCTCGGCGGTGTAGACGACCAGCTCGCGCTCGGCCGAGCCGGGCAGCGGGAGGTCCAGGGACTGGAAGGCCAGTTCCAGGCGGCCGACGTCGGGGTGCTGAAGCTGTTTGACGCCGTCGTGGCGCATCAGGACGTCGTGCGCGGCCCATCGGCCGCGGAACTCGGGGCTGAGGGTGGACAGCTCGTCGGTCAGGTCGCGCAGTGCGGGGTCGCGCGGTCGGCGTCCGACCTCGGCGCGCAGCAGGGCGGCGGTGGCGCTGGCGGCGGCGTCCCAGTCGACGAAGAAGTCGTGCGCGCCGGGGTCGAGGAAGATGTAGCGGGCGAGGTTGGGGCGGCCGTGTTCGTCGCCGGTGGTGCTGTCGAACATCGGTGCGAACAGGGCCCGGGCCAGGGCGTTGGCGGCGACGATGGCGGTGCGGCCGTCGCGGACGAACGCCGAGGACGCCGTCATGGAGTCGAGTAGCCACTGGACCTGGGGCGGGACCTCGGCGTCTCTGCGATGCGGCGGCGTGTGGCTAGTGCGGCTCGTGCCGCTCTCCCGCCGCGATGACCGGGCCAGGTCGAACAGGTAAGTGCGTTCGTCGTCGTCCAGCCGCAGGGCGCGGGCGACCGCGTCCAGGACGTCCTCGGACACGCCGCCGATGTGCCCCTTCTCCAGCCGCGTGTACCACTCCGTGCTCACGCCGGCCAGGACGGCGACCTCCTCGCGCCGCAGGCCGGGGACCCGGCGGCGGGCGCCGGTCGGCAGTCCGGCCTGCGCCGGGGTGATCTTGGCGCGCCGGCCGGCCAGGAAGTCCCGGATCTCGCCGCGGGTTCCGGGCGGTTGGTCCATGTCCGTCATGGTAACCGCTGGTCACGCCGCGAAGGGGGTTGAGCTTGTACCCCCTATAAACGCGGCCTTCTTCGGCGGCGGCGGACGCGATCTCCTGGGGATCGGACCTTCCAGTCCGGTCGCAAGATCGCAAGATCGCTAGAACTACCAACGGAGACAAGACATGACGAACAAGGCGCTGACTGTGCCGGAGGTGGCATTGGGCACGTGGGCCTGGGGCGACAGCGGAACGGCGGGCGAGGGCTACTTCGGCAGTCAGCTGAGCGAGGCCGGCCTGCGGGAGGTCGTCGACAAGGCGCAGTCGAACGGGTTCACCTTGTGGGACACCGCCGTGGTGTACGGCATGGGCCGCTCGGAGACGGTCCTCGCCCAGGCGCTGAAGGGCTATGACCGCGGCGAGTACCAGCTGTCGACGAAGTTCACTCCGCAGGTCGCCGGCGACGGCGCCGACCCGGTCGCGGACATGCTGGAGCAGAGCCTGGAGCGGATGAACACGGACTACGTGGATCTCCTGTGGATCCACAATCCCGCCGACGTGGCACGGTGGACACCGCTGCTGATCCCGCTGCTCAGGAGCGGCGCCGTCAAGCATGTCGGCGTCTCGAACCACAACCTGGAGCAGATCGCCCTCGCCGATGAGATCCTCGGCGAGGCCGGCTTTCGCGTGGCGGCCGTCCAGAACCACTTCAGCCTGCTGCACCGGGGCTCCGAGCGCGCGGGCATCCTCGAGCACTGCCGGAAGATCGACGTGCCGTTCTTCTCCTACATGGTCCTGGAGCAGGGGGCGCTGACCGGCAGGTACAGCCCCGCCAATCCGCTGCCGGAGGGGAGCAACCGGGCGGCCGCGTACAACGGCATCCTGCCCCGACTGCAAGCGCTGACGGACCGGATGGCGGCCGTCGGTGGGGAGCGCGGCGCCTCGGCCGCCGATGTCGCCACCGCCTGGGCCATCGCCAAGGGGACGACCCCGATCGTCGGGGTCACGAAGGCGGGCTACATCGACGGGTTGGTCCGGGCCCGCGGCATCGAGCTCGCCGACGAGGAGATCGTGGAGCTGGAGGCCCTGGCGGATGCCGCGGGCGTCGACACGCGCGGGTGGTGGGAGCAGGAGATGTGAGGCGCCGCGGGACGGCCGGTTCGGGGGCGATCGGATTGCAGACGACCGCTTCGGGGGCGATCGGATTGCAGGCGATCGGTTCGGGGGCGATCGGTTCGCGGGCTCAGGGGCCTTACGGGCTCGTGACCAGCGTGCCGACGTCCTCGCCCTCGCAAATGCGGCGCATGCCCTCCGGCGCGGAGACGTCGAAGATGTGCATCGGCAGCTTGTGCTCGCTGGCCAGCACGAACGCGCTCTCGTCCATGATCTTGACGCGGGCCTCGACGGCCTGGGCATGTGTCATCGTCGAGAACCGCCGCGCGGCCGGATCGAGGTTCGGGTCCCGGTCGTAGACGCCGTCGACGCCCCGCTTGGCGACCAGCAGCGCACCGGCTTCCAGCTCCAGCGCACGCTGGACGGAGGGGTAGTCGGTGGTCACGTACGGCTGCCCGATCCCGCCGGCCAGCAGCACGATCAGGCCCCGCTCCAAGTGCCGCTCGGCCCGCAACCGGATGAAGGGCTCGGCCAGACTCTGCATCGGCACGGCGGTCATGACCCGCACATCCCCGGCCCCGCGCCCGGTCAACGCACCACGCAACATCAGGGCATTCATGACGGTCCCGAGCATCCCGATGTTGTCGGCCTCAGCCCGCCCGATACCCCACCCCTCAGCCATGCGGCCCCGGAAGTAGTTGCCACCACCGACCACCACACCCACCTGCACGCCAAGACGATGCACAGCGAGAATCTCATCGGCCATCCGCGCCAGGCACTCCGGATCGACACCGCTGCCCGCAGTACCGGCGAGCGCCTCGCCACTGAGTTTGACCACGACCCGCGAATAGCGTGCCACGTTCGGACCCTGCCTTTCCGGGCCGCGCCGCTGGCGACCTGGCTCAGCCTAGACCGACGCCGAGATCGCAGAGCGCTACGGCGCCAAACTGATGCCGGGGGCGAACGTGGTCTGTTCGAACTAGGGGTAGTCCGCGGCGATGCTCGCTGGTTTCCCTTCGGCGTCATCCGCGGTGCCGAAGGGCTCGTTGTGCCAGCGCCAGGCGGCGGTGCCGTCGCCGTGGACGTGCAGCCAGAACTCGGCGACCGGTTTGCCGTCGGGGAAGCTCATCGTCAGGGTTTTGCGGACCTGCTCGTAGCACGCGTCGGCCAGTTCCCCGTCTTCGGCCTCGGCGGCGCGCTCCTGCTCGGCGAACGTCTCGCGGAACGGCTCGAAGCCGGCGGTCGGACCCGCCGCTAATCCCGTTGAGCCCGCATCCGTGATCGTGTTGGCTGGCGGGACCGGAGCGTCAGTGGCGCCGGTGGCCGCTTTGCCGTAGCAGGGAGTTGGACATGCAGGACATGGTCGTCGATCCCGGTGCCCACAATCGGGCTGCCTGGGACAAGCTTGTCCAGGAGGGCAATGAGTGGTCGCGGCCGGTGAGTACTGAGGACGTCGAGCGTGCTCGTGCGGGCGACTGGTCGATTGTCGTCATCGGGCATCAGCCTGTCGACCGGTCGTGGCTGCCGGCGGACCTGGCCGGCAAGGATGTGCTGAGTCTGGCCTCCGGGGGTGGCCAGCAGGGTCCGCTGCTTGCCGCCGCGGGGGCGCGGGTCACTGTGTTCGACAACTCGCCCGGGCAGCTTGGGCAGGACCGGATGGTGGCGGCGCGCGACGGGCTTGAGGTGCGCACTGTGCTGGGGGATATGCGTGACCTCGGTGCTTTCGGCGATGCGGTGTTCGACGTGGTGATCAACCCGGTTTCGAACTGTTTCGTCCCCGAGGTGGCGCCGGTGTGGCGTGAGTGCTTCCGTGTCCTGCGGCCGGGCGGGACTCTGCTCGCGGGTTTCCTCAACCCGGATGTGTACTTGTTCGATCCCGATGCCCTCGACGAGGGCGGCGAGCTGGTCGTCGTGCACAAGCTGCCCTACAGCGATGTCACGCACTACTCCGCCGAGGAACGCGACGCCAAGTTCGGCGCGGATGCCGCGCTCGAATACAGTCACACCCTCGCCGACCAGATCGGCGGGCAGCTCGCCGCGGGGTTCGTGGTCACCGGCTTCGCCGAGGCACCGCACCAATCCAACCCGTCCGCGCAATACATGTCGCATTATTTTGCGACGCTCGCGGTCAAGCCGGTCAGGGCCGCGCCCTGATGCGCGCGGCGCCGTCCGGTCTCGGACGGCGCCGCCAGATCCCCGCCGCGGACCGTCGCGGCCCAGCAGGCCATGGCCTCCGGCTGCGACGGTCCGCTCGCGGGCGTTACTCGCTTTGCCAGGTGAACGTGGCCTTGTCGAAGTCGCGGGCGGCCAGGTCCTCGCGGCGGATCAGCCAGTACAGGCGGCCGGTGTCGCCCCACTCCATGCCGGCGCGGCCGTCGCTGTCGACCTGCAGCAGCATCACCAGCTCCGGCAGCAGTGCCTTGCGGGCGGCCTTGGCGGCGTCGTCGTCGCCGGGGGCCAGGACGTGCGCGACCTCCTTGGTGACCGAGCCGGCCTTGGGCAGCGCGTAGCCGCCGACGCGGTGGTGCGGGGAGTGGTCGCGGCGGAAGCTGGTCAGCGCGTCGTAGAAGCCGTCGCCGTCGGCGTCGCCGACTGTCGGGTACTCGGTGTAGTCGTCGTCGGCGGCCGGGTCCTCGCCCTCGCCGAAGGCCGAGACCAGGGCCGAGTTCTCGTTGTCGGGGGCGGTCGCTATCAATTCGCCGGTGAGCATCACCCGCGGGAAGGCCTCCAGGCCCTCGGGGGCCGAGCGCGGGGCCACGTCCGGAGTGCCCTCGGGCACGTAGATCACCCGAGTGCCGCCCTTGATGCTGTCCGGGTCCAGGTACTGGACCGCGTCCTCGCCGACGCCGTTGAAGTAGAAGAAAAACAGCATGCCGGAGTCCGGCACGGGGATGTCCAGTTCAGCGACCGGGAACTCGTCGCAGTCCACGGCCGCCACGAACGACAGCGGGCCGTGGCCCTCCCACTGCGGCCATTCCACGCCGGCCGGCAGCAGCGGCTCCCCGCCGAGGTAGCCGACCAGCGGCTCACCCTCGTTCTGCTCGCGCAGGTGGAATCCCGGGCGCAGCAGCTCGATCCATGTCTTGGCGTTCTCCGGGCTGAAGAAACGCCGGCCGGCCTCGGCCAGCGGTGACTCACTGATCTCCATGCGCGGAATGCTTTCAGGTGTCCGCCCGTCGGACAACCCGTTGCGGGATGTTTGTGCCGGGCGCCTAAGAGTTCTGTCGCCCGCCACACCTAGCCCGTGATCCCGGCCTCATAAGCGAGGATGACCAGCTGGATCCGGTCGCGCGCGGCCAGCTTGGTCAGCAGGTTCGCGACGTGCGTCTTCGCCGTGGCCACGCTGATCACCAGCTCGGCGGCGATCTCGCTGTTGGCCAGGCCGCGGGCGACCAGGGCCAGCACTTCGTGTTCGCGCTCTGTGACGCCGGCCAGGCGGATGCGCTCGGCCTGGGCGCTGTGCCCGGCGCGCGGGCTCTGCTCGGCCGCGCCGCCCCGGTCGGCGAAGTCGGCGATCAGCCGCCGGGTCACGCTCGGGGCGATCAGCGCGTCGCCGGCGGCGACCACCCGCACCGCGGCCAGGATGTCGTCCAGCGCCATGTCCTTGAGCAGGAAGCCGCTGGCGCCGGCGCGCAGCGAGCCGTAGACGTTCTCGTCGTCGTCGAACGTCGTGAGCATCAGCACCTTGGTGGCCGGCGCCTCGGCCTTGATGCGGGCGGTGGCCGCGATGCCGTCCAGGCCGGGCATCCGGATGTCCATCACCACCACGTCCGGGCGCAGGTCGTGCACCAGGCGCAGGGCCTCGGCGCCGCTGCCGGCCTGCCCGGCGACCTCGATGTCCGGGGCGTCGGTGATCACCATCACCAGCCCGGCGCGGATCAGCGGCTGGTCGTCGGCGAGCAGGACCCTGATGGGGCCGGTGCCGGGGCCAGCGCCGGAGGAGGTGCCGGAGCCGGTGCCAGTGCCGGAGGAGGTCATGCCGGGATCCGCGCCCGCACCCGGAACCCGCCCTCCGGCCGCGGCCCGGCATCGAAGGACCCGTCCAGCAGCGACACCCGCTCGCGCATCCCGGCCAGCCCGAATCCGATGCCGGCGCGCGGGGCGTCGGCGAGCCCGCCGCGGCCCTCGTCGGTCACCTCGATCACCACGTCCCGCGCCTGGAAGGCGATGGCCACCCGGCACTGCCGGGTACCGGCGTGCCGCACCACGTTCGTCAGCGACTCCTGCACGATCCGGTACGCCGACAGGTCCACCTCCGCGGGCAGCGCCCGGCGCTCGCCGTCGAAGCGCACCTGGACGGCGACCCCGGCCTTCGCGGCGTTGTCGGCCAGCGCCGGCAGGTCGTCCAGCCCCGGCATCGGCGCGACGCCGTCCCGGTCGGCCTCGGCCCGGCGCAGCGCGACCACCATGTGCCGCAGCCCGGTCAGGGTCTCGCGGCTGGTGGTCTCGATGACGTCCAGCGCCTGCGCGGCCAGCACCGGCTGGGTCTGGATGCAGCGTTTGGCCGCCCCGGCCTGGATCGCCACGATCCCGATGCTGTGCGCCACCATGTCGTGCAGTTCGCGGGCGATCCGCAGCCGCTCGGCGGTGACCGCGCCGGCCGCCGCCTGCTCCCGCAGGGCCCTGCCGTGCTCGCGCCGCTCGCGGATCAGCACCCCGACGGTGAACGCGACGGCCAGCAGCAGCACGGCGTTGCTGAGCCGGCCGTAGGGCGTGGGGTCGCCCGGATCGGTCGCCAGCTCCAGCAGCGCCCAGGCCGCGAACGTCCCGACCGCGGCGGTCAGCCCGACCGGGCGCGGCCGCGCGGCCGCGACCACGGCGACCATCGCGGTCGCGCCGAGCAGCGACATCGCGCTGCCCAAGCCGAGCGCGGTCAGGACCGCCGCCCCGGCCAGCACCCCGACCAGCGCGGCCACCGGCCGGCGGCGGCAGGTCAGGATCGGTACGGCCGACAGCAGGGCCAGCTCAAGGCGCTGCGTTCCGTGGAACTGCACGGTGAACTGGCCGAGCAGCACCGGCCGGGGTCCGTTGGGCATGGTGGCGAACACCATCCAGGCGAACAGCAGCGCTCCGCCCCAGGCGAACGCGTCGAACCAGGCGGCCGGCACCCGCCGCGCGGTGCGGCGTCGCAGCCGTTGAAGAAGGGGTGCCAGAGCGTTCACGTCGTTCAGGCTAGCGATCACCGGCCGCCGGCCGCATCGGTCGGCAGGACTAGTCCGGGCGGCCAATGCGACCGCGACACGCCCGGTATTCAGCGGCAGTGGTCCCGGCCGGGTCAGACTGGGGTATGACGATCTACCACATCGCCTTGCGCGCCGACTGGGCCGACGCCCAGGCCTCAGGGCTCTACCACGTCTCCACGCGCGGTGTGACCGTGGAACAGGAGGGCTTCATCCACGCCTCCACCGCCGAGCAGGTCGAGGGCGTCGCGAACCGGTTCTACGCCGATGCGGACGCCGAGGACCTGGTGCTGCTGGTCATCGATCCTGAGCGGTTGACCGCGCCGCTGAGGTACGACCCGGTGCCCGGCGCCGACAAGCCGTTCCCGCACATCTACGGACCTTTGAACGTCGACGCCGTCACCGGAACCGCCGAGCTGCGGCGCGACGCCGGTCACCGGTTCGTGTTCGAGGGCTGAATATGTCGGCCGATCGCTGAACACAGGCGACCAGACACCGCAGAATCCTGCCATATCCGGCACCGCGGGCGTTCTTGAGTGCGGCGGCCGGCAGACCGGGGAATGTTTCGGGAAGCCTGTCCCTCTCCTCGGAAGGTGTCCCCGCGTGTACTCGATGATCCTGGCCGGCGGCAGCGGAACCCGGTTGTGGCCCCTTTCCCGGGCCGCGAACCCGAAGTTCCTGCACCGTCTCGGCGGAACCGAACAGACACTGTTGCAGGCCACTGTGGCCCGGGTGTCCGCGTTGTCGCACCCGGACCAGGTGTACGTCGTGACCGGGGTCGCGCACGCCGCGGCGGTGGCCCGCCAGCTGCCGGCCGTGCCCGAGGACAACATCCTGGTGGAGCCGGCGCCGCGGGACTCCCTCGCGGCGATCGCGCTGGCCGCAGCGGTGATCGCCCGGCGCGATGCGGACGCGGTGGTGGCCGTGTACTCCGCCGACCACCTCATAGGGCGTCAGGAGCGGTTCGAGGAGCTGATCCGGCTGGCCGCCGCGGCGGCCGGGACCGGGGCACTGGTGACCGTCGGCATCCGGCCGACCCGGGCCGAGACCGGCTTCGGCTACCTGCGCCTGGCCGAGCAGCTCTCACCCGGGGTGCACCGCGTCGAGGAGTTCCGCGAGAAGCCCTCCGCGCAGGTGGCCGCCGCCTACCTGGAGTCGGGGGAGTACCTGTGGAACGCGGGCATGTTCGTCTTCCAGGCCCGGGCCTTCCTGGCCGAGCTGGAGCGCCAGCGTCCGCGGCTGGCGGCCGGCATCGGCGCCATCGTCGAGGACTGGGACGGCCCGGAGCACGAGACCGTGTTCGGCGGAGTGTGGGACGACCTGGAGAAGATCTCCGTGGACTACGGCGTGATGGAGGGCGCCGCCGCGGCCGGCCGGGTGGTCACGGTCCCGGCCGACTTCCCCTGGAGCGACATCGGCGACTTCCACTCGCTGGGGGAGTCGCTGGACGGCGACGCCGACGGCAACGTGGTCCTCACCGACGCCGCGGTCGCGACGCTGCGCGGCGTCGAGGACTCGGTGGTGGTGTCCACGACCGGCCGGGTGGTGGCGGTGGTGGGGCTGCGCGACGTGGTGGTCGTGGACACCGAGGACGCGCTGCTGGTCTGCCCCCGCGATCGGGCGCACGAGGTGAAGCAGGTGGTGGACGGGCTGCGGGCCAGCGGGCACGACGCGCGGGTGTGAACTGTCCGGCAGGACCTTGATCTGAGGGGCTGCACAGCCCCTCAGACGTTGTCGCCGAGCGCGTACAAGTCCTCCGGCACCAGCGTCGCATTGCGCAGCAGGCCCCGGATCAGGTTGTCGTTCAGGGTGTTGCCGAGCGGCTCGACCATGCCCGGCTCCTTCACGATCCCGCGGATCGCGCCGGGTCCGGTCGACAGCCGGGCGCGCAGTTCGGATATGCGGCGCTCGACGGCCTTGGCGGTCCAGGGGTGCACCGGGTTGGGCTGGGCCTCGTTCAGGTCGTCGGCGGCCTGCTTCCAGGTCACCGGCGCCGGGTAGGGCTCGCGGCGCAGGTAGCGCTGGCTCAGGGCGATCAGCATCAGGCGCTCGACCGGGGACAGGTCGGTGACGTCCGAGGTCAGGGTGCGGGCCTGCCCGATGTCGCGGGCCGGGCGGCCGGGGTTGCCGACGATGTGCACCTCCAGCAGGTGGGTGCGGCGGTTCGGGGTCTCGATGGTCAGCGGCGTGTAGCCGGGGCCCACAGACACCTCGTGGTGCCGCAGCACCGGCTCCGTGCCGGGCATCAGGATCGGGCGCCGTCCCTCGTTGCGCAGCCACCACTCGTCGCCGTCGCAGGTGAAGATCCCCGCCAGGCGGCTGACGAACTCGTCGTCGCCGCCGATCATCACGTGCACGTCCGCCTCGGCCCGGCCGAAGTGCAGCGTGAACTTGCGCGGCGGCACCGCGAAGCCGCTGGGGCCGGACTTGACGAAGATCGTCCCGGCCGGGGCCGGCGGCACTCCGCCGGCCAGGCTCGGCAGGTTCTGCGGCAGGACTTGGGGGATGAAGTCCCGGATCTGCATGGTGGCCCTTTTCCTCGACCGCCCCGGGCGCCCGGCGGCGGCTGATTGTCCTCTGGCGGCGTACGTGGTGCCTGACGAGCAGCGTACTGGGGATCGGCGGGGAGGGGTCCCGGCCCCTCGGTGCTCCCATAGTTGCCATGGTGAACACGGATTACGTCCAGGACGACAACGTCGACAGCGAAGGCCCCTACCGGACCTTCGGGCTGGGGCTCACGGCCCAGCCGCAAGCGCGAGTAAGCATCCGCCGCGAGCACCGATGACGCGGGGCTGCCGGGCCTGAGGGGACCCCGTCCGTCGGAATGGGATGGGCGGGGTCCGCCGAGGGCGAACCAGAGATCGATCAACCACGGGTTTCCGCCGCGCCGCCGTCGTACGGGACGGCGGCGCGACGGAAGGGGCGACTGTCCCGCGGCGGGGGCCGCCGGGACGGTCGGGCCGGGACCGGCGATGGCCGCCGATGCCGGCAGGGAGTCGGGGGACTGCCTCACCGCCGGTCACGGGGCCGGTCGGCGAGGCAGGTCGATGAGGCAGATCGGGCCGAGGCGTCGGAGGGGAAGCCGGCGCCGGCTGCCAGGGGGTGTCCGACCGACGGTCACGGGGCCGTGCGGCCGGACGCGCAAGGGGGACGTCCCAGGGCCGGGGTCGGCGATGATGCCGATCCCGGCAGCAGGGACAGCAAGACAGCAGCACAGCAGAGCAGCAGGACCAGCACAGCAGAGCAGCAGGGCAGCGCGACACGCCGCCTCTCCGACGGTCACGGGGCCGTACGGCGGGGCGGTTTCGTCGTGTCCGCAGGTACCCGGCAGCACTCTTGTTCAGGCCCCTTCTTCGGTCACCCTTCGTCGCCCGTCCGGCCCAGGTGACGCCTCAAGGCACTGCGCCGTCCGGGGGTGAGCAGGCATGGAGCCCTCGTCGCGGCGGTAGGACGACCATCGGATCATCACAGGAGCCTGTCCTGCGCCAGATCGAGGGAAGTGAACGGGATGCAATGTCATAAACGTGGGCACCGTGCTCCCGCACGGTGCGTTTCCGCACTGCTGGCAGCCGGCGCGCTGCTGGCTGCCGCCGCCGACAGCCTCGGCGGCACCTCGCAGCGGCCCGCGCTCCAGAACGCGGCCCTGTCGATACCACCGGCTCTGACCGCGGCCTCCGTCTCGGCGCTGCTCGCCGAGCGCGGCGAACACCTCGCCGGGACGGGGCTCACCGACCCCGCCGACCCGGACCAGACCCGGCCGGAGCCGACCGAACGAACCCGGCGCGCGACGAAGAGCAGGAGCGCGAGCGAGAGCACGAACAGGAGGACGAGCAAGAACAGGGGCAAGAACAGGGGCAAGAACAGGAAGAAGAGGAGCACGAGCAAGGCCCCGGCCCGCCGCCATGGCGCGTCGCACAGCCGCTCGGCCAACCGCTCCCGCCCGGCCCGGCACACCAACTCCTACTCGCTGGAGCACCTGCCCCCGGCGAACTCCAGGAAGGCAGCCGCGGCCGTCCACGAGGCGCTGTCCCTGCTCGGCGTCCCCTACCGCTGGGGCGGCACCACCCGTGCCGGATTCGACTGCTCCGGCTTCACCCAGCACGTCTGGGCGGCCGCCGGCGTCAAGATCCCGCGCACCGTGCGCGCCCAGGCCCGGGCCGGCACGCACATCTCGATGAACGAGGTCCAGCCGGGCGACCTCGTGGTCTTCTATCCCACGCAGCACCACGTCGGCATCTACGTCGGCAACGGCCTGGTGATCGACTCGCCGCACACCGGCGCGACCGTCCGCCCCGACCCGGTGCGCTCCATGCCGGTCTCGGCTGTGGTGCGGGTGAACGCCTGAGCCGGCGGCCGTTTCCCGGCGGCGCCGCAGCCGCCGGGAAACGAGCCATGATGATCCGCATGAGTACCGCCGTGGACCGCGCCTACCGCGACCTGAGCCCGCTGGACGTCAGGATCCAGACCCACCGCCGCTACAGCGAGTTCGAGCACGACGTCGAGGCCGACGTACTGCGAGCCGCCGCCGTCACCGCCGCCGACCGCCTGCTCGACGTCGGCCCGGGCACCGGCACCTTCCTGGCCCGCCTGTCCGCCGCCGGACACACCGCACCGCTGGCCGCCCTGGACTTCTCCGCCGAGTCCGCCGCCACCTGCGCCCGCATCCCCGGCGTGCACGCCGCCCGCGGCGACGCCCGGGCCCTGCCGTTCGCCGACGCCGCCTTCGACGTCGTCACGGCCCGCCACATGCTCTACCACCTCGACGAGCCGCCCACCCGTCTCCCACCACCGCCCGTTAAGGAGACGCTACGCGTCCCAGGTGCACTGGCCGCCGTCGCCGAGGCCCTCCGCGTCCTGCGCCCGGGCGGCCGCTTCGCCGCCGTCGTCAACCGCGAAGCGCCCTACCCGCACCTGATGGCCGTGCTGCACGAGGTGCTGGCCGCGCACGGCATCACCCCGCCGCCCTCACCCGATGAGAACGTCCACGGCGGCAACCTGCCGGACCTGGTCGCCCACAGCTTCGACGCGGCGGGCATGACCATCCTGCGGCGCGACAACGCCCTGCTGTTCACCGAGCCCGGGCCCGTTGTGGCGTATCTGGCGTCGATCCTGACGTTGCAGGGTGTTCCGGAGGAACCGCGACTGCGCCAGGCCATCATCGCCGACCTCGATGAAACGGCTCGCGCCAGATTCCGCACCCTGCCGGGCGGAATCTGGCGCGAGCCGAAGGGCTACGTCATCGTCACCGCGACCGCTTAGCCGTCCGGGACGTCTTGCCGCGCCCGCCGTCGTCGCTGCCGCTCAGCGGCACGGCGGCCTCGGCGGTGTACGGCAGGAACGTGAACGACTGCGTGAAGTACAGCCGCACCTTCTCCGCGGTGTGCGACTCGTACCCGATCGACAGGTCCTGCCCCAGCTGGAGGCAGTAGTCGCCGCCGCGCCCGGACAGCAGCACGCCGCCGCTGATCGCCGGCGCCCAGATCACGTCGCCGTCGATGAGGCGCGCCACGTGCTCGGCGACCGGGTAGCCGTGGTCCACCGCGTCCGACAGCGCCTGGTAGGCGTCCGCGCCCAGCACCAGGTGGTAGGGCCCTTCGACGCCGGCCAGCTTCAGCTGCGTGGCCATGCGCGCCACGGTCGTCGGGTAGTCGGCCGCGTTCTCCGGCTGGAGCATCGCCGCGTTGCTGGCGAAGGGGCGCAGCCCGGTTATCCCCGCCGCCGCGTAGCCGTCGGCGATGGCCCGGTCCTCGGTGAACGCCGCGATCTTCGCCGCGTCCTTCACCGGCTGCCAGTCGCTGTCCTGGGCGCCGCGCTCCACGTCGTCGATGGCCGAGCGGTCCAGCTCGAACGGGATCCGCACCTCCACCAGCGGCTGGGCGCTGCGCAGCCGGGCCTGCACGCCGTCGTGCGGCGCGGCGATCGCCGCGGTGTGGCCGTCGCCGACCGCCCCGAGCTCCGGGCCCGCCGGCCCCGCCACGTCCACGACGCGCCGGAAGGCCAGGTACCGCAGCACCGTGCGGCGGGCCTCCTCCTCGATCTGCTCCCAGGCGGCGTCGCTGATCGGGGCGAGGTCGCGGTGCAGGTTGTTCATCAGGTCAGCTCCGTTTCAGGCTTCCGAGGCCCAGGGATCCGTCGGAAGGTCGGGGTCGTGCGGGCGGCGCGGGGGCCGCGGCGGGTGCATCAGGGGTCGCGGGGTTGGTCGCGGGGGAATCCTCGCCCGGCGCGGGCGGCGGGTCGTCCAGGAAGTCCGTGGCCGGCACGAAGAACAGCCCCCCGGTGATCGCGGTCGAGAAGTCCAGGATCCGGTCCTGGTTTCCCTCCTCGTCGCCGAGAAACATGTTCCGCAGCATCTGCTCGGTCACAGTGGGAGTGGCGCAGTACCCGATGAAATAGGTGCCGGCCTCGCCCTCCCGGAACGAGCCGAAGGCCATGTTGTGCCGCAGGATGTCCTGCTCCTCGCCGTCCGGGCCGACGATCGTGTTCAGCGCCACGTGCGAGGTCTTCGGCTTCACCGCGTCCGACAGCTCGATGTTGTCCGTCTTGGTGCGGCCGATGACCAGCGCCTGCTCGGTGTCCGACAGCGTCCGCCACGCGGCCGTGTCGTGCGTGTACTTCTGCACGATCACATAGCTGCCGCCGACGAACTCCGGATCCCGCTCGGCGTCCACCAGCGCCGCCTCGACCGCCTCGTGGCCCTCGGGGTTCTCGGTGCCGTCCACGAAACCCAGCAGGTCGCGGTTGTCGTGGTAGCGGAAGCCGTGGACCTCGTCCACGATCTTCACCGCGCCGCCCAGGCGCGTCAGGACGTGCTCGGCGAAGTCGTAGCACAGGTCCAGATGCTGGGCCCGGATGTGCAGCAGGATGTCCCCGGGCGTGGCCGGCGCCGCATGCCGCGGCCCGTCCAGCGCCACGAACGGATGCAGCTCGGCCGGGCGCGGCCCGCCGAACAGCCGGTCCCACACCGCCGAGCCGAAACCGGTGACACAGGCCAGACCGCCGCGCGGATACCCGAACCCCACGGCGCGCGCGTACGCGGTCAGATCGGGGACGACCTCGCGCACCGCGTCCTCGCCGCCGTCCTCGACGGTCAGCACCAGGAACATCGCCGCCGAGGTCAGGGGACTGACCACCGGCTGGGCGGCGTCGGCGGGGGAAAGCTTGGGCATCGGGCGGGTCTCCTCGCGGCTCGGGCGTCGCAACCATCCCGACCGTAACAGGCGCCCGATGCCCCCGCCTGTCGGGTGGTGATCATGCAGATCAGTACGTCGCGCTCTGGATGTCGCTCTCCCAGTAGGTGACGACCGCCGAGCCGTCGACGTACTGCGCGTCGTGCGGCATCACCACCGAGGCCGGCCGCCCCACCCCGCCGGCGGCGGCGCTGCTCGCCTGCAACTGCAGGAGCATGGCCGGGACGTTCCTGCCGTTCGTCCCCGAACCGTCCGCGGAACTGGTCATCACGCCCGCGTACGCCGTCGCGCCCGGCTGCAGCACCAACGCGATCGCCGGCTTGGTCGCCTGGGCCACCTGCATCGGCGTCTGCTGCGCCTCGAAGGTGCGCAGCAGCGGGTACTTGTTCAGATGGCACGGCAGCTGCGAGATGTTCTGCGCCGAGATCATCACGTGGTTGATCGGCTCGTGCAGGGGTTCGATCGTCAGCTTCAGCATGTCGGTCGAACAGTCGCGCGGCCCGCCCGGATCCGGCGTGGTCGGCTTCGGCGGCAGCGAGGAGGAGCCGGCCCCGGCGGCCGACGGGCTCGCGCCGCCGTCCACCACGCCCGACGAGGAGGAGGCCCCCGCCGTCGAGGACGCCGCGGCGGACGTGGTGGCCGAGTTGGCGGACGTGCTCGCCGCCGTCGAGGACTTCGAACCACCGCACCCCGCGGCCAGCGACACCACCGCCAGCGAGGCGGCCAGCGCCACGCCCAGCCGTATGCCGCTCGTTGTGCTCGGGCTGCTCGGACTGCTCGAATCAGAGGTGTTCATTTCGAGCAGCATGCCATGCGCCGCGGCGCGCGCCGGAACGAACCCCACAACGTTCACCGCTCGCTCTTGTGGTAGCCGTCGATCACCCGTCGGCCGGGCGCCGCGCCACGATGAAGACCATGACCCAGCCCGATTCGCCCCATCACACCCTAGACACCCTGCTCGCCGACCTGGTCGACGCCGCCCTGGTCCGCCGTGCACCGACCCGCGAGCAAGCCCTCGCACTGCTGGCCTGCGACGATGCCGACGTGCTGGACGTCGTGGCCGCCGCCGGACGAGTCCGGCGGGCCTTCTTCGGGAACCGGCTGAAGCTCAACTACCTGGTCAACATGAAGTCCGGACTGTGCCCCGAGGACTGCTTCTACTGCTCCCAGCGGCTCGGCAGCGAAGCCGAGATCCTGAAGTACTCCTGGATCAATACCGATGAGGCCGCTGACCTGGCCGCCAAGGCTGTCGGCGCCGGTGCCAAGCGGGTGTGCCTGGTCGCCTCCGGGCGCGGTCCCTCCGACCGCGACGTCGAGCGCGTCGCGGACACCGTGGCCGCCATCAAGGACGGCACGCCCGACGTCGAGGTCTGCGTCTGCCTGGGCCTGCTCAAGGACGGCCAGGCCGCGCGGCTGGCCGCTGCCGGCGCCGACGCCTACAGCCACAACCTGAACACCGCCGAGGAGAAGTACGCGGACATCTGCACCACCCACACCTTCGCCGACCGCGTCAGCACCCTGCGGGACGCCACCTCAGCCGGGCTGTCCCCGTGCTCCGGCGCCATCTTCGGCATGGGGGAGAGCGACGAGGACGTGGTCTCCGTCGCCTTCGCGCTGCGCGAGCTGGACCCGGACTCGGTGCCGGTCAACTTCCTCATCCCGTTCGAGGGCACGCCGCTGGGCGGGCGCTGGGACCTCACCCCGGCCCGCTGCCTGCGGATCCTGGCGCTGTTCCGGTTCGTCTTTCCGGACGTCGAGGTGCGGCTGGCCGGCGGGCGCGAGATCCACCTGCGCGGCCAGCAGCCGCTGGCCCTGCACCTGGCCAACGCGATCTTCCTCGGCGACTACCTGACCAGCGAGGGCGCGCCCGGTGCGGACGACCTGGCGATGATCGCCGACGCCGGGTTCAGCGTGGAGGGGCGCCAGGAGACGACGCTGCCGGCGGCGCGCGCCGAGCAGGTGGCGGTGCGGCGGCGCGGGGCGGGGACGCAGGTGCCGGCGAACACGTGAGGTGTGGTGAGCACCTGAGGTCTGGCGAACAGCTGTGCTGGGCGGTGCCGATCGCGTGCGCGTTCCCGATCGGGTCGGGGGAGTGGCGCGATCGGCGGGCGGGCCTAGGTTGGACATATGGAGACCAAATGGGGCATCACCGCGTTGATCGTCGGAGGCTACCTGGAGGCGTTCGGCCTGGCCGGGATCAATGCCGGCTCCGGCGGGGTGGTCGCGGTCTTCGCGGTGGTGCTGGTGCTCGGAGTGGTGGCCATGGGCTGGTCGATGGTGCTGCCCTGGGACGGCGCCAAGGCGCACCGTGCCGAGCACGACGCGCCGGGGCCGGTGCCGCGGCCTTGAGTGTTGATGTCTGTGACTGACATATGGGCCGCCGCGGGAGTAGCTTTCGTCTTCTGATGACCCTTTGAGCCCTTTGTGAGGAGCCAGACATGGAACTCGGGCTGCACATCCCCGACTTCACCTACCCCGGCGGCCCCGCCACGCTGGCCGACGACCTGACCCGGGTGGCCGTCGCCGCTGAGCAGGCCGGCTTCGCCCGCGTCAGCGTGATGGACCACCTGTTCCAGATCGGCAACGTCGGCCCGGCCGAGCACGAGATGCTCGAGGCGTACACCACCCTGGGCTACCTGGCGGCCCGCACCGAGAAGGTGCAGCTGCTGGCCTGGGTCACGGCGGTGACCTACCGCGAGCCCGGCCTGCTGGCCAAGGCGGTGAGCACCCTGGACGTGCTGTCCAAGGGCCGCGCCTGGCTCGGCATCGGCGCGGCCTGGAACGGCGAGGAGGCCGCGGGCCTGGGCCTGCTCTTCCCCAGCACCGCCGAGCGCTTCGAGCGCCTGGAGGAGGCCCTGCAGATCTGCCAGCAGATGTGGAGCGACAGCGAGGCGCCCTACGAGGGCAAGCACTACCACCTGGCCCGCACCCTGAACTCCCCGCAGCCCCTGCGCCCCGTACCGATCCTGATCGGAGGCGGCGGCGAGAAGAAGACCCTGCGCCTGGTCGCGAAGTACGCCCAGGCCTGCAACCTGTTCGCCACCCCGGAGTTGCCGCACAAGCTCGACGTCCTGCGCGCCCACTGCCAGACCGAGGGCCGCGACTACGACAGCATCGAGAAGACCGTGATGATGCCCCTGAACATCGGCGACAAGGGCGAGAACATCCCGGCCCTGATGGAGCAGATCCGCGGCTTCGCGGCGCTGGGCGTCGCCGAGGTGCACGGGTCCGTGCCGAATGTGTGGGAGACCGAGCGGCTGGAGCTGATCGGCCGGGAGATGATCCCGGCTATGGCGGAGTTGTAGGGGTAGGGCTGGTACCGGTTGCGGGGCGGTCGCGGGAGCGGCTGCCCCGTCAGGGAAATCCTGCCGGGTTCTGGAACCTTTGCCCCGGCGGCAGAGCGATCTGGCTGAACCAGTACGTCTCGTCCTCATCGAGGTCGCCGAGCAGGCCGCGGCGCGGCAGCTCGCGCAGGAGCCAGGCGGTCACCTCCTCGGCGATGTCCAAGGATCCGCCGAACCCGTCGATGTCCAGCTCACCGCTGCCCAGTTCCAGCGACCACCAGCGTGCCAGCTCCAGGACGGCGTGACCCGCCGCGTCTCCGGGGAACTCCGACCAGATTCGCAGCCATGAGTCGGGCTCCCGGGTCAACGGGACAAGGAATTCCAGGGCACTGATGGCGGACGGCCCGCGTCCGGCGGCGAGCTTCGTCCGCCACCAGGCGGCGAGCACCGCCTCGACGGCCCTGGTCTGGTCGCCCGGCCACTGCCGCCACCCGGCTTCCCGGAACTTGCGGGCGAGGAGCGCCTCCGCCATGAGCGGCGTCCCGCCGGTCAGCTGTCGCAGCAGGCGAGGGGTCCAGCGCCGCCAGTACCGGGCGTCGGCGGACATCGTCGTGCCCCACTTGCCGAGGGCACGGCTGAACAGCCAGTCGGGGATCTCCTCGACAGGGCCGCCGAGGATGGCGAGGTGATCGGCATCGAAGCAGTGTGTGCATGCATCGGGAGGAGCGACGCGATCGCGGTTCCTGCCGAACGCCCGATCGAGGTCGGCGAAAGCTGATTCCAGCAGCTCTGTACAGGTCAGAGGGTTGTTGACGGCCATGACGGACGATTGTGCCGCACGGTCGGCCTCGTCGGCGCGGAGTTTTCTACGGATAACAGGCCCCTTGATTCCGCGCCTCGACCAGCTGGCGCACGACATCCCGACATCCCGACCGTGTCAGCCGCGAACCGTCGCCCGACCCACCGACAGGTACGTGAACCCCGCGTCCGCCATCGCGCCCGGCTCCAGCAGGTTCCGTCCGTCGAACAGCACCGGGGCCGCCATCGCCGCGGCGGCCTCGGGCCAGTCGACGTCGCGCAGCTCGGGCCACTCGGTGACCAGCATCGCCGCGTCGGAGCCGGTCAGGGCATCGAGCGGGGAGGCGCAGCGGGTCGTCGACGACCACGGGGGAGTGGTCTGCGGCTGGGCCATGGGGTCCCAGCTCCGTACCGTGGCGCCCTCGGTCAGCAGCCGGTCCACGATCACGGTGGCCGGGGACTCGCGCATGTCGTCGGTGCCGGGCTTGAACGTCATCCCCAGCACCGCGACCGTCTTGCCGTCCAGGGTGCCCAGCTCCTCCTTCAGGCGGATCACCGCGCGGCGCCGCGTCAGCTCGTTGACCTCGATCACCGCCGACAGCAGCTGCGGGTGGTAGCCGCCGTTGACGGCCAGGGCCTTGAGGCCGATCGTGTCCTTCGGGAAGCAGCTGCCGCCCCAGCCGATGCCCGCGTTCAGGAAGCCCCGGCCCAGGCGGGCGTCGGCGCCGACCGCGTCCATCACCAGGTTCACGTCCGCGCCGGTGGCCTCGCAGATCGCCGCGGCCTCGTTCGCGAAGCTGATCTTCGTGGCCAGCAGGGCGTTCGCCATCAGCTTCACCGCCTCCGCCGACCGGACGTCCATGGCCATGACCGGCCCGTCGATGCCGTCGTGGACGGCGGCGAGGAGCTCGGCCGTGGCGTGGTCGTCCGTACCGATGACCACGCGGTCGGGGTGCATGAAGTCCTGGACCGCCCTGCCCTCCGCGGTGAACTCCGGGTTGGCGGCGTAGCCGACGTGCCGGAGACCCGCTGTGTCCAGCACTGCCCGGATGCGGGCGCCGGTTCCCACCGGGACGGTGGACTTCACCACGAACGCGCTCAGGTGCGCCGCACCCTTCATCGAGTCCACCACCGACCACACGCGGGACAGGTCGGCGTCGCCCGAGGCGGTGGGCGGTGTGTCCACACACACGAAGACGACCTGCGCGTCGGCGGCCGCGTCGTCGGCGTCGACGGTGAAGCTCAGCCGGCCGGCGTTGCGGGCGATCAGCTCGGCCAGCCCGGGTTCGAAGATCGGTATCCGGCCGGCCTGGAGCGCGGCGATCTTGTCCGAGTCGATGTCCCGCACCGCCACCGTGTGTCCGAGCTCGGCGAAGCACGCCGCCGTGACCAGGCCGATGTATCCGGCTCCGAAGATCGCGATGCGCTGCGCCATGCCGTTTCCCCTTGTCCGTCGCGAGTACAGGTCCTGCCACCCTACTCGCGCAGCTGAATTTAGATAACAGGCCCCAAACTTCTTCCCATACCTGGGTCACCACCACGTCCCACACAACCTTCTAAGGAGCCGCCTTCGGCGGCACTCTCCTAAAACAACCAGGCCGATCCCGAGTCTGCCGGGGGAGTGCGGGCAGTGCCCCTCACAATCCAGTCACCTGCCGGACATCCCACCACCACACCCACGCCATGCGCCCGACGCTTCCCTTCGCTGTGATGACGCTGAGTTCGTCCTCTGTCCGCGCCGGCCCCGGCACGGCGAGGGCGGCGCCCGCCATGTAACCCCCGGGGCGCTGTCGGAATTCGCGTGATCATCTCTATTGATATCCTGACATCGGCCAGGCCCGCGAACCCGCGCGCCGCTCCGCCGACGCGAGGATGCCCGAATGGATCAGCCGGTGTCCGCTGTGGACGCCCCCGCGGTGTACGACGCGTCGGCGTCGGCACCCGCGCCGCGAACGCTCATCGACGTGCTGCACGCCACCGCGCGTGCGCATCCCGACGCCACGGCGCTGGACGACGGCCGCCGGGCCTTGGACTACTCCGCGTTGCTGGTCGAGGCGGCGGCGATGGCCGCGCGGCTGGGCCGGGCCGGTGTGGGTGCCGGGGACCGGGTCGGGGTGCGGGTCCCGTCGGGGACCGTCGATCTCTACATCGCGATCCTCGGGGTGCTGACGGCCGGTGCGGCGTATGTGCCGGTGGACGCCGACGACCCGGACGAGCGGGCCCGGCTGGTGTTCGGCGAGGCCGAGGTGCGCGCGGTGATCGGCGAGGGGCTGCGGATCGCGGTCCAGCCGGTCCCGATGGCTTCGGACGGAACGCCGCGGCTGGCTCCGGTCGTCGAGCCGAAGCCGTCCCGTCCCCCGACGCTGGCCGACGACGCCTGGATCATCTTCACCTCGGGCTCGACGGGCAAGCCGAAGGGCGTGGCGGTGACGCACCGCAACGCGGCGGCGTTCGTAGACGCCGAGGCCGGCCTGTTCCTGCGTCAGGCACCGATCGCCACGTCGGACCGCGTGCTGGCGGGCCTGTCGGTGGCCTTCGACGCCTCCTGCGAGGAGATGTGGCTGGCCTGGCGCAACGGCGCGTGTCTGGTGCCGGCGCCGCGGGCGCTGGTGCGCAGCGGCGTGGATCTGGGGCCGTGGCTGGTGGAGAACGGCATCACGGTGGTCTCGACGGTGCCGACGCTGGCGTCGCTGTGGCCGGCCGAGGCGCTGGCGGACGTCAGGCTGCTGATCTTCGGGGGCGAGGCGTGTCCGCCGGAGCTGGCCGAGCGGCTGGCGGTGCCGGGCCGGGAGGTGTGGAACACCTATGGCCCGACCGAGGCGACGGTGGTGGCCAGTGCGGCGTTGCTGACCGGGCAGACTCCGGTGCGGATCGGGCTGCCGTTGGACGGCTGGGAGCTGGTGGTCGTCGACGACGCCGAGGAACCGGTGTCGATGGGCGCCTCGGGCCAGTTGGTGATCGGCGGGGTGGGGCTGGCGCGGTATCTGGATCCGGAGAAGGACGCTGAGAAGTACGCGCCGCTGAAGTCGATGGACTGGGATCGGGCGTATCGCAGCGGGGACCTGGTGCGGGCCGATCCGGAGGGTCTGGTGTTCCTGGGCCGGGCCGATGAACAGGTGAAGCTGGGCGGTCGCCGGATCGAGCTGGGCGAGGTGGACGCGGCGCTGCAGGCGTTGCCGGGGGTGGCCGGTGCGGCGGCGGCGGTGAAGAGGACGGCCGGCGGTGCGGAGATCCTGGTCGGGTACGTGGTGCCGGGCGGTTTCGGGTTCGATGCCGGGCACGCGCGGGCCAAGCTGTCCGAGCAGTTGCCGGCGGCGCTGGTGCCGCGGATCGCGGTGGTCGAGGATCTGCCGGTGCGCACGTCGGGCAAGGTGGACCGCAATGCGCTGCCGTGGCCGTTGCCGGGGGTGGAGGAGCCGGTCGAGGCGGCGGAGCTGACCGTGGCCGAGGACTGGCTGGCCGAGCGCTGGTCGGCGATTCTGGGCGAGCGTCCGGCGCGCCCGGAGGTGGACTTCTTCGATTCCGGCGGCAGTTCGCTGGTGGCGGCGCGGTTCGTGTCGATTCTGCGGTCGCGCTATCCCACGGTGACCGTGCGGGACGTGTATGACAATCCGACGCTGGGCGAGCTGGCGGCGCGGTTGCTGGCGATGGCCCCGGAGGCGGTCGACGACCAGGTCGCCGAGTCGCTGCCGGAGGTGGCGCCGGTCGGGCGCGGTGCGCAGGCGGTGCAGGTGGCGGCGATGGTGCCGTTGGCGACGATCGGCGCGTTGCGCTGGCTGACGCTGCTGGCGGGGCTGGGGAACCTGGTGGACGTGCCGTGGGCGCCGCGGGTGTCGTGGTGGTGGGTGGCGGTCGGGTTCGTGGTGTTCGTCTCGCCGCCGGGCCGGATCGCGATCGCGGCCTCGGGGGTGCGCCTGCTGGTGCGGGGTGTGCGGCCGGGTGAGTATCCGCGCGGCGGGTCGGTGCATCTGCGGCTGTGGGCCGCGGAGCAGTTGGCGTGGCGGGTCGGGGTGTTGACGACGGTGACGGGGCCGTGGAACACGATGTATGCGCGGGCGTTGGGGGCGCGGCTGGGTCCGGATGTGGATCTGCATTCGCCGCCGCCGGTGACCGGGATGCTGCGGATGGACGCGGGTTCGTCGGTGGAGCCGGAGGTGGACCTGACGGGTTTCTGGGTCGACGGCGGCCGGGTGCGGGTCGGGGAGATGCGGATCGGCGCGGGTGCGTCGGTGGGTGCGCGGTCGGCGCTGCTGCCGGGTGCGCGGATCGGCGAGCGGGCGCGGATCGCGCCGGGCTCGTCGGTGGGTGGCGTGGTGCCGGCCGGTCAGGAGTGGGCGGGGTCGCCTGCTGTGCGGCTGCGCAAGGCGGAGCGGCTTCCGGAGCCGGCGCGGCGTTCGCGGGTGTGGACGCTGGTGTACGGCTCGACGGCTGTGGGTCTGGCGCTGTTCCCGCTGGTGGCGGCGTTGCCGGGCTTGGCGATCGTGGCGGGGTTCGTGCACGGCACGGCGACGGTGTGGCAGGGCTTCGGCTGGGCGTTGGTGGGTCTGCTGCCGGCCACGCCGGTGTTCGCGGTCTGCTACGCGCTGCTGACGTTGGTGTGTGTGCGGGCGCTGAGTGTGGGGATGGTCGCCGGCGATCATCCGCTGCACAGCCGCCGGGCGTGGCAGACCTGGGCGACGCTGCAGCTGATGGCGATGGCGCGGGTGTGGCTGTATCCGCTGTACGCCTCGATCCTGACGCCGTCGTGGCTGCGGGTGCTGGGCATGCGGGTCGGGCGCGGCGTGGAGATGTCGACGGTGTTGGCGGTGCCGGCGATGACGACGGTCAACGACGGCGCGTTCCTGGCCGACGACACGATGGTGGCGCCGTATGAGATGGCCGGCGGCTGGCTGCGGGTGGGGCACGCCCGGATCGGCAAGCGGGTGTTCGTGGGGAACTCCGGGATGGTGGCACCGGGTCGCAAGCTGCCGAAGGAGAGCCTGGTCGGGGTGTTGTCGGCCGCTCCGCAGAAGGCGAAGCGGGGTAAGTCGTACTTGGGGATGCCGCCGGAGCGGCTGCGGCGTCCGGGCCAGGACGTCGACGACGCGCTGACGTACAACCCGCCGCGGCGGCTGATGGTCGCGCGCGCCGTGATCGAGCTGTGTCGGCTGGTGCCGATGATGGTGACGGCCGGGGTGGCGCTGTTGGCGGTGGCGGTGGTGACGCAGATCGCGCGCAGTTGGGGTGTGGCTGCGGGGGTGTTGCTGGGTGGTGTGGTGTTCTTGGCGGTCGGGGTGTTGGCCGGTCTGATCGCCGTGGTGGCGAAGTGGGCTTTGGTGGGGCGGATCCGGGTATCGGATCAGCCGTTGTGGAGTTCGTTCGTGTGGCGCAATGAGCTGGCGGACAACTTCGTGGAGTTGGTGTCGGCGCCGTGGTTCGCGGAGACGTGGTTGGGGACGGCGCCGTTGAATCTGTGGCATCGGGCTATGGGTTCGCGGGTGGGGCGGGGTGTGTGGTGTGAGACGTATTGGCTGCCGGAGGCTGATCTGATCGTGTTGGAGGATGCGTCGACGGTGAATCGGGGGTGTGTGGTGCAGACGCATCTGTTCCATGATCGGGTGATGAGTATGGATGTGGTGCGGCTGGAGGCGGGGGCGACGTTGGGGCCGCAGGGGGTGATTCTGCCGGCGGCGCAGATCGGGGCGCAGGCGACGGTGGGTCCGGCGTCGTTGGTGATGCGGGGTGAGGCGGTGCCGGCGCATACGCGGTGGCAGGGCAATCCGATCGCGCCGTGGCCGGAGCAGGCGTGAGCGCGGGGCATGGTGTCGGCCGCGGGCTCTCGGCTCCGGCGGCGGCCGCGCCGTATTTTCCCCGGCGGGGCAACGACGGGTATGTGGTCGAGCATTACGAGCTGACGTTGGACTACCGGGTGGGGCCGAACCGGTTGTCGGCGGTGGCGGTGGTGCGGTTGTGGGCGACGTCGGCGTTGTCGTCGGTGGTTCTGGATTTCGCCGATCTGCGGGTGGATCGGGTGATTCTGGAGGATGGCCGGCGGTTGCGGTTCGACCATCGCAAGGAGAAGTTGCGGGTGATGCTTCCGGCGGCGGTGGCCGCCGGGGAGCAGGTGGTGTTGGAGATCGTGTATCGGGGGGCGCCGCGTCCGACGCCGTCGCGGTATGGGGGGCTGGGGTGGGAGCAGTTGGCGGACGGGGTGTTGGTGGCGTCGCAGCCGACGGGGGCCCCGTCGTGGTTCCCGTGCAATGACCGGCCGGATCAGAAGGCGACGTACCGGATCCAGGTGACGACGGCGTCGCAGTACCGGGTGGTGGCGAACGGCCGGCTGGCGGGGGTGGCGCACAGCGGGTCGACGTCGACGTGGACGTTCGTGCAGGACGGGCCGATGGCGACGTATCTGGCGACGTTGCAGGTCGGGGTGTATCAGCGGGTGGAGTTGCCGGGTGGGGCCGGCGGGGTGCCGTTGGCGGTGGTGGCTCCGGCGCGGCGCCTGGCGGCGGCGCGGGAGGCGCTGGGGTCGCAGGATGCGATGGTGGCGTTGTTCGGGCGGCTGTTCGGGCCGTATCCGTTCGGGGCGTACACGGTGGTGGTGACGGAGGACCGTCTTGAGATCCCGGTGGAGGCTCAGGGCGTGTCGATGTTCGGCAGCAACCACATGGAGATGGACTGGGAGGGGCAGCGGCTGATCGCGCACGAGCTGGCGCATCAGTGGTTCGGCAATTCGCTGACCCTGGGTGATTGGCGGGACATCTGGCTGCACGAGGGCTTCGCGTGTTACGCGGAGTGGTTGTGGTCGGAGGGCTCGGGCGGCCGGTCGGCGGACGAGCACGCGCGTACTTGGCACGGCCGTCTGGCGCGGTTGCCGCAGGATGTGGTGTTGGCCGATCCGGGCCCGGCGGACTTGTTCGACGACCGGGTGTACAAGCGGGGTGCGCTGACGCTGCACGCGCTGCGGCTGTCGGTGGGCGAGGACGTGTTCTTCTCGGTGCTGCGGACGTGGACGAAGCGGTTCCGGCACGCGACGGTGTCGACGGCGGAGTTCGTGCAGGTGGCGTCGGCGGTGGCGGGGCGGGATCTGGGCGGGTTCTTCCAGGCGTGGCTGTTCGAGACGCCGCTGCCCGCACTTGACGGCTGACCCGGCAGCTGACCCGGCAGCTCACTCGATAGTGGGGTTTGACCTGGGAATGGCCCCGTCGTAGCCGGCCGCGTCGCCACCATGGGGTGTATGGCGAGCGAATTCCAGCGGCGCAAGGTCGCGGGCGTTTTCACCGCGATGGACAAGGACCGCCGGGGGCACCTGGTCCAGGCCGACTTCGAGGCGCTGGCGGCCCGCTGGACGGCGGTGCGCGGGCAGCCGCCCGGGTCGTTCGACCACGAGCGCCTGCGCGGCATCATGGTGGGCTGGTGGTCCTCGTTGAGCGCGGCCGCGGCCGATCCGGAGCGGGTCCGCCTGGAGGACGTGCTGGCGGTGGTCGACGTGCTGCCCTCGATGGCCGAGGCGGTGCACGCGACGGCGGACGCCATGTTCGAGGCCGTGGACGCCAACAGCGACGGCCGCATCTCCCGGGCGGAGCACCACCAGCTCATCGAGGTCTGGAACGGCTGCCCGACCGACACCGACGAGGTGTTCGCCCTCCTGGACCTGGACGGCGACGGGTTCTTGTCGCAGCCGGAGTTCCGGGTGCTGTGGACGCAGTTCTGGGCCGGCGACGATCCGGCGGCGCCGGGGACGTGGGTGTTCGGGCGGTTCGAGCAGGCGGCTTGAGGGGCGATATCGGGTAACGATCCGCCGGTGCCGTCGTGATACTGCTGCGATGGCGGCTCACGAGTGGATAGCAGCCGCGCACGTCTCCTGGGCGACGTCTCGACCCAGCCCCACCCGGCTCGATGACACCGTCGCCCCGGCCCGCCGCGCCGCTAGTCCCCGGTGGCCTCGCGCCTCGCGATGATCCGATAGGCGTTCGAAAGCTCAAGTCGCCGGATCAAGAACCGCGGCATCACTTTGTCCAGCACCGTGGCCGCGATCAGGGCCGGGATCCCCGCGATCACCACGGCGGCGCGCGCCGTTTTCTTGAGCCGTCCCGGTCGTTCGGTGCGCCAGGGTGCTTCGTCGCGGGGGGCGATGGCGTCGATGGTGAACCAGGTGGCGGCGAGGAGGTCGACGCGGTCGTGGGCTTCGACGTGGTGTTCGGCGATGACGGTGAAGCCGAGGGTGGTCAGGCGTTGGCGGAGGTTTTGTGCGGGGATGAAGTGCAGGTGTTGGGGTTGTAGCCAGGGGAGCCAGCGGCGGCCGAGGAGTCGGGCGTAGCGGCTGGCGGGGTCGGGGACTTCGATGAGGAGGTGGCCGCCTGGGCGGAGTGCTTGGTGGGCGGCTTGGAGTTCGCGGTCGGGCTGCTCGCTGTGTTCGAGGTAGTGGAACATGCTGACGACGTCGTAGTGGCCGTTGATGGTGGGGGCGAGGTCGGGGAAGCTGCCTCGGTGGCCGTGGCGGACGCGGCCGGCTTGTTCTGCGAGTTCGGCGCCGTCGGTGAAGTCCAGGCCGTCGAAGGCGGTGTGGGGGTAGACGGTTTGGGCGGTGGCGCAGAAGTGGCCGTGGCCGGTGCCGACGTCGAGCCAGGTGCGGGGGTCGGGGGCGTGGGGGGTGAGGGCTTGGGCTCGGCGGCGGTAGGTGGTGGTGCGGCCGGCGAACATGCCGGCGGTGTTCTTCTCGCCGAGTCCGTCGTAGAAGTCGCGGTAGTAGAAGGCGAGTCCTTCGGTGTTCAGGCGCGGGTTTTGGAAGATGTGTCCGCAGTCCTGGCAGTGGTCGAGGTGGAAGTCGCCGGGTTTGTGTTGGAGCAGGTCTGTGGTGTGCAGGCGGGGGTGTAGTCGGGGGGATCGGCACCAGGGGCATTGGGTGCTGCGGGGGTGGAAGAAGTGTGCGGTGCCGGCTTTGAGTTCGGCTTCGTAGGCGGGTCTGGCTTGGGCGATGGCCTGGGTTCGGCGTGGCGGGCGGGGTTTGGTGTGGGCCACGCGGATTGATTAGCACATCTGTGACAAGGGCGCCAGGTCGGTCTTTGAGCTACACATTTCGTGTCAGGGTCGGAACAGGCTCCTTGGTGACAACTTGTCGTTTCGGGTTTACGACCCGTTATCTTCCGACATCACGTTCGATGTGCCACACTCCCTACCCGTTGGTAACTGCAAATCAGAGGCCTTACAGCCGTCTTGCGCAGGAACGGAGCCGCAATGCCCGTGGCACGGCATCGACGAGAACTGGTGGTCGGGATCGGCCCGGCCGGTGTCCCGAACGCCCGGCTGGCCGCGGCCGTCGGGCGCGGCGGCGGCGTCGGGGTGGTGGATCTGGGCGCCGGCGGACGGTCCGCGCGCGAGGCCCTGGCCTTGGCCGCCGAGTGGTGTCCGGCCGGGTTCGGCGTCCGCTGCGCACCGGGCTGCCGGCTCGCCGTCGCCGAGCTGGCTGAGCTGACGGATCTGGCGGAGCTGGCGGAGCCAGCCGCACCGGCGGCACCGGCCGAGCTCGGCGGCGGCCGCGTATCCCTGGTGGTCCTCGCCCGCGACGCGCCCTGGCGCACCGAGGAGCTGCGGGCAGCCGGCCACCGGGTCCTGGTCGAGGTGACGAGCCTGGCCGAGGCACGCCAGGCCGCCGATGCCGGCGCGCACGGCCTGATCGCCAAGGGCTCCGAGGCCGGTGGCCGTATCGGCGAGCTGAGCACGTTCGTGCTGCTGCAGCGCCTGCTGGCCGAGCCGGACGTGGACCTGCCGGTGTGGGCGGCCGGCGGCATCGGCGAGCACACGGCCGCCGCGGCGGTACTCGGCGGCGCGGCCGGCGTCGTTCTGGACGTGCAGTTGGCGCTGATGCCGGAGGCCGAGCTGCCGCAGCGGATCGGTGCGGCGCTGCGGGCCATGGACGGCTCGGAGACGATCGTCGTCGACGGCCGTCGAATCCTGCGCAACGTCGCAGAAGAGCACGAGCCCGTCGCCATCGGCCAGGACGGCTTCCTGGCCGCGCGTTTCCTGCAACGCCACCACGACACCGCCGGCGCCGTTCGGGCCGTGTCCTCGGCGATCATCGAAGCGGTCTGTGACGACCACGGCGCCGACCCCCTCCTGCCGCACGCGCCCCTGGCGGCGTCCCTGGGCTTGCGCGTGCCGGTGGCTCAGGGCCCGATGACGCGCGTCAGCGACCAGGCGGCGTTCGCGGCAGCCGTGGCCGATGACGGGGCGCTGCCGTTCCTGGCGCTGGCCCTGGCCGACGGCGAGACGACCCGGACGATGCTGGAGCAGACGGCCGCAGCCCTGGGGGATCGCCCGTGGGGTGTGGGGATCTTGGGGTTCGCCCCGGCGGAAGTGCGTGCCGCGCAGCTGGAGGTGGTGCGGCAGGTGGCGCCGGCGTGCGCGATCGTCGCCGGCGGCCGTCCGTCCCAGGCGCGGGCGCTGGAGGACGCCGGGATCGCCACGTTCCTGCACGTGCCCTCGCCGGGTCTGCTGCGGCAGTTCCTGGCCGCCGGGGTGCGCAGGTTCGTGTTCGAGGGGTCGGAGTGCGGCGGCCACACCGGCCCGCGGGCCAGTTTCCCGCTGTGGGAGGCGCAGCTCGGCGTCATCGAGGACTGGCTGGCCGAGCAGCGCGGCGGCCCCGGAGCAGCCGGAACCACCGAGTCGTCGGGCAGCGTGCAGGTGCTGTTCGCCGGCGGCATCCACGACGCCCGCTCGGCGGCGATGGTCGCGGCCATGGCCCGGCCGGTGACCGCCGCCGGGGTGCAGGTCGGGGTGCTGATGGGCACCGCGTACCTGTTCACCGAGCAGGCGGTGCGCTGCGGCGCGATCCAGCCGCTGTTCCAGGCCCAGGCGCTGGCCGCGCAGGCCACGGCGCTGCTGGAGACCGCGCCGGGGCACACCACCCGCGGCCTGGTCAGCCCGTTCACCGCCGAGTTCGGCCGGCTGCTGCAGCAGCTGAACGCCGACGGTGTCCCGCAGCGTGAGGCCTGGGAGCGTCTGGAGCAGCTGAACGTGGGCCGGCTGCGCATCGCCAGCAAGGGCCTGCTGCGTGCGGGCGCAGACCTGGTCGGCATCGGCGAGGACCGGCAGCTGGCTGACGGCCTGTTCATGGCCGGGCAGGTCGCGGTGCTGCGCGATGCCGTCACCACCATCGCCGGCCTGCACTCCGACGTCACCGACGCCGCCGCCGCGTTCTACACCGCCCACGCCGATCAGGCCGCCGAAGCCCTGGCAGCGCGCGCCCAGGTGGCCGATGCGGAACCGGAGCGGCCCGCGCCGCTGGATGTCGCGATCGTCGGGATGGCTTGTGTGTTCCCGGGGTCGCAGGATCTGGCGGCGTTCTGGGCGACGGTGTTGGACGGTGCGGACCGGATCACCGAGGTTCCGGCGGGGCGTTGGGATCCGGAGGTTTTCTTCGACCCTGATGCGGTCGGGGCCAGGGCCGGGTCTGGTGCGACGCCGTCGAAGTGGGGCGGGTTCGCGCCGTCGATCCCGTTCGATCCGCTGCGGTACGGGATTCCGCCGAAGGCGTTGGGCAGTATCGATCCGGCGCAGTTGTTGGCGTTGGAGGTGGCGCGGCGGGCGTTGGCCGATGCCGGGTTGGACCGGCCTGGTGTGGATCATGACCGGACTTCGGTGGTGTTCGGTGCGGAGGCCGGCAGTGATCTGTCGAACGCGGGGGTGTTGCGGACGACGCTGCCGGCGTATCTGGGGGTGTTGCCGCCGGAGTTGGACGAGCAGTTGCCGAGGTTGTCGGAGGATTCGTTCACCGGGGTGTTGGCCAATGTCATTTCCGGGCGGATCGCGAACCGGCTGGATCTGGGCGGTGCGAACTACACCGTCGATGCGGCGTGTGCGTCCTCGCTGGCGGCGGTTGACATCGCTTGTAAAGAGCTGACGTTGGGCACCAGTGATCTGGTGTTGTGCGGGGGTGTGGATCTGCACAACGGCATCAACGACTTCTTGATGTTCGCCTCGGTGCACGCGTTGTCCCCGACGGGCCGTTCCCGGGCGTTCGATGCCGATGCCGACGGGATCGCTCTGGGTGAGGGTGCGGCGTGTGTGGTGTTGAAGCGGCTCGCTGATGCCGAGCGGGATGGCGACCGGGTGTATGCGGTCATCAAGGGTGTCGGTAGTGCGAGCGATGGCCGGGCGCTGGGGTTGACGGCGCCGCGTCCGGAGGGGCAGCGGCGGGCGTTGCAGCGTTCGTACTCCTCGGCGGGGGTGTCGGCGGCGCGGATCGGGTTGGTGGAGGCGCACGGTACCGGCACCGTGGTGGGTGATCGGACCGAGTTGGGTACGTTGTCGGCGTTGTTCGCCGAGGCCGGTGCCGTTCCCGGCGGGTGTGCGCTGGGGTCGGTGAAGTCGCAGATCGGCCACACCAAGTGTGCCGCGGGTCTGGCCGGGCTGGTGAAGACGGCGCTGGCGGTGCACACCGGGGTGCGGCCGCCGACGGTGAACATCACCCGGCCCAATCCGGCGTGGTCGGCTGCCGACAGCCCGTTCGCGTTCCGCGGTGCGGCGGCGCCGTGGGCGGTTCCGGCCGGGGAGCGCCTGGCCGGTGTCAGCGCGTTCGGGTTCGGCGGCACCAACTTTCATGTGGTGCTGGCCGGGCACGAGCGGGCGCTGGATGTGCGGCACGGCCGGGATGAGTGGCCGGCGGAGCTGTTCGTGTTCCGCGGCACGGACCGGGCTGCCGCACACCGGGCGGTCAGTGCCTTGCTGGCGCGGATGGCGCCGAAGGCCGGTGAGTTGCCGTGGCGGCTGCGGGATCTGGCGGCATCGGCGGCGCGCGCCGCCGATGCCAGCACCGATCGGGCCTGGGTGGCGCTGGTCGCATCGGATGTGGAGCACCTGCATGCGTTGGCGCAGCGTGCGCTGGCTGGGGAGCACGATCCTGCCGCGGGGCTGCACCAGCCGGGTGAGGACGGGTATTTCGGGCCTGGTGCTGCGGACGGTGGCGGTACGGCGTTCTTGTTCCCGGGGCAGGGCAGTCAGCGGCCGGGGATGTTGGCCGAGTTGTTCGTGGCTTTCCCGGAGTTGCAGCGGTATGTGCGGCTGGCTGGGCAGTGGGCGCAGGTGTTGAACCCGCCGAAGGCGTTCGACGCGGCCACTGCCACTGATCAGGACATGAAGATCCGGGATACGCGGGTCGCGCAGCCGCTGCTGGGTGTGGCGGGTTTGGCCGTGGATCATCTGCTGCGCAAACTCGGCATCGTTCCCGATGCGCTGGGCGGCCACAGCTATGGCGAGCTGGTCGCGTTGGCTTCGGCGGGCGCGTTCGATGCGGCGAGCCTGCTTGCGGCCAGTGGTGCCCGGGCTGCGGCGATCCTGGACGCCGCCGGGGATGACCCCGGCACGATGGCCGCTGTGGCCGCGAGCAGCGATCAGGTGCAGGCGGTGCTGGAGGCGCACGGCCTGGCCGCTGCGGTGGTGGCGGCGAACCAGAACTCGCCGAAACAGGTGGTGGTCTCCGGCGGTACCGAGGCCGTGCAGGAGGCGGTGGCGCATCTGCGGTCGGCCGGGTACGGGGCCAAGCCCATCCCGGTGGCTTGCGCGTTCCACAGCCCTGTGGTCGCCGCAGCCGGTGAGGCGTTCGCGCGGGTCCTTGAGGGGATGCCGGTGCGGGCGCCGGAGACGCAGGTGTGGGCGAACCGGACTGCCGCGCCGTATGGGCCGGGCGCGAAGGATGTGCGGGCCGAGCTGGCCGCGCAGATCGGTGCGCCGGTGCGGTTCGCCGACCAGATCGAGGCGATGTACGCCGCCGGGATCCGGGTGTTCGTGGAGGCCGGGCCCGGCAAGGTTCTGACGCGTCTGGTCCAGGCGATCCTGAAGGACCGCCCGCACAAGGCGGTGGTCTGCGAGGAGAACACCGGCGCCGGGCTGCCCGGCTTCCTGGCGGCCGTGGCACAGCTGGCCACTTCCGGTGTCGGCCTGCGCACCGGCTGGCTGTTCGAAGGCCGTGACGCCGTGGACGCCGCCACCGCCGCGCCGCAGCCCCGACCCGGCTGGCTGCTCGACGGCCACCTCGTGCGCACCGCCGACGGACATTTCCTGCCCGGCGGCCTGGCCCCGGCCCGCCGCATCCAGCTGAAGGGGACCACCGTGACGCCCGACCCCACCACCGGCGCAGCGGCCGACGCCCTGCTCACCGAGTTCCTGAAAACCAACCGCGAGATGATCGCCGCCCAGCGCGACGTCATGCTCGCCTACCTCGGCACCGCACCGGCCGGCCGCCTGGTGTGGCAGGACAGCCCCGGTGCGGCCGCGCCGCTGGCCCTACCGGCCCTGACAGCGGCGCCGGAGGCGGCGCCGGTGCCCGCGATCATCGTGACCGAGGCCCCGGCAGCGCCGCCGGCGCGGGAGGACGCCGCCAGGGACGTGCTCGGCACGATCCTGACGACCATCAGCGCCCGCACCGGATACCCGCCGGACATGATCGAACCCGATCTGGACCTCGAAGCCGACCTGAGCATCGACTCCATCAAACGCACCGAGATCGCCGGGGAACTGGCCGAACGCCTGGGTCTTTCCACCACCGGCCTGGACGAGGACAAACTCGAAGACCTCGCCAAAGCCCGCACGGCGCGCGCCATCGCCGACTGGCTCGAGGAGCACCTCGGCGGCGCCGAGCCGCAGCAGAGCGCCGCCGCCGATCGGGAACCGGAACCAGAGCCGGAGCCGGGACCGGAGCTGGACGGCTCGGGCCTGCTCAGTGCTCCGAAACGGTTCGTCATGCGCGAGCAGGAACACGGCTTCCCGGCGCTTGCGGACACCAGCGTCCTTGCCGGGACCCGGCTGGCGATCCTCGGCGTGGACGAGGACGACGCCCTCGCGCAGGCGCTCGCGGCCAAGCTCGGCGGCTTCGGCGCGGACGTGCGGATAGGTAGCGGTATCGGTCAGGGCGTCGACGGGATCGTGCACCTGGGGGCTCTGGGTGCGGGACAAGGCGACAAGCCACGGCTGCTGCCGACGGAGTTCGCCACGATCAAAGACGCGCTGAGCCGCTCGCCGCGCTGGTTCATCGCCGCCGCCTCCGGCCAAGACCGCCTCGGCGCCGCCGGACTCGCCGGGCTGTGGCGCACCATCGCCCGCGAATACCCGGCGATCAGCGCGCGCCTGGTCACCATCGACACCGGTACTGACACTGACGCCGAAACGGACACCACCGGCGCTGGCACTATCGCCGCCGCCACCACGGCCGAGCTCCTCGCGGCGCAGCTCGTTGAGGAGATCGTCGCCGAGGATGCCGAACCGGTGGTGATCCGCCGTGCCGGGCGGCGTTTCCGCGTCGCCGCCGTGGAGGAGCCGCTGGGGGCGTTGGCGGCAGCCGGTGCCGGTCCGGCCGGGGACGGTGCCGCCGAGGCCGAAGCGCTGGGCCTGGACCGGGGTTCGGTGGTGGTGCTGGTCGGCGGCGCCCGCGGCATCACCGCGCACGTCGCCGAAGCCTTGGCCGCGGCGTCCCGGTGCCGGATCGAGCTGCTGGGCCGCACACCGGCGCCGGACGGTCCCGAGCCCGCCGGGATCGCCGCCGCCGGTGATGCGGCAGCGGTGCGGGCCGCGCTGATCGAGTCCGGGGTGGGTTCCCCGGCGCAGGTGGAGAAGCAGACCGCGGCGATCCTGGCCGGCCGGGAGGTGGCCGCGACGCTGGCGCGGGTGGAGGCCCTGGGTGCTGCGGCGCGGTATCACAGCGTGGATGTGCGAGGCGGTGAGGCGCTGCCGCAGCTGTTGAAGGCCATCCACTCCGATCACGGCCGCATCGACGCGGTGGTGTATGCCGCCGGTGTCATCGAGGACAAACTCATCGCCGAGAAGGACCCCGAGTCCTTCGCGCGGGTGTTCGCGACCAAGACCGATGGTGCGCGTGCGCTGCTGGCAGGGCTGGACGACTTGCCGGAGCGTCCCCGGTACACGGTGCTGTTCGGCAGTATCGCCGCCGCGTTCGGCAACCGGGGGCAGGCCGACTACGCCGCCGCCAACGACGCCCTGGAAACCCTCGGTGCCGCCTGGTCGCAGCACACCGGCGCGCACTGCCTGACCGTGCACTGGGGGCCGTGGGCGCCGTCGGGGCACCACGGCGGCATGGTCACGCCGCATCTGGCGCAGGCCTACCGCAAGCGCGGCATCGCCCTGATCGATGCCGAGGAAGGCGCGTTGGCGCTGCTGCGGGAGTTGGCCTGGGGCCGCGGCCCGGCGTCGGTGCTGTATACGGCTTCGCAGCGGTGAGCGTGCACGACGCGCGGGGCGTGAGCGTGCCGGGCCGGGCCGGCGTGCCGGTCGCGGTCGTCGGGATGGCGGTGCTGCTGCCCGGCGCCGCCGACCTGGACGCCTACTGGCGCAACCTGCGTGCCGGCACCGACTGCATCACCGAGGTGCCCGCACACCGGTGGGACGCTGGCTGGTACGACCCGGGTGCCGGCACCTCGCAGCCGGACCGGATCTACTGCCGCCGCGGCGGGTTCGTCGACGACCTGGCCGAGTTCGACCCGGTCGAGTACGGGATCATGCCGGACTCGGTGGCCGGCGCCGAACCGGACCAGCTGATCGCGCTGCGGGTGGCGGCGCGCGCCATCGCCGATGCCGGAGGGCCCGAGCATCTGCCGGAGCGCGACCGGATCGGCGTGGTGCTGGGCCGCGGCGGGTACCTGACGCCCGGTCTGGTGCGTCTGGATCAGCGGGTCCGTACCGCGGGGCAGCTGCTGCGCACGCTGCGGGAGCTGATGCCGCAGCTGGACGCGGAGCAGGGTGAGGCGATCCGGCAGGCGTTCACCGAGGCGTTGGGCCCGAACCGTCCGGAGGCCGCGATCGGGCTGGTGCCGAACCTGGCGGCCTCCCGCATCGCCAACCGGCTGGATCTGCGGGGCCCTGCCTATACCGTCGACGCCGCCTGCGCGTCCTCGCTGGTGGCGGTCGATCACGCCGTGGCCGAGCTGGTCTCCGGGCGCTGCGACACGATGCTGGCCGGCGGGGTGCACCACTGCCACGACATCACGTTGTGGAGCGTGTTCAACCAGCTCGGGGCGCTGTCGCGCAGCGGGCGGATCCGGCCGTTCGATCGCGGCGCCGACGGCATCCTCATCGGCGAGGGCACCGGAGTGGTCGTCCTCAAACGCCTGCCCGATGCGGTGGCCGCCGGCGACAGGGTCTACGCGGTGATCCGCGGCACCGGTGTGGCCAGCGACGGCCGGGCCGCGAGCCTGCTGAACCCGGAGCCGGCCGGGCAGATCCGGGCCGTGCGCGCCGCCTGGGCCGCCGCCGGACTGGACCCGCGCGCAGCCGACGCCGTCGGGCTGTTGGAAGCCCACGGCACGGCCACCGCCGCGGGGGATGCGGCCGAGCTGGTCACCATCGCCGAGACCTTCGGCCCACCGCTGCCCGGTGATGGTTCTGGAGCCGGCTCCGGTGCCGCACCGGTGCTGGGGTCGGTGAAATCGATGATCGGGCACACCATGCCCGCCGCCGGAATCGCCGGCCTGGTCAAAGCGGCGCTGGCCGTGCACCACGGGCTGCTGCTGCCGACGCTGCACTGCCAGGACCCGCACCCCGAGCTGAAGAACACCCGCTTCCGGACCCTTTCGGCCACCGAAACCTGGCCCGAGAGCGCCACACCACGGCGCGCCGGTGTCAACGCGTTCGGATTCGGGGGGATCAACGCCCATGTCGTCCTGGAACAAGCGCCGGCCCCGACGCGGCGCCGGCGCACCACGACCGGTACTGACACTGGTACTGACACCGGGGCCGGGACAGGTTCGGCGGCGGCTTCGGCGGCGGAGCGCGAAGTTCGGCTGGCCGCCGACGACCCGGCGACCCTGGCCCGGATGCTCGACGCCATCGAATCCGGCCTCGAATCCGAATCTGGCACCGGCGATCTGGTGCAGCGCGGCAACGGCCGCTATCGGCTCGCGATGGTCGCGCCCACCGCGCGGTCCTACAAACTGGCGCGGCGGGTCATCGCCGCCGACCAGCCCTGGCGCGGACGCGGCGACGTGTGGTTCACCGGCCGGCCGCTGCTCGCCGACCACGGCGCCGCCAAGATCGCGTTCATCTTCCCCGGTCTGGAAGGCGGCCACGAGGACGGCACCGGCGCCACCGGCAGCGTCGGCTCCCACGGACTCGGCGTGTTCCAAGTCGGACGGCAGCTGGAGCGGTCCCTGCGGGACATCGGTATCGGCCCCGCGGCCGTGGCCGGACACAGCGTCGGGGAATGGACCGCGATGGCCGCCGCCGGCATGTTCGCCGGAGCGGCCGTCGACGACTTCATCGCCGGCTTCGACCCGGACTCCATGCGCGTGCCCGGGCTGGCCTTCGGCGCCATCGGCGCCGGCGCCGACCGCGTCAGCGCACTGCTGCCGCGCTACCCCGGGATCGAGCTGTCCCACGACAACGCGCCCAACCAGTGCGTGGTGTGCGGGCCGCAAGAGGCGACGACAGCGCTGCTGGCCGAACTGCGGCACCAGGGAGTGCTGTGCCAGGTGCTGCCGTTCCGTTCGGGCTTCCACACCCCGATGCTGCGTCCGTACCTCGACCCGATCCTCAGCGCGTTCGAACACTTCGAGATCCACCCGCCGACGCTGCCGGTGTGGTCGGCGAACACCGCCGCGCCGTTCCCCCACGACTCCGACCAGGTCCGGGACCTGTTCGTCCGGCACCTGCTGGAACCCGTCCGGTTCCGGCACACGATCGCGGCGATGCACGAGGCCGGGATCCGCGCGTTCGTCCAAGTCGGCAACGGCGCCCTGGCCACCCTGATCGGCGACATCCTCGGCGAGCGCGACCACCTGGCCATCGCCGCCAGCACCCCCAACCGCGAGGCCGCCGCCCAGCTGCGGCGCGTGGCCGCCGCGTTCTGGGCCGAAGGATTCACCACCGGCCGAACCGGCAGTAAGGACCAGCCCGACAGCAGGCCCGCGGCGGCGCGCGCCGCCACCACGATGCGGCTGGACCTCGGCTCACCGCTGGTCAGCCTCGGCGACAAAGCCGCCGCCCTGGCACCGGTGCCGCCGGCCCCTGCCCCGGCTGCGGGGCTGACGCAGCTTGATGAGATCGCCGGCCGGCATCCGGTGGCCGCGCAGGTCGCGCAGCTGCTGCGGGAGACGGCGGCCAGTACCAGTGCGGTGTTGGCGGCGCGCAACAACCAGCCCGCCGACCAGCACGGCGGCAAGCGCCGAATCAGGCTGGCCGTGGACACCGAGTCGATGCCGTATCTGCTCGACCACTGTTTCTTCCCGCAGCGTGATGACTGGCCCGATGTCACCGACCGGTTCCCGGTGGTGCCGGCCACCACTGTCATCGCGCACATGATGGAGGCCGCTGCCGCTGCCGCGGGCTCTGCCGCGATCGGGGTGCGCGACGCCCGGTTCGACCAGTGGACCGCCGCGGCGCCGCCGATCACCGTCGAGGTCACCACCCGGCCGGGGCCCGACGGCCTCGTCGATGTCGAGTTCGGGCCGTATGCCCGGGCGAGCATCGAGACCGGACGCGCCTATCCGGCGCCGCCGCGGCTGTGGCCGGTCGATGTCGGCGGCGAGCGCGCGCCGTCGATTCGTGCCGGGGATCTGTATGAGGACCGGTGGATGTTCCACGGGCCGCGTTTCCAGGGCGTGAGCGAGCTGACCGCGATCGGGGACCGGCATGTGCGGGGGGTGATCGCGGCGCTGCCGACGCCCGGTGCGGTGCTGGACTGTGTCGGGCAGCTTCTCGGGTACTGGGTCATGGACACGCTGCCGGAGCGGACCGTTGTGTTCCCGATGGGGATGAAACACATCGTGTTCCACGGCCCGGCACCGGCGGGCCCCACCGAGTGCCACATCCGGATCGCACAGGTCGGTGACACCACTGTCGTCGCCGATGCGCAGCTGAGCTGCGGCGGGACGGTGTGGGCGC
The DNA here is from genome assembly GCF_041262705.1 of Catenulispora sp. MAP12-49. NCBI lineage: Bacteria > Bacillati > Actinomycetota > Actinomycetes > Catenulisporales > Catenulisporaceae > Catenulispora > Catenulispora sp. MAP12-49. The sequence goes on along the minus strand of NZ_JBGCCP010000002.1, from coordinate 337,708 downwards.
AGATCGCCGGCTGGACCGACCGGCGGTTCGGCAGCCACCGGGACACCCGGGCCGTGGAGCACGACCCCGGGGGTGCGTTGCTGGCGTGGCCGCAGCCCGGCGGCTGGTTCGCCGTGTTCGACCGGTGGAGCGATCCGGCGTCCCAGCAACTGCGGATGCGCGGCTATCTCGGTGCTGCCGAGCGTGAGGTGTTCGGCGCGCGCCCGCCGCGCGGGCGGCGGCAGTGGCTGCTGGGGCGGATCGCCGTCAAGGACGCCGTCCGGCAGGCGATGTGGGACGGCGGCGGGCCGGCGAAGGTGTTCCCGGCGCAGATCGGCGTCGGCCACGACGATGCCGGGCGGCCGTTCGTGACCGGGACGCACGGCACGGTGCTGCCGCCGCTGACGGTGTCGCTCGCGCACAGCGGCGAGATCGGCGTCGCCATCGCCCGCCCCGACGCCGGCGGGTCGGTGTGCGTGGGGATCGATGTGGAGCAGGTGGTGCCGCGTGATGAGGCGACCATCGATTTCGCGTTGTCACCGGCGGAGAAGACGATGCTGCACCGGCTCGCCGACGGCGACCGCGATGCCAACGGCGATGGCGATGGCGATGGCAGCCTCAATGTCTGGTTCGCGCGGCTGTGGACCGCCAAGGAAGCCGTCGGCAAAGCCCTGGGCACCGGACTTGCCGGCGACCCGCGCCGCTTCACCGTCGAGCACTGCTGCGCCACTAGCGCGACCGTCACCGTCCGCGCAGACCACCGCCGCTTCCCGGTGCGGCTGCATCAGCTGGCCAACCCCGACGACCTGCCCGCCCGGACCTATGTCATCGCCGTCACCGAAGGCGCCGAACCCGACCCTGACGAACCCGACGACCACGACGACCACGACGACCCCCAGGAGAGCCGCCCGTGAGCACCCAGACCCCGCACACCGCCGAGCAGACGGTGCTCGCGGAGATCGCCGCCATGCTGGCCGCGATCCTGGACGAGTACGGACTCGACGACATCGTCATCGACGCCGACAGCCGCTTCCACGACGACCTGGAACTGGAGAGCATCGACCTGGTCGCGCTGGCCGGCAGGCTCGCCGACCGCTACGGCGAGGCCGTCAACCTCGCCGAGTTCATCGCCGACCTCGGCCTGGAGGAGATGATCGACCTCACCGTCGGGCAGCTCGTCGACTACGTCACCGAGGCGCTCGCCCAGGCCGGGGCGAGCTGAGCGCGATGCCCGCCACCATCGCCAACGGGATCCGGCAGAACCACGAGGTGCTGGCGCCGCGCGAGGGCGCCGAGGACCCGCCGACCATCGTGTGTGTCCACGGCATCCTCATCGACAGCCTGGCCAGCTACTACTTCACCATCGCCGCCGCGCTGCGCGACGCCGGGTTCCGGGTCGTGCTCTACGACCTGCGCGGACACGGCAAGACCGAGCAGCCCGCGTCCGGATACCGCCTGGACGACTTCGTCGAGGACCTGGCCGCGCTGCTGGACAGCCTGGGCATCCGGCAGGCGTGCCTGCTGGGGAACTCCTTCGGCGGCACCGTCGCCTACGGCCTGGCCGCCCGCCACCCGGATCGCGTCACCGGCATCACCGCCATCGAATCCGAGCCGGCGACCCCGGCCTGGTCGGAGAAGATGGCCGCCAACCTGCACAAGGCCGCCACCCAGCTCGGCACGTTCGAGGCCACCGCCTGGATCACCGCCCGCTACGGCCGCGACCTGGCCCGGCGTGCCAAACGCGCCGCGCGGCTGCTGGCCGCCAGCACCCTGGAGAAGGACCTGCCGCAAGGGGCCGTGCTCACACCGGCCGGTATCGGCGCCATCACCTGCCCGACGCTGGCGCTGTACGGGGCGAAGAGCGACCTGGCCGACCAGGTCGGGTATCTGCGGGCGCTGATGCCCGCCTATGAGGCGGTGGTGCTGCCGGGGCTGGAGCATTCGGTGCTGGTGGAGGCGCCGGACCGGGTGCTGGACCTGATTCTGGGGTGGCTCAAGGAGCAGCGGCTGGCCGAGCGGGGGTCGCTGTGAACGGCCCAGATGCCGGCCCAGATGCCGCCGACGCGGCGCGCCGGATCACCGGGTCCGGGTCCGGGTCTGTGGCGGCCGGGCGCCCCGGGCGGTTCCTGATCGTGGTGCCGCCGCTGGTCGGGCACATCAACCCGACCCTGGGCGTCGCCCGCGCACTGGCTGCCCGCGGCCACCAGGTCGCGTTCGCCGGACATCCGGAGATCCTCGCCCGGCTGGGGGCCGCACCCGATGCCGCGGTGTTTCCCTGCGCGCTCGCCGGCCACGACGACACCCCGGTGGCCCGGCCCGCCGACATGCGGGGGCCGGCGGCGCTGAAGTTCCTGTGGGAGACGTTCCTCATCCCGCTGGCCGACGCCATGATCCCGGGCGTGTCGGCGGCGGTGGAGGCGTTCGAACCCGAGGTAATGCTCGTCGACCAGCAGGCCGTCGCCGGGGCGGTCGTGGCCATGCGGCACGGCATCACCTGGGCCACCTCCGCCACCACCGCCGCCGAGCTGGCCAACCCGCTCGCGGCGATGCCGAAGATCGACAGCTGGGTCAGGGAGCTGCTGCTGGACCTGGAGGTCCGCAACGGACTACCCACCGACGCCGCCTCGCCCCGGTACCAGAGCACCTTCGGCGATCTGCGTTTCTCACCGGAGCTGGTCCTGGCCTACAGCACCGCCGCGTTGTCCGGGGACGTCCAGGCGCTGCGCGGCAGGCTCCGCTACGTCGGCCCCTCGATCACCCAACGGCCCGCCGACCCGGCGTTCCCATGGCACCGGCTGCCCCAGGACCGGCGGCTGGTCTTCGCCGGCGTCGGAACCGCCAACGCCGACGCCGCAGCCGGGTTCCTCACCGCCTGCGCCGAAGCGATCGGCGCCCGACCACACCTGTTCGGCATCATCGCCGATCCCGCCGCCGCCATGACCACAGCGCCGCGCAACGTGCTGGTCGTGCCCCATGTGCCGCAACTGGACGTGCTGGCGCGCGCCGCCGCCGCGATCTGCCACGCCGGACAGAACACGGTGTGCGAGGCGCTGTATCACGCGGTACCGCTGGTCCTGGCACCGATCCGCGACGACCAGCCGGTGGTCGCCCAGCAGGTCGCCGACGCCGGAGCCGGCCTGCGGATCCGCTTCGCCCGCGCCGGCGCGCCCCAGATCGGTGCGGCCCTGGACCAGGTGCTCGACGACGCGCGTTTCACGCAAGCGGCCAGGCGGGTCGCCGACTCGTTCCGGGCCGCCGGGGGAGCCCAGGCGGCGGCGGGGTATCTGGAGTCGCTGCTGCCGGTGCGGCAGGCGGTGGGGTGACGCCGCGAGGACGGGGACTACTTCTTGCCGGCCTTGGCTGATTTCTTCGCGGATTTAGCAGCCTTGGCCGGCTTCTCCTTCACCGCTGCGGCAACTTCCTTGGCCGCCACCTTCGTGCTCTTCTTCCCCGGCTTGGCTGCCTTCGCGGACTTGTCAGCCGCTGCCTTGGCCGGCTTGGCCGCTGTCTTCGTGCTCTCCTTCACAGCCTCGGCCGGCTTGTTGGCCTTCGTCGCCTCAGCTGCCTTGGCTGCCGCAGCCTTCGTGCTCTTCTTCGCAGCCTTCGCCGGCTTCTGCACCGCTTCCTCGACCGGCTTGTCCGCGGCAGCCTTCGCAGGCTTCTTCTGCGCGCCCTTCGCCTTCTTCGCCTTGGCGGGCTTCACAGCGTCCTGCTCCGCCGGTACTTCAACCGGGGCGGCAGCCTGCGAGCCGTCGCTCACCTGCGACCGGAAGGTCTGCCCGGCGTGGAACCGGGGCGTGATGCCGGCCGGGACCTGGATCGCCGCGCCGGTGCGCGGGTTGCGGCCGATGCGGGCGGCGCGCGCCACGGCGTCGAAGGTGCCGAAGCCGAGGATCTGGACGCGTTCCCCGGCGGCGACGTGGCCCATGATGATGTCGAACACCGCGTCGACGTACTGGCGGGCGTCGGGGTCGGCGTCCGCCAGTCGGGCGGCCACCTCGGCGGCCACGTCGGCCTTGTTCACCATGGATTCCCCTCCGGTTTCGCTGAAGTCCATCTTTGGTTCGGCACCGTAGCAGGCGAAAGTGTCCATTCGATGTCTTACGATGTCTGGCGGATGCGGTTTGTAACGGATCTTCGCCCTTGACAGGAGTTGCTCCCATGGCCGAGCCGGTCACCACGCTCGTCACGCGCTTCAGTTCTCCGCAGGCCGAGGCCACCGGGTGGGAGGCGACGCGGCAGGTGGTGCGCGACGCCGAGTTGTTCTGGCTGACCACGGTCCGCGCCGATGGCCGGCCGCACGTGACGCCGGTGGTCGCGGTCTGGTTCGACGAGGCGGTGTGGTTCTGCACCGGCGCCGGCGAGCAGAAGTTCGCGAACCTGGACGGCAACGCCCAGGTCGTGCTCACCACCGGCTGCAACGGCTGGGACGGCGGACTGGACGTGGTCATCGAGGGCCGGGCCGAGCAGGTCGGCGAGGAAACCGTCCTGAAGGCGGTCGCCGAGGTGTACACGTCCCGGTGGGACGGACGCTGGCAGTACAGCGTCGCCGACGGCCGGTTCCACAACCCCGAGGGCGGCGGCGGGGAGACGCTGGTGTTCCGCGTGGCCCCGGCGAAGGTGTTCGCCTACGCCAAGGGCGATCCGTTCGGCGCCACCCGGCACCTGTTCGGCTGAAGCACGGCGCGCGCCGCCCTCCCTTCGCCGCCAGGTGGCGGATCGGTCCGCACCTGGCAGTGTTGGCGGTGTCGGCTGTGCCGGCCATCTCCCCAGCGGCAGCGGTCCCGTGTGGACGAAATATTTAAGATTCAACTACCGTTGGAGCCGGGTGACCGTGACTCGGCCCCGATCCGACCCCTGGAGGCTGCCGTGCCTGCTGTGACCGTAGAGAACCCGCTGGCGCTGCCCCGTATCGCCGCTCCCGCCCCGGACGCGGTGCCGCGGCCGGTGCTGGCGGTGTCGACCGCGCCGAGTGGTTTCGAGGGTGAGGGCTTCCCGGTGCACCGGGCGTTCGCCGGGATCCGCAGCGAATACCTGGACCCGTTCATCATGATGGATCAGATGGGCGAGGTGGAGTACGCGGCCGGCGAGCCCAAGGGCACCCCCTGGCATCCGCACCGCGGCTTCGAAACCGTCACCTACATTATCGACGGCACATTCATCCACCAGGACTCCCACGGCGGCGGCGGTGTCATCACCGACGGCGACACCCAGTGGATGACCGCCGGCTCCGGGCTGCTGCACATCGAGACGCCGCCGGAGAAGCTGGTGCAGACCGGCGGCCTTTTCCACGGCATCCAGCTGTGGGTGAACCTGCCCAAGGTCAAGAAGTGGTCGCCGCCGCGCTACCAGGACATCCGCTCCGGGCAGGTGGGCCTGGCCTCCACACAAGACGGCGGCGCGCTGGTGCGCGTCATCGCCGGCGGCATCGACGGCGTCGAGGGCCCCGGGGTGACGCACACCCCGATCACGCTGGCGCACCTGTCGATCACGCCGGGCGCGCGCGTGGAGCTGCCGTGGCGCAAAGACTTCAACGCGCTGGTGTACGTGCTCAACGGCCGCGGCACCGTCGGCGCGGGCGAGCGTCCGATCAAGTCCGCGCAGGCCGCTGTCCTGGGCGCCGGCGACACCATCGTCATCGCCGCCGATCAGCAGCAGGAGGGGCGCCACCCCACCATGGACGTGATCGTCCTGGGCGGTGAGCCGATCCGCGAGCCGGTCGTGCACTACGGCCCGTTCGTGATGAACACCGAGGAGGAGATCCGGCAGGCGCTGGCCGACTTCCGCTCGGGCAAGATGGGCGTGGAGCCGACCGAGGCGATCCCGCACATCCAGCCCGGTGACACGCCGCCGCCGGCGGTGTGAACGCGCGCCGCGCACAGGCGGCGGCGGGCCGGCCGGACTGAACAGCGAGACTGAACAGCAGGACTGAACAGTCGGATTGAACAGCCAGGCCGGGCAGTTTGAGGGAGCCACGCGGGCGCGGGCTCCCTCAAAGCGTTTCGGCGCCGGGGAAGTCTGCGCCGGTGCGCAAATATATTCTCGCCGCAATTGGGCGAATTTGCGGCGCAAGGCCAGGTCCGGGCCTGCACACGGCGCCACTGCAATCGCAAGTAATGCAGGCCGTATGCTGATCCCTCTCTTCACATTGCGCTTAGCTCAATGCACATAGAATCGCCTGCGTTTTGACCCCACACCCGGATGAGGATCTTTGAGTCTCGTCACCGACGCCGCCGCGTACGTCCGTGCACGACGCGACCTCGCCCCCGGCCTGGCACCCAGCACGGTGCTCATATCGCTGGCCACCGTGCCGGCGCTGCTGGTCACCGCCTGGCTGATAGCCACCTTCCCGCTGGTGTGGATCGGCCAGTTCCGCCTGTACACGGCGCTGCCGCTGTTCGCGGTGCTGGCCGCGGTGCTGCTGCGGTTCGGGCTGCCGCCGGTGCTGCGGGCCGCGGCCACGCTGCGCACGCCATGGTGGCCTGTGGTGGCCACGGCGGCCATCGCGGCGGCGTTCCTGCTGTTCGCGGCGGCCACGCACAGCGAGCAGGTGGTCCTGCACCGGGACAACGGCTCCTATGCGCAGATCGGGTACCTGCTGGCGCACAACGGCGGCCTGAACCGGCCGGTGCCCACCGGGGCCTTCGGTGACTCCTCCTCGCTGGTGACCTACGAGAGCCCGGCGTTCTACCGCGTCGGGTCGCACCTGGTGCCGCAGTTCATGACCGGCTGGCCGACGATGGTCGCGGCCGGATGGTGGCTCGGCGGCTGGTCGGGGGAGCTGGTGATGCCGGCGCTGGTCGGGGCCGCGGCGATACTGGCGCTGGCCGGGCTGGCCGCACGGCTGGCCGGGCCGCGGTGGGCGCCGCTGGTGGCGCTGGTGACGGCGGTGGCGTTCCCGGTGTTGAAGAACTCCCAGACCACCTTCTCCGAGATGCCGGCGCTGCTGCTGCTGGGCACGGCGGTGCTGCTGCTCGGCGAGATCATCATTGCCGGGACCGGGGCGGACGCAGGCGCAGGCGCCGAGGCGGTTGCGGGCACCGACGCCACCTCCGACGCCGCGAGCGCGGGTGCCGGCGTGAGTGCGGGGGCCGGCGCGGCGCTGCCGTGGCCGTTCGCGTTCACCGCCGGGCTGGTGCTGGGCGTCGGCGAGCTGGTCCGGCTGGACCTGATGCTGGACATGGCGCTGCTGATGCCGGTCGCGGCCTGGCTGTGGGCCACGCGCCGCCCCGGCGTCCTCGCCTGGCTGGCCGGGGCGTTCGCCGGACTGGCCCTGGGCCTGCTGGACGCGCGGTTCCTGAGCTGGCCGTACGTGAAGACCAACGCTTCCTCGGTCAAGCTGGCCACCGCCGCGCTGGTGCTGTCGTGCCTGGTGTGTCTGGCCGTGGCGGCGTGGGTGCGCTCCCGAGGCGTGCCGCAGGCACTGTGGCGGCTGGTGCCGGCCGCCGGCACGGCCGCCACGGCACTGATCGGCGTGGCACTGGTGGTGCGGCCCTATGTGAACACCGCGCGCGGCGACGCGAAATCCCCGTCGGGCCAGTACCTGATCTCCCTGCAGGGCTGGGTCGGTCTGCCCACCGACGGATCGCGCACCTACGCCGAGCAGTCGCTGCGCTGGGTGTCCTGGTACGTGGGCTGGCCGCTGCTGGCCGCGGCACTGGCCGGCGCGGTCGTGCTGACCTGGCGGGTGCTGCACGGCCGCGAACTGCGCTGGGCCGCGGCGCTGCCGGTGTACGTGCTGTCCGCGGCGCTTCAGCTGTGGCGGCCCTCCATCACCCCCGACCACCCCTACGCCGACCGGCGCCTGGTCACCGTGGTCCTGCCCGGGGTGATCCTGATGGCGGTGTGGACGGCCTCGGCGGCCACCCGCGCGCTCGCCCAGAAGGTCCGCAGCAGGCAGCAGCGCAGCGCCGCCGGCGGCCGCCGGCTGCTCACCCCGGTGGTGGTGACCGCGGCCGGGGCGGCGGTGATGTCGGCGCTGTTCGTGGTGCCGGCCGCCGCGACCACCGCGCCGGTCGCGGCCAAACGCACCGAACTCGGCGAGGTCGCCGCCACCCGCAGCGTGTGCCGGGCACTGTCGCCGAGCAAGGACTCGGTGGTGCTCGTCGACGCCATGAGCGGCCAGTGGATGGCCACGATCCGCAACCAGTGCCAGGTCCCGGTCGCGCTGCTGAACGACGCCGACCCGGCGAGACTCGCGCACGTCACCGCCGGCATCACCGCCGCCGGACGCACCCCGGTGGTCGCCGCCTCCAGCCTGGACCCGCTGCGCCACCTCGGCTTCGGCGGCACCGCCGTGAAGAAGGCCGTCGCGCTGACCACCAGGCAGGACCAGCAGCAGATCGTGAAGCCGGCCACCGGGACCAAGACGCTGACCGACATCGCGTTCTGGTACACCCGGCCCCAGGGGCACTGAACTGAGGCGCTGAGGCGCTGAGGCGCTGAGGCAGCAAAGCCCGCGCCTGTGCCGCCACGCCGGCGGTGCCGTCCAGGCCGGAAACCCCGGCCGGGCGGCACCACCGGCGCGTTCAGAGCCAGTCCAGACAGAGCCAGGTCAGACGAGCTGGTTCAGAGCCGGTCAGCCAGAGCCAGTCCAGGGCCGGTTCACATCCAGGAGCGCCGCGACGCCGGCATCCCGGTCTCCCCGCCGGCCTCCGGCACCACACCCAGCAGCTGGTGGATGCCGATGCCGCCGTCCTCGAACCCGAGCGCCGAGCCGGCCATGTACAGCAGCCACACCCGGGCCCGCCCGACCCCGACCAGCTCCACGGCCCGGCTCCAGCTGTCCTGAAGGTTGCCCACCCACGCGCGCAGCGTCAGGGCGTAGTGCTCCCGCAGCGCCTCCACGTCCCGCAGCTCGAACCCGGCCTGCTGCATCAGCTGCGCCGTCGCCCCGGCGTCGAGCAGCTCACCGTCGGGGAACACGTACCGGCCGATGAAGCTGCGGCCGCTGATCCGGGACCCGCCAGGGCTGGAGATCGCGTGGTTCAGCAGCCGCCCGCCCGGACCCAGCAGCGCGAACAGCGTCTGGAAATACTGCCCGGCCCGCTCGGCACCCACATGTTCGAACATGCCGATGGAGGAGATCGCGTCGAACCGCTCCCCGGCCACATCCCGGTAGTCCTGCAACCGGATCTCCACCTGATCGCTCACCCCGGCCGCCGCGACCCGCTTGCGCGCCAGATCGGCCTGCGCCGCGCTGATGGTGATCCCCACGACCCGCGCCCCGTAATGGGTCGCGGCATGGATCGCCATCGACCCCCACCCGCAGCCCACATCCAGCAGCCGCATCCCCGGCCCCCGGTCCAGCCCCAGCTTGCGGCAGATCAGGTCGTGCTTGGCCGCCTGCGCATCAGCCAGCGCCATCGAGACATCCGGCTTGGAGCGCCCGTCATCGCCGGCGGAGACGAAACGCGCGCACGAATACGTCAACGACTCCCCGAGCACCAGCTCATAGAACTCATTGCCGACGTCGTAGTGATGGCTGATCGCCTCGGAGTCCCGGCGCTTGCTGTGCAGCCGGCCACGCTGATGCGCCTCCTGCTCCGGAGGCTGCGGCCGCCGCCGCAACGCCCCCACCCGCGCCGCCGCCCCCAACGCCTTGGCCGCGGCCTCGGCACCCAAATGGGCATCGTTGCTCGCCCCGGACTGCAACGAGCGCAGCACCGTGAAGATGTCCCCGGTGAAATCCAACTCCCCGGACACATAGGCCCGGACCAACCCCAGCTCCCCAGGCGCCCACACCATGTGCGCCAGAGCATCCCGCGAACGCACGACCACGGACCCCACCGTGTCCCCGTCCCGCGGTGTCAACGAACTGCCGTCCCAGAACTCGAACCGCACCGGCGGCGGCGCCGTGCCCAGCGCGGCAGTGAGCAGGGGCCTGAATACAGATGCGACGGTGGTATTAGTACCCATACAACTATCTTGCATCCAAATTCGCGTCAAAGCGCGGCAACCGCACTGAGCTCCGGCATCTAGTCCCGCCAGGTGCCCGTCCACTCGTACAACGGCGCCGACGTGGCGTACTCCCGCAGGTAGACGATCCGGCCCCCATCGAGCCTGGCGATCGTCGCGCCTTCAAAAGTGGCCGCCTCGCCGTGCGACGTACAAGAGAAGACCCACTCAGCCATCAGAGTATTCCCGGCGCCCGCCTGCGAGGTGATCTTCCAGTCCTCGACGCGGCCGCCGGCATCGAACCAGGCGCGCATCCACTGCTCGACGCGAGGCCGGCCGTGATAGACGGGGCCGTAGCACTCGACGACCACACAGTCCTCGGCCAAAGTGGCCGACACTCCGGCGATGTCATGGCGCCGCCAGGCATCGATATAGGCGCCCAGCGGGTTCAACAGCTGATTCATGGGGCTCCCTCCTCCCGCCACTGAATCTCGCACACCACACCCACACCCCTACGCTGGCCCCATGGGAACCCACGCACGCGCCGAACGCGCCCACCTCGCCCAAGCCCTCACCGAAGCCGGACCCGACGCCCCGACCCTGTGCGAAGGCTGGACCGCGCGGGACCTGGCAGCGCACGTCGTGGTCCGCGAACGGCGCGTCGACGCCGCCGGCGGCATCATGGTCAAAGCCCTCGCGCCGCGCCTGGCGCGGGTCCAGGCCGAATACGCCGCCCGGCCCTGGAGCGAGCTGCTGCAGATGGTCGCCGAAGGACCCTCGCGGCGCTCGCTGTTCGGGCTGGCGCCCGTCGACGAGGCCGCCAACGTCGTGGAGTTCTTCGTGCACTGCGAAGACGTGCGCCGCGCCAAGCCCGGCTGGGAACCGCGGCTGCTGGACGCCGACCTGAGCGAGGCGCTGTGGAAGCGCGCCGCCGGCATGGCCCGCCTGTCCGGGCGGCGCGCGCCGGCCGGCCTGGTGCTGCGCCGCCCCGACGGGCAGACGGCGGTGGCGCACAAGGGCGCGCCGGTGGTGACGGTCACCGGGGAGCCGGCGGAGCTGGTGCTGTTCATGTCGGGGCGGCAGCACCACGCGGTGGTGAACATGGAAGGTGAGGAGCAGGCGGTGGACGCGATCCGCGGCGCGAAGTTCGGGCTGTGAGCCATAAGCTGTCGGGCATGGTGCTGCGGGTGGCGACATGGAATGTGAACTCGGTGACGGCGCGGGTCGACCGGCTGACCGGCTGGCTCGGCACGGCCAGACCGGACGTTCTGTGTCTGCAGGAGTTGAAGACCACCGATGAGGCGTTCCCCGCCGAGCAGGTCGCCGAGCTCGGATACCAGGCGGCGACCTGGGGCACGGGCCGCTGGAACGGTGTGGCGATCCTGTCCCGGCACGAGATCGGCGACGTGCGGCGCGGCTGGCCGGACCTGCCGGACTTCGACGGGGTCACCGAGCCGCGGGCGCTGACCGCCACCTGCGGCGGTGTGCGTGTCACCAGCGTGTACGTGCCCAACGGCCGGGAGCTGGGGCATCCGCACTTCGACTACAAACTCGCCTGGCTTGATTCGCTGACCGCGTTCGCCGCCGACGCGGCGCGCGCCGAAACGCCGTACGCGGTGCTGGGGGATTTCAACATCGCCCCCACCGATGCCGACGTGTGGGACATGTCGCTGTTCACCGAGTCCACGCATGTGACGCCGGCCGAGCGGGAGAAGCTGGCCGATCTGGCCGGGCACGGCCTGGTTGAGGTGCTGCCGCGGGCGTTGAAGTACGACAAGCCGTACACGTACTGGGACTACCGGCAGTTGGCGTTCCCGAAGAACAACGGCATGCGCATCGACCTGGTGTTCGGGAACAAGGCGTTCGCCGGCGCGGTGAGCGATGCGTTCGTCGATCGGGAGGAGCGCAAGGGCAAGGGCGCCTCGGACCATGCGCCGGTGGTGGTGGACCTCGAGCTGTAGCGCGGCTCGGTACGGCTCCCGCGGCCCGGTGCGGGTCCCGCGTTCGGCGCAGCGTGGCGCGCCGCGCCGAGGCGGGCCGTGATCCGCTGATCGCACCGGACAGCAGCGAGAATCGCTTCTGCAGGCCCTGACCCGACAGCTCTGACTCGACAGCCCCGCCCCGACCAATTCTGCCTCGACCAGCTCTGCCCCGACTGCGGCACCCGCGTCCCGCGCGGCGTGCCGCCTGCTCTCCTTGGACACGTGACGATGGTTTGGCTCCGCCGCCCGGACAACCGGCGTGACATCGCCGTGTCCCCGGCCGCGCTGCCCGGCGATGCGGCCGGGGCGGGCACGCCGGTGACGGTGACGCCGTCGCACGCCACGTGGCCGCAGCGGCTGGTGCCGTACCTGTTCATCGCCATCATCGTCGCCGCGGACCTGGCCACCCCCAAAGACGTCACCTTCTCCTCGACACTGTCGGTGGCCCCGGCGCTGTCGGCACTGCTGACCCGCTCCCTGTGGCAGACGATCTGCACGGCGGCCACCGCCATCGGCGTGTCGGTGGTGCTGTACGAGTACTCGCTGCACGTCGCCGGCGACGTCGAGGTCGCCGCGATCGGCGCCATCGTGGCGGTGACCGTCGTCAGCTGCGTCAGCCTGGGGCTGGTCGGACGCCAGTCGCGGATGCTGGCGAACGTCCGCAGCGTCGCCGAGACCGCGCAGCACGTGGTCCTGCGGGAAGTTCCGCCGGAGCTGGCGCAGGTCCGCACCGCCGTGGCCTACCGCGCCGCCGCCGCCGAGGCCCGCATCGGCGGCGACCTGTACGAGGCGCTGTCCACCCGCTTCGGGGACCGGCTGCTCATCGGCGACGTCCGCGGCAAAGGCCTGCCGGCCGTGGAGGCCGCCGCCGACGTGCTGGGCGTGTTCCGCGAGGCCGCCTACACCGAACCGGACCTGTCCCGCGTCGCCGACCGCATGCACGCGATGCTCGCGCGCCGCCCCGCCGGCACCGAGGAGTTCGTCACCGCCGTCCTGCTCTCGGTCGACCCCGACCGCCCCACCGTCGAAGTGGTCAACTGCGGCCACCCGCCACCGCTGCTGATGCGCGACGGCCGCGTCGCCGCCCTGGCCCCGGCCGAACCCGGCCCGCCCCTGGGCCTGTTCGACCTGGCCTCCCCGCCCGGCAGCGCCTCCGCCCCGGCCTGGGCCCGCTTCGCCCCCGGCGACACCCTGCTGCTGTACACCGACGGCACCACCGAAGCCCGCGACAAAGCCGGCACCTTCTTCGACCTGACCGGCTTCCTCACCGGCCGCCCCGCCACCAGCCCGGCAGAGCTCACCCGCCAGATCCTCGCGGGCCTGGCCACCCACGCCGGCGCGCGCCTGGACGACGACGTGGCGCTGCTGGTGGTGCGGCGCAAGCCGTATGTGCCGGGGCCGGCCGCGGAGGCCTAGAGGCTGGGGGACTGTCAGAGCCCTCCGCGAGGCTGGGCGCATGACGATCCACATCGCCAGCCGCCGACGCTCCGCAGCATCGCTGGCGGCCGCGTTCCCCGGGGCGCGCATCATCGACGTCACGTCGAAGGCGCCGCAGCCGTGGGTGCGGATGAGCCCGTTCTTCCCGCACGGCGACATCCCGGTTCCGGCCAGCGGCGAGGCGGTGTCACAGTCCGTGGAAGGTATCTGGCAGGCACTGAAGGTGTTCGAAGGCCACGATGTCGACACCGGGAAGCTGCACATCACCTCCATGACCGGGCTCAAGCGGACCGTCCGCACGAACGGGCCCGTGCTCGGTCACCGGGAAGGACTGTCCGGCGCGCGCCTGCTGTCCTATGAGCAGGCACGGCGGCGGATCTTCCTGCCCGCGTACCGGTGGGTGTTGGAAAACAAGGTCGCGGACCTGGTCGCCGAGCTGCGCGCCGCCGACAAGGATGGCCAGGTGGTGCTGCTGGACTACACCGTCAACGGCGATGTCACCGACACCAGCAGTGCCCTGTCCCACGCCGCGCTCATCGGCCTGTATGTCCAAGACCGCTGGCCCGGCGCATAACCACCCGCGGCCCCAACGCATCAAGCCCGACCTCGGCTTCATGGCGCCGCAGCCCCGCCAGCTCGGTCGGCAGCGCGGCATCGTCGACGACAGCGAACCCGAGCCGCGCATAGAACGGCCCGTTGAACGGCACCTGCGCGAACGTCGTCAACGTCACCGCGTCAAAGCCGTGCGCCACCGCCCAGTCGCAGCACCCGCGCACCAACGCCGTGCCCAGCCCGCGCCGGGCGAAGGCCGGATCCACCGCCAGCTGCTCCAGATGCGCGCCGCCGTCGACCACGTCGATGCGGGCGAAACCCACCGGCGGCGTCCCGGCCACCAGCACCGCCGCGGCGCGCGCCAGCGCTGCCACCGCGGCCTCGGTGTCAGGGCCCGGTGGCAGCGGCGCGTCCAGGTAGTCCGCGAGCAACGCATCGGCTGCGGACTCCAGCGCCGGCAGCGCTGCCAGGTCCTCGGGTGCGGCCACCCGCACCGGCCGGCCGCCGAGGCCGGGGCGGGGGTCGCGATCGCGATCGTGGTCGTTCATGCGCCGAGCCTATGCACGAACCGGGGAGCCGGCGCGGGGCCGCTCACCGCCGCTACTTGTATCGCGAGGAACTGTCGTGCCACTCCAGACACCCGCCCATCCACGCCCGCGCCCCCAGCACGAACCGCTGCAGCTCCGGCGAGGGCACCGCCGCCAGCGCCTGCCGGCTGGCCTCGAATCCGCGCACCACGTCGTTGTGCAGCGCCACCACCTCCTCGGTGGCCTCGGCGATGGAGCATTCGCGTTCGGCGGCCAGCAGCAGCACCAGGTTGCAGTCCGGGTCCTCGCCGGCTTCGCGCGCCGCCGAGGCCAGGTCGTTCACCAGCACCGCGGCGGTGCCGGCCTGGGTCAGGGCGCGGTGGAACAGCGGGTCGGCGAACAACTCGGCGGGCAGTTCGTAGCCGCCGACGACGTCGATGAGGATCATCGAGGTGTAGAAGCTGTCGTGCTGGCGCGCGGCCAGGTACCGCCACGCCTCCGGCGTGATGCCGGCGTGGCGCCAGGCGTTGTAGGCGTTCCAGGACACGTACATCTGGTGGGTGGTGTGCCGTACCCGCATCACCTGCGCCGCCGAGGCGTGGCGGGTGACGTGCGCCAGCGCTGAGCGCAGCGACACCAGCACCGCGTCGGACACGACAGCCTCGGCCAAAGGCGGGGTGAACTGTCCGGCCGGCGGCGGCGGGTCCAGTGCCGAGGACACCAGCGCCAGGCGCTCCGGCAGGGCCTCGGCGACCGCGCCCAGGTCGGTCTCGTCGGCGTAGTAGTCGTCGGAGGCCCACCAGGCGGCGTTCATCTGCGCCGAGACCAGCAGCAGGTCCGGGTCGTCGCATTCGGGGTGCGCCAGGGTGATCAGCCGGCCGAAGCCGGTCTTGGCGAACTCCTCCAGGTGCCCGGCGTGCAGCCCGATCCGCTCGGCCCAGGCCACCAGGCGCGTGTTGACCTCCTGGGCCAGCGCCTCGTCGAAGCGGACCGTGGCCGGGCAGTACAGCGGGGAGTGGGAGCCGTCGCCCCAGGGCCGCATCTGGATCGGCGTCGGAGCCAGCCGCTCGGGGTGCTGCGGGGGACGCAGCCCCGGCTCCGGGCCCGGGTCGACGTCGGTGCTGTGCCAGTGCTCCGAGGCGCTCTCCCACGGCGGACGTGCCGGCGGCGGCCCGGTCAGCGCGGCCAGGCCCGGCAGCACCGCGGCGGCGGCGAGCCCGCGGTCGGCAGCCGGAGCGGTGTCGGCGGTCAGGGTCATGGCATCTCTCCGGTCACGGCATCTCTCCCCGCATGATCTGAGAAAAACGGTCCTGGCTGCTCCGCGTTCGCCGGGTGTCCGGGGGCCGATGCGGGGCCCCGGACACCGGCAGTGCGGCTCAGACCTTGTCGGCGGCGATCATCAGGTAGTGGAAGCTGCCCTCCTTGTACGCGGTCAGGAACGCCTCCTCGATCCCGGTCGTCACGTTCGACTGCTGCCGCAGCTCCCAGTACGGGATCGTCGCCGCGGTCAGGTCCACCACGGAGATCGGCACCAGCCCGTTGGCGACCATCGCCGAGAAGTACCCCGAGCGCGGGTGGATGTCGCAGATGTAGTGCGCGTTGATCTGGCTGACCGACCGCGACGGCAGCGCCCCGTAGGCGTCGTTGAAGCAGCCGGTGATGGTGACGTACCGGCCGCCCGGCGCCAGGGAGCGCGCGTGCTCGGCGAACAGCGTGTCCAGGTCCACGTACATCGTGGACTCGTTGTTCCAGATCCCCTGGAACGTGCCGTCGCCGAAGCCGTTGTCGAGCATGTTCCGCAGGTGGTAGTTCACCCGCCCGGACAGGCCCATCTGCTCGGCCCGGTTGTTCGCGAACTCCACCTGCTTGCCGGAGATCGACAGCCCGTCGACCCGGCAGCCGAACCGCAAGCTGGCCATCAGCGACGTGCCGCCGCGGCCTGAGCCTGCGTCCAGCAGCCGCTGCTCGGCGGTGACCGGACCCAGCTGGTCCAGCAGGAACTCCGCCTGCGCCGTCTCCAACCGGTGCATCTCGGCGATCATGCGCGCCTCGCGGTCGTCGGCCGGGGCCTGCAGCACCGACCAGTCGACGTCGCCGATGCCGTAGTGGTGGTGGTAGATGCCGTCCACCTCGCCTAAGCGGATGTTCACCGGGTTCTTCTCCCGGTCCCAGTAATCGGCGACAGACTCCTGATAGCGGCTGGTGACAGCGGACTGCGAACCCATGGCGAAACCACCCTTCGTCGAGGTACTGCGAGGCAAGGCTGCGTCGTAGGAACTGGGACGGATACAGCGGATAGGAAAGCGTTCAGGAAAGCTTTGCGATGTCGTGGCGCGGGGGAGCGGCACGGGAGGCCGGCCCGGTCAGGACACGGCGTGCCAGGTACGGTGACCGCCCAGCCACGTCCACAACCCCGACAGGTACCGGCGCGTCGCCGGATCGGCCGAGGCGGCCAGCTGCGCGGCATGGTGCTGGAACGCCCGCATCGACTCGTCGTGGACCTGCGCGGCACGCCGGCCGGCCGCACCCGGGGGCAGACCGTCGGCGCGCGCGATCGCCGCCGTCAGACCCGAGGGCACCGGCGAGGCGATGTCGTGCAGCAGCGCCGCCGCCAACGCCGCCAGCCGCTGCGCGCGCCGCAACTCCGGATCGGCCGCCGCCGATGCCGACAGCTCGAACCCGTCGACCGCGTCCAGCGCCGCCAACGCCGGGCTGTAGGCGTTCACATGCCCCAGCGACAGGTACTCCCACGGCGCGCGCGGCCCGCCACCGCCACCGGACGCCGCCGCCAACGCCTCGCACTCGGCCCGCACCCGCTGCACCTGATACGGCGAGGCCGGCAGAGCACTCACCCCGGCCAGCGCCGACAGCAACGCCGGATCGGCGATACCGGCGCGCGCCGGATCCGGCCGGGAGGGCAGCGCGTCGTCGGGGACGTCGCAGCCGTCGTAGATCTCGGCGGCCGCCTCGGCCAGGGCCTCGGTGAGTGCCGTGGCGGCTTCGGCAGCCGCGCTGGGGGAGTCGGGGGAGTCGGGGGCATCGGCCGCGACACCCGGCGTGCCCGGCATCGGCGGCGCGCCGGGGGAGTCGGCACCATCAGTCGGACCCGGCGCGCGCCGCACCAGGTCCCGCTCGTCGGCACCGAGGCCCGCCGCGGCCAGCACGCGCCCGACCGCCAGCAGCCTGGCGGCCACCGCGAGCCGCCCCACATCGTTGGTGTCCGGATGCGCCAGCACCACCAGCCGCCCGAGCCCGGAGGCCGGCCCCGGTGCCAGGTGCACACCGGCGGCCCATTCGTCCACGTGCTGCTGTACCGCCGCCGCCAGGCCCGGGTCGTCCCGGACCGCCGGCGGGCAGTACAGCGCCTCGGTGACCCGGGCCGGCCGTCCGGCCTGCGAGAGCCTGGAGGCGGCCATGCCCAGTCCGGCGCGCGGCACCAGCCCGATCGTCGCCATCGTCCCCGTCCCCTTCTTGCTCAGCCGCGCGGTGCCGCGACGTCGACGTTCTCCAGGATCCCGATGGCGTCGGGTACCAGGACCGCCGCCGAGTAGTAGGCGGTGACCAGGTATTTGATGATGGCCTTGTCGGTGATGCCCATGAAGCGCACGTTCAGGCCCGGCTCGTACTCGTCGGGGATGCCGGTCTGCCGCAGCCCGACCACGCCCTGCTGGGCCTGGCCCAGGCGCATCGCCACGATGGAGGAGGTGTGGCCGTCCTGGACGCCGATCTTGCCGCAGGGGTAGATCGGGACGCCGCGCCAGGCCGGGACCGCGTGCCCGTCGATGAGCACCGGGTCCGGGTACAGGCCGCGTTTGCTGCACTCGCGGCCGAACGCGGCGATGGCCTTGGGGTGGGCCAGGAACATGTGGGTGCTGCGGCGCATCGCCAGCAGGTCGTCCATGTCGTCCGGGGTCGGCGGCCCGGACCAGGTGCTGATCCGCTGGTCGTAGTCGGTGTTGTGCAGCAGGCCGAACTCCCGGTTGTTCAGCAGCTCCCACTCCTGCCGCTCCCGGATCTCCTCGATGGTCAGCCGCAGCTGCTCCTTCACCTGGTCCATCGGGTCGTTGTAGAGGTCGGCGACGCGGGAGTGGACCCGCAAGATGGTCTGGGTCAGGGAGAGCTGGTACTCGCGCGGGGACAGGTCGTAGTCCACGTAGGTGCCGGCCAGTTCCACCTCGCCCTCGTGGCCGGCGCTGAGCTCGACCTCGGCCTCGCCTTTGGAGTTGACCGCGCGGCCGGTGCGGTCGGCGAACGCCTCGATGTGCTCGCTCAGCTCCGGGCTGGCGTCGCGGATCCGGGCGAAGTCGGCCATCTGCATCGCCAGCAGCGTGCCGGAGGTGGTGGCCTTCACCGTGGCGCTCCACAGCGGGTCTTCCTGCAGCAGCACCTCGTCTCCCAGGTGCGCGCCGTCGGTGAGGACGCCCAGCAGCGTCGTGTCGCCGTAGGCGCCGATGGTGCTGCGCTCCACGCGGCCGTGCGCCAGGATGTACACCTCGTCCACGGGGTGTCCGGCCTCGGCGATGACCTCGCCGGCGGTGAAGTCCCGCGGCGTGAACAAAGCGGCGATCTGCGCTAACAGCGCGTCGTCGTCGAAGTCCCGCATCACCGGGATCTCCCGCAGTGTCTGCGGCACGATGCGGATGTCGTCGGCGCCGCTTTGCACGAACGCCACCCGCCCGCGCCCCACCGACAGGCTCAGCCGCCGGTTCACCCGGTATGTGCCGCCGGAGACCTCCTCCCACGGCAGCCGCCGCAGCAGCCAGCGGGAGGTGATGCCGCGCATCTGCGGCTGGGTCTTGGTGGTGGTGGCCAGATTGCGGGCGGCATCGGTACTCAGGGACAGCGGTGTGTCCGTGGCGGGAACGTCATCGGCCGCTTCCTCGGCGGTGCGGTCCGGGGTGATCGTCATGGCCGGGTCCTCCTTGTATGGCCCGTGGCTGACCGAAAGGGCTCCCTTCTGAAGTAAGGCGAACCAAAGCAGGCCCACCAGTGCGCGTCACCGTGGCGGATGGCGCGCGGGGATGGCGCGCCGGTGCCCCAACGGATGGGTTTGCGCGAAAGTCCGGCCCAGGTGGCGGCGGCGCGCGCCGGTTCTGCGGGTTCGCAGATGTTCAGCCAGCCGCGCCGGTACCGGCGCTGAGCCCTTCGGCGCGCAGCAACATCTTCTTCAGCAAAGCGTTGACCTGTTCGCGTTCGGCCGGATCCAGGGCGCCGACGATGCCTCGTTCGACCTCGTCCTGGAACCGCATGCCGGCCATCCACTTGGCGTGGCCCTCGTCGGTGAGTTCGACGTCGACGCGGCGGCGGTCGGCGGTGCCGCGGATGCGCCGCACCAGCCCGGCCCGCTCCAGGGCGTCCAGGCGCCCGGTCATGCCGGCACCGGACAGCATCAGTTCGGCGGCCAGCTCACCGGGGGTGGCGCGGTGGTCGTCGCGGGCGGCCAGCCGGTGCAGGGTCTGGAACTCGTAGTCGGCCAGGCCCACCTCGTCGTGCATGCGGCGTTTGCCGTTGGCGACGTGCTTGGTGAGGTTCTGGATGCGGGTGACGACCGCCTCGACCGTCTCGTCGTAGGGTGCCTTGCCGCGCCAGCGGGCCAGGTGACGGTCGACGGAGTCCTCCATCGGGCCAGTATGGTCCTCCGTCAACTATTTCGCCAGCGAATAATTAGCCAGCGAAGTACTGCTACGGTGACGGCCATGCGCGCACTCCTGCTCGGCCGCACCGCCGCCGCACTGGCCACCTCCCTGATCCCCACCACCTTGACCCTGGCCGTCGTCCACGCCGGCAGCGCCGCCGAGGCCCTGGGCACCATCCTGGCCGCCGAGACCATCCCCATGCTGCTGCTGTTGCCCGCCGCCGGAGTGTTCGCGGACCGCTTCCCGGCCCGCCGCGTCATCCTGGCCGCCGACCTCACCCGCGCCGCCGCCCAAGCCGGCATCGGCGCCAGCCTGCTCAC
Source organism: Catenulispora sp. MAP12-49 (assembly GCF_041262705.1). Taxonomy (NCBI): domain Bacteria; kingdom Bacillati; phylum Actinomycetota; class Actinomycetes; order Catenulisporales; family Catenulisporaceae; genus Catenulispora; species Catenulispora sp. MAP12-49. The sequence goes on along the minus strand of NZ_JBGCCP010000002.1, from coordinate 317,378 downwards.
CCAGGGCGTGGACGTCCCCGTCCTGGCCGCACTCGCCGCCCTCACCGGCGCCGCCGTCGCCTTCGGCACCCCGGCCGTGCGCACCCTGGTCTCGGCCACCGTCTCCGGACCCCAACGCCAACGACTCAACGCACGACTGTCGGTATGGCAGGGCGTGGCCCAGTTCGCCGGCCCCGGCATCGCCGGCACCCTGATGCTCGGCGTCGGAGCCGGCTGGTCCTCCCTGCTCACCGCCGCACTGTTCATCGGATCCGCACTCACCCTCGGCGCCCTGAGCACACCGGCTGGCGCACAGACCGCACAGACCGCACAGACCGCCGCGCTCACCGGCCTCACCGGCGCCACCGAGGGCGCCAAGGGTGCCGAGGCCGCCGCACCAACCCCCCGGCGCGCGCCGTTCTGGCACGACCTGCGCGCCGGCTGGACCGAGACCCGCCGCCACCGCTGGTTCATCGCCAACGTCATCGGCCACGGCATCTGGAACATGACCGCCGGCGTCCTGCTCACCCTCGGACCGGTCATCGCCATCAACCACCTAGGCGGCGGCACCGCCTGGGTCATCACCCTGCAATCGGGCACCGTCGGCATGCTGGCCGGCGTCTGGACCGCCGGAAGACTGCGCCTGCCCCGCCCCCTGATCGCCGTAGCCCTCGGCGCCTCGGCCTACGCCCTACCGCTGGCGGCGCTCGCCATCACCGCACCACTGCCCCTGCTCCTGGCCGCCTACACCGCCGGCATGTTCGGCCTGGGCATCCTGGACCCCCTGTGGGAAACCACCATCCAGCAGCGCATCCCGCGCGAAGCCCTGGGCCGCGTCGGCTCCTTCGACACCCTCATCTCCTTCGCCGCCCGCCCGGCAGGCCTGGCACTGGCCGCCCCCGCCGCCGCGGCGCTCGGGACCGCCCTGCCGTTGGCGGTCTCAGCGGTGCTGGTGGGCGGAGCGAACCTGGCGGTGCTGGCGATCCCGGCAGTGCGCGAACACCCCGCCCCGGCCCCGGCGGCGGCGAGCCCGGCGTCGATGGTCGCATCCGGAGCCTGAGGTGATCGATCTACGAGCAGAACCCGGCGATCCGCCGCGCCGCCGCCTCCAACTCCTCGGCCGCAGCCAGCGGCGAACCCCAGGTCAGACGCAGCCCGTCAGCGTGGCGGCGCGGGATCACATGGGTGTGGAAGTGAAAGACGTCCTGCCCGGCCGCAGCCCCCGAGTTGACCCGCAGGTTCACCCCATCGGGTTCGAACACGTCCTTCAGCAGCAGCGCCACCCGCCGCGCCATCGACGCTACATGCGTGTGCGCATCATCCGAAATGTCCCACATGTCAACGACGTGGACGCGCGGAACCACCAGCGTGTGCCCGGGCGCGGCCGGCCTGATGTTCAGAAACGCCACAGCGTGGTCGTCCTCCAGCACCCGGTACGCCGGAGCACGGCCGGCCACGATCTCACAGAACACACATTCGCCCATGCCATGAAGCATCGCCGGGGGAGTACCCCTACGACCAGCCCTTACTAGCGGGAGTACACCGCCACCCACTGGTCCTTGTCGCTGTCTTCGGACGCCGGCCGCAGAGCCCACAACGCCTGTTGGAAGACGGCGAACTCCTCAGGGCCGTCGTCAACGCCAGGGCCTGCCGGCGCGTGGAACCAAGCCCGCAATGACGCACGGACCCGGCTGGCCAGGCTGGGGTTCGACGGGACGATGTCCCGGCCCGAGACCGGGCAGCGGTAAGGCTGGAAGGTCCACAGCACGAAGCGGACCGCGGTGATCCGGTCAGAGAGCCTCAGGGCCATGCTCGCCGCCTAACAGGTGATCTGGGTCGGGGTCTGCCACTCGGGGTTGTCGAACGGCGGGCTGGCCGCGTTGGTGGTGGTGAACGTCAGTGCCGGCCCGGCCGCAGGCGTCTCCGTGCCGACGATCTTCATCTTCCACAGCCCGGTGGTGCAGGGCGCGGTCACGAACCGCGGCGGACTGTTCGGGGACTGTTCACGATCAGCGGGCTCCCCTCGTCCACCTCGGTCTCGCGCTCGGCGTTGTTTCCAAGGTAGACGAGACGGACGTTCATCGTCAGCACTACCGAGCCCTGGCACGCCCAATCGAGCCGTCCGGACACGATCCCGTGGACGTTTTCGATCGTGTGCGGGCCGATACCGCAGGTTCCGCCCTTCTCAGCCGGTAGCGCCATGGTTCCGCCGCGGGCGGGTGAGGCGACGGAGGTCTACCGTAGAGGTCTGACATATTGCGAGATGTCCCGAATATCGCACCACGCATCGCCGGGGGAGTGCCCCCACCTCCAGCCCCATCCGCCGAACGCCGCCACCACGCGACCGCTTGGCGATCACCGGCTTATCGTCGGCGACATGACCCGAGCCTCGATCGGCCTGGACGGCGCGCTCCAGGACTACGTCGTGAACCACACCCAGCCCCTGGACGCCGTCCAGAGCGCGCTGGTCGCCCGCACCACCGAGCTCGGGCCGCCGTCCGGCATGCAGATCGGCGCCGAGGAGGCGCAGTTGCTGACGCTGCTGGTACGGCTCACCAATGCCCAGCACGCGGTGGAAGTGGGGACCTTCACCGGCTTCTCGGCCATCGCCATCGCCCGCGGCCTGGCGCCCGGTGGCAAGCTGCTGTGCTGCGACGTCAGCGAGGAGTGGACCAGCATCGGGCGTGCGGCGTGGCAGGAGGCGGGGGTCGCCGACCGGATCGAGCTGCGGCTGGCGCCGGCCGCCGAGACGCTGGCCGCGCTGCCGGACGAGGAGTACATCGACTTCGCGTTCATCGACGCCGACAAGCCGTCGTACTGGACGTACTACAGCGAACTCGTCCCGCGCATGCGTACCGGGGGAGTGATCGCCATCGACAACGTGCTGTGGGGCGGGCAGGTCGTCGACGCCGAGCCGCAGGAGGAGTCGACCCGGCTGATGAAGGAGTTCAACGACAAGGTCGCCGGTGACGAACGCGTCGACGTGGTGATGCTTCCTGTCGGCGACGGTGTTTCCCTGGTGTACAAGCGATAGTCCTGAACCGAGTACATCAGGACGCGTAATCAGCATTACACGACAGGGTTTGGGATGGTTCGGCGGCATTGTGGCCGAATCGGGTGACCGGCCACGAACCAGCCCCGCGCGCAGAACGGCTCTGACAGAAGCCGAACACGCTGTCGGTGTCCGACGCTGCCACACCAAGCACCGAGCACCGAGCACCAAGCGCCGAGCCACTGCGGCGCGCGCCCGATGGTCCCGATCTTGTTGCCCGGCATGGTGATCCACGCGTTCGCACGAGCGATCTAGAACACGGCTGCGTAGAACATCGCTGCGAACAACCGCGCACCGAACCACACAACAACCCTCGACACCCCCCACTGCGACCCCTCATGCGGTTGCCCGATAATGTACATTATGTAAAGTAGAATTTCCGTCCACGGGGACCGGTCCCCCCGCGGTCGCGCAGAGGCCGCACGTCAAAGGCCTCAGATCAGCTCCTAAACCTCACAGGGCTTCCCAATATCGGGGGAAGACGTGACGAGCCCGTTCCGGGTTGGCTACGCTCGTGGCGCGGTTGACGGGCTTTTCACGGGAGGGACGCGCCACAACCATGGCTGATCACATAAAAATCAACACCGGGACGCTTCGCGATATGGGGGGGCAACTGGGCCGGCTGCGCGACGAGTTCAACCACTCGACGGACATCACCGGTGCGGCCAGCGGCGAGATGGGGTCCGGTGACGTCGCCGGTGCCTTGGGCAACTTCGCCTCGGACTGGTCGAAGAAGCGTGACACGCTGACCAAGAGCCTGGACACGCTGGCCAAGACGGCCACCGAGTGCGCCGACGCCTGGGACGGCCTGGACGGGCACCTGGCCCAGGCCATCGAGAAGGCGTTCAGCTCCTCGAGCCAGGGGGCCAAGGGCTGATGTCACGCGACTGGAGCAGCTTCGACTGGCAGGGCGCCGTGGTCACCCAGGGCGACCTGATCCCCGGCGACCCGTACCAGATCGCCGCCCTGGGCAAGCGGTTCCGCGACACCGCGACCGCCATCCAGCAGCAGGCCGCGAACCTGAAGAACCTGGTCAGCGACCAGGGCTTCGACGACTCCGACTCCGGGCGCGCGTTCGCCAAGCAGGTCGGGGACACCGCGGACCTGCTGGCCAAGGCCTTCGGCCGGTACAACGAGGCCGCCGACGCCCTGGGCACCAACGTTCGGCCCTCCGGCCCGCACGACGAGGTCTCCTGGCGCTCGGGCACCGAGTGGGCCTCCACCATCGAGCTGGCGCAGGTCAAGGCGCAGGACGCGCTCAATCGCGGCCGGGCCGCCGACGCCGACTCCCAGTCCGCGCAGCGGCAGATCCACACCGCGCAGGCCAACGCCCTGCCCTCCCCCGCGCCCGGCGCCGCCCCGACTCCGCCGAACCCGCACCCGGACCCCACCAACACCCCGGGCAGCAACGGCATGACGCCGGCGGAGCAGAAGGCGCACAACGACAAGGCCGCCGCCGACGCTCTGGTGGCCAAGGCCGGCGCGGACATCCAGCACGCCATCGACATCCGCGACAGCCAGGGCAAGGCCGTCGCCGGGGCCATCAACGACTTCATCAACTCCGACGGCCTGAAGGACCCGGCCCACCACTGGTGGGACATCGACTGGGCCACCGTCATCGCCGACATCGGCCACATCGCCGGCGCCATCGCCGGCGTGGCCGGGATCCTGGCCCTGGCCCTGGCCTGGGTGCCGGTCCTCGGCGAGGTGCTGGGGGCGATCGCCTTGGTGGCCGGTGCGGTCGCACTGGTCTGCGACACCATCTCCGCCCTGGACGGCAAGGGCAACTGGTTCGACGTCGCCATCGACGTGGTCGGCCTGCTGTCCTGCGGCGCCGGCCGGGCCATCGGCAACATGGCCAAGGCCTCGCGCGGCATGGAGCTGTTCAACGCCGCCCGCGCCGGCGGCAAGGGCATCACCGAGGCCCTGGACGGCGTCAAGGGCCTGGACATGGGCGCCAAGGACATCCTGCAGCTGAAGAACGGCACCAGCTCGATCTTCAAGATCGGGATGAAGAACTTCGGCGAGGGCCTGGGCACCGGCCCGTTCAAGGACGTCGGCGAGGCCTTCTCCAAGCTCAAGGGCGGCAACGTCGACTGGAGCTTCCCGGGCATGAGCGGGCTCGGGCCGAACCTGGCCAGCGGCGCCGGCTGGAAGTTCGGGCTGGCCGGCTGGTCCAACGCCACCTTCCCGCTGGGCCTGGGCCTGGCGAACCTGCAGATCCCGGAGAACTTCAAGTCCTGGGAGCCGGGCTTCATGGGGCCGAACCTGTTCCACGGCAACAAGATCCTCACCTCCGAGGACAAGATGTGGGAGTGGCACCCGCTGGCCCCGCCGGAGACCGCGGACGCCGCCGCCGGCTGACCGCACCGCACTGCACCGCCCTGCACCAGCACACCTAGGATCAAGCCATGGATACGCCAATGCCGCCCGAAGACGTCGTCCGCGTACTGGAAGCCATGTCGTTCTTCCAGAAGCGGGCCCTGAAGAAGGCCGGCTTCACCTGGGACGGGCTGCACCGGCTGGCCGGCACCGAATACGGTGCCGGCCTGGCCGAGGCGGTGCTGGCATGCCACACCGACCTGCTGGGTCGCGAACCGCGCGCCGACGAGCCTGACAAGGCTCAGGCCGCGCACCGCCACCCCGGCGTCGCAGGGCCCGAGAAGCCCGCGTTCGACGCCCCCCGGTATTCCCGGCCCACCAAGGACGAGCGGGCCAAGCTCGACGAGCTCGCCGAGATGGCCGAACAGCAGAAGAAGGCCGCACGCGACCAGCAGCGCCGCAACCCCGGCGGCCGCCGGCTCCCCTGAGCCGCACCACGCGCCCGGCCCCAAGGAAAAGAGAGAATTCACGTGACCCAGGACGCCGCAATACCGGTCCCGCAGGAGGCGCAGGCGCCGCCACCGCGGGACTACCGCATCGCCACCCCCGAGGGCTGGGAGCGGATCATCCTGGACTCCGACCTGTGGGAACCGGTCATCGCCCGCGTCGTCGACAAGGAGTTCCGGGGCGTGGACAACGCCCCGCACCTGAAGGCGCAGATGCGGGACATGCTGCGCGCGCAGGCCGCCGCCGCCAAGGCCAACGGCGGACTGGAGCTGTACCTGTCGCTGATGCGGCTGGCGAACATGCCGCTGCCGGGCTCGCTGGTGGTGACGTTCGTGCCGCCGCGCGGCGACAGCGCCCCGCCGCCGCTGTCGGACCTGGCGATGCAGTACGCCGCCGCCGGCGAGAACGTGCGGATGATGGACTTCCCGGCCGGTCCCGCGCTTCGCCGCAAGTGGCAGGAGGCGCCGAACCCCGCCGAGCAGGCCGGGAACACCCGGCCGGTGGCGCACCTGGACATCCAGTTCCAGGTGCCCGGCTCCGGGGCGTTCCTGCTGCTGTCGTTCTCCACGCCGATGATCGAGCTCACCGAGGCCCTGGACGGCCTGTTCGAGTCGATCGCCTCGACGCTGAGGTGGGTGCGATGACCGCCACGGTGCGGGGACGCCACGTCGTCCTGCCGATGCCCAACGACGGCATCGCGCTGCCCCTGGGCGTCGAGGGGGACCTGCGCGGCTGGGCCGAGTCGGTCGCGCATTCCCGCATGGACGGCCAGGCCTACCCCGAGGAGATCGCCTCCTTCGCCGAGGCCCTCGTCGAGGCCACCGCCGACTCCGCCGAACGCGGCGCGACACTGGCGATCATGTTCGCGCCCTACCCGCGTACCGGCGAGTCCGGCCGCATCGAGGTCCGCGACTACGTGCCCAGCCAGGGCATGCCGCAGATCCCGGCGCTGACCGAGGTCGTGCAGTGGTTCGCTTCCCCGATCGGCGGCGCCACCGACCCGCCGGAGGTGGTGTACGGGGAGCTGCCGATCGGCCCGGCCGCCAGGCTGCGGTTCCAGATCCTGGCCGACCCCAAGGACAAGGACGACGTCGACGCCGGCATCCTGAAGAACTCGGTGTTCATCGTGCGGCCGCGGGACTTCGACTGCCTGGTCGTGATGAACGTGACCTGGGCGGCGGGGGTGTTCACCGACGAGCTGGACCAGCTCGCCGACCAGCTGGCGCAGCGGATGCAGATCCAGTAGCCGCAAGGTCCAGTAGCCAGTAGCCGCAGGTCAGGTCCACCACCTGCAGGGCTTTGTGAAACCGTTGTGGTGCCGCGCCGGCTGTCCCCCGGCCGGCGCGGCACCACAACACCTCCCACCAGCGGACATCCCGCCGATGTCCCCGCGGCCCGGTGACTTCCAGCCCGCCGCCGTCCCCTTGTCCCCGCCGTCTGCTTCGATAGGTCAAGTGGCCGCCCCGAAACCGTTCACCCCGATCAGCGTCGCCGAAGCCGTCCACCGCTACCGCGACACCCTGCACCTGCGCGTGGCCACCGGGGCGATGTCCCCGGCCACCCGCGACGCCTACGTCAGGGACCTCACCGAGGCCGCCACGCTGCTGGGCCTGGACAAACCGCTGGACGACGTCGAAGCCGAAGACGTCGAATACGCCCTGGTCCGCATCGCCAACGCCCCTGACCGCCGCTACACCCGCACCCGCAAATCAGGCCCCGGCGGCGAACCCGCCCCGGGACGCGGCCTGCAAGCCCGCGCCCGCTGGACCGCCGCCGTACGCGGCCTGTTCTCCTGGGCCGCCGAACAGGGCTACGTCCGCGCCGACCCCATGCCCCACGTCTCCCGCGTCCGCGTCCCCACCCGGGCCGTCGGCGCGCGCTTGGGCCTGACCGTGGAGCAGGCCCAAGCGCTGCAGGAGACCCCGGCGGTGGCGGCCTCGACGAAGGAGCTGCGGGCCGACCAGCGCCTGACGTTCCGCGACGAGGTGATCCTGCGCCTGCTCACCGAGACCGGCCCGCGCGTGGCGGAGCTGTGCGCGGCGAACCTGGACGACGTCCGCCACCACGAGCTCACCGGCATGCCGGTGCTGCGGATCCGCAGCGGCAAGGGCGGCCGCAGCCGCGACGTGCCGATGTCGGCCACCCTGGTGGGCCTGCTGCAGGAGTATCAGCAGCATGAGAGGCCCGCTCCCCCGTCCGGCGACGCCGAGCCCGACCGGGCCGACGCCTCGCGCGCCCTGGTGGTGACGATCCGCGGCCGCCGGATGACGGCACGCGACGTGCAGCGGATGGTGGAGCGCCGGGTGAAGCAGATGCCGGTGGAGCTGCGGCGCGCGGTGACGCCGCACGGCCTGCGCCACACCGCGGCCACAGTGCTGCTGCGGCAGGCCGGCGCCGACGTGGGCACGGTCGCGGACATCCTGGGGCATTCGGACGTGGGGACGACGTCGGTGTATTTGGATCCGTCGGCGACGGCTGCGGCGGAGGCTTTGCAGCGTTCTCCGTTGGCGCAGTAGGGCGTGGTTCGGGTTCAGGTCCTGCGGGTCACCGCGAGCAGGTGGGCGCTTGCCGGCAGCAGGTCCGGGTGGTCCTCGGCGAGGCGGGCTGTGCGCAGCGCGGCTTCGAAGTAGTCCGGGTTGTCTTCGACCAGTCCGGACGACAGCAGGGGGAACAGCGGTCCTTCGATTCCGCGGATCGTGGGGTCGGCCAGGCCTGCGGCGTGGAAGTCCTGGCGGATCTCCTCGACGGTGTGGAAGTAGGCGACGGTGAATCCGTTCTCGAAGTCGTTGGCGCCGTTGTGGCGCAGGGGCCTGAGCAGGTCGACCATGGCGTCGTCGTTGATGCGCAGCTTGCTGGCCAGGTCCAGCAGCGGTGAGTACCGGGAGATGAAGGCCGCGGCGATCAGCCCGCCGGGCTTGGCGACGCGCTTCGCCTCGCGCAGGGCCTGCGCGCGGTCGGCCGGATCCGGCAGGTGGTAAAGCGGGCCGAGCATCAGGACCGCCTCGACCGAGGCGTCCGGGGCGCTGAGGGTTCGGGCATCACCGGCCTCGACGGTGAACGTGGCGTATTCGGCGGCCTGTTCGAGGTGTCGGGCGACGGGGTCGATGAGCGTCACCTGGTGGCCGAGCGAGGCCAGCCATGCCGCGTAGATGCCCGGCCCTCCGCCGACGTCCAGGATCCGCGCGGGCGCCGGCGGAAGCTCACGCAGCAGCAGCTCCTTGGTGCGTTCGCGCTCCAGCCGGCCGAACGCGGTGATACGGAGGCGTTCGGCTTCTTCGTAGTGTTCGTCATAGAAGGCGGCGATGTGCGGGTGCAGGTCCGGTGCCCCAGTGGTGTCCATCCGTGGATTATTCGGGCTCAGTGTGGACGGGGGCCACGGGATATCCGTCGCAGAGGGCTCCCTCGCAGGCGTGGTGCCTGCCAAGAGAGCCCTCTGTCGTAGGTAGAGCCTGCGCGCCTAGCGGATCGCCGCCCCGGAGATGGTCCGGGCGATGACCAGCCGCTGGATCTCGCTGGTGCCCTCGAAGATGGTGTAGATCGCCGAGTCGCGGTGCATGCGCTCCACCGGGTACTCGCGGGTGAAGCCGTTGCCGCCGAGGATCTGGATGGCTTCGGCGGTGACCTTCTTGCAGGTTTCGGAGGCGAACAGCTTGGACATCGAGCCCTCGGCCGACTCGAAGGTCTTGCCGGTGCGGGCCATCCAGGCTGCGCGCCACACCAGCAGGCGGGAGGCGTCGACGGAGGTTTTCATGTCGGCGAGCTTGAAGGCGATGGCCTGGTTCTCCACGATCGGCTTGCCGAACTGCACGCGGGTCTTGGCGTAGTCCAGGGAGTACTCGTAGGCGGCGCGGGCGATGCCCACGGCCATGGCGCCGACGGCCGGGCGGGAGGCCTCGAAGGTGGCCATGGAGGCGTTGCCGCGGCTGGATTTGCCCTCGCGGGCCCGGGCCAGGCGGGCGTCGAGCTTCTCCTTGCCGCCGAGCAGGCAGGAGCCGGGGATGCGGACGTCGTCCAGGACGACCTCGGCGGTGTGGGAGGCGCGGATGCCGTGCTTCTTGAACTTCTGGCCCTGGCTCATGCCGGGAGTGTTCGGCGGGATGATGAACGAGGCGTGGCCGCGGGTGCCCAGGTCCGCATCGACGGTGGCGACGACCACGTGGACGTTGGCGATGCCGCCGTTGGTGGCCCAGGTCTTGGTGCCGTTCAGGACCCACTCGTCCTTGGCCTGGTCGTACACGGCGCGGGTGCGCATGGCGCCGACGTCGGAGCCGGCGTCGGGCTCGGAGGAGCAGAACGCGCCGAGCTTGACGTCGTCGGGGGTGCCGAACATCTGCGGGACCCACTCGCCGACCTGCTCCGGGGTGCCGTTGGACACCACCGACACCGCCGCCAGGCCGGTGCCGGACAGGGCCAGGCCGATGCCGGCGTCGCCCCAGAACATCTCCTCCATGGCGATCGGGATGCCGAGGCCGGACTCGTCGAACCACTGGTTGGCGTAGAAGTCGAGGGAGTACAGGCCGGCCTTGGCCGCTTCCTGCAGGATCGGCCAGGGCGTCTCCTCCCGCTCGTCCCATTCGGCGGCCGCGGGCCGGATGACGTCGGCGGCGAATCCGTGGATCCAGTCCCGCAGCTCGATCTGGTCCTCGGTCAGTTCCAGGGAGAACCCGGTCATCGTCTCGTTCACTGTCCTTCGGGTCTGGGTTCGATTCAGGTCTGGGATCTGAAATCCGGGATGGCGCTACCGACAAGTAACCTCGGTCGCCGCTAGTGTGTTACCGGCGGTAACTTCTGTCAAGATGGCTGCCACACTCCAGGAAGGCACGGAAGGGACCTGATGGCGAACCAGGCACAGGCATCCCCGGCATCCCCGGCATCCCCGGCGGCACCGGCTGTACCGGCACCGCCGGGCCGCCCTCAGGCGCGCCGGCGCGGCCCCCGCACCCGCACCGAGCTGCTCGACGCCGCCGAGCGCGTGGTCCTGCGCGACGGCCCCTCGGCGTCGATGAACGCCATCGCCACCGAGGCCGGCATCACCAAGCCCATCCTGTACCGGCACTTCGGCGACAAGGCCGGCCTGTACGTCGCCCTGGCCGACCGCCACATCGAGACCCTCCTGGACCGGCTGCGCGAAGCCCTCACCCGCCCGGCCACCCGCCGGGAGCGCACCGAGGCCGCGATCGACTCCTGGCTGCGCCTGGTCGAGGGCAACCCCGCGCTCTACCGGTTCCTGGTGCACCGCGGCCAGGCCGAGGAGCCGGAGGTCCGCGACCGCGTGGCGATGTTCCAGCGCCGCCTGGGCGACGCCCTGGCCACCGGCATCGCCGCCGAGCTCGGACTGCCCGAGGACCAGTGGCCGCGCGCCCAGGCCTGGGCCCACGGCATCGTCGGCATGGTGCAGGCCGCCGGCGACTGGTGGCTCGACGAGCAGCCCTTCGGCCGCGAAGACCTCACCCGGCACCTCGCGGACCTCATCGACGGCGCCTACGCCCGCGCGTGAACTTCTGCGCACGCTCCGCCTATGTTCCGCCCACGCCCTGCCCGCGCTCGGCACAGCAAACAGCGCGCGCCGCGATGACAGTACGTGCATATACGGCCACGCATCGCAAGGAAACGGCCGTCGATTGCTCCTTTGCGAAAGTTTTCTTCAGAAAGTCTTCACAGAACTCAACCCGGCACGCGCCCGGCGCGTCCCATTGGCGTGAACGTTTCGGGTCCTGAGTCTCAAGAGTTCCCCCGCGACGCGGCGCTGCGGCGCGGCAGCGGTCTGTCCCGCCGGCTGCTGTTGGGCGTCGGCGGAGTGATGTTGCTCGGCGGCTGCGCCTCCAACGGTAAACAAATCCCGCTCGGGCAGGCCCTTGCCACCACGACGCCGACGCCCACGCCGGATCCGCGGTCGCGGCCGACGACCGGCGCGCCGTTCCCCGGGCAGAGCCCCTCCAGCGGTGCCTCCGAAACCTCCACCGCGCCGGGCGACTCACATACCAACACCGCCGCGCCGCCGGACAACTCTCCCCCGCCCGGCGCGACCGGATCCGACCCGCCGCCGGCGGCGGGCAGCCCCCAGTTCTACGTCCACGAGGGCGACAAGGCGATAGCCCTGACCATCGACGACGGCCCCTCCAGCAAGTACACCCCGCAGGTGCTGGCCCTGCTGGCGCAGTACAAGATCCAGGCGACGTTCTGCATGATCGGCCAGAGCGCCGACAAGCACGCCTCGCTGGTCGCCGAGGTCAGCGCCGCCGGACACCTGGTGGCCAACCACACCTGGACCCACCCCAACATGGGGAAGATGACCGAGGCCCAGGTGACCGCCGAGATAGAGCGCACCAACGACGCCATCACCCGCGGCGGCGCGCGCCAGCCGACGCTGTTCCGCGCCCCCGGCGGCAACTGGTCCCCGACGGTGTTCTCGGTCTGCGCCAAGATGGGCCTGCGGCCGCTGGACTGGTCGGTGGACCCGCGCGACTGGTCGCGTCCGGGCACCGACCACATCGTGCAGACCGTCATGGGCCACACCCACACCGGCTCGATCATCCTGGAGCACGACGGCGGCGGCGACCGCTCCCAGACGGTCGCGGCGCTGCAGCGTTTCCTGCCGCAGCTGCTGGAGGCCGGCTACCACTTCGTGCAGCCCTAATCTGTACAGCCTTTAGACCCGCGCAGCCGGGATTGCCAACCAGAGGGTCAGGCGTCGCGTCGCCGCACCGCGACGTACGCGGCGCCACAACTGAGCAGTACATAGGCGGCCAGGATCGCGAACCCGGCCGGCACCGACGGCACGATCTTCCCGGCCCTGGGCCGCACGCTGCAGATGCTGCCGAACACCGCCTCCAGGGAGGCCTTCGAGGCGGTGTCGGAGATCGCGCCCAGCAGCAGCTGCCCGATGAAGTACAGGCCGAAGAACGCCGCCAGCGCCCCGGCGGTGCGGCGGATCACGAACCCCAGTCCCAGCCCGATCAGCGCCGAGGCTGCCAGGTACAGCCCGGCGGCGAGGACGGCGCGCGCCACGTGCGGCTGGGACAGCCTCACCTGGGCGCCGGTGCTCGCGATGAGGTGCTGGCCGGCCTCGAAGATGGTGAAGGCGGTGGCCTGGCCCAGGGCCAGGCTGAATCCGCCGACGATGAGGATTTTCGCGGTGACCACGTGGGCGCGCCGCAGGGTGGCGGTGAAGGTGGCGCGGATCAGGCTGGTGCCGTATTCGCCGGCGGCGGCGAGCACGCCCAGGGTGCCCAGGGCCAGGACCGCCAGGTCGACGGAGCCGCCGTAGCCGGCGCGGACCGGGTCGTAGGCGGCGCGTTCGGACGCGGTCCAGGTCGGCCAGCGGTGGGCGGTGTTGTGGTAGCCGAGCAGCGCGAACGTCAGCGCTGCGGCGATGGCGAGCAGCGCTGTCAGCCAGGTCGAGCGCAACGTGCTGATCTTGATCCATTCGGCGTGCAGGGCGCGGCCGGTGGTGGGGGCGGCGATCATGCGGGGGTCTCCTCGGTGCTGCTGTTGGCGCCGTCGGTGCCGTGGTCGTAGAAGTCGACGAAGTCTTCGGTGGCGCGCAGATACGCCTCCTCCAGCGAGGCACGCCGCGCGGTGAGTTCGTGCACGCCGATGCCGTGTGCCGCGGCGACGTCGCCGATGGCGGCGCCGGGCAGGCCGGTGACGGCCAGCGCGCCGTCCGGCTCGCGGGTGAGGCCGACCGGCGTGTCCGGGGTCGCCGCCGCCAGCAGCGCCGTGGTGAGCCGTTCCGGATCGGAGGTGCGCACCAGCACGTCGGTGCGGGAGTGGGCGGCCACGAAGTCGGCGGCGCCGCTCTCGGCGACCAGATGGCCCCGGCCGATGACGACCAGGTGGTCGGCGGTCAGCGCCATCTCGGTGAGCAGATGCGAGGACACGAACACCGTGCGTCCTTCAGCAGCCAGCTCCTTCAGCAGGCCCCGGATCCAGTGCACGCCTTCGGGGTCCAGGCCGTTGACCGGTTCGTCCAGCATCAGCACCGGCGGATCCCCCAGCAGCGCCGCCGCCAAGCCCAGGCGCTGCTTCATGCCCAGGGAGAACCCGCCGACGCGTTGGCGCGCCACCTCGGTCAGGCCGGTGCGGGCCAGGACCTCCCCGACCCGGGACGTGCCGATGCCGTTGCTGGCGGCCAGCACCCGCAGGTGCGCCGCCGCCGACCGCGCCGGATGCACCGCGGTGGCGTCCAGCAGCGCCCCGACCTCGGTGAGCGGATACCGCAGTTCGGTGTAGGCGCGGCCGTCGACCAGCGCCGTGCCGGCGTCGGGGGCGTCCAGGCCCAGGATCATCCGCATCGTCGTGGACTTCCCGGCGCCGTTGGGCCCCAGGAACCCGGTGACCCGTCCCGGGCGCACCGTGAACGACAGGCGGTCGACGGCCACCATGCCGCCGAAGCGTTTCGTGAGTTCGCAGACTTCGATCGTCATGGCGCCAAGGCTGCCCAGCACACCCCGCTGCGGTCTTCAGACCGCGGGCGGACATCACCGCCGCGCACCCGGCCCGGCTATGACCGTGGTCATAGACCCCGGGGCAGATGACCGGTGATCGCAGGCTGGCTAGCCTTCAGGTATGCGAACCCAGCCATCAGTACCCGGACAGCGGGCCTGGGTGGTGTTCGACATCGTGTCCGCCGCCGCACTGACCGCACTGACCATCTACCAGAACCTGGAGAACTGGCAACGCCACGACTGGGCCGCCGACGGCTACCGCGTGCCCGGCAACGGGCAGCTGCTGCCCGTGCTCGCCGGGGTGGTGCTCTCCGGCGCCGCCCTGGGTGTGCGCCGCCGTTGGCCGCTGGCCTCCGCGGCCGTGGTGCTGGGCACCTGGCTGGTGCTGCTCGCGACGGCCTGGCCGCTGGCGACCCGGGGCCTGGCGTCCTTCGAGCTGATCGGCACGGTGCTGCTGTACTCCGTGGCCGTCACCGAACCGCTGCCGATCGCCGCCGCGGCGCTGGTGCTGTTCCTCATCGGGGACTCCGCGACCACCGTCGGTCTCCGACGCCCCCTGACCAACCTCGTCCTGACCAGCCTGGCGCTGCTCATCGCCTGGGCCCTGGGCGTCGGCGTGGCCCGCTACCGCGACATCGGGGCCCGGCTGCGTGAACAGCAGGACGCCGCGGCGCGCGCCGAGCTGGACCGGGAACGGGTGCGGCTGGCCCGGGAGCTGCACGACGTGCTGGCGCACAGCATGAGCGTGGTGAACGTGCAGGCCGGCTACGGCCGGTTCGCGATCGGCCGCGACCCGGCGGCCGTCGGGGCGGCGCTGGCGGCGATCCAGCAGATCAGCCACGAGGCGATGGTGGAGATGCGGGGGATGCTGACGGTGCTGCGCGACGGCGGGGAGGCCGCAGCGCTGGCCCCGGCGCCGCGCCTGGCCGACGTGCCCAGGCTTGCCGCCACCTGCGCCGAGGCCGGGGTGACGGTGCGGCTGCGGACATCGGGCACGGTGCGGCAGCTGCCCGACGGGATCGAGCTGGCGGCGTACCGGATCGCGCAGGAGGCGCTGACGAACGTGGTGAAGCACGCCCACACCCGCGCAGCGCGGGTGCTGCTGGAGTATCAGGACGCGGCGCTGGTCGTGGAGGTCACCGACGCCGGCCGCGGCGGCCCGGCACCCGGGTCGCATCCCGGCGGCGGGCACGGCCTGGCCGGGATCAGCGAACGCGTCGGGCTGTACGACGGCACGGTGGCCGCCGGGCCGCTGCCCGGGGGCGGCTGGCGGGTGCGGGCTGTGCTGCCGTGCCCGCGCCGCGCGGGCGAGGGTTCTGATGCCGGTGCCGCTGTCGCGACCCACCTCGACGAGCATTCCATGCCTTCCTCCGTCGCCGGGCCGGCCGGATGAGCGCGCCGATCACCGTCCTGGTCGCCGACGACCAGGCCCTGGTCCGCGCCGGCTTCGCCGGGATCGTGGCGATGGCCGACGGCTTCGAGGTCGTCGCGCAGGCCTGCGACGGCGCGCAGGCGGTGGCCGCGGCGCGCGCCGTGTGCCCGGACGTGGTGCTGATGGACGTGCGGATGCCCGGCATGGACGGGCTGGAGGCGACGCGTCTGATCACGGCGGCCGGTCCGTCGCGGGTGCTGATCCTGACCACGTTCGATCTGGACGACTACGTGTTCGGGGCGCTGCGGGCCGGCGCCAGCGGGTTCCTGTTGAAGGACACGCCGCCGGAGGGGCTGCTGGCCGCGATCGAGGTGGTCGCCAGTGGGGAGGCGCTGTTGGCGCCGACGGCGACGCGGCGGCTGATCCAGGCGTTCGCGCGGCAGTCGCAGGCTGCTGTGGCCGACTCTGGCATGGCCGACTCTGCTGTGGCGCCGGCTCAGGCTCGGCTGCGGGGGCTGCTCACTGCGCGCGAGTTAGAGGTCCTGACGCTCATCGCCGCCGGGCTCACCAACACCGAGATCGCCGAGCGTCTGAGCGTGTCCACCGGCACGGTCAAGACCCACATCAGCCATCTGCTGGCCAAGCTCGGCGCGCGCGACCGGGTGCAGTTGGTGATCCAGGCGTTCCGGGCCGGGCTGGCGTAGCCGGGCGGGGGCTTGAGATCGTGGGGCGCTGGTGTCGTCACGGGGAGGCTTTGGGGTGGGGATGGTGCGGGGACGTCGGGGGCTGATAGCCGCCGTGGTGCTGGCGGTCGCGGTCGCGGCGAGCGCGGCTTGCGACGGTTCGGGTTCGGGTTCGTCGCCGGCGGCTGCGGCTGCGAAAACCGGCAGTCCGACTTCCGACTGGTCGGCGGGCCGCTCCCATCCGGTGGTCGACGACATGTATCCGCAGTTCGGCGACGCGGCCACGGACGTGCTGCACTACGGCCTGGACGTGAAGTGGGACCCGACCTCGACCGTGCTGACCGGCACCGCCACCCTCGCTGTGCGCGCCGCCGAACCCACTGACCGCTTCGTGCTGGACCTTGCTGCCGACATGAGCGCCGACTCGGTGACGGTGAACGGCGTGCGGGTCGCCGGTGTCCACGACGGCGACCACCTCACGGTCCCGGCCGGCCGGCACCTGTCGGCCGACGCGGTCCTGACCGTGGTCATCGCCTACCACGGCACGCCGCATCTGGTTCCGGCGCCGATGACGCGTCCTGATGTGCCGGGGCTGGGGGCGCAGGTCACGGCCTCCGGTGCGGTGTGGGCGCAGCAGGAGCCGTATGGGGCGTTCACGTGGTTCCCGTGCGACGACCAGCCGTCGGACAAGGCGCTGTACGACGTGACGATCACCGCCCCGGACGGCTGGGCCGGGGTGAGCGGCGGCGCGTTCCTGGGCCGGACCGAGTCGGCCGGCCACGGCGTCTACCGGTGGCACCAGCCGAATCCGGTGGCGACGTACCTGGTGGCGTTCGCGGTTGACCGGTTCCAGCAGGACAGCGCCACCGGGCCGGGTGGCATAGCGCTGACGTACTGGTACCTGCCGGCCGACGCCGACGCGGTGCACCGGCTGACGGCGCAGGTGCCGGGGATGATCTCGTTCCTGGAGCGGCGGTTCGGGCCGTATCCGTTCCCGACCGGCGGGGTGCTGTTCCGGCCGGAGATGGTCGGCATGGAAACCCAGACCATGATCACCTTCTCGACGCGCGCCGCCCCGGCGGACCTGCTGCACGAGTTCGCGCACCAGTGGTTCGGCGACGCGGTGACTCCGACGACGTGGTCGGGGCTGTGGCTCAACGAGGGCTTCGCGATGTACGCGCAGATGCTCTGGGAGGCGGCCCAAACGTCCTCCGCCCCGGCGACCGTCGACGACCTGCTGCGGAACAACGCGCTGCCCCGGGACCAGGCCCTGCGCACCGCCGACGGCCCGCCCGGCCATTACCTGCCGACGCACTTCGCCTCGTCGAACGTCTACTACTGCCCGGCGCTGATGCTGAACGGGATACGCACAGCCCTCGGCGACGCGGCGTTCTACCAGCTGCTGAACGACTGGGTGCACCAGCACCAGGGGACGAACCAGGACCGGGCCGCGTTCGCGGCGTTCGTCGAGGCCCGCACCGGCCGGGACTTCACGGCGTACATCAACGCCTGGCTGGACTCCCCGACCACGCCGACGATCCAGCCGCCGGGGCCCGCGGGCGCGTGAGCGGCTCGGCTCAGCCGCGCGGTGCCACCAGCGCCCGCTGCCCGGCCTCGGCGACGACGCGCGCCGCGGTCTGCTCCGGCGTCAGCCCGGAGGTGTCGAACCACCATCCGGCATCGCCGAGTTCCCGCTTCATCGCCGCTTCCAGCTCCTGGTAGCCGTCGAAGAAGAACTGCTGGTCGGGATCGCGGATCTCGTCGCGGTACCGGCAGGCCTGGATCCCCGGCGCGAGCATCACGAACAGCACCGGCCGCGGCGCCAGCAACTCCAGGAAGAAGTCGAGCTGCCGCCGGTCGGGAACGATCCAGTCGATCAGCGGCGTGAACCCGGCGTCGGCGAAGTTGGCGGCCAGCGCACACAGATTGCGGTTGCACAGCTCCACCTGCCGGGAAGCCTCATCGGCCGGCTCACCCAGCGCCCACACCCGCCCGCCGACCACCAGCCGGTTCACCACGTCGCCGTCCATGCGCGCCGAGCGCGCGATCAGCTCGGCGGCCAGCCGGGTCACGGTGGACTTGCCGGCACCGGGCATGCCGGTGACGATCAGGCACGGCGGGGTGTTCTGGTCGGGAGTCACGAGCGCGATCGTGCCGGGCGCCAGCACCGGCGGCAACGCGTTTTCCCTCTGACTACCCGCCCCGTCCGCCGGCCTCAGAGCCCGAAGCCGACGCCCAGCCCGAACTCGGCGCGAATCGCCTCCCCGTGCTCGTCCAACTCCGGCGCCGCCGGCCGCACCACCGGGTCGGGATACCCGGCCATCTTCACCACCTGCCCCGGCAGCTCCAGGCCGCCGGCGGTGATGCGCATCCGGCGGGCCTCGGTCTGGGCGTCGGTCATCGACTGGCCGATGTCGTTCACCGGGGCGCACGGGACCTTCGCCGCCTCCAGGCGGGTCAGCCAGTTCGCGCAGGTGTCGGCGGCCAGGAGTTCCTCGATGACGGCGGTCAGGACCAGGCGGTTGGCCGAGCGGGCCGCGTTCTGGGCGAAGTCGGGGTTCTGCGCCAGTTCCGGGGCGCCCAGGGCGGCGGCGAAGGCCACGAACAGTGCGTCGTTGCCGACGCAGACCACGATCTGGCCGTCGGCGGCTTCGAAGGCGCCGAAGGGGGCGATGTTCGGGTGGTGGGAGCCGATGCGGTGCGCGACGGTGCGGTCGGCCAGCCAGGCCAGGGCGTTGCCCTCCAGGAACGACACCGTCGCGTCGAACATGGCGATGTCGACGTGCGTGCCGCGGCCGTGGATGCCGCGGCCGACCAGTGCCGCCATCACCGCGCCGAAGGTGTACACGCCGGCGGACAGGTCCGAGACCGAGGCGCCGGACTTCACCGGCGGTCCGTCCGGCTCGCCGGTCACCGACATCAGGCCGCTGCGGGCCTGGATCACCGCGTCGTAGGCGGGCTCGCCCGAGCGCGGGCCGGTCGCGCCGTAGCCGGACACCGAGGCGTACACCAGCCGCGGGTTGCGGGCCCGCAGCGCCTCGGCGCCCAGGCCCAGGCGGTCCATCACGCCGGGCCGGAAGTTCTCCACCAGCACGTCCGCGCGTTCGGCCAGCGCCGCCACCTGCTCGGGGTGCTTCTTCAGGTCGACCGCGAGCGACTGCTTGCCCCGGTTGACCCGGGCGAAGTACATGGAGCGGCCGTCGGGGGCGAACGGGCCGTAGCGGCGGGAGTCGTCGCCGGTGGCCGGATGCTCCACCTTGATCACCCGGGCCCCGAGGTCCGCCATGATCATCGTGGCGAACGGTCCGGCCAGCACCCGCGTCAGGTCGATGACCAGCAGCCCGGCCAGCGGTCCGGCCGAGCCCGGGTCGCTGGCCGAGTCGTCGGCGGGGGAATCGGAGGCGGCGTCGGGGTGCACGGCGGTCATGAACGATCAGCGTGGCACGCCGGACCCCGCGCGTCGATATGACACGGCTATCGCGCCGCTCACAGCCTTCGGCAAAGGTTGCCGTACCGGCGGCTCGCGATCGTTCACACCGGGATGACGCCCGCGACGATCAGCACCCCCAGGACCACCGCGGCGCCGCTGACCAGGCAGTACCGGGCGCTCTCGGCGAGTTTGGCGTCGAGGACCTGCTTGGAGGCGACGGTCGCTGTGCCCTTGGGATCGGCGGGGTCGTAGTGCACGGAGAAGTACGCACCGCGCGCGACGCCCGCGGCTGGCTTGAGCCGCTCCTTGAAGATGACCGGGGTGCCTGCGGCATCGGTGAAGGAGATCATCAGCCGCTGGATCGGGGTGCCCGGATCGGCGGGTCTTCCCTCGCGCTCCGGTGCGGCGCCGAGGTAGTCGGTCACGATCGAGGCGACGGTCCCCTCGGCGAACGCGCCGACGCTCAGGGCACGCCGACGTTTCAGCAGTTCGCGCCGTCCGGAAAGCAGCATGGCGCCGAACACGCCGCCGCCGATGATGAGCACCATCCCCAGGATCATCGAACCGCCCCCGCCATCTCAGAACCTTGCCACAGCTCATATGAATGTAGCAGAGCTGAGATTCATATCAGTTCATATCGATGGGGGAATCGATGAGGGAGTCGATGAGACAGGGGAGGCCGTTCCTCAGTCCTCCACCACAGCCGTCCACGCCCCCGCATCCCCCGGCGCCCCGCTGAAGTCGTACCGCACCCCGCCCGAACGCAGCCCCACCAGCGTCACCGACGTCGTCCCCCACGTCCGCTCGCCGAACTCCCGCCGCACCAGCAGCGCCCGATCATCCAGCGGATCCACACCGCCGCCCTCCAGCAGCGGCAGCCACGGCCCCCACGCCTTGTCCGTCGCCACCCGCGGCACCGGCCTGGGACGCGGCGCCGCCAGCAGCCGAGGCCGGAAGAACCCCAGCCGTGCCGCCATCGCCTCCGTACCCGGCCCGGCCGTCGGGTCCGAACCCTCCAGACCGCTGTTCACCACCACGTGCAGACCCGGCGACAGCTCCTGCCGCTCCTGGCGCTCGCCGTTCCAGCTCAGCAGGAACACCTCGGTCAGCGTCGCGCAAATAAGGTGGAACGGGTCGTAGCGAATCAAGTCCAGATCATCCACGGCGCCGGTGGCGGCGAACCGCAACGGCAGCTCTCCCCGCGAAAGCCGCCCCGACTCCGGCGCCAGCGGACCCCGGCCGTTCAGCACACACGACACCCGCGGCGCCTGCGGATCCACCGCCAACCACGTCCCGGACGCCAGCAGATCCTGCCCGCCGACCAGACGCGGATACTGCGGCCAGTGCCGGCCCGGCGGGATCCACGGCCGGTCATGGAACTCATCGCGCACGCCGGCCAGCAGAACCGGGTACTCCGAAGCGGGCTCGACACTCACGATCGCGGTGCACACCCTCCTATCACAGCAGCCCGCCCCGACCAGGGCGAACCCGGGTCCGGCCGGAGCCCGGCCAACTGCGCCGATCACGTAGAGCCACCAGAGTGGGAACAGTGTGTGGTTTGACACCTGAGTGGGTATCCGCGCTGCACAAGAGGTCCGCGAACGCCCGGTGAACACGCGCCGGACCAGCGGGGTGAAGGAAGAAGCGGGAGCCGCGATGACGCAGGAATCCGTGCCTGTCGGCCGCCGGGCCGAAACCGCCGGCGACCGGGCGTCCACACGCCTTCACACCGCCCCGGCACCGCTGCGCGCCGCCCACCCCACCTCCACCATGATCAGCTGGGCCGCGATGGGCCTGGGCTACTCCCTGATCGCCGGCGGCTTCGCCCGCCTGACCATCCCCGCCGAACTCGCCACCCTGCTGCCCGGAGCCGCCCTGGTCTGGTACGCCCTGCGCCCCACCACCGAGCACTACCCGGCGCCGGCCCCCTTCGCCCGCCACAGCACCGTCGCCTGGATCGTGATCGGCGCCGCCTTCGCCGTCTGGGAGCTCTACGCCGCCGCCCGCGGCTCCACCCACGCCCACCCGACCCTGTCGATCCTCATGGGCCCGCTGATCGACCCGCCCCCGGCGCGCGCCGCCGGCTACGTGGTGTGGCTGCTGACCGGGGTGTGGGTGGTGCGCCGATGAGCCCGCGCACCATCACCATCGCCGGGTACGTCGTGATCGGCGCGGCCGCGCTGCTGGTGGAGCTGATCGCCCGCCGCCCCTCCAGCAAGATCCCCCGATTGTCGCAGCTGGTCAGCCGCGTCATGCACGAGAAGTGGGGGCGGGTGGGCATGCTGTTGGTGTGGTGGTGGCTCGGCTTCCACTTCCTGTCCCGTTCCTGACCGGCGAGCACCCAGCGAACAACCGGCGAGCAACCGGCGAGCATCGGAGCACTTCGTGCGGATCCACCTGACCAACGTGTTCGTCGACGACCAGGCCAAGGCCGAGGCGTTCTACACCGGCAAGCTCGGCTTCCGCACCAAGGCCGACGTACCGGTCGGCGCGGACCGCTGGCTCACCGTGGTGTCGCCGCAGGACCCCGACGGGCCGCAGCTGCTGCTGGAGCCGAGCAGCCACCCGGCGGTGAAGCCGTACAAGCAGGCGCTGGTGGCCGACGGGATCCCGGCGGCCAGCTTCGCGGTGGACGACGTCGCGGCGGAGTACGAGCGGCTGAGCGGGTTGGGTGTGCGCTTCGCGCAGGAGCCCACCGATGTGGGGCCGGTCATCACGGCGGTACTGGACGACACGTGCGGGAACCTGATCCAGCTGATGCAGGTCAAGGCCGACATGTAGGGGCACGCCCTACACGCCCTACACCGACAGCGCCACCGGATCCCCGACCCGCACCCGGCCGCCCTCCAGCACCTCCAGATACACCCCCAGGTTCAGGCCCCGCCCGGCCAGCACCTTCAGCCCCCGCGCGGCGCGCGGCAGCCCGTCCTGCTCCACGGTCAGCGTCCGGCACCGCTCGGTCGGCTTCACCCACCGCGCCAGCACCGCATCGGCCCCGGCCCCGATCCGCACCTGCCGGCCCTCCCACCCGTCCTCGGCGAACGCCGGCAGCCCCGGCAGGTCCACCACCAGGTTCGGACGCAGCCGGCGCTCGTCGGCGGGCACGCCCTCCAGGGCGTCGGCGTACCAGTGAAGGCTCGCCGTCGACAGCAGGTGCAGCGGCGCCGCGTCATGATGCGCTACCTCGGCCTCGGCCATGATGCGCACGTCCTCGCGCCCCAGGTGCGCCCGCACCGCGGCGTCGGCGTCCCGAGAGGGCACGGCATGCAGACTGCCGTCCGGGGCCACCAGGTGCGCCGCGGCACCATCGCTGGAGCCGCCACGGAAGTCCAGCAGCCCGTCCATGCGCCGGAACCGGCGGGAGTTCTTGCACGATCCGAACTTGTCCTCGGCGTCCCACACCGCGAACCGCCGGTCCCCGACCAGGCCGCGCCGCTCCACCGGGGCGTCGGTGAGCTGCTCGCCGAGCATCGATTTCACCGGGTAGCGCCACAACCGGGCCAGGGTGCCGACCACTTCGAAAGATCCAGAAGCCATAGCGGCCATCATGCCAACGCCGCCGCCGCGAGCACCGCATCGCCCCGGCCGGCAAAAAGCCGGACGGGCCGTGACCCTGGTCCGAAGGTCGCGGCCCGCCCGAGTGTCGGTGTCGCTGGGGGAGCTTGTCCAACACGGTCCGGCTCGGTGAGCCGGCACACCCATCACACCGCGCCGAAGCCCCCGGTGCCAGCGGGGTACGGGAGGATCAGCCCTCAGAGTGCAAGGAAGTCCTCTCCAGTTCCCCCGCGTGCCAGCCCGAAGTCCGCTCCTCGCAGCCCTGGTCGTGGCGCCGCCCGGGCACCGGCGGCCGCCGCACCTACGCCGCCAGCGGCGCGCCGCGCGCCAACAAGTCCCTGATCCCGGCGGCCGGAAGCGCCCGCGAGAACAGCCATCCCTGCCCGGTGTCGACGCCGAGCCGCCGCACCGTCTCCAGCTGCCCGGCGGTCTCCACGCCCTCGGCGGTCACCGTCAACCCCAGGGCGTGCCCGAGCGCGGTGACCGTGGCGATGATCTGCTCGTCGGCGCCGCACGGCCCCATGCTCCCGGGCCCCGCGCCGGTCCCGGCCCCGGCCGCTGCCCCCGCGGCCGCCCCGGTCCCGTTCGCACCGCCGCCCCGGCCCGAGGTCAGCCCGGCCACGAACGTGCCGTCGATCTTCAGGATGTGCACCGGCAGCCTGCGCAGGTGCGACAGGTTCGAATAGCCGGTGCCGAAGTCGTCGACGGCGATCGCCACGCCCTTGTCGGCCAGCGCCCGCAGCGTCGCCTGCGCCGCGTCGTCGCCGGGCAGCAGCGCCGACTCGGTGATCTCCAGCCGCAGCCGCTGCGGTGCCAGCCCGGACTCGGCCAGCGCCGACAGCACGTGCCCCATCAGCCTGGGGTCCCGGCACTGCCGCACCGCCACGTTCACCGACACCGGCGGCGCCGGCTGCCCCGGCGCGTCCGGCCACGTCGCCGCCGCCTGGCAGGCCTCGGACAGGATCCGCCGGCCCAGCTCCACGATCAGCCCGGAGTCCTCGGCCAGCGCGATGAACCGGTCCGGCGGCACGATCCCGAACCGCGGATGCCGCCACCGCACCAGCGCCTCCACCCCGGTCACCGCGCCGTCGGCCAACGACACGATCGGCTGGTACTCGCAGTAGAACTGCCCGGACTCCACCGCCGCCGGCAGATCCGCCGCCAGCCGGTACCGGGCCACGTCGGCCCCGGCCCGCTCGGCGTCGAACAGCGTCCACCGGTCCCGGCCCTCGCCCTTGGCCCAGTACAACGCCAGATCCGCCGCACGCAGCAGGTCCTCCGGCGCCGAGGCCGCGGCCAGCGCCTCGACCGCGCCGATCGACGCGGTCACCGTCAGGTCCCGGCCCTCCACCCGCAGCGGGTCCCGCAGCGCCGCCAACACCCGCTCGGCGACCCGCTCCACCATCGGCCGGCCCGCCGGGCCGCGCCTGGGCCCCTCAGCGCCCTGCGGCAGCGGCGCCTCGGCCAGCACAGCAGCGCCGGCACCACCGCCATTGCCGTTGCCCGCACCGTTGCCACTACCGGCGCCGTTACCCGCGCCGCTACCGGAGCCGTTGCTGCTCCCGCCGCCCGCACCAGATCCGGCAAGGTCCTTGTAATCGACCAGCACCGCGAACTCGTCCCCGCCGGTGCGCGCCAGCAGATGTCCGCCCGGCTCCAGCACCGACCGCAGCCTGGCCGCCACCGCGGCCAGGAACCGGTCCCCGGCACCGAACCCCAACAGGGCGTTGATCTGCCGGAACCCGTCCAAATCCAGGCTGCACAAACCGATCCGCTGCCCCGGCCGGGCCCGAGGCCCGGTGCGCGCCTCCAGCCACCGGCCCAGCATCGCCCGGTTCGGCAGCCCCGTGAGCTCGTCCGACCACGGCTCCGCCGCCGACCGGGACCCGGCCGTCTCTGCGTGCGCCGTGGACGAATTCTGACCCGACACCGCGACCACCTCCATCGCGGACCAGGACGTCTGATTGGCCTGACCCGCATTGCCGCCTGCGCGGCATCCGAACGACTACCGAGCGCGATCATAGGACCATCCGGGGGCGCTGTGACGGCGCACACACTCCCGGATCACCTGATCGTGGCCGTACTGTCACACTCGCCTCGCACACTTCACGCCCGCACCGCACCATCGGCGCGCGCCGGTGGCGCCACACCGGCCCCGGCGGGCCTCGGGCAGAATCAATCGCTGTGATCACCATTCGCGAAGCCCAACCGGGCGAATTGGCCGCCGCCGGCGAGCTGACCGCCGCCGTGTACCGGGACGAGTCACTGGCCGAGGCGACGTACCTGCCCAGGCTCGCCGACGCGGCGGCCCGGCACGCCGCCGACGGCGCCTGGCAGCTGATAGCCGTGGACGAGGCCGGAACGCTGGTCGGCGCCGCCGTGTACACGGTCGCCGGCAGCGAGTTCGCCGACATCGCCTCCGGGGCCGAGGCCGAGATCCGGATGCTGGCCACCGCCGGCTCCGCGCGCGGCCAGGGCGTCGGAGCCGCGCTGGTGCTGGACTGTGTCCGGCGCACCCGGGAAGACAAGCGGCCGGCGCTGGTGCTGTCGACGAAACCGCAGATGACGGCGGCGCAGCGGCTGTACACGCGCCTGGGCTTCGCCCGGACCCCGGAGCGGGACTGGGAGTACGCGCCCGGCAAGGGGCTGCTGACCTTCCGCCTGGTCATCGATTCAGTATCGATTGAGTCCGGCATGCCTGCCCTGATATCCTGAGTCCGTGAAGAGTTTCGTGTGTGCCAGCTGGCGGCCGTCCTAGGACGGTTGTTCAGCCACACGCGCCGACAGGCCGTCCGACGTTCCGGACGGCCTTCGTTGTTCTCGGCCCCCGCGCGGGGGCCCCGGCGGTCCGGACGCCGGCGGCGCCAGTCCCCCGACCAGCTGGGATTCCCGCGAGGAGAACGACGATGAGCATCACTGTTGACGTACCCACCAATGCAAGCGACCAGCCTCATGTTTTTCCCTCTGGTGGAGTCGAGCCCGCCGCCTGCGTGACCGAGGCCGAACTGGCCGCGCAGCTGGTCGGCGACGCCCGCCAGGTCCGCGTCCTCACCGGCGACCGCCCCACCGGCCCGTTGCACCTGGGCCACTACCTGGGCTCCCTGCGCAACCGGGTCCGGCTGCAAAACGCCGGCGCCGAGATGTTCGTCCTGGTCGCCGACTACCAGGTGATCACCGACCGCGACGCCTCGGCCGGCATCGCCGACTTCGCCCTCGGCCTGGTCGCCGACTACCTGGCCGTCGGCATCGACCCGGCCCGCAGCACCGTGTTCGCCCACTCCGCCGTCCCGGCCCTGAACCAGCTGCTGCTGCCGCTGATGTCCCTGATCTCCGTCCCCGAACTCGAGCGCAACCCCACCACCAAAGCCGAGGCCGCCGCCTCCGGCCGCCCCGCCCTGTCGGCGCTGATGCTCACCTACCCGGTGCACCAGGCCGCCGACATCCTGTTCTGCCGCTCCGACCTGGTCCCGGTCGGCCGCGACCAGCTGCCGCACCTGGAGGTGACCCGCACCGTCGCACGCCGCTTCAACACCCGCTACGCGCCGGTGTTCACCGAACCCAGGGCCCTGATCTCCGACGCCCCCTCGGTCCTGGGTAGCGACGGGGCCAAGATGAGCAAAAGCCACGGCAACACCATCCCGCTGCAAGCCACCGCAGACCAGACCGCGAGCATCATCAAAGGCTTCAAAACCGACACCGACCGGCACATCACCTTCGACCCCGCGCTCCGCCCCGAGGTGTCGAACCTGCTGCTGATCACCGCACTGTGCCGCGGCCAGGACCCGGCGGCACTGGCCGAGCAGATCGGCGACGGCGGCGCCGCGGCGCTGAAACGCGCCGCCACCGAGGCCGTCAACGAGCACCTGCGGCCGATCCGGGAACGCCGGGCCGCTCTGGCCGGCGAGCGCGGCTACCTGTCGGCGATCCTGCGCCGCGGGGCAGAGCGCGCCACCGTCGAAGCCGAGGCGACCCTGGCCCAGGTGCGCGAGGCGATGGGCATGGCGTACTGACGCCCTTGCACGAATGCGTGTTCTCGATGGTCGGCTGGCCGGCGCGCGCCGGCCAGCCGACCATCGAGAACACGCGCCACCGCCGCACGACCGGCCCACCCGGCAGGCGACTGGCCACACCCGGTGCCGGCATCGGGTCCATGAGGTTCCGGCACGCATCCGAAGCCACCGAACCCGGCACCGGTACCGGTACCACCGGGGCTCCCGCACCGGCAGCAGCCCCGGACACAGGCCGCCGCGACCTCTGGCGCCGCGTGATCACCTACGTCCTGGTCCTGATCGCCCTGGTGCAGGTCTACCTGGCCGCCTCCTCATGGATCCCGCGCTGGTGGTCACACCGCATGGGAGACGCCATCAACAGCCGAGGCTCAGGCGGCGGTGTAGGGGCTGTAGAACAGCTCCAGCTGGATCCCGTCGGGGTCCTCGAAGCTCACGAACTGCCCGAGGTCGGTGTCCCGCACCGGGGAGTGCGCCACCCCGAGTTCCTCGAACCGGGCGATCCACTCCTGCAGCTCGGCCGGCGACCCCACCCCGAACCCGAAGTGGTCCAGCCCGGTGGCGGCGTAGTCGAACGTCTGGCCGGAGTTGCCGGTGTGCTGCTGGAACGCCACGCACATCCCGGTCGGGTGCAGCATGAGCGTCTGCAGCCAGGCGTCGCGGTCGGTGACGGCCAGGGTCTTGAACCCCAGCACGTCGGTGTAGAAGCTGACGCTGGCGTCCCGGTCCCGGACCGAGAACGACACGTGCGACCAGCCGGACAACTCGGCCATGCGGCCCTCCTGAAGGCGACGTCGGGTGCGGTCGGTCCAGCACAGAGCTGTCAGTGCTTTGACCCGCGCCGCACGCTACCGCACCGACCGCCCCAAGGCGCCCCCGCCTGCCGGCCCCTACCAGCCGGCCCCGGCGACCTGCCGCGTGACGTGGTTGAGCCGGTTGAACAGGTTCGTCAGCGCCACCATCATCACGATCGCCGCCAGCTGCTTCTCGTCGAAGAACTGCGCCGCCGCCTCCCACACCGCGTCACTGACGCCCTCGGGGTTGTCGGCCAGCCGCGTCGCCGCCTCGGCCAGCGCCAGCGCCGCCTTCTCCTCGTCGCTGAAGAACGGCGCGTCATGCCACACCGCCACCAGCCCGATGCGCTCCTCGGACTCCTTCATCCGGCGCATGTTGCCCATCCCGGAGTACACACACGGCGCGCACCCGTTGATCTGGCTGGCCCGCAGATGCACCAGCTCCAGGATCGCCGGCTCCACCCCGCCGCTGTTCACAGCCTTGTACAGCTGCTGGACCGCGCCGGTGGCGTCGAGGATCATCGCCGGGTTCTGGATACGAGCTTCCATGTCAGTACTCCCTGTGTCCCTGTATCAGTGGAAAGACGCTGCTTCACGCGTTTCATGAAGGTTGGACCCGTTGGTCCTTCGCCTCTCTGACTCCCGGACACCGGAGAATGTGACAGCGCCGGATGTGACCCGGGTCACATCCGGCGCTGACCGGCGTTCTCGCAGCTCAAACGGCGTCTACGTAGCGCTGCCGCCCTGCCAGACCGTCACGTCCAGCGCCGCATAGGGGTTGGCATCGGTACTGGACGGCAACCGCCGCACCGTCACCAACACCAGATGCCCGGTCCCGGTGGTGATACAGAAACTGCTGCCGTTCGCTATCTGCGACAGCAGCACATCGTGCTGGTACCGGGTGTCGTTCAGACACGAGGTGAACGAGCCGGTCTCGGTCGGATCCAGGATCGCGACCCGGTCGGCGTAGAAACGCCCGTCGACGAAACTGCCCGCGAAGAACCCCATGGTGTCCGGACCGTTCGAGGTACCGGCGGAGGGATGGTACGGGTCGGTCAGGAAGTTGACGCTGTACCCGGACGCCAGCTGTATCCCCACATACGCCCCGAGCACGGTACCCGGCGCGACGGTCGAGGAACCCGAGGCAGAACCGGAGCTTGATCCCGCGCTCGATCCGGAACCATCGGTCGGCGACGGAGCCGACCCCGCACTGCTCGCCGACGACGATGCCCCCGAAGACGTCCCCGAAGACGTCCCCGAGGTCGCGCCCGAACCGGACGGCGACAACGCCGCGGTGTGCGTCGGCCTCGCCGACGTCGAGGACGCAGCCGGCGGCACGGACGCGGCGGTGTCGCGCGAGGACTGCTTCGAGTTCAGCGCGTGATCGCCGAACGCACCCACCCCCACGCCCACCGCGAACAGCAGGACCGGGATGCCGACACGCGCCAGGGCGCTTTTCTTCTCAGACCCAGGGGAGACCGGGACGCTCGCGGTCTCGGCGCGCGCCGGCGACTGCGCTTCCACCTGCTCGGCATTGGCCGCCTCAGCTTCTCCGGCGCGCGCCTCCGCCTCGGTCTCACCAGCCTCGGTCTCACCAGCTTTGGCCACATCAGCTTCAGCCGGCTCCGATGCCAGCTCTGCTACTTCCGACTCTGGCTCTTCCTGCTCCGGCTCTTCCTGCTCCCCGTGGTTCAGTTCCTCCGGAATCGGCGTGATGATCGAAGGCTCCGGCGGCGCGGGCGTCTCAAGCCCCTCACCGCCGCTGCGGCCCTCGTTCTCCCCGTTCTCCTCGTCCTCGGCGAGCTCCGCGATCTGGCCCCAGTACTCCCGCCAGCCCTCGACGTCCCCCTCCCAGGCCCCGACCAGCGCCAGCGTCACCTCACGCGTCGGCAGATGCTCGCCGGCCAGTGCGGCGTCGATCTGCCCGGCCGTGAGCCCGGTGCGTTCCTGAAGCTCCTCGCCCTCGGGCCCTTCCGCGAAGTCCCGAAGGTCCCGTAATCCCTGCGCCAGCACCCCGACCGCCGACGTCGACGACACGTGCTCCCCTCCCCTGCTCGTCCGATCCGACGGTGCCCAACCCTAGTGCCGCGCGCTTCGGGCCACGACCCCGAATCAACAACTGGATGCCGCGGCCGACCGATGCGTATCGATGATCGGATCTGTTCGTATGGCGCGGAACCTTGACACTTCCGAGCATCCGCAGTGTGCTGATGCACGGCGTGCGCCCCGCAGATCTTTCAGGATTCAGCAAGGAGGCACCATGTCATCTCCCCGCCCCGGCCCCCGCCGGTTCGCAGCCACCGCCCTGGCCTGCGCGCTGGCAGCTCTACCGCTGACAATCAGCACCGCTCACGCAGCGCCACCGGCAGCACCCTCAACGTCCCACCCCGCCACCGCCGCCAATGCCGCCAATGCCGCCACCAGCACCCTTACCAGCACCGCCGCGGCCACCCTGGCCGCCACGCCCCCGATGGGCTGGAACGACTGGGCCCACTACCAGTGCTCGGTCAACGAGTCCGTGGTCGTCGCCAACGCCAACGCCCTGGTCAGCAGCGGCCTGGCAGCCAAGGGCTACAAGACCGTCACCGTCGACGACTGCTGGATGGCCTCCTCCCGCGACAGCAGCGGCAACCTCGTCGCCGACGCCACCAAGTTCCCGCACGGCATGGCCTGGCTCGGCAGCTACCTGCACGGCAAAGGCCTGAACTTCGGCATCTACGAGGACGCCGGCTCCTCCACCTGCGGCGGCTACCCCGGCAGCGGCCAGCCCCAGGGCGGCGGCGCCGACCACTTCGCCCAGGACGCCGCCACGTTCGCCTCCTGGGGCGTGGACTACCTGAAGCTCGACGGCTGCAACGTCTACGTCCCCGGCGGACAGTCCACCGAGCAGGCCTACCGCACCGCCTACACCGCCGAGTCCACCGCCCTGGCAGGCGCCGGCCGCCCCATCACGTTCTCCGAATCCGCCCCGGCGTACTTCCAGAGCGGCGAGTGGGGCAACCCCACCTGGTTCGACGTCCTGGGCTGGGTCGGAGGCCTGGGCCAGCTGTGGCGCGAGGGCTATGACATCGCCACCTACGACAGCTCCAACCCCACCGCGAGCCGCTGGTCCTCGGTCATGTCCAACTACGGCTACAACCGCTGGATCGCCCGCTACGCCCACCCCGGCAACTGGAACGACCCGGACTTCCTCATCGCCGGCGACCCCGGCCTGAGCGCGGATGAGTCGCGCAGCCAGGTGGCGCTGTGGGCGATGATGAGCGCCCCGATGATCCTGTCCTCGGACGTGGCGAACCTGTCCGCCGACGGCCTGGCCGCCCTGGGCAACACCGACCTGGTCGCCCTGGACCAGGACAGCGCCGGCCACCAGGCAGGCGTGGTCTCCACCAACGGCACCACCGACGTCCTGGCCAAGCCGCTGGCGAACGGCGACCGGGCCGTGGCCGTCCTGAACCGCGGCTCGGCCTCCGAGACGGTGTCCACCACCCTGGCCTCGGTGGGCCTGCCGGGCTGCACCGCCACCGCCAAGAACCTGTGGACCGGCACCAGCGCCACCGGCAGCACCCTGACCGCGACCATCCCCGCCCACGGCACCGCCATCTGGCGCGTCACCCCCGCGGCGAGCTGCGCCGCGGCCGTCCCCACCGGCGAGATCGTCGGCAACGGCGCCAAGTGCGTGGACGTCACCGGCAGCAGCACCACCGACGGCACCGCGACGATCCTGTACACCTGCACCGGCAACGCGAACCAGGCCTGGACGCGGCCCAGCGACGGCACCGTGCGCACCCTCGGCAAGTGCCTCACCGCCAACGGCACCACCGCCGGCAGCTCGGCGGTGCTATCCACCTGCACCGGAGCGACCACACAGCAGTGGACGGCGCAGGCCGACGGGACCGTCACGAACAAGGCCTCCGGGCTGTGCCTGGACGTCTACGGCGGCGGCAGCGCCGACGGGACGAAGCTGGACACCTGGACGTGCGGCAGCCATCAGGCGAATCAGGCTTGGGCTTTGCCGAGCTGACACAGCCGACGCTTGACCGCTGACCGCTGACCGCTGACGGCCGACACACGACGGCGCGGCGGGGACTCGCCTCCCCGCCGCGCCGTCACCTTCTCTGCTGCCTCAGTGGCAGTCGGCCGCCGCCTGACAAGCGTTTCGCGCTGTGGCCTTCTACGCCCTCTACGCGTTCGGATCCCACTCAGCGAGCTGGTCCATCGGCTCGGTGCTGCCGGTGTTCTCCAGGCTGTCGAACGGGATGCGGTCGTAAAGGTAGAGGACCACTTCGCTCGCCGCACCCCGCGTCACCAGGTCGCCCGGCTCCGCGTCGGCGGCGAGGTCGTCGCAGCGGACGCCGTCGGCGTTGAGCGTCAGGCGCCAGGAGCCGCCCTCGGCCGCGTGCAGGTCGATGGTCGCCGGCTTGAACGGCCAGGGGACGTTCGTCGCCGCGACCGTCACCAGGAACTCATCGATGCCCTCGACTGCCACCTCGGCCGGCAGCGGCTGTGCGGCACCCTGGGCGAGCTGGGCGTCGTAGGTGTGGACGGCGATCTCCTGGATCTGGTGCCGGGCGATGGCCCCGGAGGTCTGCGGGGCCTGCGAGCGGCCCCACCAGGTCCAGCAGCCGCGGTCCGGGCCGGCCTCGCGCATCGCGTCGAGCATCAGCTCGGTCGACTCGGCCAGCCAGGCGTCCAGGGCCTCACGGTCGCGGGGCGCGGTCGGGGCGCCCTTCGGGTTTGTCTTGGCAGGGGGCTCCGCGCCCGGGCCCGCCGCGACGATGGCAGCCTGGCGGCGGCGGCCATCGCCCAGGTGCTGCGCCAGGTCGCGCAGCGTCCAGTCCGGGCAGGTCGGAACCGGGACGTCGAGGTCGTCGGCGGACGCTATCGCAGCGCGGAACGCGGCCGACCGGTCTTCGATCAGCCGCAGGACCTCGGGAAACTCCAGAATCGTATGCACGGCGCACTGTGTATCACGGCGCTCCGGCCGCCCGGAAACGAATTAATCGGCCGCCTACTGTCCGCCACCTGTCATAACATCGGTCTCCGTCTCCGCCCCCTGCTCCTGCCGACGTCCACCCGGCACCCGCGCCACCGACGCACCAGCGTCCCGCTCTCGCGCGGCAGCAGCCAACTCCCCACGCAACGACGCAGCCATCAACTCCGCCTCCCGCCGCACCTCCCGCTCAGAGGCCAACGCCGCCACGTCCTGCTGCCAGCGCGCCGTCACCTGCTCCACCTGCATGGCAGTGGCCTCAGCAGCGGCTTCGGCACGCGCCGCACGCTCCGCTTCGCCCTGCCTGGCCGCAGCCTCCCGGTCGGCACGTTCGCTCTCAGCGACGCGGGCCGCGCGCGCCGATTCCGCATCAGCCTTCGCGCTGTGCACCTGCGCGGTCAGGGCGCTGCGCAGCGACTCCAACTCCGCCGCCGCCCGCTGCGCCACCGCCTGGGCTTCGGCAGCAGAGGCAGCAGCCTTGCCCTCGGCCGCGGCGATCTGTGCGTCAGCGGCCTGACGGACCAGCTCGGCCTGCTCCCTGGCTGCCTGAAGCTGCAAAGCCGCCTCGGCCTTGGTCCGGTCCGCCAGCTCCGCGGCCTCAGCAGCGTCCCGCCTGGCTGCCTCAACCTCCCGCCGGGCCTGCTCCCGCATCGCGGCCAGAGCGGCCTCACCCTGCTCCCGCACCTGCGCAAGCTCATCGAGGGACTGCTCACGAAGCGCCTGCTCCTGCTCGGCATGCGCAACAACCGCCGCCTCCAACGCCTCCCGGGCCACCTCGGCATCAGCCCCGGCCTGCTCAGCCCGCGCATTCGCCGCCTGCCCGGCCACCTCCGCCTCGGCCCGCCGCGCAGCCTCCGCAGCAGCCACCTGCTCAGCAGCCGTCACCCGAGCCGCAGCATCCAACTCCACCGAGCGCACCTGCCGCTCAACATTCTCCGGATCGGTAATCGCCTCAGCCCGCTCCAACCACAAATCAACCTGAGCCCCCAACTGCCGCAACGTCGCCGCCACCGACACCCCGGACGCCTCGAACCCGGCGCGCGCCGCCGTTACCGGCATCCCCCCGCCACCCATGACGCCCCGCACACCCACACCGATCCCGACCCCGCCGAAAGCCCCGCCACCAGCACCAACCCTGGCCCCGCCCACGCCGGCACCCGCACCGTCAGGCGCATTCCCCACAGCCGCAGCAGCCTCAGCCCTGGCAGCAGCCTTACGCGCCCGGTTGAACGTCACGGCGTTATGCGAAGGGTCATCGCAGTACTCATGCCGCCGCCCCCGACTCCCGGGCAGCGTCTCCTTCACCGGCCGCGAACACCGCCCCAACCGCTCGAACTTGCATAACGGCCGCGCCCCGGCACTCAACTCATCGCTCACAGCACCATCCTGGCGGACCCCGCACCCCACTCGGCCACCGCCACTCCGCGACTTCCCGCACAGTACAGTTTCATTACCTTGCGAGACATGCAATGCAACGCAACTCTGTAATGATATGCAAGGAAACAGGCTCCGCATAATGCACGTTATGCGGAGTAGGTTCGCGTGGGGACGCTGAGGACCGGGACCGGCGGGTGCGATGGAAACCAGAGGGAAAGGCTGTCGCCATTTCGGCGACCTGGTGATTCGCCACGGCATGTCAGTGGGTTCTCGCCACTCGTGTCAGTAGCAGGGTGATGCCTGTTCGGCGGCATGTGTTACTGCCGGGATGACGTCGAGGGTTCGCCAGCTTCTTGCCGTAAGCACGGCCAAGATCGTGTCGTGAAGCAGCTGTCGGCGGTGCACAGCCCGCCGCGTTCGGTAAACCACGTCGCTGCCGCACCGTGACTGCCGAGCCAGAGCCCGCCTTTCAACGTCTCAGGACAGGTCAGGGCATAGCGGGACCGACGGTTACGGCCCTCCGCTCCCGAAGCTCCCGCGAAGTGACAAGTAGGCCCCGCCGGCTCTTCGTCTCGTGCTCGGGCTAGGCACGGATACGCCATTGGTAGCCTGCTGATGTGGCTGAGACCTGGGATGAGGCGCGGTTGATCGCGGATGGGTTCGAGCGTGTATACGTCGAACTGGAGTGGTACGACGGGCCTCGGGCGGGCCTCTCGGATGTCGACGGTGTGCCCACTATTTCGAGGGCAGGGACTATGACGCCGCCGACGAGGCCGATGAATACAACGTGTGGGCAGCAAGCGAAGACGCCCTAGCGCTGGAGCGCGAGCAGTGGGCGATCTTTGCGAGGTGGAACGAGCGCTTTGAAGCAGGGATGGTCGATCAGGACAGCCATCCTGGCCGCGGAGGAACCAACGCCCGCTACGACGAGCTCGACGTACTGCTTGCTCCACACCGGCGCGCACCAGATAACCCGCGGCGGCTGGCAGGTGAACCGAGGTTCGATGGCGGCGCCCGCTACCGAGTCGAGGGCGTCGACTATTGGTTTCGCTGGCGGCCGGCGAGGTGAGTCCTGCGCCGCCGTCCCACGTTTCGATCATGTCGAGAATCGTTCGTTATCTGAAGATCGAAGCGTGGAGATCCATCACGGGGTCGGAGAGGATCGGACCAGAAAATAGCGCTAAGGAACGATCTTCAAGGGCCGCGTATCTGTAGTCTGATATCGATTCGGTGAAGCCGCTGCTCATGGTCTTGTTCCTGGCCTACCGTCCGCTGGCATGCCAGTCGACTTCCTGAGCGATGAGCAGGCGGCCGCATACGGCCGCTTCACCGGCACTCCGTCCAGGTCGGACCTGGAGCGGTTCTTCTTCCTGGACGGCGATGATCTCGCGCTGATCGCCGTACGGCGTGGGGGCCACAACAGGCTCGGGTTCGCCGCCCTCCAGGCAACCACCGTCCGCTACCTCGGCGTCTTCCTTACCGACGATCCGATCGACGCGCCGTGGCCGGTGATCGAATACTTGGCCGGGCAGCTGGGGATCGAGGATCCGTCATGCGTCAAGCAGTACGCGCAGCGCTCTCAGACGGTCTACGAGCACTCTTGGGAGATCCGCCAGGCCTTCGGCTACTCCGAGCTGACGGACGGGCCGAAGGGCCCCGAGTTCAAGGCCTTCCTCGAGGGCCGGGCGTGGACTCGCACCGAAGGCCCGACGACGATGTTCACACACGCGGTGGCGTGGCTGCGCGGCAACCGGGTCCTGCTGCCGGGCATCACGGTGCTGACCCGAATGATCGCTCAGGTCCGAGACGAGATCGCCGACCGACAGCACACTGCGCTCTCCGAAGCCGCCCAGGCCTCGGATTCGCAGCTGCCGCAGCGCCTGGTCCAGCTGCTGGAGGTAGAGCCGGGGCACCGGCACTCAACATTGCAGGAGCTCGCGCGCGGGCCCAAGCGGGTCTCGGGATCGCAGGCGGCCGCCGCGATCGGCCGGGTGGACCGGCTGACCGCGCTAGGCGCCGGGAAGGCGGACGTGTCCGCGGTGCCAGCAAACAAGCTGGCGGCAATGGCCCGCTACGGCCTGCACAGTAAGGCAGCACTCAAAGACGTCACCGAGCCGCGCCGGACCGCGACACTGGTTGCCTCCGTACAGGCGCTGGAGGCTTCCGCGGCCGACGACGCGATCGACTTGTTCATGCTGCTGATGACAACCAAGCTGATCAACCCGGCGCGCAAGAAAGCCGAGGGCGCCCGACTGGCCGCGATGCCGCGCCTGGAGGCGGCCTCGGCGGTGCTGGCCGCCGCCCACCAGGCGCTGACAGCGGTGCTGGAAGACCCGAAGACCGTCAGCCGTGGCAGGCTCACAGTGGCGCAGGCATGGGCGGCGATCGAACAGGCCGCCCCACGCGAGCACGTGCAACAGGCGGTCGCCACGGTGGAGGAGCTGGTACCGGACGACGCTGCGGAAGCCTCAGCGGCCGAGGCGGCGCTGCGCACGTTCCTGGCCGAGCGCTACGCCACCGTCCGGCCGTTCATCAAGGCGCTCGGGGAGGCCGAGTGGCTGCACGCCGCGCCGGGCGGCGCACGGCTGCTGGAGGAGATCAGGCGTCTGCCGGCGCTGGCTGCCCGGAAAGTGAAGGCCGAGCCACTGATCGTGAAGGAGGTAGAGCGGTCGCTGGTGCCCAAGCCGTGGTTCCGCGCGGTCTACGCGAATGCGGCGCTCCAGGACGGCGCGGTAGACCGCGACGCGTACGTACTTTGCTTGCTGGAGCAGCTGCACGCCGCGATCCGGGTCCGCGACGTGTTCGCCGCCCCCTCGCTGCGCTACGCCGACCCGCGGGCCAAGCTGCTGGACGGTGCCGCCTGGGCCAGCGTCAAAGACCGGGTCCTGGCCGGGCTCGGACTCCCCAAAGAGGTAGACGCACACCTGGGTCCGCAGGTCCAGGCGCTGGACGCAGCGTGGCGGCACAACCAGGCCCGCCTGGTAGAGGCCGGGGACGACGCGCGGGTACGTCTGGTCACCGGTGCCGACGGCCGAGCCGAGCTGAAAGTCACCCGCCCTCAGGCGCTCGGGGCCAGCACTGCGGACAAGGCGCTGCGCAGCCTGGTGTCCTCGATGCTGCCCCGCATCGACCTGCCCGACCTGCTGCTGGAGGTGGACTCCTGGACAGGGTTCCTGTCCAGGGCCTACCTCAACCCTGCCGGCCGCCAGCCGAACCTAGAAGGTCTGGATCTATCGATCGCGGCGCTACTGGTCTCGGAGGCCTGCAACGTCGGGCACACCCCGGTCGCCTCCGACCACCCAGCCCTGACCGCCAACCGGCTGTCCCACATCGAGCAGCAATACATGCGCCTGGAGAACCACGCCCGCGCCAACGCGCTGTTCATCGACCATCAGCGCACCATCGATTTCGCCTGGAGACTCGGCGGCGGCCAGGTCGCCAGCGTGGACGGCCTGCGCTTCACTGTCCCGGTCGCCAGCATCCACAGCGCGCCCGCTCCCAAGTACTTCGGCTACAAGCGCGGCATGACCTGGCTGAACGCCGTCAACGACCAGGTCATGGGGATCGGGGCGGTCGTGGTGACCGGCGCCCCGCGCGACTCGCCGTGGATCATCGATCTGCTGCTCAACCTCGACGGTGGTCCACGACCCGACACCGTGATCACGGACGCGGGCAGCTACTCCGACATGGTGTTCGGGCTGTTCGCGCTGCTCGGCTACCGCTTCTGCCCCCGCCTCGCCGACCTCGGCGACGCCCGCTACTGGTACGCCCACGACCACGGCACCCCGGCGCCGGACTACGGCAACCTCGCCGGCCTCGCCCGTAACCGCATCGACCTACGCAAGATCCGATCACAGTGGCCGGACATGCTGCGCGTCACAGGATCCCTGATTACCGGCGCCGTACGCGCTCACGACCTGCTGGCCATGCTGGGGCGCGACGGCCGGCCCACCCCGCTCGGCGCGGCGATCGCCGAGTACGGGCGCATCCCGAAGACCATCCACATGCTCGCGATGGCCGACCCGGTCGACGACAGCCACCACCGTGCCGTCCACGCCCAGACCACCGTCTCCGAATCCCGCCACGCCCTGGCCCGACACGTCTTCCATGGCCGGCGCGGCCAGCTGTTCCAGGCCTACCGCGACGGCCAGGAAGACCAGCTCGGAGCCCTCGGCCTGGTCGTCAACGCCATCGTGCTGCGGAACACCGTCTACATCGACGCCATCATCAACAACCTGGCCGAAGACGGCTTCCCGCTCACTGAAGACGCCATCGCCAAGCTCTCCCCGCTGTTGCGCAAGCACATCAACGTCCACGGCACCTACACGTTCACCCCGCCCATCCTGGGCGGCACCCTCCGCCCGCTCCGCGAGCCACGTCCCGACGACGAGGTCGACGAATGACGCAGCGAGCCGTGCCAGCGGCAGTCGCTTCTGCGATCGACGGCATCAGCTCGGCAACACAGCATCCGCAGACTGAGTAGCCGGATGATCGGCGGTGTCATTGATGACGAGCTGTGCGAGCTTGCCGAGGCGTCGGAAGTATCCGAAAGCCATGTAGTAGTCGGTGGGATATCCCAGGCGTCCGAGTTGGAGGCGTAGCGGCGGGATACAGGCCAGGAGGATGTCCCGGTGGCCGGGAGCCCCCATGCCACCGCGACCCACATAGGTCGAGACGCAGCCGGCGATGGTGGAGTCCAAGTACACGAGATCGCCTTTGAACTCGGCCGGCGTCTCCGGAAACGGCGCGGCGCGATGCTGCGCCCACAGATGTTCGACCGCGTTGAGCGTGGCCTGGTGCCCGTCGGGCCCAGGCCAGCGATAGCTGTAGAGGCGGAGACGATCCGCCATGGTTGGCGACCGGCGATGCCGCTTCTTCTCGGCACGTCGTCGGGCGGCGTAGGCATCCATTTCGGCGAGCCAGGCGCCTCGGCTGGTCTCGAGGATCTCCAGGGCACGAAGCAGCGCGCCTTCGTCTACTTTCAGATCACCGACGGTGCTCAGATAGGACCAAGTCGCGTGGAACCCGATCGGGCAGTAGTGGCCGACGGCGCAGCGCAGCGCGCAGTAGCGCGCCCAGTACGGCAAATCGCCGTCACGGGCGCGGCGTGCGTAGGTTCCGAAGCTCACACGTCATCATCTCCCGACCCCTCCGGGTCGACGCCATTCGATTTCCGTTCCACTTCCTTGGAAGTGGAACGGAAATCGGAGAGGCCTCCGAGGCTTCCGAATCCGGGCCCTGCCGCGCCTCGGATCGTTCCGAAAGCCGTTCCACAACTAGTGTTCCGGAAACAGGGTACGAACCAGAATTCCGGTACGATCCGAAGATGAGCATCGCCGGCGAGCACCCTCACGGTGGACTCGAACTCGGATACGCCCGCGTGTCCACAACCAAACAGTCACTCGTTCGACAACTCGACGCGCTGTCTTCCGCGGGGATCCCCGACGACCGAATCTACGTCGACAAGAAGTCCGGCTCCACGGTCGACCGCGACGGGCTCAACCGGCTTCTTGCCTACGCCCGTCCCGGCGACACCATCGTCGTCCACACCCTGGACCGGCTCGGCCGGAACCTGCGCGAGGTGCTCAACCTCGTCCACGAACTAGCCGAGAAGAAGATCGGCGTCCGGTCGCTGGCCGACCCGCTGCCCATCAACACCGCTGACGAGGGCATGGGCCGCATCGCCTTCCTGCTGCTGGCGCTGTTCGCCGAGATGGAGCGCACCTTTACCGCCGAACGCGCCGCCCACGCCCGCTCCGTCGCCGAAGCTGCCGGCCGCCACATCGGCCGCCCCGCCGCGCACCCCGAAGACAAGATCGAGTACGCACGGCTACTCAAGGCGCAAGGCGAAAGCCTCGGCAAGATCGCAGCCAAGACCGGCATCCCCAAAACTTCGCTACACCGCTACCTGGAAATCGCCTCCGCCGAGAAGCGCCCATGACGCATCAGCCGCAGTTCAGCCGCTCAACGGGCAGCACGGACGCACCCGCCGACCCGACGAATCATGCGATCGATATCGCGGCATTCAACGACACCTGGCTCCGCTCGTGGCCTGGCATCACGCCAGTCGCGCACCCGCTCCGCAGCCGTTTCCCCAGCCGGTGGGTGCGGTTCCACTCCCTGCCGGAATCCAAACGCTACGCAACCTCAGATGCCGAGCACGCCGAGATCCTGCACCGGCACCACACCATTCTGGCGGCGCTCACAAGACATCCGGCACCCGAGAGTCAGCGGCTTGTCGTGATCACCTGTTCGTGGTCCGATACCTCGCGACCAGTGCCCCGCGACTCCGCCGTCGCTACCGCCATGCCCATCGCCGACCACTGGCGCAGCGACGATCTCGCCACCGATCCCGGATTCCACTCCTGGCAGCACCACTACGCCTCGGTCACGACGCTAGCCAGCACAGACCTGGATCGGCTGCTGATGACCGTCGCCGATGACATGACCGGCGGCGTCCTCATCGTCGGTCCAGGTCTCAACTGGCTGTATCACCCCTATGACGGAGGCGCGGATGTCATCGCCGAAAGCACCGACGACCGTGATCGGCTTGCGACCGCCTTCCCAGACTGGCGATCGCCGCAGCCGTCAGGGCTCTGAGCAGGCCGCGGCATGAGCCTAGTCAAGCCGCACTCCGTCGACGAGCACAACATCGCGGAGCCTGTCGAGCTGTTCTCCGTCTCCCGGCCCACCGTCCACCGCGGCCTCGAGGACTCCCGCCGCGAGCATGGAGCACAGACATGACCGACGAGCCACAGCAGCAGCCGCGACTGTTCGGGAACCGCTGGGCGGACGCAGCCAGCCCCGGCGGCGCGGGATCCGGGCGCGACCAGTGCCGGTGCCTGGGACAGCGCTTGGACCGGCCACCGTCACGGGTCAAGTTCCACAAGGACCGCCAGGACACCGACTCAGCCGGGTGGCGGCGCCTTCTCGAACTGGTCGAAGAGGCGGCCGAGGACCGGCGTGAGGAGTTCAAGCCGCTGGTGGAGCTGAGCGCCGAACAGCGCCGGCAGGTCGTCACCCTCCCACCGACGATCGCCAAACTGACCGCGGTCCGCCACCTCGTGCTGTACGGCAGCAACCTGGTGCGCCTCCCGCCGGAGATCGGCGTCATGACGGGTCTGGAGGAGTTCACCCCCTACACCTCCTACCGGCTGCACTGGTTCCCATACGAGCTGACCCGCTGCCCGAACCTTACGCGCAGCACCGTCAGCACCCGCGCCCTGTACGGCAACTACAAGTACCGGCCGCCGTTCCCCGAACTGGACTCCGAGACCGACAGGATCGGTGAACTGCTTCCGGGCACCTGGGGTGCCACGACGATCCGGACGTGCAGCGTCTGCGAAGCGCCGATCGGGCACTCAGGCCCGGTCCAGGCCTGGATCTCGCTCCGCGTCGCCACCGACATCCTCCCGCTGCTGGTCAACGCATGCTCCGAAGAGTGCATCCAAGCACTGCCGCGACCACCAGAGCACTACCCCCCGACACCACACCGCGGCGGTCCCAGCGTGGCGCAGCCCGCCGCCGACTACTTGATTTGAGATCAGCATGAGCGTCGAGGAGGAAGCGACCATGGGGTTCAAGCCCGAAGCCGATCTCGGGCTCGCAGAACGAGACGAGTGGTCCTATTCGTCGGCTGTCACCGTCGGACCGCTCCGGTTTGGCATGGCCCTCGACGAAGTTGTCGAGGCGTCTAAGGCTTTCGGTCACACGAAGATCAGCGATTGTCCGAAGGACCACGCGATCTTCTCGCCGACTTGGAAGGTCGAAGTCTCCCGTCGCGGGGTGACTCCTTCTCCGCCTGCCGTCACGGCTTATGTGAGCCAAGCTGTGGGGCTGTTCTGCGTCGCGGCCGACGCCGTCCACGGTCCCCAGGTCGCGTACGACGGAATCCCGCTGGTCGGGAGAGGCCTTCCGGAGCTGGAGAACGACGCAATCGCGTACGCCGAGGCAAACGACGTGTACTTTCGCTACACGCCCGAGGGCTACGCAGGACCGGATGATCCCGGGGTCGTCCTGCGCGGGCAACGCGTCGGGCAGGTCCTCCGATCGCGTCCGTTATTCATGGTGACGCGCGACGGCGCAAATACCGAATGGGACTCGATGCCCTCCGAAGAGTACTGATGCCGACAGCCCTCAGCCTGACCTGGTGTGATCCGTAACAGCTGGGTTGAGCGCTGACGCAGCGGCTCACTCATGGTACTGGCCGGGCGTCAGCCTCACCCAGCAGCGCACCCTTGGGCGCCTACCGCAACCGACTTCGGCCATCCGTGCAGGCAGCTATGGAAACTGACGCGTGTGCGGATCCGGATTCACCCCGAAATCATGGGTCCGTTTCAGCCGCCTAGGCGATTGCAACGGCCTATGAAACTGTGAACGCCCTGGATGGCTGCTTCTCGTCCCGCTGTTTCACAGGCGACCGCCTATCAAACAGCTCGCGGCATGCCGCCGGCGTCCCCAACATCTGAGGTCTGCTGGAGTTGAACAAGGATCGCCCCGCTGTGGTGATCACTTAGGCCAGTCGCGCGGACTCTGTAGCGGCCGGGCTCAATGTCGATCACGAGGTGGTTGTCCGGTTCGAGTTCCATGCCGGACAACCATGACTCGAAGAGAACGACAGGTTCGCGGATGACCCACATGAGGCCTTCGTCTTCGTCCCACTGGACACCGTTTTGCAGTGCTCGCTGACCTGCTTCAATAAGTTCGGCTTCGGAGTCGGCCGCCACCCAGCGCAGGAACATCCGTTCCTCCGCCAGGTACGTCGTGGGCGCGGGTTCATCCCCAAGAACGAGTGCCTGCTGGCCGCCGACATCGACGAGGCCAAGGTAGCCGCGGACCGAGCAGGCCCGGCCGTAGTCTCCCCAGGTCTCGACAGGGCCGTCATCGCCGGTCGACCCGCCCCAGTGGGCAAGCTCCGACTCGGGCGCGACCAGGAGAGGTCCACCCTCGTTCTCCACCCACACGCTCACCATCCTGCCCCGAGATCGCTCACGTTCCCGAAGGGCTCGTCGTGCCATCGCCAGCCGGCGGTACCG
The DNA here is from genome assembly GCF_041262705.1 of Catenulispora sp. MAP12-49. Classification (NCBI taxonomy): domain Bacteria; kingdom Bacillati; phylum Actinomycetota; class Actinomycetes; order Catenulisporales; family Catenulisporaceae; genus Catenulispora; species Catenulispora sp. MAP12-49. Next base: position 273,828 of record NZ_JBGCCP010000002.1, on the reverse strand, counting down.
TCGCCGTGGACGTTGAGCATGAACTCGGCGACCGGGCTGCCGTCGGGGAACATCATGGAGAGTGCGTCGCGGATCTGCGCGTAGCAGGAGTCGTACAGCTCCCCGTCCCCGGCCTCGGCAGCGCGTTCCTGCTCGGCGAAGACCGGGCGGAACGGCTCGAAGCCCGGCAGCGTCTCGATGTCCGCGTGGACCCAGAACATCTCCGTGTCGGTGACGGTCAGCCGGGCGATCTCATGCCCGTCGTGATGCAGCCGCCAGATGCTGCCCTTTGCCAGGTGGGGGTTGCTCATGGCCTCCATGATGTCGACCGCCACTGACGATGCCACCGTGATCCCGACGGGGCCCTCCACTGCCCGGGATCGTGATCATTCCTTAGCGCTAATTGCTGTTCCGATCCTCCTCGACCCCGCATCAGGCTCGATTTCCCTTCAGAAACTCCTTCAAAAGCCTCGGCCCTTCAACAACCCTCGCTGACCCTTTTCTGAGAGAATCGACGGCGTGGCCGACCCGCTCGAACCCTCCGCACTGCTCCTGCCGGAGCCAGCGGTGCCGACCGGCATCCGCATTGGCTACGCGCGTGTGTCGACAGGCGGGCAAAAGCTCGATCGTCAGATCGACGCTCTCACCGAGGCCGGCTGCCGACGAGTGTTCGCCGACAAGAAGTCGGGCAGAAGCGATCTCCGGCCAGAGCTGAAGGCCTGCCACGCCTTCCTTGCCGCAGGCGACACGCTGGTCGTCCCATCACTGGACCGCTACGGTCGATCGCTGCAAGACCTCATCAACATGGTGGGCGAGCTCCGCAAGCGCGAGATCGGATTCACCTCGCTGCACGAGAGCCTCGACACCACCACCCCCGGCGGCCGGCTCGTCTTCCACGTCTTCGCCGCCCTTGCCGAGTTCATCCGCGAGCTGATCGTCTCCGGGACCCGCGAAGGGCTGGCCGCCGCCCGCGCCCGGGGCCGCGTCGGCGGCCGGCCAAGCGTCGTCAGCCCCGACATCCTGCGAGCAGCTCGTGACATGCTCCCGAACCCCGACAACAGCATCACCACAATTGCCAAGCTGCTCGGCGTCAGTCCCGGCACGCTCTACAACCACATCCCCGACCTCAAAGATCTGCGCGCAGGTCGGGTCCCACGGCAGATCGAAGGCGGGCAGGAATGAAGAACGACACGGCCCCCAGCGAAATAGACGACCGCCGGTTGGCCGCTCTGCTCTCGGCTCAGGCGTTCATCGAGATCCGGATGCTGGCCGGTTCCGGCCCCGCGACACGAGACGTCTCGCGCACGGCCCGCCTCGAACGCATCAGGTTCCTGGCCAACCTCTGCCATAACATGCCGGGCATCGCCAATCCGCCGAAGATGCAGCCCGTACGCAAGGGCTTGGTCAGCAGCAGGGATCGGGCGATGGCCGAACGGCCAATGATCTGGACATGGCATACGTCCGGCCCAGAGGGCCAAGCCTGGATCCTTCAGCAGGTCAAGGAGGCGGGACATCGATGGACACCACCGCCGCCGTTCCCGGAGCACCGCAAGGGCGCGCCCAAGCTCACCACTCGGCAGCGTGTCGGGTCGCTGGTCGGATGGCCGGTCAGGACGCCATCGGGCCGCCGGCCTCTACCGGAAGAAGCAAGAGTGCTCAAAGCCGTAGACACCGACACGGTCAACGCCCTGTATGAGGAAGCTGGGCGGCTACGGCTCGGACTTGGCCAAGGAAGCCCCTGGCTTCGGGCGCACCTGACCAGAGCGCCGAACACTTCATCTACCCGGACCCCGCGTCGTACTACTGGCCGGACCCGAAGGCCGGACGGCCCTGGTGGCAGTGCCGTGTCCTTCTTCAAATGATCACGGGGAGCGGATCTACAGCTCGCTCGCAGTGATGCCCGAGACCTTCACAACTCTGGCCTCGAACGTCGGACGGCTTCGACAGCGTCAACTCGTCCAGATCGCTCGTGGAACACAGCGCGATAGCCGCCTCTGGGGCGAAGATCACCAGGACGATTGTTTACCGCAGACCTGCGGATACACGCCCGTTGAGCCAATTACCGAGCTTTGAAGCGCGCCCTCGGTCGGCTCCAGTTATCGGTGCTCGCTGGCCTCGCGTATACGCAGGTCGTCCACGGTTCCGTAGATGTCGGCGTTGTCGCTGATCACCAGGGCATCGTCGTCCAACGGCACGGGAATCTGCCGCAACCCCACCAGCACCTGGGACAATGACCGGCCTGGTTCGGCAAGTGCCTCCGCACGGCAGTACACGACCACCAGCTGGAATCCATCTGTGGATCGCGCAAGGCGCCCCCGCAAGAAGCCCCCGTAATCCGGCTCATCATCCAGGATGTGCTGGTAGCCGCGCGGAACGTTCTTGCGGTGTGCGTCCTTGGCATCGAACAGCGTGCCGTCGGGGTAGATCCAGAAGACGAACTCGGGCGCGGTATGAGTGAACTCCTTGATCGCGTTTCGTCGTCCACGGAAGCGCTGGGCAAGGAAGGCGAATCGCTCAACAGCAAGGTCACGCGGAACCGATCCGGTCGTGATCATGCGGCCTGCCTACGGACGTTTATGCCGGTCATGGCGCTGTTATAGCAGTCCGCAGCTGCCGCATCTCGGGGATTTTTGGCTGGCTCGCGGAAACGCTGTGCCGGATCGGCATCGGTGGCCTGAGTCACCTTCGGGCACGAACGGCTGAGCAAGATCGCTGCTGCTGACATCCAGTGACGACTATCCACTGACACTCTCGTGGGGACTCACACCAAGGGGGTAACGGGTGTCCTCTACGCTGGCCCGGACTCAACCGCGTTGACGGGAGACCTGGTGACCGCGAGCCTTGACGATCTGGCCCTGCTGCTGCCACCGCCCCCGGGACCTGTCGCAGCACCGCCATGGGACCGCGCCGAAGCGGAGTTCGGGCTTCAACTGCCCGGGGACTACCGCGCGTTCGTCGAACGCTACGGCGGCGGCGTCCTGACCGCAGACCACGGCGGCCTCGAACTGCTCGAAGTATTCGCCCCCTGCCCCGCGCCTCCGCCACCTAGCGTGCAATGGCCGGGATCGCGAGTACTTCGCGGTGGGTTCCACGGACTCCTCGACATCCAGGCCTACGAGGCGCAGACCTTCGAGGGGATCGATGAAGACGACTGGGGCGGCCCGGTCCATCCGTTCCACCCCGCCCCCGGCGGCCTGGTCTGTTGGGGAACCAATGAGGCAGGAGACTCCTTCTTCTGGCTGACCCAAGACCCCGACCCCGACCGGTGGCCCGTCGTGATGTGGGCCCGAGGCCCCGTCACCACCTACTGGACCCACGGCGGCATGGTGGCATTCCTCCTCGAGCTGCTCTCGGGTCGTCATCCGGCGTCGTCTCTCGTGGACAGGCCCGGTATCCACTGGACCATGGAGTCGGACTGGGAAAGACGCGGACTGGCCATCACCGCCGGCGCGGCATGAGATCGCTAGTCCAATGTCCCGCTGTATGAACTCTGGGAACCTTCCGGCGAGACGCTCCCGGCGGTATCAGTCCCACCAGAACCCCCAGCACGGCGACCCGATCAGCCCTTCGGCGTGGTCTTGGAACGAGTCGCTGCACTGCCACACTGCGTCCGGGCAGAAGGCCAGGTGTTCGCATGTCACATGGACGGCGTGTTCCGGCGTTGCTGGGGGTGCGGACACGCTGAGGTAGAGGGTGTCCGGTTTCAGCGCGACGACCCGCGCGCCGAAACGCTGCTCCCAGCTTTGGAGCACCTGAATGTGGGCCAGGAAGTTGTCGTTCTCGGCCGGCGCCCAACGCGCCGCTGCCAACGCCTCGCTGCTGCTTGCTCCTTCGAACAGTGCCAACCGTGGTCGGCCCAGCCAGTTCTCCTGCAGCATCATTGCCGCATGCCAGTCGGCGATCGCCAGTGGTTCGCCGAGCGGGTCGGCGGCCGGGGCCAGTCCGGGCCACGCCGCCCCGAACGGGGCCAGCGCTGAGACCCGTTCCTGCGGCGCCCAGTAGTCGTTGGCCTCGTTATCGGCGACCTCCTCGGCCCACCGATCGGCCAGCCATGGCTCCGCTTGGGGCAGTTCGAACCAACGCAAGCGCGGCTTGCCCAGGCTTTCACGGAGAAGCGGATAGAACGGCCTGACCCACGGGTGGCGCGGCGACGGCTCTCGGACGACACCGGGAGGTGCGTCGTCCCAGCCAGGATCATCACCGATCAGCATCGGCCACAGTCCGCTGGAGGCGTGATTCGCGCGCAGCCGCTCTACGGTCTGGCCATCGGGTTCACCGTCGCTGAGCCAAAGCACCGGGCCCTCATCGTTTTAAATCACGCGACCGGCTGGAAGCGCCAGCACACCGCCGCCAGGCTCGTCGATGAGCGCGGCGAGAGGGGAGTCTTCAGAAGCCGTCGTGACCATGGCCGGAGCATAGGGGTCGCGCAGGACCGTTGCCGGTCGCCGGCGCACCTCGCGAGCTGGTCATACTTAACCACCATGAGCAGATTCGCCGAGGTCATCGTCATCGCCAAGGACGCCGAGCATGTCATGGAGCCTTTTACTCGGCCCGATCCGGACCGGGAGTGGCATCAGTGCTTCACGAAGATCGGTGAGGATCTGTTCTCCGGAACGGTTGGCGCGGGGCCCTGTTTTACCTGGGTTATCCAGTTCTGGCGACACAACTGGTACGGGTTGCTGGGACGGCTGGAGAGTCTGCCCTGGCCCTGCCCGCACTCGGTTCAAGTCCTGATCCGAGACGAAGAGGACAGCTGCTTCGGCCTGTGGATGCTCTACGACGGTCGCATGCGGGAAGTCCTGATCCCGCGCACCGAGCGCCAGGAACCCGGCGGTGGCAGTATCACCGGAGTTTTTCGCCGGACTGATTGTCCTGATGGCGATGTCGTCTCCGACGCTGAGCTCGACATTATCGGCGTTGAGTCCGACGCCGGCGAGCAGACCTGGGCTGTCGTCGGCTGCAGACGCGGCACGGTGGGCATCGGGACTCGCTTCACCAGATCGCACGGCAGCGGCTCGCCCCTCGATCGCGTGATCTCGGCGATCGAGCGTGACGGCGAACCCGCCGAACTGCTCGACGCTCCGCACAGCGCGCGCGTCCTGCTGACTGGCACCGGCGCGCTCCATCAGCATCAGGTCATCCAGTCAGAGCTGACTCACATCGCCCGCTTCAGGGAGGACTCCCCGTGACGTCGAGCTTGACGACGGCTAGACGGTGAACGTGTAGACGTTGCCGTTGATGTTCGTCAGCGTCGCCGTCGCGACGTCGTGGTTCGGCATGGTCAGCGAGTACTTGTACTTCGCGTTCCTCGTCAGCCCGCTGGTGCCGGCCGGCGCGGTGACGACGAGCTGCCGGTTCTGCACGCCCGGAGTCGTGCCTTGGAAGAGCTGCGTCTGCGCCGTGTCGTTGGTGTAGATGTAGACCCTCATGCGATCACTCCTTCGCTTCTGGCTTGCGGTACTGCCAAGCTAGACGCGGGTTCGTGCCCGTCGATGCGCGATAGAGAGCGCCGCTAAGAAGGACTCGGTGCTCGAAAGCGCACAGGTCGCTGAAGCATGGCGAAGAGCCGTGGGGCCGGTCTCACGTCAGGTCGAACGTGACGGAAGCCGACCCGTCCCATCCCTGTGCCTCCGTGAGAATCAGGTCGCCGTCCTGCGCCTCGTCGACGCGCACCATGAGGTGGCCGCGCTCCTCGCCGGGGAACGCGAGGGAGAAGCAGGGATCCATCTCCACCAGGAAGTCCCAGCCCTCGCGCTGCGTCGTGTCGAGTGCATGGGAGTGCCGGCCCTGTGCGCTCCACACGCCGGCTGGGTCGACGGTGACCGTGATGTCGATCTCGTACTCGCCGATGCACATCGACGGCTTTGCCCACCATTCCAGGCGTGCCGGGCTCTTGAAAGGCTCCATGGGGACACTATGCGCCGCGCCTTGGCCACACGGCTGAGCCCTTTCACCGCCGACCGCTGATAAATGCCTGCCACCTGGGCACCAGGGCGGCATTGGCGATGCATCGCAGAGTTCTTCTCGGAGGGTGAACCATGAAGCGCCGAATACGTGTCCAGGCTGTCGCCGGATCCAGACCCGCCCGCGCCATCCCCGTCCTGGCGCTCATCGCCTCGGTCGCGGTCGTCGGCGGCTGCAAGCCGGTGGCCTCGGCCGACGGCACCTCGTCGCAGGGTTCCCACTCGGCTTCCGGCGGTGGCACCGGTGGCGGTACCAGTGGCGGTAACGGATCAGGCCCGGTCACCACCGACGGCCACGCGGTCAGCCCGCTCGCCGACACCGACGGGACCAAGCCCGGTTTGGCGCCGATCATCTCGGCGGCGGACCGGAGTGCGGCGCGCGATCTGATCAACCGCCTGACCACCCAGGCCCCCGCCGGGATGTCCGGCTACACCCGTGAGCAGTTCGGGCAGGCCTGGACCGACGGTGCCGTCGGCGACCCCTTCGCCGACAACGGCTGCGACACCCGTGACGACGTCCTGGCCCGCGACGGGCAGAACGTCCAGGACGAGGCCAAGGGCAAGTCGGCCCACTGCGTCGTGGAGTCGATGACGCTGTTCAACCCCTACACGGGCCAGAACATCCAGTTCACCAAGAAGAACGCCACCGCGGTCCAGATCGACCACGTCCTGCCGCTGGGCTACAGCTGGCAGATGGGTTCCTCCCGCTGGACCGCGGCCCGCCGCGAGCAGCTGGCCAACGACCCGCTGGAGCTCCTGGCGGTCGACGGCCCCGACAACGGCGCCAAGGGTGACTCCGGCCCGGGGGCCTGGATGCCGCCGCTGAAGGCCGTCGGCTGCTCCTACGCGGTCCGCTTCGCGCAGGTGGCGATCAAGTACCAGCTTCCGGTGGCGAGCGCCGACAAGACGGCGATGCTGGGGCAGTGCGCGTAGCCGCAGGCATGTCCGTCGGAAGGTCCTATGAGTGGTACTGGACGCTTTCGAGTGAATCCCCAGCTCGGGCCGGGAGTAGCCCAGACCCACACGGGCACGTCGCGTCTGTGACACGGATGCCTGCGGCTGATGCGGACCATGCGAGGCATGGAAGAACACTGGTGGACGGCGGTTGTCGCTTGCTTCACGGCCGCATGACGGTGTGGGCGCCAAGGGGTTCCTTGGCGCCCACACCTGCTTCGGGCCCTGTTCGCGACCCCCGAATACTGTGCCGCGGTGCCGTGGCCACGGTGCCGATCCGCGACGGTGGTGCTCCTACGGTGCCGGCACGGTGAGGTGGAAGTTGAACCACGTGTCGCGCGGGTCCCGGAACTTCAGGTTGATCTGGTAGCCCAACCTGCGTCCCTTGTACTCCGGAGGCAGGACGGTGTATTCCGGCCCGAAGTCCGTCCACCACCTGGTCAGCTCGCCCTGGTTGCCGGTGAACTCCCACACGTCGTCGGTACCGGCGTCCATCGTCCGGCTGTAGTAGGACCAGACCACCGGGACCGGCACGCCCCCGATGTCGCTGTGCACCCGGCCGTGCGGGTCGAAGGCGTTCCAGGCCGCGTCGATGATTCTCTTGGCGTCCTCGATGTTGTGGAACTGCGGCATGGCGGTGTCTCCTGTTCTGGCTTGTCGTGGCGATGGTTTTGCCGGCGAGTACCGGCAGTGCCTGGTGGTCACTGAACGGGCTCGAAGATGTTGTTCATGGTGTAGGTGAGCCGCTGGCTGGTCTGCGCCCCGTAGTAGTCGATCTCCAGGGCGTTGGAGAGCTCTGCCACGTCCAGGACCTCGCCGTGCTCGAACTCGCCGGCGACGATCCAGTACCGAGGGTGAGGTGTGAAGACCAGGTGCAGGTTGGGCTGGGCCTGGACGGCGTGGGTGCCGGTGCCGGACATTCCGATGCCGACGCTGGCCGCGCGCAGCGGCACGTCGCCGCCCTGCTCGACGTAGAGGTCGCCGGCGTGCCGGGTGGGGTCGGCGGCCAGGCGCTCGAAGGTGTAGGCGCCGTTGGACCGCAGGAACTGGACGGCCTGCTGGACCGGGTTCATCGGGTCGGCCGCCCAGACCTGGCTGGCGGTGAACGTCACCCCCGGCGACAGCGGCCCGGTCTCCGACCAGCAGAACGAGTAGTCCACGGTCCAGTCGAAGGTGACCGTGGTGGTCGGGTAGGCCAGTTCGACGAACCAGGCCAGGGTCTCCACCTGGACCCCCAGGTTGGTGTCCGGCACGCTCTGGTACATGCAGAAGTTGGTGAAGCCGCTGGAGTTGTTCTGGACTTCGAGGCGGTACGCGGCCATGGTCCTCCTCCCGTTTCCGGAATACGACGGCCGGCGCTCTGCCGACCCGGGCCAGATCAATGTGTTCATTGACCGGCTGCCTGATTCCAGAAGAACAGCGGCCGCCCACCCCGTCAATTCGAGAAGGATATTTCACCCGACTGACCCAGTGCATTGTCGTGTCGCACGGGGATGAATTCCGATATCGATGAGGAATTATTGTCTCGCGATTAAAAGAAATCGTCAGCCACGGAAATGGAGTCGGCGTATGCGATGTGTCGTCTGCCAGAAGGAGACCCCGGTGGTCCGCGGAGCCGGACGTCCACGAAAGTACTGCTCAACGGCCTGTCGCCAGCGCGCGTACCGTCAGCGGCACGAGCACGTGGGGAGTGCGCACCGCCCCGCGCCGACCCACCCCAAAGGCGGTGACGCGGGGACGGTCATCGCCGTCTTCATCGCTCCGGCGACAGTGGCGGAATGCATCGAACTGGGGATGCTGGGCGTGACGCAAATCCACTCCCGCGCACAGCCGCCTGATTCGCGGGCGCCAGACTCGGGAGAAAAGCAAAAACAATAAAGCGAAACAAAAACGATATCCTGAGCCGTCGACCGGGAAGTGCCGAAAAAGTGTTACGCGGTGATGTTGCGGAAACTAATTCCCCCACCGGTCGACCGCATACCTGACCGCACCGGCGACCGGCGCGTCGCCGACCACCGACACCGCCCCGGGCAGGCGCGCCGACGCGCTCCAGCAGCCGCGCGTTCCCCGCCGCCGGGATGGCACCGCCCAGGACGACGTCAGGATCGGCCAACCGCAGCCGCCCCGACGCGGCGAGCGCCATCGCCGCGATCTCGTCGGCCAGGACGTCGACCAGCAGTGCCGCCACCTCGTCGCCGGCGTCGCAGGCTCGGAACACGGCCGGCGCGAGCTGGGCCAGCCGCAGTTCGGGCAGCTCGCCGCGGTGGACGGCCAGCACCACGTCCTGCACCGTGGCCGTGCCGAAGTGCTCGATGACCGCGGCGCGCAGCAGCGTCGCCGGGCCGCGGCCGTCCTCGGCGCGCACTGCCCACCACAGCGCGGCCCGACCCACATCGCCGCCGCCGCCCCAGTCGCCGGACAGCGCGCCGAGCGCCGGGAAGGTCGCGGTACGGCCATCGGCTGCGACGCCGACGCAGTTGATACCGGTCCCGCAGACCACTGCCACACCTTCGCGGCTCGCGGTGCCGGCGTGGAAGAGGGCGAAGGTGTCGTTGGCGACGTGAACCTCCTTCGCCCAGCCGCGTTCCTCCACAGCGGCCTGCAACGCAAGCACCTCCTCGGGCAGGTCGGCGCCGGCCAGGAACGCCGCCAGGCCACGCACCGGCAGCGGCCAGCCGGCGACCAGCCCGGCCAGCACCTCCACGGCCGCCGCCACACCGTGCACCTGAGGCCGGAACCCGCCGCCGCTGCCGGCCGCCACAACGGTGCCGTCGGAACGCACCAGGCGCGCGTCGGTTTTGCTGTTGCCGCCGTCGATGGCGATCAGGAGCTCCCCGGTCATCGCGCCCACGGCAGGTACTCGGCGTTGGCAGCGACCAGTCGCGCGGCCAGCGGCTCGGCCATGGCGGCCTGACCGATCAGCGGATGCGCGAGCAGCGCCCGCTCGACCCGCTCCAGGCCGCCGTGCAGCGCCGCATCAAGCGCCAGCTGCTCGTAGGCCGACACGTGCGCCACCAACCCGGCGAACAACGGATCCAGCGGGGCAGCAGGAAGCGCCCGAGCACCGGCGGCGGAGATCTCAGAGGGCACCTCGATCACCGCCTCGTCCGGCAGGAACGGGAACACCCCGTCGTTGCGCGTGTTGGCCACGTGAACGGCGTGGGTATCGCCTATCACCGCCGAGATCAGCTGCACCGCGGCCTCCGAATAGTGAGCGCCGCCGCGTTGCGTCAGCAGCTGCGGAAGCTGCGTGAGACCAGGGTCGGCATACATCGTGAGCAGCTCGGCTTCGATCGCCTCGACCTTCTTGGCCCGTGATGGGCTGCTGCGCTGCTCGTCCAGCACGATGTCGTGGGCATAGAAGAACCGCAGGTAGTACGACGGAATGACGCCGAGGTTCCGTAACAACGCAACCGGCAGCCCGACCCGGGCCGACAACTCACCGCCGTGGGTCCGCAGCAGCTCCGGCAGCATGTCCTTGCCGTCCAGCACCGCCGAACGCGTCCAGGTCAGGTGGTTCAGCCCGACATGGTCGATGCCCAGCCGATCGGGGGCGACCCCGAGGTGCGAGGCGATCGTCATCCGCATCCCCAGGGCCACGTTGCACAACCCGATCGCGCGGTGCCCGGCGTCCAGCAGCGCCTTGGTGACGATACCGACCGGGTTGGTGAAGTCGATGATCCACGCCTGCGGCGCGAGCGCGGCGACCCGCTCGGCGATCCTCAACACCACCGGCACCGTCCGCAGTGCTTTGCCCAGGCCCCCGGCGCCGGTGGTCTCCTGCCCGATGCAGCCGCATTCCAGCGGCAGCGTCTCATCGCTGTGCCGGGCCTGCTGCCCGCCGACGCGCAGCTGAAGCAGCACCGCGTCGGCGCCGGCGACCCCGGCGTCCAGGTCGGTGGTGGTGACCAGCCGTGCCGGATGCCCGAGCTCGGCCAGGATGCGGCGGGCGAAGCCGCCGACGGTGGCCAGGCGCGGCTCGGCCGGGTCGACCAGGGCCAGTTCGGTCACCGGCAGCCCGAGGCGCGCGATGCCGTCGATCAGCTCCGGGGTGTAGGTGGAGCCGCCCCCAACGATGGCGATCTTCAACCCTTGACTCCTGTCAGCGTGACGCCTTCGATGAAGGCTTTCTGTGCGAAGAAGAACACGACGATCACCGGCGCCATCACCAGCAGGGTGGCGGCCATGGTGAGGTTCCACTGGGCGCCGTGGACGGTGCGGAACGAGGCCAGCCCGAGTGCCAGGGTCCAGTGCGAGGGCACTTCGGAGGTGTAGATCAGCGGCCCGTAGTAGTCGTTCCAGGCGTAGAAGAACTGGAACAGCGCCACCGCGGACAGCGCCGGCTTGGCCATGGGCAGGATCACCTTCAGCAGCACCCGGATCTCGCTGCATCCGTCGACGCGCGCCGCCAGGGAGTACTCCTCGGGGATCGTCAGCAGGAACTGGCGCAGCAGGAAGATCGAGAACGCGTCGCCGAGCAGCGGCGGCACCACCAGCGGCCACAGGGTGCCGGTCAGGTGCAGCCGGGCCCACATCACGTAGATCGGGACCTGGGTGATCTGCGGCGGCAGCAGCATCATGGCGATGACCAGCAGGAACGCGGCGTTGCGGCCGCGCCAGCGCAGCCGGGACAGCGCGTAGGCGACCGGGACGGCCGAGACGAGCGTGAAGCAGGTCGCCAGGCCCGCGTACAGCGCGGAGTTCCCGAGCCAGGTGAGCAGCGGCGCCTTGCGGAACACGTCGGTGAAGTTGGACCACTGGAAGTGCTTGGGCCACAGCTGCGCGGTGAGGGCTTGCTGGTCGCTCATCAGCGCGGTCAGCGCGATGAATATCAGCGGGGTCAGGAACGCCAGGGCAAGGGCGATCGCGACGCAGTGGGTGGCGATCCATCCGAGGCGCTCGCGCCGCCGGGCCCGGCGGGCTGCGGGATCGGTGAGGCGGACGCGGCCGCGGCGGCGCGCGCTGTTGCCGCCCGCGGCCGGTGTGGTGCGCTGGTCGGATCCGGTCAGTGTGCTCATGCGGCGAATCCTTCGGTGCGGCGCAGCAGCACCGCGGTGAAGCCGATCGCGATGGCGAACAGCACCACGCCCAGGGCGCACGCGTAGCCCATGTTGAAGCGCTGGAACCCTTGCGCGTACAGCCAGTAGGGGAAGGTCAGGGTGGAGCCGTCGGGGTATCCGGGGGCTCCGGAGGACGCGGTGATGTCGGCCGAGCCGCTGGCGACCTCGCCGGCCACGACGGCCTGCGTGAAGTACTGCAGTCCGCCGATCATGCCGGTGACCAGGGAGAACAGCAGGACGGGGCGGATCGTGGGCAGGGTGACGGTGATCAGCCGGCGCAGTGGTCCGGCGCCGTCGCAGGCGGCGGCCTCGTGCAGTTCCACCGGGACGTCCAGCAGCGCCGCGAGGAAGATCACCATGGTGTTGCCGGCGCCCCACAGCGCCAGCAGGACCAGGCCGGGTTTGGCCCAGTGCGGGTCGGTGAACCACAGCGGGCCCTGGATGCCGAACCAGCGCAGGATGGTGTTGACCGGTCCGGTGCCGGGGTTGAACAGGAACACGAACGCGATGGTCGCGGCGACCGGCGGGGCCAGGGAGGGCAGGTAGAACAGGGTGCGGAACAGGCCGGCGCCGCGTTTGATCCGGGTCAGCACCAGCGCTGATCCCAGGGCGAACAGCAGCTGGCAGGGCACCAGGATCGCCATGACCCATGCGGTGTTGCGCAGCGCCTGCCACAGGTAGGGGTCGCCGTGCAGCATGTAGCTGTAGTTGCGCAGGCCCACCCAGCGTGCCGGGGTGAGCATGTCGAAGCTGGTGAAGGAGTAGTAGACGGTGGCGCCCAGCGGGTACAGGAAGAACACCGCGACCCCGATGAGCCAGGGGCTGAGCAGCCCCAGGATCAGTTTGCGGTTTCTCATGGTGCGTCTTCTGGTGCGTCTTCTCGTGGCGCGGTTGTTCGGGTTGCGCTTTCTCATGGCGCGCCCAGCTTCAGCGCGGCGTTGTTCTGGGCGTCCAGATCGGCCAGGCCCTTGGTCAGGTCGCTGACGCCGCCCTGCTGCCAGCGCAGCGCGAACTGACCGAAGTTGGTCAGGTAGGCGCCGCCGTCGGTGCTGGCCGGGGTGGTCGTGGTGGCGGGGTTGGCGAAGACTTGCAGGAACGGCTGGAAGTGCGGGTCGGCGGCCAGTTTCAGCCCCGGGTAGGACAGTGCGGCCTTGGTGGTGGGGACGTTGCCCAGGCCGTCGGCGAACGCGGCGAGCGCCTGGGTGTCGGTGGTCAGGTATTTGACCAGTTCGAACGCGGCGGCCTGGTTCTTGCCGCCGCGGGGCAGGCCGATGACGTTGCCGCCGACGAAGCCGGCGCCGTACAGCTGCGGCTGGTCGTCGGCCGCCGGGACCGGGGCGGTGCCCCAGTCGACCTTGGAGCCGTCGGAGGTGATCATGGCGTTGCGCCATTCGCCGTCGACCATCATCGCGATCTTGCCGGTCTCGAAGGCGTTCTGGGCCGAGAACTCATCGCCCAGGCCGGCCTTGAACTTCTCCAGGTTCTTGGCGCCGAAGAAGTCGACCAGGTTCTTCTGCCAGGTCAGCATCGCGGCGACGGCGGGTTCCGCGGCCAGGTGCGAGGTGCCGTCGGGCGCCAGCCAGGTGCCGCCGAAGCTGGGCAGGAAGTGTTCGGCCACGGCCTGGTACACGCCGAGGTAGGGCATGAAGCCGGCGACTTGGATGGTGCCGTCGGGGCCCCGGACGGTGAGTTTCTCGGCCATGGCGGTCAGCTCCGCCATGGTTTTGGGCGGGCCGCTGTAGCCGGCTTGGGCCAGCAGGGTCTTGTTGTAGTAGAGCCCGAAGGTGTCGGCGAGCAGGGGCAGGGTGCACTGTTTGCCCTGGTAGCCGGTGTAGGACAGTACTGAGGTTGGGAACTGTGTCATGTCGACGCCGCCGGCTTTGAGGGCGGGCGTCAGGTCGGTGAAGGCGCCGGTGGAGCACCATTTGCCGACCTTGTTGGCGTCGAAGGCCAGGGCCACGTCCGGGGCGGTGCCGGCGCTGATGGCCTGGGTGACCTTGTCGGAGTCCTGGGCTTTGACCGCGTTGACGGTGATGTTCGGGTAGGCCTTGTGGAACATGGCCAGGACCGCGTTCATCGCGTTCACGTCGTGGTCGTCGGTGAACGGGTGCCAGAACGTGATGGTGACCGGTTTGCCGTCGTAGGCCTGCGGGGCCTTGCCCGACGGCTGCGACGCTGCCGGTGCCGAGCAGGCGGCGAGCGCCGCGGTGGCTGCGATGGCGGCGGCGGTGAGCACGGCGGTGCGAAGTGCGCGGAGTGTGCGAGGTCTGCGCATGGATCCTCCCGATTTTCTGCTCCAAATACTTACCACTTATTGACCGGTGGCCCATCGTGGGGCAGCATGCGTGGCGGAGTCAAGCGCTGGGTGCGGCAGACTGGTCCACGTCAGCATCCAGTGGTCAAGAAGGTGGTCAGGTAATGGTCGAGATTCCGGCGCCGGCGAAGGAGAGCCGGCACGGCAAGCGTCGGCGGGTGCGCGAGCATCTGCTGGACGTGCTCGAGGCGCTGCGGGTCGGCGAACCGATCCCGCCGGAGCGGGCTTTGGCCGAGGAGCTGGGCGTGTCCCGTCCGACGCTGCGGTCGGTGGTGGACGAGCTGGTCCGGGAGGGTCTGCTCGACCGGCGCCACGGCAGCGGGGTGTACGTCTCGCGCCCGAAGGTCGCCCAGCGTCTGCCGGGTGATGTGGACGGCGCGTGGAGCAGCCGGATCCTGGAGTTCGAGCCGGCACATCCGGCCGGCGCCAGGATCGGGCGCCGGCTGAACCGGTCCCCCGCCGACCCGGTGGTGCGGATCATGCGGCTGCGGCTGGTCGACGGCGAACCCGTCTCCATCGAGCAGCTGTACGTGCCCTACGACCTGGTTCCCGGCCTGACCGGCGAGGAGCTGGCGGGGGGTTCGTTCTACCGGACGCTGGTGGAGACGTACGGGATCGAGCCGGCGACGGCGTCGCAGAGTATCGAGCCGACGGTGGTGGACGCCGAGGAGGCGGCGCTGCTGAAGGTTCCGGTGCACACTCCGGCGCTGCTGTTCGAGCGGGTGACCAGGGCGGGCGACGGCCGGGTGGTGGAGTTCAGCCGGTCGGTGTACCGGGGCGACCGGTACCGGATCCAGTCCGAGCTGACGCTGTCGACCCACGCCGCCGGGCTGACTGTGGTGAACTCCTCCTGGAGCGCCGCCGCCGAGGGCACCGAGCAGCTTTCGCTGAATCCGTACGACGCGGCCTGACTGCCTGACTGTCGGCCGGCCTGACTGCCTGACTGACACTTTGCGACTCCTGCTTTTCCGTATGCACCGGTATCGAGTAGGAGGAACCACCATGATGCGTCGCCTCACCGCGGTCGCGTGCACGCTGGCGTGCCTGACGCAGGCCTCGGCGGCTTTGGCCGCCGCCAAGCCCGCCGAGCCCGCCGGCTCAGCGCACTGGCACTCGCACTCAGGCACCAGCGCGGCTTCGCCGCAGCTTCAGGCGTGGATGTATCCGGGGACGCCGGGGTCGGACCCGGCGTGTCTGGCGCAGTCGGAATACGCCGACGGCCGGCTGGCCACCGGTGTGCTGAAGCCGGAGTTCTTCACCATCTCCGGCACTCGCGGCACCGTGCAGGTCGAGTCAGGGCAGTGCAACGAGGACACGCCGTCGTTCGTCGCCGATGTGAAAGCCCACTCGGCCGAGCAGTTCGCCACGGTGTCGGGAATGACCACGGCCGACGTGTCGGCGCTGGTGAATTCCAGCAGCAAGCGCTCGGCGGCGGTGACCAAGCTGGTCAACCAGATCAACGCGGTCGGGTTCACCGGCATCGACGTCGACTTCGAGGACTACTGGTCGTGGAACTCCACGACGCTGACGAACTACGAGAAGTTCCTGAAGCAGCTGGCCACCGCCCTGCACGCCTCGGGCCGCAAACTCCAGGTCGACGCCCCGGCGATGGTGGCCGACGCCGACTTCTACGACCTGGCCGGCGTCGCGGCGACCGGCGTGGACGAGGTGGAGATCATGGCCTACGACGAGGAGTACGACTCCACAGCCGGCCAGCGCTGCCTGGCGATCACCCCGTTCGCCTGGCTGACCAGCGTGACGCAGTACGCCCAGAGCAAGATCCCGAACCCGGCGCAGCTGGTGATCGGGCTGCCGTCGTACGGATACAGCGCACCGGCGGCGTGCGACACCTCGCAGATCACGGGGAACATCCCGAACGTCACCATGGCCACGATGCCCGGCTACAGCTCAGATCCCGGGACGATCGCGGCGCGCCGCGATTCCGGGTCCGGGGAGATCCGGTGGACCAGCGGCGGGATGCTGTACGACTACGTGGACTCCACCGCCATGGACCGCAAGCTCGCCGTGCTGCAGGGGCTGGGGGTCACGAAGGTCTCGGTGTGGAGCCTGGGCGGCAACCCCTGGTTCTGATCAGCCCAGTTTCGGGGAACCGATGAGCCGGCCCGGGGTGGGATTCCCGGGCCGGCTCTATGGTGAATCGCGTGAGCAGACGACGCTACGTGGCAAAGGGCGTCCCCGGCGGCTACCGGATCTGGGACAACAAGATCCGCCGCTGGTGGGGTGACCTGTATGAACTGTGCCCGGATGATCTGCTTCTCGAGCTCAACGGCGATGCCGACCCGGCAAGGATCACCGCGCTGCTGAGGCGTTACAGAGCCCTGAAGCGCTGAACATTCCCGGCCGGCCGTAAGCCTGCCTCAGGCCACCCCGACCAGCTTCGTCAAGAACCGCTCCACCTGCTCCTCCAGCGGCGGCCACGGCAGGTCCGGCTGGTTGACGCGCATCGACATCGCGCCGTGTACCGCGGCGCGCAGGTCCAGGGCGACCAGGGCGGCGTCGCCGGGCGGGGCGAGGCCGGCGTCCATGCAGCTTTGGCGGCCGGCGCCGCCGCGGCGACCGTGCACGGCGTGAACACCGCCAGCCTCGGAGCCGCCGCGGCGCCGGTGATCGCGGCGGCGGCGGCGGTGATGGGCGTGGCAGGGAGCTGATCACCGGACCGGACATCAGGCCCCGGACAACCGGGGCCTGATGTCCGGGTACCTGGGGCCCGGTGTCCGCTGCCCGGCGTTATCCGATTGCTTCATCCCTGGTCAGGCCCGTACCGTGACCGCTCGTGGAGAAGATCACCGCCGCGGTGGACGCCGTCGACTGGCCCAGCCTGGACCACGCCTACGGCCCGGCCACCGACACCGCCGGACACCTGCGGGCGGCACTGGCCGGAGACGCCGCCGCGATCGGCGAGCTCGACATGTCGCTGTACCACCAGGGCGGCTGCGTCTACCCGGCGGCGGCAGCGGCCGTGCCGATCTTGATCGACCTGGCCTGCGAGCCGGCCATCGCACACCGCCCCCTGATCCTGGACATGCTGACGAGCTTCGCCGCCCTGCTGGGCGACATCGGCGACCCGTGGCGTTCCAAGCCGCAGGCCCAAGCGCTGCGCACGACCATGCAGGCCGCGCTCGTGCGCTTCATCGAGCTGCTCGACGACGCCAAACCCGGCGTGCGCATGGCCGCCGCCGAACTCATCGCCGCCTACGACTGCGACACCGCCTCCGACACAGACTCCGACATCGGCCAGATCACCGACGCCCTGCGCCGCCGCTTCCCGATCGAATCCGACCACCGCGTCCGCGTGACACTGCTGCTGGCGCTCGGGGAACTGTCCTCCCAACTGCCGCCCGACGCCCGCGCCGCCGAGGCCGCCTGGGCGCAGCAGGCCACCCGCACCGACCGCCGCGCCCGCCTGGCCGGACTCATCGCACGCCACCAGCTGGGGCCGGCGCGCGCTGATGCCACCGACATCCTTCAAGCCCTCGCCGATCCGGCGCTGGTCGCGAAGGACTACTTCGCCGACGCCGCGACCGTCGGCGAGTTGGCCACCTGGGTTTCCCACCGCGTCGCCGACCGCGACTTCCACCAGCGCCTGGCATCGTGGGCGCTGACCAACGACGAGGTCCGCAGCAGCGGTTCGCAGGTGTTCATGCAGGTCGGCGGTGTGATGCTGCGTTCGCGCGCGGCCACGGCGGAGCTGGTTCCGGACATCGCACCGCTGCTGAGGCATCCCGTGCCCGAGGTGCGGCTCGGCGCCGCTCACCTGCTCGCCGCAGCCGGAGCACCCGCGCAGCCGTACGCCGACCTGCTCGCCGACGCCGTACACGACCCGGACGACGCGGTCGCCACCCGTGCCCTGTGGGCGCTGGCCAGCCTCGGCGATGCCCGCGCGGTCCCCGACCTCATCGCGGCCATCGAAGCCATCGAGGCCACCAGGGCCAGCGGGTCCGTCAACGGCACACCCGACCGGTTCCCCGCGCGCAGGGTGCACTACAGGAGCTGGCCCGTGTCGTTCATGCTCACCGACCTACCGGGCCTGCTGGACGTCCTGATCCCGATGCGCCGGCATGCCGAAACCCTGATGCCGGCGCTACGTCGACGGCTCGCCCAGGACACCACCACCCCCGGCGTGCACCATCTCACCGAGTCCCTCGCCGCCTTCAGCCCCGCCTCGGCCGCCGCGGTACCCGAGCTCAGGGCCCTGCTGGAATCGGCGCACGCCGGTATGGCGTGCAACGTCCTGGGCACGCTGGGGCCGCTGGCCGCCGACGCCGCCGAAGACCTGCACCGCATCGGCACCTCACCGCATCCGGACGCCGAAGCCGCAGCGTGGGCCTACCTGCGCATCACCGGCGAGGCGGCACCGCTGCTGGGTGCGCTCAGCTTCGAACAGGGACTGTCCGGCGCGCACGACACGTTCCGCCGGGCCGCCGACCTCGGCCACCGAGAGCTGGGGCCGGCCGGCGACATCGCGGCCATGATCGAGGCCATGCTCCAGGCCAAGCCGGAGTACTGGAGGACCTGGCCCGGCATCCAGGCCGCCTGGGCGCACTGGCGGATCACCGGCGAGTCGACGCTGTGCCTGCGCGTCTTCGACACGGCACTGGATCCGCTGCGCCACGGCAGGCAGCGTCCGATCACCCGGCAGGTCCTGCGCTACCTGCCCGAGCTCGGCGCGGCCGCGACGCAGTTCCGGCCACTGCTGGAGAGCACGATCGCCAGCAGCGAGCGCCTGAGCTACAGCGGCGGCTGGCGCGGGATCGCCGAGGACGACGAGGCGGTACGGCTGGCCCGCGCAGCGATCTGATCGAACAACGCGCTGGTGGCTTCGGCAACCGTCAACGCGGTCGTATCCAAAACCAGGTCCGCGGCGACTGCCGACACCTGCCGCAGCGCCTGCTCGATGACAGCCTGCTGCTCCGACACACCGAGCCCCCGCAGCTCGTCACCGGGAATCGCAGGCCCCGCACCCCGGGCACGCAACGCTACGCGCTCGGCCAGAGCCGGCGGATCCGCATCCAACCGGACCACCATCACCGGCACAGGGCCCAGAGCCCAGCGGTAACGGTCGAAATCGTGCTGCGCGCCGATGACGCCGGTGACCACCAGGTGGCGCGCGCCGGCGTCACGGAACGTGCGCCAGCCGGCGGCCAGGACGGTGGCTTTGAGGCGGTGGTGCTGCGGGTCGTCGGCGGGGACGGGACGGCAGAAACCGAGCTGGGCCAGGTCCATGTAGGCGCTCTTGGCGACGGTGCGGTTCAGGCGGGTGAACAGGGCGTAGCCGATCGTTGATTTGCCGACGGCTCGGGCGCCGGTCAGGAAGACGACCGGCACAAATGCGGCCTCAGACATGCGGCTCACGCCTCCCTGCCGCTACGAAGCACGGGCCACACACCGCCGACGCCGCAGATCTGCTGCGCGAGGTGCTGCGGGCAGCGCCCGTCGGTGTCGACCACGACGTCTGTCAACTCACTGCGGTCCAGCACCTCGGCCTCTTCCAGAGTCTGCGCCACGTGCTCCACCAAGTAGCCGCGCCGCAGGAAACGCTCCTGCAAAACCGTCCGGCTGGCACGCAGCCTGCACAGCGTCAGCGCCGCATCGGGCACCGCCTGCGCATACAGCCGCACCTCATCGGCGCTGCGCACATAGCCGCTGAGCACCAGGTACTGCGCGCCGGCAGCACCGAACCCCTGCCACGCCGCCGCCAGGTTCGCCGCTTTGATGCGGTGGTTGTCGGGGTCGCCGTCGCCGGCCGGGTAGCACAGCCCCAACTGGTCGGCGTCCACGAAGGCACCGTCCATGCCGGATGCGCCCAGCAGCCGGTGGATCTCCCAGGCGACGGTGCTCTTCCCGACGCCGGATGGCCCGTACAGCCACAGGAACGGCAAGCCCGCCTTCGTCATGGAAGCCGATGCTGGCAACCACCTGCCCGCGCCGGCAACCGAATATGGCGCGCCGAGGCCCGGCCCGGCAGCTCGAGTGCCAGCGGTGAAACCGCCGCGTAGCCGCCGTGAAAGCGGCCGCGCCTACCTTCGGCGGCAGAGCCCACGAGGGTATGAAGGAGCGCGAGGACATGAGCACAGACACCACCGCCGTCGAGGCGATCGGGCTGCAGAAGGACTTCGGGAAGTTCCGGGCGGTCGACGGTATCGACCTGGAGGTGCGCCAGGGGGAGATCTTCGGCGTGCTGGGGCCGAACGGCGCGGGGAAGACCACGGCGTTGCGGATGCTGGCCACGCTGCTGCCGATCGACGGCGGGCAGGCCCGGGTGTTCGGGGTGGATGTGGCGCGCGAGCCGCACCGGATCAGGCAGCTGATCGGGATCACCGGGCAGTACGCCTCGGTCGATGAGGACATGACCGCCGCGGAGAACCTGTGGATGTTCGGGCGGCTGCAGGGGCTGCGGTCATCTGATGCGCGCGCCACGGCCAAGCGGCTGCTGGGCCAGTTCAGTTTGCAGGAGGCCGCCGACCGGCCGATCGCGCAGTTCTCCGGCGGGATGCGGCGGCGCCTGGATCTGGCGGCGAGCCTGATCACCCGGCCGCCGCTGATCTTCCTGGACGAGCCGACCACCGGCCTTGATCCGCGGACCCGCGGGGAAATGTGGGACACCATCCGCGACCTGGTCACCGAAGGCTGCACGGTGCTGCTCACCACCCAGTACCTGGACGAGGCCGACCAGCTGGCCGGGCGCATCGCGGTCCTGGACCGGGGCCGCAAGGTCGCCGAGGGCACGCCGGAGCAGCTGAAGGCCTCGGTCGGCAACTCCACGCTGCAGCTGCACCTGGCCGCCGGCGCCGATGCCGAGCAGGCCCGGCAGGTCGTGATGCGCATCGCCGGCGCCGAACCGGTGCTGACCCCGGAGTCCGGCC
The DNA here is from genome assembly GCF_041262705.1 of Catenulispora sp. MAP12-49. Taxonomy (NCBI): domain Bacteria; kingdom Bacillati; phylum Actinomycetota; class Actinomycetes; order Catenulisporales; family Catenulisporaceae; genus Catenulispora; species Catenulispora sp. MAP12-49. The sequence continues at coordinate 252,674 of NZ_JBGCCP010000002.1, read as the reverse complement.
GCATGAACGTGCCGCTGGACGCCGCCGACCGGGCCGCGGACGTGCTCATCGGGCTGCGGCAGGCCGGGGTGTCGATCGCTTCGGTGAGCGTGGCCCAGCCGACGCTGGACGAGGTGTTCCTCGCCCTCACCGGCCACGGCGCCGACACCGACGACACCGACGCCGACAACCTCCCCGCCTTCGCCGACCACACCGCCTTGGAGACCCAGTGACCACCTCCGCCCCGACCTCCGCCCCCGCCCCCGCGCCGGCCGCCAAGGCCGGGTCACCGGCGCGCACCGTCGACCCGGCCGCGGCGGTCGCCGCCGCCCGCGCGCACGGCACCCCGCCGAGATCGGCAGCCAAACCCTGATCATGGCCTGGCGCGCGCTGAAGAAGATGCGCCGCAACCCCGAGCAGTTCTTCGACGTGACGATCCAGCCGCTGCTGTTCACCGCGATGTTCGCGTACATCTTCGGCGGCGCGATCTCCGGCGGCGTCAGCGCCTACCTGCCGGTGCTGATCCCCGGCATCGTCGCCCAGACCGTCCTGACCACCTGCATGTCCACCGGGGTGCAGCTGCGCGAGGACATGGACAAGGGCGTGTTCGACCGGTTCAAGTCGCTGCCGATGGCCCGGATCGCGCCGCTGGCCGGCCCGATGATCGCCGACCTGGTCCGCTACCTCATCGCCTCCGGCCTGACGTTCGTCGCAGGGCTCATCATCGGCTACCAGCCCGGCGGCGGCGTGCTCGGGGTGGCCGGGGCGATGCTGCTGGCGATCGTCACCGGCTGGTCCCTGGCCTGGATCTTCACCTGGCTCGGCACCATCACCACAAGCGCCAAGTCGGTGCAGGGCATCTCGATGCTGATCCTGTTCCCGTTGACGTTCCTGTCGAACGCGTTCGTGCCGGTGCAGACGCTGCCGCACTGGCTGGCCGACTTCGTGAAGGTCAACCCGGTGTCGCACCTGGTGTCCGGGACCCGGGCGCTGGCCAACCACGGCACGGTCAGCGGCGAGGTCGGCTGGACGCTGCTGGCCTGCGCCGTCGTGGTCGCGATCTTCGCGCCGCTGTCCACCCGCTGCTACCGCCGAAGCCTGTAGCGGGTTCTTTAGCGGGCTGCCCGTGCCGGCTTCCTGTGAAAGGGCAGCCCTCAGCAGTCCCCTGATCGCTCCGGCAGCCGCCGCGCCGCCGCCCGCGCCTCATCCAGCAACTCCGGCGGGCGGCGGCCGGCGTACTGCGCCCGCAGCCCCTCAAACTCCTCCAGCCCGCCGGCAAGCGCCTGCTGCGCCGCCGCCACGATCGGCTCCCACGCCATCGACGGCAGCATCCGGTTGTACGCGAACCGCTCAGCCAGCACCACCAGGCGCACCGCGTCGGCGGCCGGCGCGGCGGCCCGCAGCAGCGCCCACGCCCCCAACGACAGCAGCAGCAACCCGGCCGCCGGATAGTCCAGGCGCTCGTTGCCGGCGGTCAGCACCCGCAGCGCACTGCCACGGCAGGCCACGAACATCTCCTGCCCGCAGCCCAGCTCGTCGGCGGAAACCCCGTACCAGGCGTGCGCGTTCAACACCAGCGCGTCCCCGAAGTAGCTCCACAGCTCGGTACCGGTGCGCATGACGTCGGGAACCTCGGTCTGGTGCATCCGCTGCGCGCACTCCCGATACAACCGCAGCCCCGCCTCGGTCGCGCCGTCGGCCAGCAGCAGCTCGGCCCGGCAGATGTGCCGGAACACGTCGGTCCCGAAGGAGGCGGCCCGCATCTCGATGCCGTCGATCCGCGCCAACTGCGCCCGGGCCTGCTCCAGCCGGCCCGCGCCGATGTCACACAGCACCAGCAGCGCACGCAGCTGCGCCTCGTCGTCGTTGGCGCCGAGCCGTTCCACCACCGGCAGCGCCGCCAACGCGTGAGCCACCGCGGCCTCGGTGTCGCCGAGCTGCATCGTCAGCTCCGCCAGCAGCGCGTGCGGCATCGCGAAAGCCCACGACCCGGCATCAGCATCGACATCGGCATCGGGTGAGGCCAGCTCCAGCACCCGCTGCGCGGCCGCCAACGCACCGGGCAGATCACCCTCGTTCTCCCGGTGCCGGCTCAGCCACAACGCCGCCACCGAGGCCACCTGCCGATCCGGCGACGCCGCCAGGGCCACCAGCCGCGCCGGAAACGCCTCATCAACGACCGGCGCACACGTCAGCAGCACCTGAACCAGAGCCGCGACATAGGTGTCCTGCCCGCTGGCCGGCCCCAGCCGCCGCAGCACCTGAAACAGGTCGGCACGCTCCCCGGACAACGCCAGCGACGTGTTCAACGTGACCGCCACCGCCGCCCGCGCCACATCAGCCAGCTGCGGCGGCGGCTCCCACTCACCCAAGGCGTCGCGCACCCCGCCGCCGACGACCAGCAGCCGAATGTGCTCCCCGCGCATCATCCACATCGTGCCCAGCGCCGCCAACAGCTGCACCAGCGACTCGCAGTCCCCTTCGGCGATGGCGCCGCGCAACTCATCGGCCAGGTTCGTCTCCTCCGCGCCGAGCGCGTCGATCGCCGCGAACTGCCCGCCGTCGGCGAACCGCAGCCGCTGCGCCCCGACGTACCGCACAGCCCAACCCCGCAGCGCCGCCCGCGCGGCCGCCTCGCATCCGGCGCGCGCCAGCTGCATCCGGCCGTATTCGCGCACGGTCTCCAGCATCCGGTAGCGCAGGCCCGACGGGCTTTCCCGCACGGTCAACAGCGACTGGTCGACCAGAGCCTGCACCGCGTCCACCACCGCCGCCGCATCGTTGGCTGCCGGGACTGCCGCATCACCGGCCCCAGAGCCGGCCGTCGTATCGCCGAGCACTGCTTCGGCGGCGGCCAACGTGAACCCGTCGTGGAACAGCGCCAGCTGCCGCAGCGCCCGCCGGTCGGCCTCACCGAGCAGGTTCCACGACCATTCGATGACGGTGAGCAGCCCCTGATGCCGGTCCGGGGCGCTGCGGTCGCCGCCGCGCAGCAACGCGAACCGGTCGGCCAGCCGCCGGTCGATCTCTTCGGCGGCCATGACCCGCACTTTCGCCGCGGCCAGCTCGATCGCCAACGGCAGCCCGTCGAGTCTGCGCACGATCTTGGCGATGACCTGCTCGGGAAGGTGCGCGCCGGGCCGGGCGGCCAGGGCCCGTTCGGTGAACAGCCGCGCCGCGTCGGCGGCGCCGAGCTGCCCGAGCGGATACAGCTGTTCGGCGGCGATGGCCAGCGGCGCCCGGCTCGTGGTCAGCACCCGAACGTCGGGGGTGGCGGCGACCAGGAACGCCACCAGGTCGGCGACGGCCTCGATGAGGTGTTCGCAGTTGTCCAGCACCAGCAGCGTCGGCACCTGCCCCAACTGCTGCGCGATCCGGGCCCTGATATCGGAGCGTTGCCGGGCGCCCAGGGTGGTGCGGCCGCTGACCGAGTCCCGCACCCCCAGCACCGAGCCGACTTCGGTGGCCAGGTCCTGGGCCGACATCACCCCGGCCAGTTCCACGAAATACACCGCCGGCTGCTCGGCGGTCCGGGCCATGACCTGGGCAAGCCTGGTTTTGCCGAGTCCGCCGGCGCCGACCACCGACACCACCCGCGCCCCGGCCAGCACCGCCCGCAGCCGCGCCACGTCGCCTTCGCGGCCGATCAGCGTGGTCGCGTCGTAGCGCAGCCCGTGCCGCACCGGCCGGTCGGCTGCCAGCAGCGCACGCTGCACCCGCGCCAGCTCCTGCGACGGGTCGGTTCCGAACGCCTCGCGCAGCTGCCGCCGGTAGGTTTCGAACCGGTCCAGCGCCGCCGCCGGACCGGTCACCGCTGCTTCGCTGCGCAGCAGATCAGCGAGCAGCGACTCGTCGTGCGGGGCGCGGGCGTGCGCGGTTTGAAGCCGCGGCAGCGCCTGGGTGTGGGCGCCGGCGCGGCTGGCGGCGCGCGCGGCGACCAGCCGCGCGGCCTCGGTGTCGGCGGCTGCGGCACGGCGGATGTCGGCCAACGGGCCGCTGTCCTGCTCGGCCGGTGCGCCGGCCAGGGCTTGCGCCAGTGCCAGTGCTTCGGCGGCCAGGTGTGCGGCGCGGGCGCTGTCGTGGTCCAGGGCGGCTTGGGCGTCGTGGACGAGGCGGGCTAGTCGGGTGGCATCGACATGTTCGGGGGCGGCGCCGAGCCGGTATCCGGCCGGCTCGCGGGTGATGATATCGGTTCCGCAGGCGCTGCGGGTGCGCGATACCAGCACTTGCAGGTTTTTCACGCTGGTGCCGCCGGCGCCGGGGCCCCAGATGGCGTCGATGAGTTCGGCGGCGCCGACCGGCCGGCCTTGGTGTGCGGCCAGGACGGCCAGCAGCGCCTGCGGACGCTCACCCACGACGGGGATGCCGTGCCAGCGCACGTCGTCCAGCAGGGTCAGCGCGATACTCACCGCCCCAAGTGTAGGAGCGCGGTGGTGGGTGTGCGGTGCGGGTTTCGGGCCCGATTTTCAGGGCCCGACTTTCAGGGCGCGAGTTCTCAGGCGCGGGTGAAGGCGACGCTGACGTTGTGCCCGCCGAAGCCGAAGGAGTTCACCAGCGCGGCGCCGAAGCGGTGGTGCCGGGGTGCGCCGGTGATGAGGTCGAGTTCGGCGGCGGGGTCGGGGGTGTGCAGGTTGCGGATGGCCGGGGCGGCGCCGTCGCGCAGCCCGTGGACCGCGGCCAGCGCCGCCAGGGCTCCGGAGGCGCCGAGCAGGTGGCCGGTCATGGATTTGACGGCGCTGACCGCCGGGTGGGTCCCGACGGCTTCGGTGATGGCGGCGGCTTCTTCCACATCGCCGCCGACGGTGGCGGTGGCGTGGGCCTGGATGAGGCCGATGTCGTGGCCGGCCAGGCCGGCTTCGCGCAGCGCGGCGCGCATGGCGCGGACTTGGCCGGCGACGTCGGAGGCGGTGATGTGGCCGGCGTTGGAGGAGATACCGGCCCCGGCTGCGGCAGCCAGGGGCACCGCGCCGCGGGCGCGGGCGAAGTCGGCGCGTTCCAGGACCAGGACGGCGCCGCCTTCGCCCAGGACCAGTCCGTCGCGGCCGGTGTCGAAGGGGCGGGAAGCACCGGCGGGGTCCTCGTTGCGTGTGGACAGCACGGTCATCTGCGCGAACGCCGCCAGCGGCAGCGGCAGCACGCAGGCTTCGGCACCGCCGGCGACGACGACGTCGGCGCGGTCCAGCCGGATCAGGTCGATGGCCATGGCGATGGCCTCGGCACCGGAGGAGCAGGCGCTGACCGGGGTGCGGGCGCCGGCACGGGCACCGAGTTCCATGCTGACCCAGGCGGCGGGCCCGTTGGCCATCAGCATGGGCACGGCCAAAGGAGACACCCGGCGCGGCCCGGCCTGGCGCAGCACCTGCTCCTGGGCCAGCAGCGAGGACACGCCGCCGATGCCGGTGCCGATGACGACCGCGAGCCGTTCGGGATCGACGGCGGGCCGGCCGGCCTGCTCCCACGCCTGCCGGGCACTGATCAGCGCGATCTGCGCACACCGGTCCAGGCGCCGGACCTCGATACGGGACAGCGCCTGCGCAGGTTCGGTGTGCAGCTGCGCGGCGATGCGCACCGGCAGGTCCTGGGCCCAGTCGTGCCCGATCGCGGTGACACCGGAGCGCCCGGCGAGCATCGCCTCCCAGGTGGAAGACGCGTCGGCGCCCAGCGGGGTGGTGGCTCCCACGCCGGTCACGAGGATTTCTTCACGGGCTGCGCTGGCAGGCATGTGCGGGCCTTTCTACTGCTGCATCTCCGGGTGCCGTCACGATCACCCTTCCAGCCGCCGGGCCCGCGAACGTAGGCCGTCATCCTCCCGAGATCAGCTCTCGATGTTGTGCGGTTCCCACCACAGGTGTCACAGGATCTGATCGAGTGCGACGGCCAGTGCGGCGGAGGTCGGCGCCGGTTCCACCGTCGTTACGGCGGCCTCTCAGCGGTCTTGGGCATTGGCGGCGAGCAGCGTGAATCGCAGGCCGACAACCGGGCCGCGATCAGCGTGGCCAAGGCCGTCGGCGGCGCCGGCGGAGCACGGCCCGGTGCGCAAGATTCGATGTAACTAGCGCAAGAAATCTTGCAAGCAAAGAAGATCTTCGATGATCTTCTGAAATCAACGCACAGAACTCTTGCTTCGCCGGGCGCCGACCCCTACGGTCCTCTCATGTCCACACCCACCAAACCCCTGGCCGCGGCGTTCGCCGTGGTCCTGGGCTTCAGCACGCTGCTCGCCGCGGGCCCGGCCGGGGCGGCGTCCGCCGCGGCCCGCCCCACGCGGGCCGCGCTGGATCCCGCGCTGGTCGCCGGGCGCGGCGCCGATCTCGGGTTCGCCGAGCAGGAGGCTGAGAACGCCGTCACCGACGGCACCGTCATCGGGGTCGGCACCGATGCCTACACCCTGGCCGCCGAGGCGTCGGGCCGTTCGGCTGTGACGCTCAAGCCCGGGCAGTACGTGCAGTTCACGCTGCCGGCGGCGGCGAACGCCATCACGGTGCGCTACAGCATTCCCGACGCGCCGGGCGGCGGCGGCATCACCGCGCCGCTGGACGTGTCGGTGAACGGCCACGACCACCGCACGATGACGCTGACGTCGCAGTACGCGTGGCTGTACAACGAGTACCCGTTCAGCAACGACCCGAATGCCGGGCCGCTGAACCCGGACTGGTGGACCACCGAGTGCAACTGTGTGCCGGATCAGACGACACCGGCCCCGGTGTTCCCGACACCGTTCCGTCCGAACCACTTCTACGACGAGCAGCGGCTGCTGCTGGGCCGCACCTACCGGGCCGGCGACGTGATCCGCCTGACCGCCCCGGCCGGCACCAACGCCACCGCCACCACCATCGACCTGATGGACTCCCAGCTGGTGGCGCCGCCGAAGGTGGATCTGCGGGCGGCGAACGTGCTGCTGTTCGGCGCGGACCCGACCGGCCGGCGCGACTCGGCCGACGCCATCGACCGCGCCATCGCCTTCGCGCACCTGGCACACGTGCCGGTGTACATCCCGCCGGGGGTGTTCCAGGTGAACCGGCACATCATCGTCGACGACGTCACCGTCGAGGGCGCCGGCAGCTGGTACACCGTCATCAAGGGCCACCAGGTGACACTGGCGACCCCCGCACCGGACGGCTCGGTCCACACCGGTGTCGGCTTCTACGGCAAGGACGCCTCGGCCGGCGGGTCGCACAACGTGCACCTGTCGGACTTCGCCATCGAGGGCGACGTACGCGAGCGCATCGACACCGACCAGGTCAACGGCATCGGCGGCGCGATGTCCGACTCCAGCATCGAAGGGCTCTACATCCACCACACCAAGGTCGGGATGTGGTTCGACGGCCCCATGGACCACCTGAGCATCACCAACAACCAGATCGCCGACCAGATCGCCGACGGAATCAACTTCCACACCGGCGTCACCGACTCGGTGGTGCGGAACAACTTCATCCGCAACACCGGCGACGACGGCCTGGCGATGTGGTCGGACAAGACCGCCGACGCCGAGGACACCTTCGACCACAACACGGTGCAGACACCGGTTCTGGCCAACGGCATCGCCCTGTACGGCGGCACCGACCTGACGGTGTCGGACAACCTGGTCGCCGACCCCATCCGTGAGGGTTCGGCGCTGCAGATCGGCTCCCGCTTCGGCGCGGTGCCCTTCGCCGGCACCATCACCGTCAAGGACAACACCACGGTGCGCGCCGGAACGTTCGAACTGAACTGGAAGATCGGCCTGGGCGCCATCTGGATCTACGCCCTGGAACACAGCATCGACGCGAACATCCAGGTCAGCGGCGACGACTTCCTGGACAACACCTACAACGCGATCATGCTGGTGTCGGACTTCTCCGTGAAGGACCAGTACCAGATCACGAACGTGCACTTCTCCGACATCAAGGTCGACGGCACCGGCACCTCGGTCGTCTCGGCCCGCTCCGCAGGCGGCGCCACGTTCCAGAACGTGGTCGCCCGCAACGTCGGCGCCGTCGGCATCAACAACTGCGGCTCGTTCAACTTCACCCCGGCCGGCTCGGAGTTCACCGTCACCGACCTGGGCGGCAACACCGGCGGCGGCACCACGGGACCGTGGATGGCCTCGTGGGAGTTGCCGAACACCATCACGTGCGACGACCGGCCGCCGGTCGTGCCGCCCCCGGCTCCCTCGGCGTGGCCGACCAGCTGAGGTGAGATGAGCGTCGCCGCGCCCGGAAAGTGGGAGGGCGCGGCGACGCTCACTGCTGTGCGGCTGTGTAGCTGTGCCGCTAGACGCTGAACGTGTACGTGGTGCCGTTGACAGCGGTCAGCGTCGCGACCGCGACATTGTGGTTCGGCATGGTCAGCGAGTACTTGTACTTCGCGTTCCTCGTCAGCCCGCCGGTCCCGGTCGGCGCGGTGACGACGAGCTGCCGGTTCTGCACCCCGGCCGTGGACTGGCCCTCGAACAGCTGCGTCTCGGCCGTGTCGTTGCTGTAGATGTAGACCTTCATGTGATCGCTCCTTCGCTGCCGGCTTCCGTACCGCAAAGCTAGCGGCGGCATCGCGCCCGTCGATGCACGATGAGGCGCGCCGCTAAGCCGGACTCAGTGCTCGAAAGCGCACGTCGGCAAGCAGCCCAGCGCACGTCGGCAACCAGGCCGCGGCGCGCACCTCACCGGCGCACCGGCTCCGGCGCCGTCCACGAATCCAGGACCCGCAACGCCTGCGCGCTGTCCGACCCCGGCTGGACCGTGTACACACACAGAGTCTGCTCGGCATCGCCCGGCGTCTGAAACGACTCGTAGGAGAAACGCAGCTCGCCCACCACCGGATGCCGATAGCTCTTCTCACCGTGCGTGCGCCGCAGCACCCGATGATCGTTCCACCAGCCGGTGAACTCCGGGCAGGTCAGCATCAGCTCCCCCACCAGATCGGCGAGCTGCTTATCGTGCGGATACCGGCCCGCCTCGAACCGCAGCATCGCCACCGTCTCGGCGGCGATCTGCTCCCAGTCCCCGACCCGCTCGCGTGCCAGCGGATCCAGCAGGTAGTACCGGGCCATGTTGCGCCTGGCCGCCGGCAGCACCTCGAAATCGGTGATGATCGCCCGCGCCAGCCGGTTCGCCGCCAACACATCGGTACGCCGGCCCAGAATGAACGCCGGCACATGATCCAGCGTGTCCAGCATCAGATGCAGACCGGGCCGCACCCGCTGCACCCGCGACGGCGCGCGCCGCGAGGTCCCCGCCGCCCCGGCACCAGAGCCAGAGCCGACGCCGGTACCGAAACCGGACCCGGAACCGGCGGCCAGCAGGTCCCTGAGGTGTTCGGCTTCGGTGTCGTCCAGCCGCAGCGCCCGCGCAATAGCCGCGATCACCTCCGGCGAGGGGTTGCCGGCACGTCCCTGTTCCAGCCGCGTGTAGTACTCGCTGCTGACCCCGGCCAGCCGCGCCACCTCGTCACGGCGCAGCCCCGGCACGCGCCGGATCCGGCCGTCGAACGGCAACCCGGCCTGCTCGGGGCTGATCCCGGCACGCCGTGAGCGCAGAAACCCGGCGATCTCCTTGGCACGGTCCATACCCCCAGTGTGGTCCACGCCGCGCCCGCCGGGGCGGGCCAGGGTAGCCCTGCCAGTACCTGCCTGGACGGGGACAGTTATGGCCGCCCGAAGGCCCCCGGCCGCTGGTGTGCTGGATGCGGGCCGGAAAACACCGGCCGCACCAGGCATCCACCCGCACCGTAAGAAGGCAATCACCATGTCCGTGAACATCACAGCAGCTTCCCTGGCCGGCCGCGTCGCCGTCGTCACCGGAGCCTCCAGCGGCATCGGCGAGGCCTGCGCGCTGCGTCTGGCCGCGGCCGGGGCGCGCGTCGCCGTGGTGGCGCGCCGCGAGCAGCGGCTGGCCGAGCTGGTCACCCGCATCGAGAAAGACGGCGGCACCGCGCTGGCGATCACCGCCGACGTCACCGACCCGGCCGCGATGCGCATCGCCGCGGACCGTGTCCGCTCCGAGTTCGGCGACGCCGATCTGGTGGTGAACAACGCCGGGGTGATGCTGCCGGCGCCGGTGCAGGAACTGGCGATCGACCAGTGGCAGCAGCAGATCGACCTGAACATCGGCGGCGTGATGAACGTGATCGCCGCGTTCACCGGCCAGCTGGTCGCCGCCGCCGCCGAACGGGGCGTGGCCGACCTGGTCAACACCTCCTCGATCGCGGCACAGAACATCTTCCCCGGTTTCGCCGTGTACTGCGGCACCAAGGCCTACGTCACACACCTGTCGCGCCAGCTGCGCGCAGAGCTCGGCCCGAACAAGGTGCGGGTCTCGGCACTGGAGCCGGGCATCGTCGGCACCGAGTTGCAGACCCACGTAACCGACGCCGGCGCCCTGGAATGGCTGGCCGGCGCCAAGGAGAGCATGGAGTTCCTGGACCCGGCCGACATCGCCGAGACCGTGGCGTTCCTGGCGGCGCTGCCGCCGCGGGTGAACCTGCAGCAGGTCACGATCATGCCGACCGGCCAGGCAAGCTAGTCAGGAGGCGAAAAGCACCTCGACGCCGCCGCGCATCAGCGCGGCGGCCGTCGCATCCTGGGCCCCCACATCGGTGATGACACCGGCGACCTCCCCAAGCGGCAGCACCGTGTAGCGGGAGGCCGCACCGACCTTCTCGGCGCTGGCCAGCACCCAGGTGTCGGCGGCGCGCGCCGCGAGGGCTCGTTTCATGGCGGCCTCGTCGGCGTCGGCGGTGGTCAGGCCGGCTTCGGCGTGCACGCCGGTGACGCCGAGCAGGAAGAGGTCGGCGCTGATCCGGGCGGCGGCTTCGGCGGCCGCGGCGCCGCAGGTGACGGCGGAGTGCTTGAACAGCCGTCCGCCCAGCAGGAACACCTCTGCTTGGTGGTCGAGCAGCGCGGCGGCGATGGTGGGGCTGTGGGTGATGACGGTGCAGGCCAGGGTTTTCGGCAGGGCGGCGACGACGGCGCCGGTGGTGGTGCCGCCGTCGAGGATGACGGTGGTTCCGGGCCGGATGAGGCCGGCGGCTTTGGCGGCGACGCGGGCTTTGCTGTCCGGGGCGACGGTGTCGCGGGCGGCGTAGGCCACGACGGCCGGTGAGGCGGGCAGCGCGCCGCCGTAGACGCGCACGGCCAGCCCGGCGGCGTCGAGTTCGCGCAGGTCGCGGCGGATGCTGTCCGGTGAGATGCCGAGTTCGGCGGCGATGGTCTTGGCTTCGACGCGGCCGTTGAGCCGGAGGCGTTCCAGGAGCAGTTCTTTGCGCGCGGCGGCCAGCATGCCGATTCCTTCCGACTTATTCACGATCTGCGTCACGATGCTGCATGTTCTTGCCGTATCCTACACGGTATGACGAAACCACTGCTGATTCTGATAGCGGGCCCGTACAAGTCCGGCACCAACGGTGATGAGGCGCTGATGCGCCGGAACCTTCAGCGGCTGCAGGAGGCGGCGTGGCCGATCTTCGCCGCCGGCCATGTGCCGATGATCGGCGAGTGGGTGGCGCTGCCGGTGCTGGAATCGGCCGGCGGGTTCGGCCCGAACGATGCTCTGGCCGAGCAGGTGATGTATCCGACGGCGCAGCGGCTGTTGCAGCACTGCGACGCGGTGCTGCGGCTGCCTGGCGAGTCCGCGGGCGCCGATCAGGATGTGGCGATCGCCAACGAGCGCGGCATCCCGGTCTACACCTCGCTGGATCAGATCCCGGGCGCCGCGGTGGCAGGGGTCTGAGGCCGGGGGCGTCTTAGCGTGCCGAGCGGACCTTCTCGTAGTGCCGCGCGGCACGCACCCGGTTGCCGCAGGTCACCGAGCACCATTCGCGCCGCGGGTGGGTTTTGACGAAGTACAGCACGCAGCCGGGCGCGTGGCAGGCCCGCAGTTTGTCGGCGTCGGGCCCGGTGAGCAGGCCGATGGCGTCTTCGGCGATGTGCGCCAGCCCCGCGGCGATGCTGGAGGCCCCGCTGGTGGAGCTCTGCCGCAGTTTCCCGCCGGCCAGGGCCAGCCGGGGCGCCGGCAGGTTGGCCAGGACGTTGTTGACGTCGTGCACGGCGGTCTCGACATCGGCGGTGGCTGACCGGGCCTGCTGCCGGTCATCGGCGGTGACCTGGGCTGCCAGGCGCCGCAGGGCGTCGCGCAGCTGCCGTGCCAGCTCCAGGTCGGCCTCGCCGGCCGTGGTTCCTTCGCGCTCGATGGTGACGGCGTCGCAGAAGGCGGTGAGGTCCTCGGTGTCGGTGAGGCTGTCGTGCAGGCCGGCGGTGTCGGCCCAGATGGTGGCCATCAGCGCGATCGGCGCGCCTTCCTCGGCCAGCATCCACTCCCGCTGGGCCGCCGCCCCGTGTTCTGCCTCGCCGTGTTCTGCCTCCCGGTGGCGGGCCGCCGTCTCATCCATGCCGCGAGGTTATCACGGATGGATCCGCTTGCATCCGTGATAAGCCCGTGGTAAACCTTGTCACGGATGAAGATGTGAGTTTCCGTGAGAAGGGCGGAGGGTGATGGGCTTCCACACCGGAGAGTTGGCCGTGCAGCGCCGGGCCGGTGTCGCACAAGAAGCCTCGCGGCTCTCGCCCATGCTGGATCCGGCACGGTTCTCCGCCGGGTTCGCCGGCTTCCTGGCCCAGCGCACCTTCGTCGTCGTGGCCGGCACCGATGACCAGGACCGGCTGTGGGCCTCGCCGCTGGCCGGGCCGCCGGGATTCGTGCAGGTGACCTCGGCGACGCAGGTGACCGTGCACGCCGGCCCCGCCGCCGGCGATCCGCTGCACGACATCCGCGCCGGGCAGCAGATCGCCATGACCGCGATCGAATTCGCCGCACGCCGCCGTGTCCGCATCAACGGAACCCTGTCCCACGCCGACGCCGACACCCTGAGCATCGAAGCCGAGCAGGCCTACGGCAACTGCCCCCAATACATCACCCCGCGCCTGCTCGCCCCGGCCGACCCGGCCACCGGAGGCGAACACCCCGGCCCCGGCGGCGACATCCGCCGCGACACCGCACTGAGCGCGCAGGACGTCGCGCTGATCAGCGCCTCGGACACGTTCTTCCTCGGCACGCGCCACCGGCAGCGCGGCGTCGACGTGTCGCACCGCGGCGGCCCGGCCGGGTTCGTGCGTGTCGAGGAAGGCAGCTTGTGGTGGCCGGACTATCCGGGCAACAACCTGTTCAACAGCCTCGGCAACCTGGCGGTGGATCCGGCGGCGGCGCTGCTGTTCTTCGACTTCGCCGCCGGCCTCACGCTGCAGCTGTCCGGCACCGCCGAAACCCTGTGGGGCCAGGCCGGCCCGGCCGACACCGAGGCCGAAACCGGCCGGATCGTCCGCTTCACCCCTCAGCACCTGGTCACCGGCCCCCTGCTGCCGGCCCGCCTGATCACCCCCGACACTCCCGAAAGGACCCTGTCATGACCGGCTCCCGTCCCCCGCTGCCGCCGTTCGACGCCCCCGCGGCACTGCGCAAAGTGCAGGCCGCCGAAGACGCGTGGAACACCCGCGACCCGCAGCACGTCGCCATGGCCTACACCCCCGACTCGGTGTGGCGGAATCGCGACGTGCACCTGGTGGGACGCGAGGCGATCGTGGAGTTCTTGACCGCCAAGTGGGAACGTGAGCAGGACTACGCGCTGCGCAAAGGCCTGTGGGCCTTCGGCGAGGACCACATCGCGGTGCGCTTCCAGTACGAATGGCACGACTCCTCCGGCCAGTGGTGGCGCAGCTACGGCAACGAGCTGTGGAAGTTCGACGAGCACGGTCTGATGAGCCGCCGCGAGGCCTCCATCAACGACCGCCGCATCCAGGCGGCCCAGCGCCGCTGGTTCGGCCCGCGCCCGGAATCAGAACACGGAGCCGACTTCCCCCTGTGGTAGGCCGCCCCGCCCGGGCCTCCCTGTGAAGGCCTGGCGGCCTGGGCATCGGCCGGGACGCCGTGGGCCATGGGCGTGTACGCGCTGGCGCAGGCTCTCACCGGGGCACCGGCGATCGCCGACGGTGACGAGGCTGACGAGGGTGGCGAAGGTGGCCAGAGCACCGAGGCGACCGAAACCGAACAGCTCTACCGCCAGGCGATCGCCCACTTCGACCGGGGCGAACTCGGGGTGCTGCAGGTCAGGTCCCGGCTGCTGTTCGGCGAATGGCTCCGCCGCCGCAACCAGCGCGGCCAGGCCCGGACCGAGCTGCGAGCCGCGCACGAGGCGGCGCTTTCCATGGGCATGGACGTGTTCGCCGAACGCGCCCGCCGCGAGCTGCTCGCCACCGGCGAGACCGTCCGCAAACGCACCGTCGGCGCGCCGGTGCTGACCCCGCAGGAGACGCAGATCGCCCAGCTCGTCACCGCCGGACGGTCGAACGCTGAGATCGGTGCGCAGCTGTTCCTGAGCCCGCGCACCGTGGAGTGGCACCTGGGCAAGACGTTCGCCAAGCTGGGGATCTCCTCCCGGCGCGAGCTCGACGCGGCACTGTCCGGGCCCGGCCGCTAGCGCAGGAAGCGATCGGCCCGAGGAACCCCTGAAGGTTCCCCGGGCCTGAACGCAATCCCCGCGGGGCCCAACCCACGCAGGACCTGATCCCCGCAGGACCTAGTGCAGCACCGCCACCTTCGCCGCGGCGACCAGATCCGGCTGCAACCGCCGTGCCACATCCACGTGGTCGCCGGTCCAGATCACCCGCACCGCCGTGGCCGTGGCCTGCCCGTCCTGATCGATCAAGTCGGTACGGACCGAATCGACCAGCCGCGCCGCCGACTCCGGCCGAAGCTGCACCGGCGCCGGAATCGGCTTACGTCCGCCCAGACTGTCCGCCAGACCCTGATACCAGCCGGTGACACTGTCCGTGGCCTCCAGAATCGCGTTGTGCGCGGCGCTCTGGTCGGCCATGGCATGGCAGCGGCCGGTCTTCTCCCACAACGCCACCACCGAATCAGCCGCCAGACGCAACCCCACCACACCGGTCACCAAGGTGGTGGTGTCGGCCAGCGACAGCGGCTTCGCGCCACGCTCGGCCAAGTAGGTGCGGTACGCGTCATCCAGACGCCGCGCCGAGGCCGCCGCATCACGGCTCTGCGCCGCCACCGGCTCCAGCGGCGGCGGCGTGCTCGTGGCCGCATCACAGTGCCCCAGCGCGTACGCGACCGCGCCGGACAGATACCGCGCAGCATCCGTATAGGCCCCCGCCATGGCCTTGTCCACCGCGGCCGCCGCGCCACGAGGCCAGAAGAACAACGCCACCACGATGCTCACACCGCAGCCCAGCGCGATGTCCTGGATCCGCAGCAGCACAATGTGCCAGTCCGGGTTCTGCCCGATATTGAACAAGATCACCAGGGTCACGGTGAACGCCGCCTGCCCCGCGGCGAACGAGATCGCCGCCGGCGCGATCCCGGCGATCAGGATCGCCACCGGCAACAACAACCACAGCACATTGCCGTGATGCCCGATCACCTGCAACAACCCGGCCCCGATGATCGACCCGAACACCGTGCCCATCACCGCACGCACCGCGTTCTGACCGGTGTTCAACGCGTTCGAACGCAGCACCGACAACGCACCGAGCAACACCCAGAACGAATGCTGCACACTCGTCACATCAGCCAGCAGAATCGCAATCGCCAAACCGATCGCGCCCCGCACACTGTTGTGCAACCACACCGAACTGAACCCCAGATGCGCCGAAGCACGCTCCCGCGCCGAAGCCAACGGCTTCGCCAAAGCCCCGGGCTCCCGGCCCAACAGCCGATCCGGCCAGCTCCGCTGCCACGCCTGCGCCGCCAACTCCACGTTCCCGGCGATCTGCGCCACCGCGAACCCCAACTCCAACGCCCGAAACGAGAAGTCCAACGTGGAGATGAACGTATAAACCTCGCCCGGGGTCTCACCCACCGGCTGATCCACCGGCAACCGCGCCGTCGAACTGGCCTCCATCGCCGCCAACGCCACCTGCAGCCTCTCCACCGAAGCCCGCAACGGCGCCACATCACCCCGCATATCCATCAACAACGCCGACGCACCATCAAGCACCTCGGCAGCAGCGACACGCGCGGCGCGCGCCTCCGGGTCGCACGCCGGCGGCTGCTCCTCATAGTCCGGCCGGTCGGTGAGGATCGTGCACAGCCACGTCAACTCATCGACCAGGCGCACCAGCGTCCGCGACGACGTCGACAACCCCGTCGGCCGATACGGCGTGGCATCGAACTGCCGGCGCAGCGCGTCGTTCGCCGCGGCCGTCTCATCGGCGGCGATCTTGCACGCGGCGGCGTCGAACACCCGGCTGCTCCCGGTGGCCACCGCATCAGCCCGCAACAGCGCCGCCGCAGCCCGACACACCCGCGCCGCCGGCCCCGCAAGCGGATCCGACACCGGACGCGGCCACAACAGCACCACCGCCGGCAACGCCGCAGCCGCCGCCAGGCCCGCACCGACAAGCCGGTCGGGCAGCGCGGAGAACGACACCGGCGAGGCCACCGGCAGCACGAACGCCAACAACAACGCCGTGGCACTGCCGGCCAGCACCGAGCTGACCACCCCGGAGAACAACACCAGGAACGCCACCACCAGCGTCGCGGCGACCGCCAGCCACGTCACCCGCGCCACGGCCGTCCCGACACAGATCAGCGCCGCCCACGCCACCGCCAACGCGAACTGCGCCCGCAGCCGCTGGATCAACGTGCCGCTGTAATCGACCAGCAGCAGCATCGAGAACGAACCGAACGCCGCGAAAGAAGCCATCGTCGGCGAATGCAGCACCTGCGTGCACACCGCGAACAACGCCGGCATCACCACCGCGGTGCGCGCCGCCCGGCGCGTCGCCGCCAACGCCGGATCATGCGACCGCAACCATCCCACCAGCTCCGATAAGCGCTCCGACACCCAGGCCCCTGACGACATTCACACCTCCGGTGAGCACGTCGGCCTGGCCAGGCGCCACACCGCGCTCAAATGTGTACCACCGTCGCCGATCACTGCGTCGGATCGTCCACCAGATCCTGCGTACCGAGAACCGACAGCAGCTCCAACTTCTCCACCGCATCAGTGCCCGGCACCGGACTGAACCACAAAAGCCGCTGACTACCGTCCTCGGTGAGCAGGTTCAGACAATTCACGTCGATGACCCCCAGCTGCCGGTGCACGATCCGCTTGGTGTCCATCCGCCGCACCGCCACATCGTGCCGGTTCCACAGCACCGCGAACTCCTCACTGCGCCCCAACAACTCCGCGATCATGCCGTTGGCCTCCTCATCGGCCCGGCCACGCCGCGCCATCGCCGCCCGCAGATCCGCCACGAACGTCTGCGCGTGCCGGTCGTGATCCTCCGGCGGATACAGCGAACGCGCCGCCGGATCGGTGAACCACCGGTACACGAACCCCGCCCGCGGCCCGACCCCAGTCGGCGCCGGCCCCAGCAACGCCTCGGCCAGCCGGTTCTGCACCAACACCACATGCAGATCGGTGATCACCCGCGCCGGCGTGCCCACCAGGCGATCCAGCAGATCCAACATCCCCGGATGCACATGCGCCGCACCCCCGCCGGCCGGCGGCACCGGCCGCCCCGCCAGCTGATACAGGTGGTCACGCTCGTCCCGGGACAACCGCAGCGCCCGCGCGATCGCCGCCAGCATCTGCTCAGACGGCTGCGCCCCGCCCCGCTCCAACTCGATGTAGTAGTCCACCGACGCCCCCGCCAACTGCGCCACCTCATCCCGGCGCAAACCCGGCACCCGGCGCCGCGGCCCCGTCGGCAACCCCACATCCCGCGGACGGATACGGTCTCGCCGCGACTTCAGGAAACCTCCGAGCTCCAGCAAATCCACCCTCCCAGTGTGGATCACCGGCCGACACGGAGCCAGGGGGCGCCGACCCCTGGGTAAACGGCAACTGGCTACCGCCCCCGACCAGGCGCACCGTGGTCACAACGAAACCAGAAACGGAGCAGACCATGACTACGGACACCGCCCCGGACGTCACTCCCGACGCCGCCCCGGACAGCACTGCCGACAGCACCCGGGACAGCACCCGCGTCGCCATCGTCACCGGAGCCTCCCGCGGCATCGGACACGCGGTCGCACAACACCTGGCCGCCGACGGATACGCCGTCGTCCTCGGCTACGCCGGCCGCGCCGACCTCGCCGAGAAAGCCGTCACCGAGATCACCTCCGCCGGCGGCCGCGCCATCGCCGTGAAGGCCGACGTCGCCGACGAAACCGCCGTGAAGACCATGTTCGACGCAGCCGAGCAGCGCTTCGGCGGCATCGACGCCGTCATCAACGCCGCCGGACAGATGAAACTGTCCACCGTCGCCGACCTGAACCTCGACGACCTCGACGCCATGCACCGCACCAACATCCGCGGCGCCTTCGTCGTCGCCCAGCAAGCCGCCAAGCGGCTGCGCACCGGAGGATCCCTGGTGCTGTTCTCCACCTCCGTGATGGGCACCAAGTTCCCCACCTACGCCGGATACACCGCCAGCAAAGGCGCCGTCGAGGCCATGACGCTCATCCTCGCCCGCGAACTGCGCGGCCGCGACGTCACCGTCAACGCCATAGCCCCCGGCCCCACCGCCACCGACATGTTCCTCGACGGCAAGGACGACGAACTCATCGCCCACCTCGCCGCCCAGAACCCGCTGGAACGACTCGGCCAACCCGAAGACATCGCCCGCGTCGTCGCCTTCCTCGCCGGACCCGAAGGGCACTGGGTCAACGGGCAAATCGTCCGCGCCAACGGCGGAATGGTCTGAAAGGACCCCCACCATGACACGCAACATCATCATCGTCACCGGCGCCTCATCCGGATTCGGCAACCTCACCGCCCGAGCCCTCGCCACCGCCGGACACACCGTCTACGCCGGAATGCGCGAAACCACCGGACGCAACACGACGCGCGTCGCCGAACTCGCCCAACTCTCAGCCGACACCGGCATCGACATCCGCGGCATCGAAATGGACGTCCAAGACCAGGACTCCGTCGACGCCGCCATCGCCCAGATCGCCGCCGAACAAGGCCGCCTGGACGTCGTCGTCCACAACGCCGGACACATGGTCCTCGGCCCCGCCGAAGCCTTCACCCCCGAACAACTCGCGCAGCTCTACGACATCAACGTCCTGAGCACCCAACGCGTCAACCGCGCAGCCCTGCCCCTGATGCGCGACGCCGGCTCCGGCCTGCTCATCTGGATCGCCAGCTCCAGCACCCGCGGCGGCCACCCGCCGTTCCTCGCCCCCTACTTCGCCGCCAAAGCCGGCATGGACGCCCTCGCCGAAAGCTACGCCGCCGAAATCATCCGCTACGGCATCGACACCGTCATCATCGTCCCCGGCGCCTACCCCACCGGCACCAACCACTTCGCCCACGCCGGCACCCCCGCCGACACGGCGCGCGCCACCGAATACGACACCGCCTACGGCGAACTGCGCGCCCAGATGGCCGACCGCCTCGCCGGCCTGTTCCCCGCCGGACGCACCACCGACGAAGTCGCCGAGGCCGTCGTCACCGCCGTCGGCACCCCCGCAGGCCAACGCCCCTTCCGCATCCACGTCGACCCCAGCCGCGACGGCAGCGACGTCGTGTCCACCGTCGCCGACCGCATCCGAGCCGAGTTCTACCACCGCATCGGCATCGCCGACCTGCTCCCCGAACACGCCAGCCGCTGACAGCGCCGGCGATACAAAGAAAGGCCCACGCACACCATGCCCTTCGCGAACTTCAAAGTCCCCGCCGGCACCCTCACCGACCAGCAGAAAGCCGAAATCATCCACCGCACCACCGACCTGTACGCCGACATCTACGGCGAACGCGCCCGCGCCGGCACCATGGTCCTCGTCGAAGAAGTCACCGACGGCGGCTGGGGCATCGGCGACCAGGTCCTGACCCTGGCCGTACTCCAGGGCGGCCCGACCGAACAGACGCCAAACGCGGAAGAGTAGTCCGAACAACTCAGGGCGCGGCAGCCGCAACAGCAGCCGCGCCCCGAACCTCGCTCACACTCCGCCGGACAAGAACCCCGAACTCATCGTTGTTCGCCACATCGCACCACCGCTCATAAGCCCGCCTCAACGCCAACGCACCCAACTGCGCAGCCGCCTCCGCCACCAGCACCTCAACACCCCGCCCCGCCACGGCGCACGCCATCGCAGCAGTCAGACTCACGCCCTTGAGCGCCTCGCGCTCCCGCAGATCAGCATGAGCCTCGATCACCGCACGCCGCCGCGCAGCGAACTCCCGATACTCCGGCGTGAACACCAAGCCGCCCAACGCCTCCAACCCACACCCCACCGCCTCCAACGCCCCCGCATCCACCGGAGCGGCCGCGATCGCAGCATCCAGATGCCCGGTCAGCACATCCTCACCGAACAACACCCCCCGCTTGTCCTGGAAATGCCGGAAGAACGTGCTCTTGGCCAGGCCGGCGCGCGCGTCATCGGAACCGCCTCCGCCGACACCGCCGACTTCCTGCGCGGCCTCGGCGCCGAACCCGTCGCCTACGGCCCCGGCCTGCCCGACCGCGTCCGCGCCGCAGCCCCGAACGGCATCACCGCCGCCACCGACCTGCACGGCACCGAAACCGCTGAAACCGCACTGGCCCTCGGCGTCCCCGCACACCGTGTCTCCACCATCGCTGCCGGCCCCAACCCGCCTGCGGGCGTGCGCGCCACCGGCGGCGTCAACGCCCGCCCCGAAGACCTCCGGCACATCGCCGACGCCGTCGCCGCCGGCCACATCACCATCCCCATCGCCGCCACCTTCGACGTCGAGAAGATCCAGGAAGCCGTCCGGCTGCAGGCCACACGGCACGTCCACGGAAAGATCGTCGTCACCCTGTGAACCCGCGAAAGGGGTACTGCCAAGACCCCTAAAGCCAGACACTCCCCGTCGCCCGACGACCAGCGTTGACTGAGAGCCGTGGCCGTGGCCGTCGCCGCAATCACCCGAACAGCGGTACCCGACCCGCGGCGGCACGCCACGGCCCCCAGCGATGCCGCAGCATGCAAAGCGACACCAGGAACGAGGAACCCCATGCGCGCCACCTTCATGTACGGTGCCGGCGACGTCCGCGTCATCGACGTCCCCGACCCGGCCGTCAAGCACCCCACCGACGCCCTCGTCCGCGTCGTCGCCTCCTGCATCTGCGGCTCCGACCTGCACCCTTACCACAACCGCCCGCACAGCGACGACGGCGCATCCATGGGCCACGAGTTCCTCGGCGTCGTCGAGGACACCGGCAGCGAGGTCGCGACTATCAAGCGCGGCGACCTCGTCATCGCCCCCTTCGCCTGGTCCGACGGCACCTGCGACTTCTGCCGCGAAGGCCTGCAGACCTCCTGCCGCCACGGCGGCTTCTGGAACTCCGGCGACGTCGGCGGCGGGCAGGCCGAAGCGGTCCGCGTCCCCCTCGCCGACGGGACCCTCGTGCCCGTGCCCGTCGAAGAGAACTCCCCGCTCATCCCCTCGCTGCTCACCCTGTCCGACGTCTACGGCACCGGCTACCACGCCGCCCTCAAGGGCCGGGTCGGCCCCGGCACCACCGTCACCGTCATCGGCGACGGCGCCGTCGGACTCATGGCCGTGCTGTCGGCCAAGCGCCTCGGCGCCGAACAGATCATCCTCATGGGCCGCCACACCGACCGCACCGACCTCGGCCGCACCTTCGGCGCCACCGACGTCGTCGCCCACCGCGGCGAAGAAGGCATCCAGACCGTCCGCGACCTCACCGGCGGCGACGGCACCCACGCCGTCCTGGAAGCCGTCGGCCACATGCCCGCCTACGAACAAGCCCTCGGCGTGGTCCGCCCCGGCGGCGTCATCAGCCGCGTCGGCGTCCCCCAATACGACCAGGCATCCGTCGGCTTCGGCACCCTGTTCGGCCCGAACATCACTCTCACCGGCGGCCCCGCGCCGGCCCGCGCCTACATCACCACCCTGCTGCCAGACATCCTCTCCGGCGCCGTCGACCCCGGAAAGGTCTTCGACCGCACCATCGGCCTGGAGGAAACCGCCGACGGCTACAAGGCCATGGACGAACGCACGGCGCTGAAAGTCCTGATCCGCGACTGATCCCGCATCGCATCGGCGCCCGATCACGACGCCGGGCGCCACGCCACCCCCATGCGCCACACTGGACCCCGTGCAGCTCGACGTCCTGATCCTCGGCCCGCTGGAGGCACGCGCAGACGGCGCACCGATCCCGATCGGAGGCGCCCGGCTGCGCGTGCTGTTGACCAGACTCGCCCTGGACGCCGACCGCAGCGTCTCCATCACCGCGCTGATCGACGCCCTGTGGGGCCAAGAGCCGCCGGACGGCGCCGCCAACGCCCTGCAATCGCTGGTGTCCCGACTGCGCCGCGCCCTCGGCGACCCCGACCTCGTCCTGGGCACCCCCGGCGGCTACCGGCTCGCCGTCGCCCCCGAGGCCGTCGACGCCCGCCGCTTCGAAACGCTCGTGCAGCAAAGCCGCCAGGCCGCCGACCCCGCCACCACCCGGAACCTGCTGCGCCAAGCCCTCGCGCTGTGGCGGGGACCGGCACTGGCCGACGCCGAGGCCGCCGACGCCGGCTTCGCGGTGGCGCCGGCCGCCCGCCTGGACGAGCTGCGGCTGACGGCCTTGTGCGACCGACTCGACGCCGAGCTGCGCCTCGGACTGCATGCCGAAGCACTGCCGGAGTTGGAAGCGCTGTCCACGGAGCACCCGCTGCGCGAGAACATCGCCGCGCTGCTGATGAAAGCGCTCTACGCGGCCGGCCGCCAAGCCGATGCCCTGGCCGTCCACGAACGCATCCGCACCGCACTGGCCGACCAACTCGGCATCGACCCGTCCGAGCACCTGGCCGCCGTCCACCTCGCGGTGCTGCGCAACGACCCCGCGCTGTCCCGCGGCGCAGGCAGCCCGTCGCCGCCGCCCGAACAACGCCGCACCAACCTGCGCTCCCGGCTGACCAGCTTCGTGGGACGAGAAGAGGAAGTCGCGCGAATCGGCAAGATGCTCGCCGCCTCCCGGCTCGTCACCCTCGTCGGACCGGGCGGCGCCGGGAAGACCCGGCTCGCCACCGAAGCCGCGGGCCAGCTGCTGGAAAGCAGCACTGCGAACACGGCGAACACGGCAAACGCTGAGAACGCTGAGAACGCTGGAAACACAGCGAACTCTGCGAACCGCGACGTCTCCGACGGCGTATGGCTGGTCGAACTCGCCCCCGTCACCGACCCCGGCGAAGTTCCGCAAGCCATCCTCACCGCCCTCGGCCACCGCGAGATGCGCGTCCTGCGCAACGAAGCCCAAGCCGGCCCCGGCCGCGACGCCCTCACCCGCATCGTCGAAGGACTGGCCGGCCAACACCTGGTCCTCGTCCTCGACAACTGCGAACACCTCGTCGACGCCGCCGCCCGCGCCGCCGAACACCTCCTGCACCACGTCCCCGGCCTGCGGATCCTCGCCACCAGCCGCGAAGCGCTCGGCATCGGCGGCGAGAACCTGTTCCCCGTGCTGTCCCTGGCCCAGCCCGCCGAACTGACCGCGCACACCGAACAGACCGAACCGGACGCCGCCGACCACGCACTCGCCTTCCCCGCCGTCCGGCTGTTCGCCGACCGCGCCGCCGCCGTCCGCCCCGGCTTCGCCATCGACGCCGACAACGTCGCCGACGTCGTGAAGATCTGCCGCCGCCTGGACGGGCTGCCGCTGGCCATCGAACTGGCCGCCGCGCGTCTTCGCACCCTGCCGCTGCACGCCGTCGCCTCCCGCCTCGACGACCGGTTCCGGCTGCTCACCGGCGGCAGCCGCACCGCCATGCCCCGGCACCAGACCCTGCGCGCCGTCGTCGCCTGGAGCTGGGAACTGCTCTCAGAACCCGAACGCGACCTGGCCGAACGCCTGTCGGTGTTCCCCGGCGGCATCACCGCCGAAGCCGCCGCCGCCGTCCACCCCGCCACCGCCGCGGACATCGACGACCTGCTGTTCACCCTCGTCGACAAATCCCTGCTGCAGCCCGTCGAACCCGACCGCGCCCGCTCCGGCACCCCCGACGACGCCCCGCCCCGCTGGCGCATGCTGGAGACCCTGCGCGAATACGGCATCGAACGCCTCGCCGAAGCCGGAACCGCCACCGACGTCCGCCGCGCCCACGCCCGCTACTTCCGGGACCTCGCCGAACAAGCCGAACCCCACCTGCGCCGCCGCGAACAGCTCACCTGGCTGGCCCGCCTGGACGCCGACAGCGACAACATGCTCGCCGCCCTGCGCTTCGCCGCCGACCTCGGCGACGCCGGCACCGCCGTCCGCCTCGCCGCCGCCCTGGCCTGGTACTGGTCCATCGTCGGCCAGACCACCGAAGGCCGCGCCTGGCTGGAACTGGCCCTGTCCGTCCCCGGCGACTCCCCGGCCGAGGCGCACGCCGTCGTGACCATCCTGCACGCCCTCACCGGCCTGTTCAGCGCCCAGGACTGGACCAACCTCTCCGAGATCACCGACGCCCTGGCATCGGTCCTCGACGACACCGGCGCCGGCCACGGCAACCCGCTCCTGGCCATCGCCGCCTGCACCATCCCGATCATCACCGACGACCTCCCCGGCGTCTACGCCCAGGTTGCCCTCCACGAGCACCACCCCGACCCCTGGGTCGGCGGCATGCTCCACCTGATGCGCGGCATGGCCGCCGAGAACGCCGGCGACCTCGCCACCCAACGCCGCGACCTGCAAGAAGCCCGCCGCCGCTTCGCCCAGATCGGCGAACGCTGGGGCCTGTCCGCGACCCTGTCCGCCCTGGCCGCCATGGCCATGGCCGACGGCGACACCACCGAGGCCATGCACCTGCAGGACCAGGCCCTGACCCTGCTCCGCGAGATCAACGCCGCCGACGACGCCGCCCAGGTCCAGATGATGCGCGCCTTCGCCCTGGCCCGCACCGGCGCGATGCAGGAAGCCAGGGCCCTGATGGAATCCATCCTGGAATCCGGCCGCCGCAACCACTCCCAACCCTCGGTCCTGATGGCCCACCTCGGCCTGGCCGACATCGAACGCAAAGAAGGCGACACCGGCGCCTCCTGGGAGTACATCCGCGCATCCCAGGAACTCACCCGCGACCACTGGCAAGGACCCCCGCAGCTGCTGGCCGCACGCGAGATCACCGTCGCCCTGCTGCACCTGGCCGCCGGCAACGACGAAGCCGCCGCCGACCGCGCCCGACCGGCGCTGCACGAAGCCTTCCGCCTGGGCCGCATGGCCCACGACATGCCGGTCCTGTCCCGCATCGCCGTCGTCACCGCCTGCTACGCCGCCGCCCTCGGCGATGCGCGGGCGGCCGCACGCACGCTGGGTGCCGCCGTCGCACTGCGCGGCGGCACCGACCTCGGCGATCCGGATCGCGCCGAGGTCACCGACAGCGTTCAGGCGCAGCTCAGCGAGGCGGAGTTCGACGAGGCGTTCGCCTCCGGGCAGGCGTTGACGCGGTATGAAGCGCTGGAGTTCATCGCAGGGTTCTTGGGCGTCGACTGAAAACCGTCTGTGGCTTCGCTCTCAAAGGCCTGCCAGCAGCAGCAAGCGCTCCATGTGCTCGACCGGCAGGTACGGCGAGGCCGCGGCGGCCTCCGCGACGGCCTCGCAAGGGTCGTCGAGAAGCTGAAGCAACGCGGCCAGCGGGAGATTGCGGTGGCCGGCGACCGCGCGGCGGACACGTCTGTCCTCATCACTGGCCAACCGCTCCGCCAGCTCCGCGGGCAGGTCCGGGTCGCGAGGCGCGAACGAGCGGAGCCTGGGTTCGGGATCGGTCGCGAAACGGCGCAGGGCCTCCGGGGCGAAGGTCAAGACCTCGGCCCGATCCCACCAGAACGTGAACTTGTCCCGCCCGCGGTAGCTGCGCTCGATGCTCTCGGCGGTCACCGGATCGACCAGGTGCGCGGCGGTCTCGGCCATCGTCAGGCGAACCCTCTCCGCCCCGTCGGCGAGCAGCCGGGCCACCGCGTCAGCAGGCAGAGTCTTGCTGTAGGCCGCCGAAATCCGGAAACAGACATAGGGGGAGTCGATGTGCGGCAGCGGATCGGCGGTGACCCAGGGCAGCTCGAGGATTCGCAGGTCCAACCACGCATCGTAGGTAGCAGGCGAGGGCTCCATGACCGCCGCATAGATCTGCGCACGGACATCATCAGGCGTGTCGGCCCGCGCGAAGACCTTGACCCGAACACAGAAGTCCGGATCCACAGCGAGCCGGTCGCGATACTCCGCCGGCAGATCCGGACGCCGCGCGAGCTCGCCACGCACCTCAGGATTCGGATCCTCGGCGAGCAGCCGGAGCGTGTCGGCATCGAGGACGGCATGGGCCACGGCACCCGCACGCGTCACCGGATCCGCCAAGAGCCCCGGCACCAGATCCGCCGGCGGAATCGGGTGAGGCGGCCGCGCGAAGCGGGTCGAACAGGCGGCGGCACGCACCATCGGGTCCGGATCGGTCAGCAACCTGCGCCGCACATCCTCCGGCGCCTTGTTCCAGCACCGCGCCAGCTCGTGACGGATCAAGGGATCGGGGTCATCGGCGAGGCGAGCCCGCAGATCGGGCGGGGTATAGAGGTTCTGGGCCAGCTCCTCGCGGACGCTCCGATCAGGATCGGCGATGAGCAGCTCCAACGCCTCCCTCGGCATGATCTTCGCACGGGCGGCGAGTGCGGCACGTATACTGCTGTCGCGGTGCGCGGCCAGCTGTATGCGGAACCTGTCGGGCACCAGGCGGTTGAGCGCCAGCGAGTGCACGAGCCAGTGGTCGTCGATGGCGATGATCTCGGCGATCATCTCATCGGTGAGATCCGGACGCCCTGCCACGTTCCCGCCACCCCTCCGCCACGCGAAAAGGCGCCGGACCAACGCCGGCGGCATGGCGGTGTTCACGGCCAGCCCGTCGATCACCTCGACGAGATGATTCGGGGCGGCGGGCGAGGTACCAGGGTGCATGGAATCAGGATGTCAGCCGAGACCTCTAGCCTTCCAACACCAAGTTTTCCAAGGGGAGGTCACGCAGATGGGCGGCGACAACTGGACGACGACGGGCCCGTATCAGCAGAACATCGCGGCAGCGTTCCGCCAAGCGCAGGAACAGGAACTGGCCAATGGCATCCACGACCACACCGGGCGCACCATCGACGAGCTGTGGGAAGATCCCGACTGGCGCGAATACATCTTCACCGGCGGCACCGGCTCGACCCTGGACTTCTTCGAGCTCCTGACCGGCGAGGGCCATGAGAACGAGCCCGGCAAGATGCGGCTGCTGACCGACGCCGAAGTGAAGGCGTGGGCACCCGACGGCAAACCCACCTACGGCGACTGGATAGACGCTCTCACCGACGGAGACCTGTTCGGCGACTTGGACCGCGCCTGTGGGAACTGCACCGTGCTCTATCGCAACGGCCAGCCCACGGAGATCGGCTACTGGGGCGTCACCGCAGATTAGGCGCGGCGGCTCTGGACTTCTTGGCGGTGAGCTTTTCGAACACCTCGCGCATCTTCGGCTCGGAGCTCGGCAGTCGCTTGTCGAAGACTTTCTTCCCGGCCGGGGTCAGCCCGTGCCCGTGGTGTCGTGCTCCGGCCTCAACCATTGCACCGCACGCCGACAACCACGTTACACAGGCCGTTCCCTCAACCCCTACTCCCCCATGATCGAAAAGCTCATTTTAGGAGAGTGCCGCCGGAGGCGGCTCCTTATAAGGGTGTGTTGAAGGTGGTGGTGACCCAGGTAAGGGAAGAAGTTTGGGGCCTGTTATCTATTTGAAGAGTCGATCGTTGCGGTGGGTTCGACCGTCGTGTCCGTTCGGCCGAACCCACCGCATCCTTCGATCTCAGCTCGCCTCAGCTCACGGCGCCAGCACCCACTGCTGGTTCTGGCCGCCGTTGGCCGTGTACTGGATCACCGCTGTCCCGGTGTTGGTACTGCCGCCGGAGACATCGATCATCTGGCCGTCGTACACGCTCTTCAGTCCGATCACGCCCGGACCGGCGTCGACCAGGGTCCAGCGCGAGTTGCTGTTGCCGTCGTCGCTGAACTGGATGAGTTGGGTCGCCGCGGTGGTCGTCGGACCGGGGATGTTGACCAGCTTGCCGCTGTTCGCGTTGACGATCGTGTACGCGCCGCTGCTCTGCTTCACGAAGGTCCAGCGCTGGTCGGCCTGGCCGTTGTCGGACCACTGGAGCAGTGTCGCGCTGTCGGCGGTGGAGTCGTTGTTCACGTCCAGCCGGCCGCCGGTCAGGAGGTTCTCGACGCGGTAGCTCTGGTTCGCGTCGGGGACCGGGACCAGCGTCCACTTCTGGTTGGCGCCGGTGTTGGAAGTCCACTGGATCACCTGAGCCCCGGCGGCTGTCGAATTGCCGGAGACGTCGGCGAGCAGGCCGTCCGATGAGGATTTCAGTGTGTAGGAGCCGCTGCCGGTCGGGACGAAGCGCCATTGCGAGTCGGTGGCCTTGTCGTCGGCCTTCTGGGTCAGCTGGGCGCCCTGGGTGGTGGAGGGGACCGCCAGCTGGAGGTGGCTGGTGCGGTTGATCACCTTGTAGCTGCCGTCGCCGACCGGGACCAGCTGCCACTCCTGGTCCAGGGCGTTGTCAGCGTTCTGCTGCACGATGCCGTTGCCCGAGGTGGCCAGGTTCAGGCCGCTGTTGGCGTTGACGATGTTGTACGACAGGGCCGTGTAGTTCACCGCGCCGGCCGGGACGACCTTCAGCAGGGTCGCGCCGTGCGAGGGCAGCGAGACGCCGTAGCCGGTGGCGAAGGTGCCGAGGTCGGTGTGCGACCAGTCGTCGTGCACCGTCGCCGAGGAGCCGGTGAATCCGATGTCCTGCCAGTTGACGGAGACCGTGGCGGCCGAGCCCGACTGGTTGAACAGGGCCACGGTGTAACTGCCGTCGCCGTTGGCCGCGTACCACGCCTGGAGCTGCGTGGTGCGGTCGACGGCGCGGGCCGGGTGCCCGGACTGGTCCACGGCCAGCACTTCGCTGTTGGTCAGCAGGCCGACGTCGGTGGAGTCCAGGTTGGTCAGGTCCACGCCGAGGGTCAGGTTGGAGTTCTCGATCGCCCACAGCGTCAGCTGCGTCTTGCGCTCGTCGTAGGTGAGCCCGTCGTTAGAGCCGTTGCCGACCTCGACGGAGTCCAGGTCGTTCCAGCCGCCGGTGGTGCCGGTGCCGATCCACGGCTGCACGTCGTTGAACCGCGCGCTGACGTTGTTCCAGTCGGTGAGCGGGAACGAGGAGTTCGAGCCGCAGTAGCACTCGACGTCGCCGTCGATGCGCCAGCCGTTGGAGTACTGCTGCCAGGACGCGGCGTCGGCGGTGGTCAGCGAGTTGGACAGTTCCAGGTGGATGGTGCGGCCCGACTGGTTGAGCGCCTGCGACCAGTGCTGCACGTCGGCGACGGCCTCGCTGTCCCCGTCGTTCGGGCTGACGCCGTCGATCTTCAGGTAGTCGATGCCGTAGCCGGCGAGCTCGTCGGCCCAGGAGTTCAGGAACGCCTGCGCGGCGGCCGGGTTCTTGGCGTAGTCGATGTAGTACATCCGCCCGCCGCCGAAGTTGTAGTTCGTCTCGGTGCTGCTGGTGTTGGAGACGATGTCCCGGGCGTGGAACGAGGTCCCCTGGATCGGCGTGTTCTGGTTGTAGGCCGCGACCGGGATCCCGGGCGTCAGGTACATCCCGAATTTCTCGCCCAGGGAGTGGATGTACGAACCCAGATTCGCCATGCCATCAGGGAACTTGCCGGTGTCGGTGACCCACCGGCCGTAGGAGTCGACGGTGCTGGCGGGGTCCAGGTACCAGAAGTCGTCGAGGTTGACGTACTTGTAGCCGGCGGCGACCAGACCCGAGGACGACATCGCCTGCGCCTGGGCCTTCATCTTCGCCTCGGTCGGCGAGTTGCGCAGGAATGACCAACTGCTCCAGCCCATGAGCGGCGTGACCGCCGCGCCGTTGCTCTGCGCGTAGGCCTTCGGCTGTTGGCTGTTGACGCAGAACAGGGCGAGCAGCGCCGCCACGCACAGGGCGAGGACGCGGCGGGGGCCGGGACGTACGAATGGGGCGGTGTGCATGACGTGCTCCCTGATGGCGGTGAACGGACCGGGAATCAAACAGGAAGGCAATCAACCGAACAGGTTGAATCGAACATCTACGCACTGGAGTAAACGGATCCGACCGTTGTCCGTCAAGATGAGAGGCGCATGAGATTTCACCCGGCGGTAACAAAACGGCGACGGCCGCAGGTAGCACCCGCGATCGTCGCCGGACGGCGGACGGCGGACGGCACCATGCTGGTGGGCCGCCAAGAATCAGGGCGCGGAGACCGCACTCCCCCGCCGTGCCGACGCGCGCCGGCACCACAATCCGGCCTGACCTCGGCACACCGCTGGTCAGCATCGGCAGCTACAGAGCTGCGGTGCCGTCGATTGCCCGGCTCTGAGCTGGCAGGTTCTCGCCGGCGCCGACGTGGTGATGCGGCGCAGCACGATGCACTATGTGGGGTCGCTATTGGGGCCTGTTATCCATCGACAGGCGGCGTACGACTACCGCTCCCGCACCGCGTACGTCAGGTGCGTCACCCGCTTCGAGGCCTCCGACCGCACCGGCTCGATCGCGACCTTCGCCGCGTCCACGTTGTCGAACAACCGCGTACCGGCGCCGAACAGCACCGGCGACACGGCGAGGGAGAACTCGTCGACGAGCCCTGCGTTGAGATACTGCACGATCGCGTCGCTGCCGCCGGCGATCCGCACGTCGCGCTCCCCCGCGGCGTCGCGGGCCTGCTCCAGTGCGCTGTCGATGCCGTCGTTGACGAAGTGGAAGGTGGTGCCGCCCTCGCGCTCCCAGGGGTCGCGCTTCTCGTGGGTGAGGACGAAGACCGGGGTGTGGAACGGCGGGTCGTCCGGCCAGGAGGCCGCGCCGAGGTCGAACATGCGCTTGCCCATGACGCTCGAGCCGGTGCGTTCGAACGTGTGGCGGGCGATGTCGTTGTCGAGCCCTTCCTCGCCGCCCTGGCCCAGGGTCAGGTTCTCGCGGAAGAAGCGCAGCGGGAACAGCCACGCCTGCAGCTCCATCCACTGGCCCAGCCAGCGGTCCAGCCTCGGGTCCTGCTCGCGCTGCTCGGGGGTGGAGAGCAGGGCGTCCATCGACACCGGGGCGCTGTAGCCGTCCAGGGACATCGAGACGCTGAAGAACACCTTGCCGTCATGATCACGCGCAGCCATGATCGCCATCATGGGGGTTCGGCGCGCCCGGAACGAGTAGGACGCGCCGAAATGGGCTGATTCTCGTCTGAAACAACCCCCCAAACGACCCCCGAATCAGCCCACGCGAATCACTCCCCCGGCGCGTACCCGAA
Organism: Catenulispora sp. MAP12-49; assembly: GCF_041262705.1. NCBI lineage: Bacteria > Bacillati > Actinomycetota > Actinomycetes > Catenulisporales > Catenulisporaceae > Catenulispora > Catenulispora sp. MAP12-49. Next base: position 221,412 of record NZ_JBGCCP010000002.1, on the reverse strand, counting down.
GTCCGGGATCGCCAACCGCGCCCCGTCCTGCACCGCCGACTGGTGTGCGACGATCCCCGGCAGCGTGTACCGCGCCGCGACCCACGCGTTCACCGGCGGCAGGGTCCCGGCCGTCACCGCGACCACGAAGTCGTCGGCCAGGAAGTGGTGGCTGCCCTCGTGGCCGTTGGAGGCGTTCGCGAACTCCTTCGGCAGCCGGCTGCGATCGTGCACCGGCGCCGAGCCCGAGGTGAAGGCGTCCCGCAGGGCCGGGGCGACGTGCTCCAGCGACGGATCGTCCGGCGCCAGGGTCGTACGCGGCTGCAGGTGGTCGCTGATGTCGGTGACGCCCTCGCGGTCCTGCCACACGCTCACCGTCGCCAGCTGCTCCAGGCTGCCCTGCGTGCCGAAGAACCGGAAGCGGGACTCGCGGATGCGCGAGGGGTAGCCGACGCGGCGGAACTCGTTGGTGCGGAAGCTGCCGCCGCCGGCCGCCTCGAACAGGGCGGTGGCGTTCGAGAAGTCGTTGTCGAACATGCTCACCTCCTTGTCGAAGACGCCGTCGCCGCGGTCGTCGACGACCCCGATCGCCGAGACGCTCACCGCGTGGGTCTGCCACGCGCCGAGGATGCCGCCGATGGCGTGGGTCGGGTAGAGCAGCGGCGGGTAGCTGGCGGTGGCCTTCCAGTTCTCGCCGCCGCTGTACTTGTAGGCGTCGTAGAAGCCGAGATCCATGTCGTGCACGTAGTCGCCCTCGGCGTAGAAGAGCCTGCCGAAGGCGTCCTTGGCGACCAGGTCGCGGGCATGCACGGTGGCCGGGTTGTAGTGGCTGGTCTCCCCCATCATGTACGTCAGCCCGGTGCCGCGGACCTCCTCGATGATGGCGGCGATCTCCTCCTCGGTCACCGCCATGGGCACCGCGGAGTAGACGTGCTTGCCCGCGCGCAGGGCCTGGACGACCAGCGGGCCGTGCGTCCAGCGCTGCGTGAAGATGGCGACCGCGTCGACGTCGGAGTCGAGCATCGCCTCGAACGAGGGCACCGTGCCGGCGAGCCCGTACTCGGCCGCCAGCCGTTCGGCCCGCTCCGGAAGCAGATCGGTGACGAACACGTCGCCGACGCCCGGGTGGAGCTGCCACAGCTTGGCGAACTGGCCGGAGAACTGGCCGGCGCCGACGACGCCGATGGTGATGGCCACTGCGACTCCTTCTGCAAACGTTCCCGCAATCGTTCCCGCAAATGTAGCGAGATCCCGGACGGCGCACCAGGGCCCCGCTGGTCGCCGCGTCTGAGAACGGTTGCCGCCTCTGAGCACGATTGACTACGCTGGACCCCATGGCGGTGACGATCAACGAGGTGGCCAAGCTGGTCGGCGTCTCGACGTCCACGGTCTCCCGGGCCTTCACCGCGCCGGACCAGGTCCGCGCCGAGACCCGGGACCGGATCCTGCAGGTCTCCGCCGAGCTGGGCTACTCCCCCAACCCGTCGGCGCGCTCGCTGCGGGCCGGCGCCACGGCGACGCTCGGCATGATCGTCCCGAACATCACCAACCCGTTCTATCCGCCGATCTTCAAAGCCCTCCAACAGCGGGCCCGCACGCTCGGCTACACCACCCTGGTCGCGGACTGCGACGATCGCGAGAGCGCGGAACTGGAGGCCGTCGCGGCCGTGGCCAACCGCGTGGACGGGCTGCTGCTGTGGGCCTCGTGGCTGTCCGACGAGCGCCTGGCCGAGATCGCCGCGCAGACGCCGCTGGTGCTGGTGAACCGGGAGGTGCCGGGCATCAGCACCCTGCGGATCGATCTGACCGCCGGCGTCCGGCAGGCCGGCGAGCTGCTCCACGCGCTCGGCCACCGGCGCTGCGCGCTGATCGACGCCAGCCGGCCCGGGTTCGAGCGGGACAAGCTGTTCGCCGAGATCTTCCGCGGGCTGGGGCTCACGGTCGTCGAGCTGGGCCCGTACGACGCGCGGTTCGAGTCCGGGGTGCACGCGGCCACGCTCGTGGCCACCGGCGGCGCGACGGCGGTGCTGGCGCACAACGACCTGGTCGCGCTCGGCGCGCTTCAGCAGTTCACCGCGCTGGGCGTGCGGGTGCCGACGGACGTGAGCCTGGTCGGCATCGACGACACGCTGCTGGCCGCGGTGTGCACCCCCGCGCTGACCAGCGTGCGCATCGATCCGGAGGAACTGGCCGCGAACGCGCTGGAGCTCTTGCTCGACGCGGTCACGGGGCGGGATCCCAGGCAGGTCGTGGTCGGTACCCGCCTGGTCCCCCGGGCGTCTACTGGGCCGGCGCCGGCGCCCCGCTAGCGGAAAGCGCGGCTTGCGCCGAGATCCCGGTCGGGCAGGCCGGGTCGAAGGCCGCCGCGACGAGGATCCGCTCCATCTCCCGGACGATCTGCTCCTGCTCCTCGGGCGTCACCTTCTCGGTGTCCACGCGCAGCAGGAAGTTGACGGTGTCGGGCACGGGGTTGAGTTCCATGAACGTCTGCGCGTCCGGGACGTCCGTGTGCGGGCCCCAGGTCAGGGTGGTCAGCGGCAGCGCGGCCTCGATCTCCTCGGGGGTCGGCAGCGGTCCGGGCCGCACCGCGGCGGAGGCGCGTCGCAGGTCGTTGAAGTAGCACAGGAGGTCGACCTCCTCGTCGCGCTCGGCCCCCACCCGATCGAACATCGCCAGCAGGTCACGCGGATCGAAGTAGGCGTACTTGCCGGCCTTCAGCTGGGCCTGCCAGGCCCGCAGGGCGACGGTGTCGAAGTCGGTGTCGGCGACGTCGACCAGGCACAGGCAGGACGCGAGCAGCGGCGTGACCGTCTCGCGCAGACCGGGTCGGAACCGGTTGCTGACGAACGTGCGGATGGCGCTGGTGCTCTTGCCCGAGACCTTGGCCAGCCCCACGGCGTGCGCGCCGAGCAGGATCGACCCGGTGTTCGCCCCGGTGCGCGCGGCGATGCAGGTCGCGGCGAGGTAGGCGGCCTTGGAGTCGAAGGTCAGGTCCCACCACTGCGGATCGCGCGGCTCGTACTCGGTGTCGAAGCGGCGGCCCTGCACCTGCCGCACCATCTTCTCCCAGTACGCGACCGACGCGGCGCTCTGGCGCAGGGCCGTGGGCGTCTGCTGCTGCCGGGCCAGGTCGAAGGGCTGCATGCCCTCGCGCGGGGCCAGGTGCGCGCCGGTCTCGCGGTCCAGGTTCGCCAGGTCGCCGACGAGCGCCTCGAAGCCGAGGCCGTCGATGGCGATGTGCGGGTACATCGCGGCGAAGTACAGCAGCTCCTCGCCCCGGCGGATGACGGCCATCTTCACCGGCCAGTCGGTGGCGATGTCGAAGGGCCCGTGCTCGTACCCGGCGCGGACCTTCTCGGCGACCTCGGCGGGGTCCTCGTCGGGGCCGATGTCGACGATGTCCAGGGCGACCTCGCCGGAGGAGGACAGCACCTGCATCGGCTCGCCGTCCTCGCGGATCCGGTAGCGGGTCCGCAGCGAGTGGTTCCGCTCCACGATGAAGGCCAGCAGGTGGACGATCTGCTCGACGGTCGTCCCCTCCTCCAGGGGTATCGTGCCGCCGATCATCACGGCCTCGCCCGCGAGCTGCATCATCCGCAGGATGTTGCGCTGCCCCCAGGTCACCTCGCACTCGCCCGAGCCTTCACCCGAGAAGGGCACCAGAATGCGGTCTCCCACCAGCTGCACCATCGATCCTCTTCCAGCGTTGCCCGAACGCGTATGAACTCATGTGAATCATCTTGCGGATGGGATTCATCGTGGTTCAGAGATCGATGGGGCGTCAATACTCTGCGTTGAAAGATGGCGCAGCCGGAACCACAACGGCGATCGCCCCCGGCCCGCCGGCCGGAACCGCGGCCGAAGCGTCGTGGCGATCGGCGTGGCCGCGGACCGTATCGGCAGCGCCCGGTGCGGGGCCACGACGGTCCCGTCGGGCAGCAGCTCGCCGGTGTCGTCGAAGGTGACGACGCCGTTGCAGAGCAGATTCCAGCCTTGTTCGGGGTGGGTGGCCACGATGCGGGCGGCCTCACGATCGGTGCGGTCGGCCGCCGGGCAGGGCGGTTGGTGTGGGCACTTCATGGCCTTCTCCACTACGTGGTCTCGTCCCTGTTTCGTTTTGTTATCGCTTTGTTTACGCCCGACTTTGTGTGCCGTCAAGGAGTTGTCGCTCCGGAACCGGACCCCCGGGCCGGGCCCCGGGCGGCTGGCGAAGCCGCCGTCGATCGACGATGCGCTGGTGAGAGGCACCGTGGCCGCGGGGCGTCCGAGTGGCCGGGCCGGTGTGACCGCCGTCACCCACATGGCCCTTCAGTCGTTGACTCGAGCCCCTGGTGGTGTCACCGGCGCCGGGAACAGGGCTGCGGGAGATCTTGACCCGGGCCTGCTCGCGGTGTAGAACCAACGCAATCAAAGGTAAACGGATCTGAAACAAAGAATCTCAGGCGCAGTCACAGGGAAGGCTCATGTACGCAGAGGAACGGCAGCAGGCGATCCTGCGCAAGGCGCGGGCCGACAGCCGCGTGGACGTGGTCTCCTTGGCCGAGGAACTCACGGTCACCACCGAGACGATCCGCAGGGATCTCACCGTGCTGGAGCGCGCCGGGGTGGTGCGCCGCGTCCACGGTGGGGCCATCCCGGTCGAGCGGCTCGGCTTCGAGCCCGCGCTGGCGGCCCGGGACTCGGTGATGACCGCGGAGAAGGAGCGCATCGCCAAGGCCGCGCTGGCCGAGCTGCCGGCCGAGGGCTCGGTGATCATCGACGCCGGGACCACGACCGGGCGGCTGGTGGACCTGCTGCCCTCGGACCGGGAACTGACGGCGATCGTGAACAGCCCGTCCCTGGCCGCGACCCTGGCCACCCGGCCGAACCTGACCGTCCTGATGCTCGGCGGACGGGTCCGGGCGCGCACCCTGGCGGCGGTGGACGACTGGGCCCTGAGCCAGTTGGCGCACCTGTACGTCGACGTGGCCTTCGTGGCCACCAACGGCGTCTCGGTGAAGCACGGCCTGACCACGCCGGACGTCGCCGAGTCCGCTGTGAAGAAGGCGATGGTCGCCGCGGCCCGGCGCACGGTGCTGCTGTGCGACCACACCAAGGTCGGCAACGACTGCATGGCCCGGTTCGCCGAACTCGACGACATCGACGTCGTCATCACCGACACCGGCCTGGACGAGGAGACCGCCGAGTCCTTCACCCGCGCCGGGACCCGCGTGGTGCGCGCATGATCGTGACGCTGACTCTGAACCCCAGCCTGGACCGGACCCTGGAGGTCGACCGGCTGCGGCGCGGCGGAGTGAACCGGGCCGCGGCGGTGCGCATCGACCCCGGCGGCAAGGGCGTGAACGTCACCCGGGCGCTGCGGGCCTTCGGCATCGAGTCCCGCGCCGTCCTGCCCTACGGCGGCCCCGACGGCCAGGAACTGGTGCGGATGCTCGCGGCGGCCGACGTGCCGATCGCGCAGGTGCTGGTGGCCGGCTGGACCCGCTCGAACGTGACGGTGGTCGAACCCGGCGGGAGGTCCACCAAGATCAACGCCCCCGGCGACCCGCTCACCGAGACGGAACTGGCGGCGCTGGCCGAGATGATGCTGCGGGCCTGCAGCCCGGCCGGCCAGGGCAGCGAAGGAGTCGACCTCGGCTCTCGGCCGGAGGCCTCCTGGGTCGTGCTGTGCGGCAGCCTGCCGCCGGGCGTTCCGGACGACTTCTACGCGACCTTGACCTCCCTGTTCACCGCTCGGGGCATCCGGGTGGCCGTCGACACCAGCGGTGCGGCCCTGGCCGCGACGGTCGCCGCCGGACCGGACCTGATCAAGCCGAACCGCGAGGAGCTCGCGGCCGCCGTCGGCGCGCCCCTGTCCAGCATCGGCGACGTCGTCACGGCGGCCCAGCGGTTGCGGGCCCGCGGTGCCGGGGCGGTGCTGGCCAGCCTCGGACCCGACGGCGCGGTGCTCGTCGACGCCGAGGGAGTAGTGCGGTGCACGGCCGATCCGGTCGAACCGTGCAGCACCGTCGGCGCCGGCGACGCGCTGCTGGCCGGCTTCCTGGCGGCCGGGGCCTCCGGCGACCGAGCGGTGGTCGAAGCGGTGGCCTGGGGGCGGGCCGCCGTGGGACTACCGGGCAGCCGGATGCCCGGCCCCGACGACATCGACCAAGACAGCGTGCGCATCGTCCGCGACCCGGACGGCGTGCCCGAACACGCGGCTCTCTCATCCCTGGAGGGCTGACTGGTCCGGTTCGCCGCCACTCGACGATGGCGAACCGTATCGCACCACAACTGCACCACGGAGTAACCGTTCACCCCTTCCCCTCACGAACGTCTGTCCCTAGGAGGACGACATGTCAGCCGTTTCCTACACACCGGCTCCAACCGGTACCGGCCTGAAAGCCACCGTCCAGAAATTCGGCTCGTTCCTGGCCTCGATGGTGATGCCGAACATCGGCGCGTTCATCGCCTGGGGCCTGATCACGGCGCTGTTCATCCCCACCGGCTGGATACCGAACGCCCGCTTCGGCGAGCTGGTCAGCCCGATGATCACCTACCTGCTGCCGGTGCTGATCGGCTACACCGGCGGCCGTCTGGTGCACGGCCAGCGCGGTGCGGTGATCGGTGCCATCGCGACCATGGGTGTGGTGGTCGGGGCGAGTGTCCCGATGTTCCTCGGCGCGATGATCATGGGTCCGTCCGCGGCGTGGGTCCTGAAGCAGTTCGACAAGCTCACCGCGGACCGGCTGAAGACCGGGTTCGAGATGCTGGTGGACAACTTCTCGCTGGGGATCATCGGCGGTGCGATGGCGCTGCTGGGTGACCGGGCGGTCGGTCCGATCGTCAACAACGTCACCAAGGGTGCGGGCAACGGCGTCAACTGGCTGCTGGCCCACCACCTGCTGCCGTTCGCGAGCTTCCTGATCGAGCCGGCCAAGGTGCTGTTCCTGAACAACGCCATCAACCACGGCGTGCTGGACCCGCTGGGTGTGGCGCAGTCCGCCGCGCACGGCAAGTCCATCCTGTTCATGCTGGAGTCCAACCCGGGTCCGGGCCTGGGGATCCTGGTGGCCTACTTCCTGTTCGGCCCGCGCAAACTGCGGCCGACGGTGCCCGGCGCGATGGTCATCCACTTCCTGGGCGGGATCCACGAGATCTACTTCCCCTACATCCTGATGAAGCCGCGCCTGATCCTGGCGGCGATCGCCGGCGGGTTCGCGGGCATCTCGGTGTTCTCCATCACCGGGGCCGGGCTCGTGGCCTCCCCCTCGCCGGGCAGCATCTTCGCCTACGCGGCCGAGGCGCCGAAGAGCGGCTACGTCGGAGTGTTCCTGGGGGTGCTGGTCGCGGCGGCGGTGTCGTTCGCGGTGGCCTCGGTCCTGTTGGGATTCGGCCGGGGCGAGAAGAAGGAGACGGAGGACGCCGTCGCCGAAGGCTCGGCGGCCGTTCCGTCCCAGACTGAGGCGGCGGTGGCATGACTTCCCTGAACACGGCGGATATCAAGAAGGTCATCGTGGCCTGCGACGCGGGCATGGGCTCCTCGGTGATGCTCGCCGGGCACCTGAGGCGGCAGCTGAAGAAGAACGGCGTGGTCGTGGACCACGCGCCGGTCTCGGCCATCCCGGCCGACGCCGACCTGATCCTGACGAACGTCGGTCTGGCCGAGCGAGTCCGGGCCTCGGCGCCGGGCAAGCCGGTGGTCGCCTTCCAGATCTTCCTCGGCGACCCGGCCGTGGAGGCGGTCGTCAAGGCCATCAAGGAAGGCGGGGCCATCGATGTCTGAGACCCGCGACGGCCTGCTCACCGAGCAGGCCGTCCGGATCGGCGTCCATGCCGCCGACAAGCAGGCGGCGGTGCGGGCGTGCGGTGATCTGCTGGTCGAGACCGGCGCGGTCGGCGACGGCTACGTCGCGGCGATGCTGGACCGCGAGCAGGAGATCTCCACCTACATGGGAGAAGGCGTGGCCATCCCGCACGGCACCAACGCCGGACGGGCCCTGGTACGCCGCGACGCCCTGGCGGTGATCCGGTTCGCCGAGCCGGTCGACTGGGGCGAGGGCAACGAGGTGGTGCTGTGCGTGGCCATCGCCGCGCTGGGCGAGGGCCACTTGGACATCCTCGCGGACCTGGCGGAGATCCTGCTCGACCCCGAGCGGGCCCGGGCCCTGCGCGAGACCGAAGAAGTCAAGGATTTGATCCGGCTGCTGGAGCCGGATGACGGAGAGGGACAGACACAGTCATGAAGGTCGCACGCTTCTACGGACCCGGGGACATCAGGATCGAGGAGGTCCCCGAGCCGACGGCCGGCGCGGGAGAGGTGAAGATCAGGGTTCGCAACTGCTCCACCTGCGGCACCGACCTGAAGATCTTCCGGTTCGGCCACTACCGGATCGAGCCGCCCCGGGTCATGGGCCACGAGATCGCCGGCGAGATCGTCGAGGTCGGGGACGGCGTCACCGGGCACGCGATCGGCGAGCGGGTGCAGGTGATCGCGGCGATCCCGGACGGGACCTGCGAGGAATGCACGCGGGGCCGGCAGACGGTGTGCCGGAACCAGGAGTCGATGGGCTACCAGTACGAGGGCGGGTTCGCCGAGTACATGATCGTGCCGCGCAGCGTCCTGGCGGTCGACGGCCTGAACCGGATCCCGGACGGCGTCGGCTTCGACGAGGCCTCGGTGGCCGAACCGCTGGCCTGCGTCCTCAACGGCCAGGAACTGGCGCGGGTCGGCGAGGGCGACGTGGTGGTCGTGTTCGGCGCCGGCCCGATCGGCTGCCTGCATGTGCGGCTGGCGCGCTCGCGCGGCGCCGCGCGGGTGATCCTGGTCGAGCTGAACCGTGAGCGGCTGGAGTTGGCCGCGGGCCTGGTCCACCCCGATGAGACCGTGTGCGCCGAGGACGGAGACGTGGTCGAGCAGGTCCTCAAGCTCACCGACAGCCGCGGCGCCGACGTGGTGATCACGGCGGCCGCCGCCGGCGCGGCCCAGGAGCAGGCCCTGCGCATCGCCGCCCCGCAGGGACGGATCAGCTTCTTCGGCGGCCTGCCCAAGGACAAGCCGACCATCACCGTCGACTCGAACCTCGTGCACTACAGCGAGCTGACGATCGTCGGCGCCAACGGCTCCTCCCCCGCCCACAACGCCCGCGCGCTGGAGCTCATCGCGTCCGGCGCGGTACCGGTGAAGGACCTGATCACCCACCGGCTGCCGCTGGACGGCGTCCTGGAGGCCCTCGACGTGGTCGCCCGCGGCGAGGCCATCAAGGTCACGATCGAGCCCTGACGAAGCCCTAGAGGAGAAGGAGGAGAAGCCATGCTCCAGCGCACCGTCGTCGTCGGCTCGACCAGCGGGCTGCACGCCCGCCCGGCGGCCCTGTTCGTCAAAGCCGCCAGCGCGCAGGCGACGCCGGTGCGCCTGCGCGTCGGCGAGCGGCCGTCCGTCGACGCCCGCAGCATCCTGGCCGTGCTCGCCCAGCGGGTGAAGCAGGGCACCGAGGTCACCCTGGAGGCCGACGGCGAGAACGCCGACGCCGCACTGGACGCCCTGGCCGCGCTTCTGGCGCGGAACCTGGACGAGGAGGCCGGAACAGATGCCTGACCATCCCGCCTTGCCCACGGCGCCCACCTCGCCTGCCTCGCCCACCGTGCCCACCTTGCCCACCCTGCGCGGGCTCGGAGTCTGTGCGGGCACCGCCGCCGGGCCGGTCGCGCGCATGGGACGCCCGCCGGTCATGCCGGCAGCGCGCGCCGTCGTGGACACCGACCTGGAACTGTCCATCGTCAGACTCGCGCTGAAGACCCTCGCCGCCGATCTGGCCGAGCGCGCGGCCGGCGTCAGCGGCCAGGCGCGCGACATCCTGGACGCCCTGTCGATGATGGCCGACGACCCGCTTCTCGCCGAGACCGTCGAACAGCACGTCACCAGCGGTGTCGACGCCGCCCACGCGCTCGCCCGGGCGATCGACGACCAGGCGGCACTCCTGCGCGAGGGCGGCGGCTACCTCGCCGAGCGTGCCGCGGACCTGGAGGACCTGCGCGACCGGGCCGTCGCGACCGTCCTGGGGGTGCCGATGCCGGGCATCCCCGATCCGGGCCATCCGTTCGTCCTGGTCGCCGACGACCTGGCGCCCGCGGACACCGCGACGCTGGATCCCGCGAGCGTCCTGGCCCTGGTGACAGTGCGCGGCGGTCCGACCAGCCACACGGCGATCCTGGCCCGGGCGCTGGGGATCCCGGCCGTCGTCGCGGTTCCCGGCGCGCTGACGCTCGATGACGGAACCCTGATATCGGTCGACGGCACCGCCGGAACGATCCGCGTCGGTGTCGATCCCGGCGAAGTCAGCCGTCCTCGACGCCGAGCCGTGCAGGAGATCGAACCCGGCCGGACCAAGGACGGCCATCCCGTCCCGCTCCTGCTCAACATCGGCTCGGCCCAGGACATCCGGTCCGATGCCGAAGGCGTGGGCCTGCTGCGCACCGAGTTCCTCTTCCTCGGCCGGAACGACGCCCCCTCGGTCGAGGAGCAGCGCGCCGCCTACGGGCAGATCTTCGGCGCGTTCCCCGGGAAGAAGGTGGTCATCCGCACCCTGGATGCCGGTGCCGACAAGCCCCTGCCGTTCCTGGCGCTGCCCGCGGAGGAGAACCCGGCGCTGGGCATCAGAGGCCTGCGGACCTCCCGCCTGCTCCCCGACGTCCTGGAGGATCAGCTGGCCGCGATCGCCCTCGCGGCCTCCGACACCGAGGCGCGGGTCTGGGTGATGGCGCCGATGGTCGCGACCGCGGCCGAGGCCGCGCGGTTCGCCGAGCGGGCCCGCAGCCACGGCCTGACCACCGTCGGCGTCATGGTCGAGATCCCCTCCGCCGCACTCCAGGCCCGCCGGATCCTGGAGCACGTCGACTTCCTGTCGATCGGCACCAACGACCTGGGCCAGTACACGATGGCCGCCGACCGCCAGGACGGCCGGCTGGCCGACCTGCTCGACCCCTGGCAGCCGGCCCTGCTGGAGCTGGTCGCCGCCTGCGCCCGGGCCGGGCGCGACCTGGGCAAGCCCGTCGGCGTGTGCGGTGAGGCGGCAGCCGACCCGGACCTGGCGGCGGTACTGGTCGGGATGGGGATCAGCACTTTGTCGATGGCCGCCGCCGGCGTTCCGGCCGTCGCCGCGAACCTCGCCGAGCACACGCAGGCCCAATGCCGGGACCTGGCCGCGGCGGTCCTGGCCGCCGGCAGCCCGCAGGAGGCGAGGGCGCAGATTCCGCATCCGCGGCTTTAGCGGTTCGCTGTCCGGGTCAGCACGACCCGCCCGGCGCCGGCCGATGCCTCCCGCGAGGAGGGCGGCCGGCGCTTCGGCATATTCGGCGCCGACAAGCCGGAGGTGCCGGAGTTCTTTATCAGGGTTCGTAGCGGCCTGAAGTTTCCGCGCGCTTCTCGGCGAGGTGGTACGCCGCCGCATGCATCCCGGCCTGGTGCAACTCCTCTTGCAGGCTTCGCGCGTCGTCGTGTCGGATGCACCAGCCCATCAGATCGTCGACGGCATCGAGAGCCTGCTGGCTGGTCAACGCGCGACAGAGTTCCACTCTTTGCCGGCTCGTCAGTCGTTCGGCCACCATGCCCGCACAGTCCACCGGCGACACCCGCGGCACGAGCGTGCGCAGCGCCGCCAGGAACGCGGCCGCATCCGGGCGTCCGGCCGCGACGGGTGCCACCCGCAGGGCCGCACTCTCCCAGACCTCGGTAAGCCGGAGGAACAGTCGCGCCAGATCCGCTGCCGCGGCCTTGTCGGCGTAGTGGCTGAGCAGGGTTCCGGCATCCGCAGTCAGACGGCGATCCGCGAGCGCCACCGCTGCCTCGAACACAGCCGGCGGAGCGCCCTGTCCGATGACGACGAGCAGGGCCGAGGCGTCCTCATCCCGGTTCTCGCCCCGCAGTCGCGCGACCTCGGCGACGAGGTTGTCACCCGGCCCGGCGGCCAGCCCGGCCAACAACGGGTTGCCGGAGGCAGCGCCGCTTTCACCCGCCGCGCGGTCGAACGCGGCCGCGGCCGCGGCGACGTCGGGCGCCGGTCGTTTCCGGAGCAGTCGGATGAGCGCCTCGGCGTCGGCGGAATCGGCAGACGCGTGCAGCGCGTGGACGATGGTGCCGCTGGTTGCCGAGTCCGCCGAGGCGATCAGCCGCAGCAGCATCTCGACGTCGGCCTGCCGTCCGGCGACGTGCAGGATGGAGAGCATGCCCACCGCCGTCACGGGGTCGGCGGTGACAGCTTGCAGCGCCAGCGCCGCAGCCTGCTCGTGCTCTTCGGAACGGCGCAGATGGTCCATCCGGGAGATGACGACCGCCGGCGGTGCAGACCCGGAACGTGGCGTCTTCTGGAAGAGCCGTCGTTGAGGATGCTGCGGTCTCGCCATCCCTCCATGGTCCGCCGGCCGAGTCTCGATTCCCTGCTGATGTTGATGTCATTACGATTACGCGTTGAAAACGGTCCGTTTGCTACTGATCTTCTTCAGGCTCCTCAGGCTCCTTCTCAGGCTCCTTCTCGGGCTCCTTCTCGGGCTCCTTCTCGGGCTCTTTCTCGGGCTCTTTCTTCTCTCCGCGCCCGAATCCCAGCAGGACCGAGGCCATTCCGAAGGACACTCCGGCCGCCACGGCCACACCCAGAAACACGCCGGCGTAGCCGCCTCTGGGCGTCTCGGCCGCGTAGGCGAAGATGCTGCCCGGCGAGGGGGAGGCCACCAACCCGGCACCGGTGATCGAGAACACCGAGATGCCCGCGAACCCGCCGGCGATCGCCGCCAGGATCAGCCGCGGCTTCATCAGCACGTACGGGAAGTAGATCTCGTGGATCCCGCCCAGAAACTGGATGACGATCGCGCCGGGCACCGTCGCTCGCAGGCGACGCGGGCCGAACAGGAAGTAGGCCACCAGGATCCCCAGACCGGGGCCGGGATTGGACTCCAGCATGAACAGGATGCTCTTGCCGTGTGCGGCGGACTGCTCCACGCCCAGCGGATCCAGGACACCGTGGTTGATGGCGTTGTTCAGGAACAGCACCTTCGCCGGCTCGATCACGAAGGCGGCGAACGGCAGCAGGTGGTGGCTGAGCAACCAGTTCACGCCGTGCCCCGCGCCCTCGGTGACGTGGTCGACCAGCGGCCCGACCGCCCAGTAGCCCAACAACGCCAGCGCGCCGCCGATGATCCCCAGGGAGAAGTTGTCCACCAGCATCTCGAACCCGGTCTTCAACCGGTCCGCGGTGAGCTTGTCGAACTGCTTCAGGATCCAAGCGGCGAACGGCCCCATGATCATCGCGCCCAGGAACATCGGCACGCTCGCCCCCACGGCGACGCCCATGGTGGCCACAGCCCCGATCACCGCACCGCGCTGGCCGTGCACCAGACGGCCGCCGGTGTAGCCGATCAGCACCGGCAACAGATACGTGATCATCGGGGTGACCAGCTTGGCCAGGTGCGCGTTCGGTATCCAACCGCTCGGGATGAACAGCGCCGTGATCAGGCCCCAGGCGATGAACGCCCCGATGTTCGGCATCACCATCGACGCCAGGAACGAACCGACCTTCTGAACGGTGGCTTTCAGACCGGCGCCGGTGGGAGTCGGCGTATAGGAAGGAGCCGACATGGCGTCCTCCTAGTGACGGCCAGGCCAGTAGTTCCACCCTGCGCTCAGTCGTGCTCGTTGTCATGTGGGTGACGGCCGGTCCCGCCTTCGCGGCTGTGCCAGGGCTCTAGACATCAGGCCTCTTGCGGACTATACATACCCAACACTAGGCAACACACAGTCACATATTTCACCAGCTTTGCTCAGATCGGCACCTCGTGGGCGGGAATGTCGTATGAAGATCCGGAAATACAGTCGGTACAGTCCATGGCGGCTTCATCGCGCCGGCCGGACGATGGCGGCAGCGGGCGCTGCCATCGCCCTGATGATCGGCTCTGCCAGCGGAGCACACGCAAGCCCGGCGCAGAGCAGAAGCCTCACTCCGGCGTTATCGGCGGCGGCAACGTCGGCGACGCCGGCAGCCGCCACGGGAACCCCTCACACAGTCACGTACGACGGCTACTCCTTCCTCGTCGACGGCAAGCGCACGTACCTGTGGTCCGGCGAGTTCCACTACTTCCGCCTGCCGAGCCCCAGCCTGTGGCTGGACATCTTCCAGAAGATGAAGGCGGCCGGGTTCAACACCACCTCCCTGTATTTCGACTGGGGCTACCACTCTCCGGCGCCGGGGGTCTACGACTTCACCGGCGTGCGCAACATCGATGAGCTGCTGGACATGGCGCAGCAAGCGGGCCTGTATGTGATCGCCCGGCCGGCGCCGTACATCAACGCCGAGGTCGACGGCGGCGGTCTGCCGGCCTGGCTGGGCACGAAGAACGTGAAGAACCGCACCGACGACCCGGCGTTCCTGACCTACGCCGACCAGTGGCTCACCCAGATCGACGCGATCCTGGCCCGGCACCAGCTCACCAATGGCACCGGCACGGTGATCGCCTACCAGGTCGAGAACGAGTACTACAACGGTTCCGCCGACAGCCGTGCCTACATGCAGCATCTGGAGGACAAGGCCCGCGCCGACGGCATCACCGTGCCGCTGACCGGCAACAACAACGGGACGTTCACCAGCGAGACCGGCGCCCTGGACGTCGACGGCCCCGACTCCTACCCCCAGGGCTTCGACTGCTCGAACCCGACCGCGTGGAACGGCGTTCCCGACATCAGCTACGACCACCCGGCCGGCAAGCCGCTGTACACGCCGGAGTTCCAGGGCGGCGCCTTCGACCCCTGGGGCGGCCCGGGCTACGACAAGTGCGCACAGCTGATCAACGATCAGTTCGCTGACGTCTTCTACAAGAACAACATCGCCGTCGGCGCGACAGCGCAGAGCTTCTACATGACCTACGGCGGCACCAACTGGGGCTGGCTGGGCGAACCGGAGAACTACACCTCCTACGACTACGGAGCGGCGATCCGGGAGACCCGGCAGCTCGACCCGAAGTACTACGAGGACAAGCTGATCGGCGACGCGCTGGCCTCAATGCCGGATCTGACCAAGACCGATCCGATCCAGACCACCGCGCCGGACGACAACGCCATCGTGGACACCGCGCGGCGCAACCCCGACACCGGCTCCCAGTTCCACGTTCTGCGGCACTCGGACTCGACCTCGACGGCGGTCGACAACACGCACATCGCCATCGACTTCAACGCCCTGCCCGCCGGCAACTACACCTATGACGACGCCGATCCGGCGCTGCAGTACAGCGGCTCCTGGTCGCACGTCGCCAACCAGAGCTACACCGGCAGCGACTTCAAGAACACCGAGTCGTTCTCCAACACCGCCGGCGACTCGCTGACCGTCCCGTTCACCGGGACGGCGATCCGGTGGATCGGCTCGAAGACCAACAACCACGGCTACGCCGACGTCTACCTCGACGGCGTGAAGCAGGCCACTGTCGACTGCTCCGGCAGCCAGAGCCAGGCAGTGCTCTACAAGGCAACCGGTCTGACCGCGGGGCCGCACACGCTGAAGATCGTCGTCGACGGCACCCATGCCTCCGGCTCGACCGACAACTTCGTCTCCGTGGACGCCATCGACCTGCCGCCGGCCGGAAGTGGGGCCGGCCCCACTTATCCGACGGTCCCCCAGGAGCCGGGCACGGCGATCACCCTCAACGGGCGCGAATCGGACCTGCTGGTGGCCGACGCCAAGCTCGGCGACTCGCAGTTGCAGTACTCGACTTCGCAGCTGATGACCTCGCAAACCATCGGCGGCCGCGACATCGCGGTGCTCTACAACGACCAGGGCACCGACGGCGAGACGGTGCTGCATTACGCGAGCCGGCCGACGGTCCAGAGCACCGACGGCGCGGTCAAGGTGACCTGGGACGCCGCTAGCGGCGACCTGCGGCTGAACTACAAGCACAACGGCCTGACCCGGGTGAGCATCACCGGCGGCGGCTCGCGTCCGCTGCTGCTCCTGCTCGCCGACAAGGCGACCGCCGAGACCTTCTGGACGCAGAACACCGCCACGGGCCCGGTCCTCGTGCGCGGGACCCACCTGCTGCGGACGGCTGCCAGCACCGATGGCGGCAAGGTCCTGAACCTGACCGGCGACAACGGCACCGACCCCGGTATCGAGGTGTTCAGCTCGGCGACGTCGGTCACCTGGAACGGCCACGCCGTGCATGCCAAGGCCTCCCCCACCGGGAGCCTCGTCGGCACGGTATCGACCGCGGCCGCGATCACCCTGCCCGCGCTCACCGACTGGAAGTACCAGGCCGAATCGCCGGAGGCGCAGCCGGGCTTCGACGACTCCACCTGGGCGGTGGCCGACAAGACGAGCACCTACAGCTCGACCGGCATCGGCTCGCTGCCGGTCCTGTACGCCGACGACTACGGCTTCCACACCGGCAGCACCTGGTACCGCGGCAGGTTCCGCTACTCCCCCGATGCCACCGGCATCCATCTGGTCTCTGATTCAGGAGGCGGCGCGCAGGCGTTCTCGGTGTGGCTGAACGGGACGTTCCTCGGCAGCTCCACCGACGGCAGCGGCGACTTCACGTTCCCGGCCGGGTCGCTGAAGCAGAACGGGGACAACATCGTCTCGGTCCTGACCGTGAACATGGGCCACGAGGAGGACTACAACTCTTCCAACAACAACACCTCCGCCCGCGGCCTGACCAGCGCCTCGCTCCTGGGCGCCCCGCTGACCTCGGTGACCTGGCGGCTTCAGGGGGTCCGCGGCGGCGAGCAGGAGATCGACCCGGTGCGCGGTCCGCTGTCCACCGGCGGCCTGTACGGGGAGCGCGCCGGCTGGCAGCTGCCCGGCTTCGACGACGCGGCCTGGAAGCCGGTGAGCCTGCCGGCGCACGACGCCGCGCACACCACGCCGGGCGTCGCCTGGTACCGCACGAACGTGACCCTGAACCTGCCGAAGGGCCAGGACACCTCGCTGGGTCTGAACATCGCCGACGACCCGTCGAAGAAGTACCGCGCCGAGATCTACGTCAATGGCTGGATGGTCGGCAACTACGTCAACTACCTCGGCCCGCAGCACAGCTTCCCGATCCCCAACGGGATCCTGAAGACCGACGGGAACAACACCATCGCGATCGCGGTGTGGAACCTGGACGGCAGCACCGGCGGCCTCGGGACGGTCTCACTCGCCGACTACGGCAGCTACGCCTCCTCCCTGGCCGTGAACCCGGTCGACAGCCCGCGCTACACCAAGGCCACGTACGCGATGCCCGCGGTGCCCGGCGTGACCGTGAACCTCCAGACCCCCGACACCGCGCAGCCCGCGACGGCCTTCACCGCCACCGCGACCGTCTCGGTCCCGACCGGGCACGGACGCGCGACGGCACTCACCCCGTCGCTGAACCTGCCGGCGGGATGGACGGCCAGCGCCCCCAGCCCGGCCTCGATCAGCTCCCTGAAGGAGGGACAATCGGCGACGGTCACCTGGACCGTACAGCCGCCGTCCGGCAGCCAACCCGCGGCCGGCGCGCTCACCGCGACGGTCGGCTACACCCAGCGCGGCAAACCCGGCACAGCGAAGGACGAACGCATCGTCGGCTACTACGTGCCACCCAAGGCGGGCCAGGACTACGTCAGCGACCTGCCGTTCGTCTCCGCCACCAACGGCTGGGGCCCGGTGGAACGCGACATGAGCAACGGCGAGCAGGCCGCCGGCGACGGACACCCGATCACCATCGACGGCGTGACCTCCGCCAAGGGCCTCGGCACGAACTCGCCCAGCGACGTCAAGGTGTACCTCGGCGGCCACTGCACCACCTTCACCGCCTCCGTCGGCGTGGACGACGAGACCAAGGGCGGCGGCAGCGTCACCTTCAGCGTGGTCGCCGACGGCAAGACCCTGACCACGACGCCGGTCATCCGGGGGCACCAGGCAGCGACCAGCGTGACCGCGGACGTCACCGGGGCACAGGCGCTCGACCTGGTGGTCGGAGACGGCGGCGACGGGAACGGGAACGACCACGGGGACTGGGCGGGGGCGCAGATCTCCTGCACATAGATACAAGTCACCTGCTCCTGAATGAGGTGCCCCGCACAGATACCGCCGTGGCCTCCCGCATCTGCGGGAGGCCACGGCCTTCTAGGGCTCGTCCGGACGACCACGTGACTGGATCCTGGACTGGCGGACAGGCTCAGTCCAGGTACTGGAGCGGAGCCCGCCGCCAGGGCGCGCCCGGTGCATCCCGCTCGGCGGCCCAGCCGAGCGGCAGGTCCGTGAGCTCCCGCATGCTCGCGTTGTGCGAGATCGCCGCCCAGATGCACATCGCCGCACACGCACCGGCAGCATTCGGATCGTTCACGCCGTCGCCGACGAGCCAAGAGTTGTCCTGGGCGTGGCCGACGTACAGGGCCGGGAACTCCCCATTCGCCACCGTCCACTGAACGACCGCGCCGAGGTTCGCCGGAAACTCGCCCTGCTCGAAAGGCCACGGCAGCGACCGAAAGATTTCATGCACGCGGGCACGCTATAGCAACCGGTGATCGCCCGGACGAGCCCTAGTCCCACCAGAAACCCCACGCAGTCGCCCCGGCAAGCCGCGCGAGGGCTTTCAGGAGCAGCGGCCACAGACCGAGCGCTTCGGAGGCCGCACACAGCTGTGCCCAGACACCGGGTTCGGCGGGCCGGTCGCTCATCCACATGACCGGGCGACCACCTCCCCCCTCGGAGACCACCAACCGGCCTGGCGGCAGGTCAACCGGTACGACACGCTCGTCCGTCGCGCCGAGCAGCGTGGCGAGATCAGCAGGTAGATTCACTCGCCGCACTGTATGGCGCTCCGCTGACAGGCCGGTCGGCTGTCGCGGTTGGTTGCCGCTCCAGGGGCCTGTTATCCCTACTTACCGAAACGCCTCCACGTTCCGCACCGCCCACTCCCCGAACGACCGCGGCGCGCGCCCCAGCACCCGCTCGACATCCGGGCTGATCTGCAGCTCCTCCTCCTTCGGCGCGCTGATGATGTCCAGCGTGTCGTCGGCGAGCTCGCCCGGCATGCTCTGCGTCATATAGGCCTTGGCTTCGGCGCGGGTCAGCTCGTGGAAGCGCACCGGCGTGCCCAGCGCGGCGGCGATGGCCTCGGTCTGCTGGCGCGGCGTGATGACCTCCGGGCCGGTCAGCGTGTACACGCCGCCGGCGTGCCGGTCGTCCAGCAGACTCGCCGCCGCGACCTCGGCGATGTCCGCCGGGTCGATGATCGGCACGCCGGTGTCGCCGAACGGCGCCGCCACGAGCCGCTGCGTGCGGACCGACTCGGCCCACCACAGGGCGTTGGAGGCGAAGCCGCCCGGGCGCAGGATCGTCCAGTCCAGACCGGATTTCCGAACGACGTCCTCCAACTCCAGCATTTCGATCCGCGTGGCGCCGAACGGCCGGGTCGCAACACCCTGCGTCGACAGCAGGACCAGGCGCCGGACGCCGGCCTGCGCGGCCGTCGTGACGATGTCCGCCGGGTTGGCGCCGAGTGCGTGCAGGTCGCCGGACAGCAGCAGGAACAGCGCCTTGGCCCCGGTCAGGGCCGGCTTCAGGCTGGCGGGGTCGGCCAGGTCGGCAACGGTGTGGCGGACGCCCGCCGGCACCGGCGCGGCGTGCCGCGACACCGCGGTCACCTCCTGGCCCGCGTCGGCGAGCGCCTGGGTCAGCGGACGGCCAATGTTTCCGGTGGCACCGGTCACCACGATCATGGAACTGCTCCTTCGTGCTGGGGGTTTCCCTGTGACCGCAACGCTAGGAGCCGGGCTAACTTTTGGTAAGGACGTACCTGAAGGTAAGCTCCTGCCATGGCCGGAGGCGCACAGCTCACCCCACCCGATGTCAGGGCACGCTATGATGTGTTTCACACCGACTGCCCCGCGCGCGACGTGGTCGATCACGTCACCAGCCGCTGGGGCATCTGGGTCCTGATCTGCCTGCAGCGCGGCGACCTGCGCTTCTTCGAACTCCGCGAAAGCATCCAGGGCGTCAGCGAGAAAATGCTCTCCCAGTCCCTGCGCGCACTGGTCCAGGACGGCCTGGTCTGGCGGCGCGTCGAGCCGACGACGCCGCCCCAGGTCACCTACGGCCTCACCGAGTTCGGCAAGGAACTCGGCGAGCCGTTGGAAGAGCTCTTCGGCCGGATCACCCGGCGGCTCTCGGCGCCCGGCGAGGAGTAGCTAGCGGCTTTTCCTCGGCGCCGGCGCCGGCGCCGTGCTCTCCCGCACCGACAGGGTCGGCGGCAGCAGCGTCACCCCGGACTTGCCGGCGTCGGGACCCAGCAGCATCTCCACCGCCTGCCGGCCGAGTTCCTGCGCGGGAACCGGGATCGTCGTCAGGCGCGGCGAGGTCTGCACCGCCACCGGCTCGTCCGGGCCGATCGCCACTATCGACACCTCCTCCGGGACCGTGCGCCCCGAGGAGCGCAGCAGGCCCAGCAGCGGGCCGATCATCGCCTCGTTCTGGACCACCAGACCGGTGGTGTCCGGGCGGTCCTCGAAGATGCGCGCCAGGACGCCGGCGGCGCCTTCGAACGAGGCGTCGCAGGGCCGGTGGACCGTACGAAGGCCGCGCGTCGCGGAGCGCTCCTGGAACCCGGCCAGTGTGCGCTCGGCGAAGCCGGTGTGGCGACGGTAGACGGCCTCGCTCTGGCCGATGAAGGCGATCTCGCGGTGGCCCAGGTCCGCCAGGTGGTCGGCGGCGGTGGCGCCGGCGGCGGCGAAGTCCAGGTCCACGCAGGACAGGCCGGCGGGGTCGGCGGGCAGGCCGATCAGTGAGGCGCGGGTGCCCTGGCGGCGCAGGACCTCCACCCGCTCGTCCTCCAGCTCGACGTCCATCAGGATCACGCCGTCGGCCAGGCCGCTGCCGGCCACCCGGCGCACGCCGTCGGGGCCCTCGTCGTTGGTGATCAGCAGGACGTCGTGCCCGTACTGGCGGGCGGTGGTGGTGACCGCGATCGCGATCTGCATCATCACCGGCACGTACAGGTCGGTGCGCAGCGGCACGACCAGCGCCACGATGTGCGACTTGCTGCTGGCCAGCGCCCGCGCGCCGGCGTTGGGGTGGTAGCCCAGCGCGTCGATCGCGGCCTGCACCCGCAGCCGGGTCGAGTCCGAGATCGAGCGCTTGCCGCTCAGGACGTAGGACACCGTGCTCGGCGAGACCCCCGCGTGCTTCGCCACTTCGGCGAGTGTCGCCATTCTGGTTCCCTGGCCCTTCGGATCGGTCATGCCTGTCATTGTGGACTGTCTCACCGGCTGTCGCGGAGCAGGACGCCGAACCCGGGCAGTTCGCATCCGGCGGCGTCCGGACCCGGGTCGATCTTCACGGCCGCCGCGTTGTGGTTAAGCAGCACCAGCGTGCCGCCGCGGCGCACCGCCTCGACGCCCGGCGGCAGCCCGGCGAGCGCCGGTTCGACCCCGGCCGCGCGCGCCGCCGCGGCCAGGATCCGGTCCAGGCCGTCGTCGGTCGGCTGGACGGCGACGTACCAAGCGGTGCCGGAGCCGTGCTCGTTCCGGGTCACCGCGGCCCGGCCGTCGTCGGCCAGATCGGCGACGACCTGCGCGCCGCGCGGATGCACCAGCTCGGTCCAGTCCACGGCGTCGAACGCGCCAAGCTCCGCGGACCGGCAGGGCTCTGTCTCGCCCTCGTCCAACGGATGGAACTCCTCGACGAACACCCCCAGCGCCTCGCGCAACGCCGCGGCCTGATAGCCGCCGGGATGCAGGCGCGTGGTCTCATCGACGGTGCCGCTCAGGTGGCCGACGACCAGGCATCCGCCGTCGGCGGCATAGCGCGCCAGGTGTTCGGCGCCGGCGGTGGACAGCACGTGCAGCGCCGGGGCGAGCACGAGCGCGTAGCCGCTCAGGTCGTCGCCGATACGCACGAAGTCCGCGGTGATGTTCTGCCGCCACAGCGCGGCGTGCCACTGCTTGACGATCCGCTGGTAGTCGACCCGCTCCGACGGCTTGCCCCGCCAGCCCAGCGCCCAGCGGCTCGGCCAGTCCAGGACGATCGCGGCGCGCGCCGCCGTGGCGGTCCCGGCCAGGGCCCTGAGTCCGGTGTCCTCGGCCAGTTCGCGGCCGTGTTCGGTGACCTCGCGGAAGGTGCGGGTGTCGGGTCCGGCGTTGGGCAGCATGCCGGCGTGGAACCGTTCGGCGCCGGAGGCGGCTTGGCGCCACTGGAAGAACAGGGAGGCGTCGGCGCCGCGCGCGATGGCCTGCAGGGAGTGCAGCCGCATCTGGCCGGGCTTCTTGTGCTTGTTGACCTGCCGCCAGTTCACCTCGGAGGCGGACTGTTCCATGAGCACCCAGGGTTGGCCGCCGGACAGCGAGCGGGCCAGGTCGGCGGCGTAGGCATGGTCCGCGCCGGCTGCCGGACCGAGCGCGGGATCGGGGTAGCTGTCGACGGAGGCGAAGTCGAAGCGTCCGCGCAGGTCCCACGGGTCGATCGTGTGGTAGTCGGGGATCAGGTTGGTGGTGATCGGCAGGTCGGGGTTGTGCCGCCGCAGGATCGCGGCCTCGGCGTCGAAGCAGGCGACGAGGGCGTCGGACAGGAAGCGGCTGTAGTCCAGGACCTGCGCGGGGTTGAGCATGTAGGGGGCGGCGCGCGGCGGTTTGATCTCGGGCCAGCTGCCGTAGTGCTGGCTCCAGAACGCGGTGCCCCAGGCCTGGTTCAGGGCGGCCAGGCCGTCCTCGCCGTCGCCGTAGCGCTCGCGCAGCCAGCGGCGGAAGCCGAACTCGCAGTTGCGGCACCAGCACCAGGGGCCCGGCTCGTTGCCGACGTGCCACATCACGACGGCCGGGTGGTGGGAGTAGCGGGCGGCCAGGTCCTCGACGATCGCGTCGGCCCGCTCGCGGTAGACCGGCGAGGAGGGGCAGTACTGGTTGCGGGAGCCGTATCCGTGCACGACGCCGTCGGCCATCACCGGCAGGGTGTCGCGGTGCAGGTGGCCGAGCCAGGGCGGCGGGGAGGCGGTCGGGGTGGCGAGGATCGCGCTGACGCCGTTGGCGTGGACCAGGTCCAGGACGCGGTCCAGCCAGGCGAAGTCGCGCTCGCCGGGGCGGGGCTCGTAGCGGGCCCAGGAGAAGACGCCGACGGTCACGGTGTTCACGCCGGCCTGGCGCATCAGGGCCATGTCCTCGGCCCACACCTGCTCGGGCCACTGCTCGGGGTTGTAGTCGCCGCCGTACAGGAGCCGGCCGCGCGTAGCGTCGTTCAGGTGTGGCACCGAGGAGCCCCTCCGGGATCGAAGACCAATCGAAGCGCTTCGATGTCCGACAGTACGGCAGCCGAAGACAGGGGCACAAGGTTCACACCGAGATCACCCACTCCTTGACATCGGCACCCGCGACCGAAACCATCGAAGCGCTTCGACCGTTCCCGTCGCCCAGAAGGACGCATCCGTGACCCAGGCCCCCCGCTACCGCGATCCCGCCGCCCTCCTGGCCGAGCTGAGCATCGACGAGAAGATCGCGATGCTGCACCAGCATCAGCCGGCCGTCCCGCGCCTGGGCCTGGCGGCGTTCACGACCGGCTGCGAAGCGCTGCACGGCGTCGGCTGGATCGGGCGCGCCACGGTGTTCCCGCAGGCCGTCGGCCTGGGGGCGACCTGGGATCGGGAGCTGGTGCGGCGGGTCGGGCAGGCCGTGTCCCGCGAGGTGCGCGCGTTCCGCCAGGACACGGAGAACGCGATGCAGAAGAACGACGTCGCCGAGAAGTTCCCCATGGTCTCGCTGAACGTGTGGGCCCCGGTGGTGAACCTGCTGCGCGACCCGCGCTGGGGCCGCAACGAGGAGGGCTACAGCGAGGACCCGTACGCCACGGGCGAGATGGCGATCGCCTACTGCCGCGGCCTGCGCGGCGAGGACCCGCGGGTGTGGCGCACCGCTCCCCTGCTCAAGCACTTCCTGGCCTACAACGCCGAGACCGACCGCGACATCGCCAGCGCCACCGTCCCGGAGCGGGTGCTGCACGAGTACGAGCTGCCGGCCTTCCGCCGCCCGATCGAGGACGGCGCGGTCGCCGGCGTGATGCCCGGCTACAACCTGGTCAACGGGATCCCGAACCACGTCCATCCCCTGATCCGCTCCGCGCTGCGCGCGTGGGACCCGCAGCTGGCGGTGTGCTCGGACGCGCAGGCGCCGTCGAACCTGGTCGAGCGGGAACAGTTCTACCCGTCGCACGTCGAGTCGCACGCCGCCGCGCTGCTGGCCGGGATCGACAGCTTCACCGACAACTCCGCCGACAGCGCGCCGACGATCGAACGGTTCACCGAGGCCCTGGCGCAGGGGCTGATCACGGAGGCGGACATCGACGCGGCGGTCGGGCGGGTGCTGCTGATGCGGCAGCGGACCGGCGAGTTCGATCCGGAGACGGATCCGTACGCGGGCATCCGGGCCGACGTGATCGCGTGCACCGAGCACGCGGCGCTGGCCTTGGAGGCGGCGCGGGCTTCGGTGGTGCTGCTGCGGAACGAGGGCGGGGCGCCGCCGCTGGCAGGCCTGTCGTCCGCCGAGTCGGTCGCGGTCATCGGGCACCTGGGGTCGCGGGTGCTGACCGACTGGTACAGCGGGACGCTGCCTTATGGGGTGTCCATCGCTGAGGGACTCGGCACCACGGTCGCGGTCGACGGGTCGGACACAGTGATGCTGCGGTCGGCCGGCGGGGCCGAGTTCGGGCCGTTCAAGCATGTCGACTGGGGTACGAGCGTGCAGTGCCCGAACGCTGTGCACACGCTCCAACTCGTCTCCTCCGGTCTGTACTTGAGTGTGGGCGAGGATGCGGTCGTGACGGCGAGCGCCGCGACGCCGGACGGCTGGGTGGTGCGGGAGCTGTTCGAGTTCGAGGTTGTGGGTAGCGGCATCGCGCTTCGCTCGAACGCGACCGGCCGGTATGTGCGGGTCGGCGCGGATCGCAGCTTGGTCGCCGATCTGGAGGCGCCCTCGGAGGTGTTCGCCCTGGAGGTGGTCGCCTCAGGGCTCGACGAGGCGGTCCGGGCGGCGGCGAGCGCCGAGCGCGTGGTGCTGGTGGTCGGCAACGATCCGCACATCAACGGCCGCGAGACCGTCGACCGCGACGGCCTGGCACTGCCGCCGCACCAGCAGGCCCTGATGGAGGCGGTCCACGCCGCGAATCCGGCCACGACGCTGGTAATCGTCTCCAGCTACCCCTACGCGATCGACACCGCGATCCCCACGGTGCTGTGGACCTCGCACGCCGGGCAGGAGTTGGGGACGGCGGTCGCGGACGTACTGACCGGCCGCCACAACCCGTCCGGCCGGCTGCCGCAGACCTGGTACGCGAGCGCCGACGGGCTGCCGGAGGCGTACGACTACGACGTGATCGGGTCGGAGTGGACGTACCAGTACTCGCGGCGCGAGCACCTGTGGGAGTTCGGGCACGGGCTCTCGTACACGGCGTTCGAGTACTCGGGCCTGGAGGTCACGCGCACAGAGGAGGCGCTGACCGTCACGCTGGACGTCGCCAACGCCGGCGCCCGCGACGGCGCGGAGGTCGTGCAGCTGTACACGCGCTCACTCGACGGCGAGCGCCGTCCGCTGCGCAAGCTCGCGAGCTTCGCGAAGGTGCAGCTGGCGGCGGGCGGCCGGGAGCGAGTCGCGTTCGAGATGCCGATGTCGGAGCTGGCGTTCTGGGACGAGAAGCCGCAGGAGTTCGCCCTCGACGAAGGACGGTACGAGGTGCTGGTCGGATCCTCGTCGCGGGATGTCCGGGTGCGGGAGGAGCTCACGGTGTAGGCGCGGATTTCAACCACCGGTGCGAATGGCGAACACAATCGGCCTTGGGTTGGCGATCAAGTGCTCCTCGCCGCACGGCGTCAGGTCAACCGTGCAGATGCGCTGCCCGTCCAGCTCCGGCGCGATCAAGATCTGTGAAATGCCCTGCAGAATCGACGTGTAGCGCCGGCCGTTGCGCAGCTTGGTCGGCCGAGAGACCATCCACTCCCACAGGCCGTTGTTGCCGATCCCCATGCACTGCTCGTTGCCGTCCTCGTCGAGCCCCATGCCCATGTGCAGGGTGAACGGGGTACGGTGGGCCTCTTCGATCATCTCGGCGAATCCGCTGATGTCGCAGACGGTCACGCCCTCGGGCAGAAACGGGTGCACGAACAGCACTTGAGGCAGGCGGCGCCGGCGGAGATCCTCGAAAGAGGCCGTCACCGGCGGGCGTCGATATTCCATGCCATCCACACACCAGAGCGTATCAAGGCTCTGTGATTCATCGGAAGCGGACCGCCGGGAGGGTCGTACTCATGTGCGGGCAGGCAACCGCAGCCCTGCCTTTGCCGTCCGTACTGGTGTGACGAAGCCTTTCCGCGGCGCCTTCGCCGCCCTCGCCATCGCGGCTTGCTGCGTGTCCTGCGCCTCCTCCAAGGGCGGCGGCGGGTCCATCACGGTCTGCGGGAAGACCATCGCCCGCAGCGTCCCAGGGCCAGTGATGGAGGACGCCACAGCCCATGACATCACAGTCTCCGCGGAGACTGGTGAAGGGTGGATCATTCTGCGCGTCGCCTCCGGCTGCCACTCCGGCGCCGACGTCGCCATCGAGCCGAGCGATGCCGCCGACATCGTCACCGCCGTGCAGGGTTCGGACAAGCGCGACATCGCGGTGGTGCTCCAGCCCCACCGCGATGCGTTCACTGTGCGCGTGACGCGCTCACCGTCGTCGGTGTCCGTCGTGACCGTCAGGGGCCTGCCGGTTCAAACGGCCACGGAAACGGCCCCCGTCAGCCCTTGATCGCCCCCGTCAGCATCCCCTTGGCGAAGTGCTTCTGCACGAACGGCGTGAGCACGATGATCGGCACCAGTGACAGCGACACCACGCACATCTGCAGGCCCAGCTGTGAGGCGTTCTGCAGCCCGCCGATGCCAGTGGTGCCCATGCCGGGCATCTGGTTGCCGGAGTAGGTGTACTCGTAGATCACCATCGCCAGGGGCCACTTGCGGCTGTCGGGTTCGTACAGGAGCGCGTTGAAGAACGTGCCCCAGTAGGTGACCGCGTAGAACATCGTCATGACCGCCAGGACCGGGCGCGACGTCGGGATGACCACCGACCACAGCAGGCGCCACTCGTTGGCGCCGTCCAGGCGTGCGGCCTCGATCATCTCCGCGGCGGTGTTCTGGAAGAAGGAGCGGATGATGAGGATGTTGAAGACGCTCACCATCGAGGGCAGGATCATCGCCCACAGGCTGCCGTACAGCTTCAGGTCGCTGACCACCAGGAAGGTGGGGATCAGGCCGCCGTTGAAGAACATCGTGACGATCATCGTCATCAGCAGCGGCCGCTGGCCGAAGGACCTCGGGCGGGACAGGCCGTAGGCGCACAGGACGCTGACGAACATCGACAGCGCGGTGCCGATCAGTGTCACGAACAGGCTCACGTACAGCGCCTGCGACACCGTGCCGCCGCTGAAGATGAGCTGGTAGTTCTGCAGGCTCAGGCCGTGCGGGATCAGGACCAGGCCGCCGGCGCCGTTGATCGAGCCCTTGGTGGACAGGCTGGTCAGCACCACGGCCCAGACCGGGACGATGACCAGGGCGCACACCACGGTCAGGACCGTGCCCTTGCCGAACTGGCCGAACCAGGTCGGGGTCTCCTCCCAGACCTCGCGGCCCTTGGCGCGCTTGCGCGGCGCGGTGGTCACGGCGCGCGGGGGTTGGATCAGAGTGCTCATTTTCTGTACAGCCCGTCCTCACCGAATGCGTGCGCGAGTCTGTTGGCGCCCAGGATCAGGATCAGCGACAGCACCGCCTTGAACAGGCCGGCCGCGGCGCCGTAGCTGTAGTCGGCGCCCATGGTGGTGGCCGAGCCGAAGCCGCCGCCGATCCCGTAGATGTAGGAGTACGTGTCCAGCACGTCCGCCGCTCCCGCGCCGACCGCCTGGCGCTGGATCAGCATCTGCTCGAAGCCCACGCTCAGGGCGTTGCCCAGGCGCAGCACCAGCATCAGGACCACGATGCCGCGCAGGCCCGGCATCGTGATGTGCCGCATGCGGCGCCAGCGGCCGGCGCCGTCGACGGCCGCCGCCTCGTACAACGACTGGTCGATCGCGGCCAGGGCGGCCAGGAAGACGATCAGGCCCCAGCCCGCCTCCTTCCACACCGCCTGGGCCGTGACGAGGTACTTGAACGTGTTCGGGTCCGTCATCACGTTCCACGAGGAGATCCCGTGCTTGTTCAGGAACACGTTCAGCACGCCCGCGCCGCCGAGGAACTCCTGGAAGATGGTGATCACCAGGACGTAGGAGAAGAAGTGCGGCAGGTAGACCACGGCCTGGATGAAGCCGCGGATCCTCGGGCTCAGGACGGTGTTGACCATCAGGGCCAGCGCGATCGGGATCGGGAAGTACAGGATCAGCTGGACGAAGCTGATCACCAGCGTGTTCTCGAACGCGTGCCAGAAATCGGGGTTGGCGACCAGTTGGCGGAACTCGTCCAGGCCGACGAAGTCGGAGTGGATCAGGCCCTGATAGATGTCGTAGTGCTCGAAGGCCACGATGATGCCGGCCATCGGCAGGTAGTTGAACAGCACGAGCATCAGCAGGGCGGGGACCGTCATCAGCAGCAGGGACTTGTCCCTGCGCAGCCGGATCCGCCAGGACAGCCGCGTCCGGGAACGAGAAGGCGAACGGGAACCGGGGCGGAAGCGGGAGCCGGGGCGGGAACGGGGCGGCGCTGTCGACGCGCTCATCGTCAGTTCCCTGTGCCGTACTGCTTGGCGATGCCCTCGTAGAAGTCGCGCAGCTGGTTGCCGCCGGCGTTCTGCCACGTGGTCAGCGCCGACTGGTAGTCCGCCACGCCCTTGCGGCCCATGCGCACGTCGGTGATGACCGCCTCCAGGGCCGTGCTGGCCTTGGCGGTCTGGGCCGGCTCGCTGATGTTCATCGCGTAGAACGTCGGCTTGAACGCGTGCTGCACCATGTCGGCCTGCCAGGCCGCGTAGTCCTTGGTGATCTGGTTGTAGCCGGCGTTGAAGGTGATCGACTGGCAGTTCGCCAGCTGGTCCAGGGTGTCGGTGACGTCCTTGTTGCCCTGGTCGGTGAGGATCGGGGCGCCGTCGGTCATGGTGTAGTCGACGCCTTCCTTGCCGTAGCGGGAGATCAGGTACTCCGCGCTGCCGAAAGGTGCGGCGAGGTAGTTCGCAATCCGCAGCAGCTCTTTGACCTGAGCGCCGGTCAGCTTCTTGTTCACGTAGGAGAACATGCCCGAGCCCGGGTAGAGCGCTATCGACGGCTTGCCGCCGTCGAAGGCGAACAGCTTGAACGCCTGGCGCTCGTAGCTCGCGTTGGCCGCGGCCCCGCTTTGCGCGTCGCCCTTGTTCCAGGCGCCCGAACCGTCCGCGGTGATCACGGTCTTACCGGCCCAGAAGCGGTTCTTGGCCTTGGAGGAGTCCCCGGCCAGCGCGTCGGGGTGGACCAGGCCGCTCTTGGCCAGGTCGTTGGCGAAGTTCAACATCTCCAGGAACTCCGGCACCTCATAGCCGTTGACGAGCTTGCCCGTGCTGTCACGCGTCCAGCCGGTGTTGCCGTTGTTCTGCGGGATGTTGAAGACCTGGTAGAGGTACTTGGTCAGGTCGTCGAAGGCGTACTGGCCCTTCGAAG
This sequence comes from Catenulispora sp. MAP12-49, assembly GCF_041262705.1. Classification (NCBI taxonomy): domain Bacteria; kingdom Bacillati; phylum Actinomycetota; class Actinomycetes; order Catenulisporales; family Catenulisporaceae; genus Catenulispora; species Catenulispora sp. MAP12-49. Next base: position 191,820 of record NZ_JBGCCP010000002.1, on the reverse strand, counting down.
GGTTGTTGACCTGCTTGCCGACCCCCTTGAGCGTATCGGCCGAGGTGACGGTCGAGGGGTCGATGCCGGCGGCCTTGAGGATGTCCGCGCGGTAGAACACCGCGCCGGGGATGACGGCCGCCGAGGTCCACAGCGGGATGCCGTACAGCTTGCCGTTCCACACCCCGGCCTGCCAGCCGCCGGTGGGGATGGCCGCCAGGTTCGGGTAGTCCAGCACCTTGTCGCCGCCGAGGTAGGGCGTCAGGTCCGTGAAGTACTTGTCGACGCCCTCGGCGAAGTTCTGGATCGCCGAGACGTTCCAGCCGGGCACGTCCAGCCAGTCCGGGATGTTCCCGGAGGCGAAGCGGGTGGCCAGCATGGTGGCGTAGTTGGTGCCGTCCGAAGGGCTGTCGGTCAGCGTAGCGCCGAGGGCCTGGTTCACAGCCGTGTAGTAGCTGTTGCCCGGCGCCGGGACCGAGCCCCAGATCGGTGAGACCGCCGAGTACGAGCCGCCGCTGCCGACCGCGCCGGTCACCGACCTGGGCGGGCTGGCCGGGTAGGACAGGAACGCCGGGTCGCTGGCCGCGCCGTTCGCCCCGGCCACCGGGGGGATGTCGGGCGTGACCGCACTGCTGGCCTTGAACGTCGGCAGCACCGCCTGCACCGCGCTCTTGGCCGCCACGCCGCTTTCCTTGGCCGCGGCATTGCCGGAGCCGCAGGCGGACAGCAGCGGAGCCGCGGCTATCGCCCCGCCGAAAGCCGCGGAGGTCTTGAACATCTGACGGCGCGAGACGCCATTGGAACCTGCCATGGGACCCTCCATCGAAACGGATATGACGGTGTTTCCTGTTGTGAGCGGTTTTAGTTGTGAGCGGTAACATCCAGCGTCAGCACCACGGTCTCACCTTCGGCCCGCGCGATGACGCCCAGTGGATCAGCTGTTATCGAACCGCCTTCGACGGCCGCGCCGGCCACCCCCGAGAGCTGAACCATCCAGCCCTTCACGGCGCTCGAGCAGGTGACCCGGATTTCGCGGCCGGACCGGCTCGTGGTGAACGTGGCGAGCACCGCGCCGTCGGCGGCCGGGATCACCGTGGTGACCTCTGCGCCGTCGTCGAGCTCGGAGATCCGCAGGGTGACGCCGGCCGCGTAGTCGTACTCCGGCCCGTCCTCGACCGCGCCGATCGGGATCACCGAGCCCGGCCGGGCCAGCAGCGGGACGCTGTCGAAGCCGTGGTGCTCGGCCACCCAGCGCGGGCCGGCCACCTTCTCGCCGGTCACCAGGTGCGTCCACGTGCCCTCCGGCACGTAGTACCGCACGGCGTCCTCGGCGGAGAACACCGGCGCGACCAGCAGGTCGTCGCCGAGCATGTACTGCCGCTCCAGGTGCGTGCACGCCGGGTCCTCGGGGAACTCCAGCACCATCGCCCGCATCACCGGAGCGCCGGCCCCGACCGCCTGCTCGGCCGTCTTGAGCAGGTAGGGCATCAGCCGCGCCTTCAGCTTGGTGAAGTGCCGCAGCACGTCCACCGCCTCCTCGTCGAACAGCCAGGGCACGCGGTAGGACTCGTGGCCGTGCAGCCGGCTGTGCGAGGACAGCAGCCCGAAGGCGATCCAGCGCTTGAACACCGCCGGATCCGGCGTCCCCTCGAAGCCGCCGATGTCGTGGCTCCAGTACCCGAAGCCGGACAGACCCAGCGACAGCCCGCCGCGCAGGCTCTCGGCCATCGCCTCGAAGGTGGACTCGCAGTCCCCGCCCCAGTGCACCGGGAACTGCTGCGAGCCGGCGGTGGCCGAGCGGGCGAACACCAGCGCCTCGCCCTCGCCGCGCCGCTTGCGCAGCAAGTCGAAGACGGTCTGGTTGTAGTAGTACGCGTAGAGGTTGTGCACGCGCTCGGGATCGGCGCCGTCGGCGTAGACCACGTCGGTCGGGATGCGCTCGCCGAAGTCGGACTTGAAGCAGTCCACTCCCATCTCCACCAGCGCGTCCAGCTTGCCCGCGTACCACTCCCGGGCCTCGGGGTTGGTGAAGTCCACGACCGCCAGGCCCGGCTGCCACAGGTCCCACTGCCAGACGTCGCCGTTGGCCCGCCGCAGCAGGTACCCGGCGGCCTTGGCCTCGGCGAACAGCGGCGAGCGCTGCGCGATGTAAGGGTTGATCCACACGCAGATGCGCAGGCCGCGGGCCTTCAGGCGCTCCAGCATGCCGCGCGGGTCGGGGAAGGTGCGCGGATCCCACTCGAAGTCGCACCAGTTGAACTCGCGCATCCAGAACGAGTCGAAGTGGAACACCGACAGCGGCAGGTCGCGGCGCACCATCTCGTCGATGAACCCGCCGACGGTCGCCTCGTCGTAATCCGTGGTGAACGACGTCGACAGCCACAGCCCGTAGGACCACGCCGGCACCCGCGGCGGCCGGCCGGTCAGCGCGGTGTACTTGGCCAGGATCTCCCGGGGCGTGGGGCCGTAGATGAGGAAGTACTCCAGCTCCTGGCCCTCGACGCTGAACTGGGCCCGGGCCACCGCCTCGGAGGCCACCTCGAAGGAGACGCGGCCGGGGTGGTTGACGAACACGCCGTAGCCGGCGTTGGTCAGGAAGAACGGGACGTTCTTGTACGCCTGCTCGCTGGCCGTGCCGCCGTCGGCGTTCCAGCTGTCGACGGACTGGCCGTTCTTCACCAGCGGGCCGAAGCGCTCGCCGAGCCCGTAGACGAAGGCGTCCACTGCCAGGTCCAGTTGTTCGCGGACGAAGTGGCCGCCCTCGGCGGTGTCGATCGCGGCCATCGCCTTGGTCCCGCTGCCGGTCAGCCGCCGGCCGCCGGCCAGGAAGTCCAGGCTCCAGCGCGGCCCCTTGGCGATCCGGGCGCTGAGCGCGCCGGAGGTGAAGGTCAGCGCCTCGTCGTCCTCGGTGATCACCGGCGGCTCGGGTTCGCCCTCCACCAGCGGGAAGTCCGGCTTGCGGTCCTGCCCGGCGAAGTGCGTCACGCCGACCCGGATGACGTCCGGCAGCGGGGCGGTGAACGACACCGTGAGCGCCGGGCCCCGCAGCAGGTCGTCGCGATCGTGGAAGCGGTAGCAGGGGGCGTGGACGACCAACGAGTCCGGACCGGTCCGCCCGTCCAGCACCTGGGCGGGATAGACCGCCTGGACGCCGGGCCGCATCAGCCAGTAGCCATCGGTGAACTTCACAGAACTCCCTCTCGGGTCTTCAGGTGCGTGCGATCGAAGCGCTTCGATCTAGAGCGCCGACGCAGCGATCGACTCCTCGTTGAACCTTGTCGAGGTTGTCGAAGCGCTTCAATGGTTCGTCATCGTAGAGGCGCGCCGATGCGCGAAACAACACCTGGCGGAAACTTTCTGGATACGCTCCCGTCCCGTGAGCGAGCTGATACTGATCAGGCACGGCGAGACCGCGTGGAGCCGGACCGGCCAACACGCCGGCCGCACCGATCTGCCGATGACCGAAGCCGGGCAGGACGCGGCGCGTGCGCTGGCACCCCGGCTGGCCGGACGGCGGTTCGCCGCCGTCTACAGCAGCCCTCTGCGGCGCGCCGTGCAGACTGCCGAGTTGGCCGGGCTCAGCGGCGCCGAACCCGACGCCGACCTGATCGAGTGGGACTACGGCCGCTTCGAAGGGCTGACCGCCGAGCAGATCCTGGAACTCAAGCCCGGCTGGGAGCTGTGGCGGGACGGCGTCGACGGCGGCGAGGACCTCAAGCAGGTGGCCGAGCGGGTCGACGCCTTCCTGGGCCGGGTCCGCCCGCTGCTGGACGGCGGCGACGTGGCCGTCGTCGCACACGGCCACCTGTCCCGCATCCTGGCCGCACGCTGGCTCGGGCTCGACGCCCAGGCCGCGCGGCAGTTCGGACACCCGCATCCCGGGACCGTCAACACGCTGGGCTATGAGCACGGCCTGCCGGTCGTGCTCGGATGGAACGTGCCTTAGCGGCGGCCGGCAGACCGTGAGATCGGCCAGACCGTGAGATCGGCCAGAACGCGGCGATCGGCTAGAACGCGGAGACCGGCCAGAAACCGGCGATCGGCTAGAACGCGGCGATCGACCCCGGCGCACGCTCGGCCCGCGTCAGCGCCCGGATCACCGACACCGGCCCGTGCCGGCGCGCCGCGACGGCGGCCAGCAGACCGATCACGGCGTCGGTGGCCGCGGCGGGCACCTCGGGCGTGGGCACCTCGACGCTGACCGCGAGGTCGTCGAGGTGCACGACGAGCTCCATCATCCGGTTGAGCAGCAGATCGTCCAGCAGCAGCGCCGGCGGCCCCCACGGGAACTGCACGACGCGACGCGCCGGCTGCTCGGGGAGCTCGCGGCGCAGGCGCTCCAGCACGTCAGCAGTCTGCTCCGCCAGCGTGCGCGCGCCGACCTGCGCGTACTGCACGCCGCCGGCCCGGATCCCGCGGTGGACCTCGCCGTCCTGCTCGGCGTCGAGCCACCGGGCCTGCGACAGGTGCTCCAGCGCGGTGATCGGCTCGGTGTCGGGAACCGGCCCGTCCAGGGCCTTGGCCACCACATTGACCTGCCCGGCCAGATGCCCCGCCAGTCCGCTGACGGTGTAGCCGGCCAGGGCGCTGGGCTTGTCCCAGCAGTCCGCCACCGCCGGGTGCGCCAGCAGTTCCGCCGCCACGCCGGCCACCGCGAGGTAACTCTCTCGGATCATGAGCCGGAACTCCCCCGATCACAGCGGCACGGCCGCCGACGGTGACAGCGAACAAGTTCGACAGTATCTTGCTCCCTCATGGCATTCGTCGACATGACCTTGAACGAGCTCCGCGACTACCTCCCCGCGCGCGCCGAACCCGCTGATTTCGACACCTTCTGGGCCGCGACCCTCGCCGAGGCGCGCGCCTTCCCCCTCGACGCGCGCTTCGAGCCCGTCGCGAGCCGGCTGAGCACGGTCGAGGTCGAGGACGTCACCTTCGCCGGCTTCGGCGGGCAGCAGGTCAAGGGCTGGCTGCTGCGCCCCGCGCACGCCACCGGGCCGCTGCCGACGGTCGTGGAGTACGTCGGCTACGGCGGCGGCCGCGGCCTGCCCCACGAGCGCCTGGTGTGGGCCAGCGCCGGCTACGCGCACCTGACCATGGACACCCGCGGCCAGGGCAGTGCCTGGCAGGTCGGCGACACCCCGGACGAGGGCCCGGCGGGCAACTCGCACCCGGGCTTCACCACGCGCGGGGTGCTGGACCGCGACACGTACTACTACCGGCGCCTGTACACCGACGCGGTGCGCGCGCTGGAGGCCGCGCGGACGCATCCGTCGGTGGACCCGGCGCGCGTGCTGGTGGCCGGGGGCAGCCAGGGCGGGGGTATCGCGCTGGCCGTGGCCGGTCTGGCGGGCCTGGCCGACCTGTCCGGCGACCTGGCCGGCGTGGTGACCGACGTGCCGTTCATGCAGCACATCCGGCACGCCACCGAGATCACCGACGGCTACCCGTACAAGGAGATCGCGGAGTTCTGCAAGGTCCACCGCGACAAGGTGGAGCGCGTCTTCGAGACCATCTCCTACGCCGACGGCCTGAACTTCGCGGCGCGCGCCACCGCCCCCGCGCTGTATTCGGTGGCGCTGATGGACGACATCTGCCCGCCCTCGACCGTCTTCGCCTCCTTCAACCACTACGCGGGGCCGAAGGAGATCGAGGTCTACCCGTACAACGGTCATGAGGGCGGCGGGGCGCATCAGGTGGCGCGCGCCTTGGAGTTCGCGGCGTCGGTTCAGTCGAAGTAGTCGGTTTAGTCGAAGTAGTCGAAGTAGTCGAAGCGGACAACCCCGCTCGCGGCATAGACGCCGATGACCCGGCCGGTGAAACCACCGGCCACCTCGGTGGACAGATACCGGCCCTCCAACTCGGCCAGCACGGTGAAGTCCCCGTCCGGGCCTTCGATGCCGAACACGATGGTGTCCGGCCCGGTGCGCGGGTCCTGGATCTCGGTATGGGCGACCGCGTCGATGCCCAGCACCACCGGGCCCCCGGCAACCGCCTCGGCCGCCACGACGGTGCGCAGCGGCCCGATCCGGGCGAGCACCCGGACCTGGCCCGCCGAGGCCTCGATCTCGTAGTGGTGGCGCTCGTCGAGCCGGACGGCCAGGCCGCCGACGCCGCCGACGCCATCGCCGTCCCCGGCGTCGGCCAGGGTCCTGATCCGGCAGGAAGGATGCTGCTGGCGTCGGCCGAGGAACACGACGTCGGGCTCGTCGAGCGAGGCGCCTCGGGCGCGCAGGGTCAGCCAGCCCGGCCGCTCGCCGGTCGTCCAGTCCTCGTCGAGTCGTTGCCGGACGGACAGCCACTGCGGTGCCAACTCGCGGTCGTCGAAGTCGTCCCGGACAGGCGCGGGCGCCACCGCCGGTCCGCTGGTGAACTCGCCGACGACCGGCCAGCCGTCGACCCAGCTGACCGGCGCCAGGAACGTCTCACGGCCCAGCACGTGCCAGCCGGGAGTCCCGCCCCCGGGGCGGACACCGAGCAGCACCATCCACCAGGCCCCGTCCGCAGCCTGCACCAGATCGGCGTGGCCGGTGTTCTGGACCGGGTCGTCGGTGCTGCGGTGCGTCAGGATCGGGTTGGCGGGGCAGGCTTCGAACGGCCCGGTCGGCGAAGGCCCGCGGGCGATCGAGACGCCGTGCCCGCGCTCGGTGCCGCCCTCGGCGATCAGCAGGTACCAGTACTCGCCGATCCGGTACAGGTGCGGGGCTTCCGGCGCCTTGGCGCCGGGCGTCCCGGACCAGGTGCGGACCGGTTCGCCGAGCGTCTCGCCGGTGGTCGTGTCGAGGCGGATCTGGGAGACGCCGGCCACGGTGCACCAGCACGTGCCGTCCTCGTCCCAGGCCAGGTCCGGATCGATCCCCGGCACGCCGGGCAGCATCACCGGCTCGGACCAGGGACCGGCCGGATCGGTGGCGGTGACCAGCAGGTTGCCCTGCCCGGAGCTCGCGTTGGTGACGATCAGATGGAAGCGCCCGCCGTGGTACCGCAGCGTCGGGGCGTAGATCCCGCCGGACGAGGCGGCGCCGGCCAGCCGCAGCTGGCTCGGCCGGTCCAGCACGTTGCCGATCTGTGTCCAGGTCAGCAGATCGGTGCTGTGGAAGATCGGCACGCCGGGGAAGTACTCGAAGCTGGAGCACGCCAGGTAGTAGTCCTCCCCCACCCGGCAGATGCTCGGGTCGGGGTGGAATCCGGGCAGGACGGGGTTCGTGATCATGTCGCTCATGATGTCCTCGATCGGCTCGACGGTCTCGGCCGCTCTCAGTTCCCTGTCCCGTACTGCTTGATGATGCCGTCGTAGAACGTGCGCAGCGGATCGCCGCCGGCCGTGACCCAGGTGCTCAGCGCGGCCTGGTAGTCCGCCACGGTCTTGCGGCCGTACTTCACGTCGGTGATGACCGACTCCAGCGCCGTGTTGGCCTTGGCGATCTCTTCGGGCTCGGTGATGTTCATGGCGTAGAACAGGGGCTTGTAGGCGTGCTGGACGGCGTCGGCCTGCCAGGCCGCGTAGTCCTTGGTGATCTGGTTGTAGCCGGAGTTGAAGGTGATCGACTGGCAGTTGGCCAGCTGGTCGTAGGTGTCGGTGACGACCTTGTTGCCCTCGTCGTTCAGCGCCGGCCCGGCGGGGGTGACGGTGTAGGTGGTGCCTTCCTTGCCGTAGCGGGACACCAGGTACTCCTGGGTGCCGAACGGCGCGGCGAGGTAGTTCGCGATCCGCAGCAGCTCCTTGACCTGTGCGTCGGTGAGCTTCTTGTTCAGGTAGGAGAACATGCCGGCGCCGGCGCCGAGCCCGATGGTCGGCTTGCTGCCGTCGAAGGAGAAGACCTTGAAGCCCTGGCGCACGTAGTCCGGGTTCGCGGCGATGCCGCTGAGCGCGTCGGACTTGTTCCAGGCTCCGGTGCCGCCCGCGGAGATGACCGACTTGCCGGCCCAGAAGCGGTTGTTGGCCTTGGAGGAGTCGCCGGACAGCGCGTCGGGATGCATGTATCCGCTCTTGGCCAGCTTGCCGGCGAAGGCCAGGTACTCCAGGAACTCCGGCTGCTCGTACTTGCTGATCAGCTTGCCGGAGGCGTCCTGCTTGAAGCCGGTGCCGGTGGTGGAGGCGGTGATGTTGAAGACCTGGAACAGGTAGACGCCGAGGTCGTCGAACGCGTACTGGCCCTTGGCGGTGTCGGTCAGCTCCTTGCCGAGCTCGAAGAGCTTGTCCGCGGAGGTGATCGTCGAGGCGTCGATGCCGGTCTTGGTGAAGATGTCGCCGCGGTAGTAGATCATCCCGGCGAACAGACCGGCCGAGGTCCACAGCGGGATCCCGTAGAGCTTGCCGTTCCACACCCCGGCCTGCCAGCCGCCGGTCGGGATGGCGGCCAGGTTGGGGTAGTCGAGGATCTTGTCCCCGGCCAGGTAGGGCGTCAGGTCCTTGAAGTACTTGTCCACGCCCTCGGCGAAGTTCTGGATCCCCTGGGTGTTCCAGCCCGGGATGTCCAGCCAGTCCGGGACGTTGCCCGAGGCGAAGCGGGTGGCCAGCATCGTGGCGTAGGTGGTGCCGTCGGCGGGCTCGTCGGTCAGCGTCGCGCCGATGGCCTGGTTCACGGCGGTGTAGTAGTCGTTGCCGGTCGGCGGCACCGAGCCCCACAGCGGGGTGACCGCCCGGTAGCTGCCGCCGGATCCGACCGGGCCGGTCACCGACTTGGCCGGGGCGGCCGGGAAGGCCAGGAACCCGGGATCGCTGGCCGCGCCGTTCGCCCCGGACACCGGCGCGATGTCGGGCGTGACCAGGGTGGATGCCTTGTAGGTCGGCAGGACCGACTTGACGGCGGCCGGTGCCGCGGCACCGCTGGCCTTGGCCGCGGCCTTGCCGGAGCCGCAGGCGGACAGCAGCGGCGCGGCGGCTATCGCACCGCCGAGGGCCGCGGAGGTCTTGAACACCTGGCGGCGGGAGAAGACGTGCGGACTCGCCATGGGACCCCTCCATCGGGACAACGCTTGTCGAAGCGCTTCAACATTGCGACGAGGTTAAGCCCACGGAATAGTCGGCACAAGAGTGTCAGGGCATGCGAAGCGCTTCGACGATTCTTCGACGGTTCTTCGACGACGGGCGCCCGCAGCCATATCAAGCCCTGAAATCCGGCAGCGCCCCTTACCCGTCTTGCAATCAGGGGCCTGTCGGAGCCGGTGTCGTCGTGATGACCTGCGGCCGTCGCCAAGATCTCTTGCAAGTTTCAGAAAGTTGACGAAGGGCGTTGACTCCCTCGCCGGGCCGGGAGCACTCTTCCTGGTGCGCCTCCAGGTCAGCGGCCGCGGCCTTGCACATCCCGTCGGTTCTCCGAAGATCCCGAAAGGCTCCTCGCCCATGAGTTCGTCCCCACGGACGCGTCCGCGCGCCCGGACATCAGGCCTGGCCGCACTGGCCGCGGCGGGTGCGCTGGTCGCCAGCGCGGTCGCTTTCAGCACGTCTTTCAGCAACCCTTTCAGCACGGCCCACACAGCGCGCGCCGCCGATGCCGCCGCCGCCGGCGACTCGGCGTCGTCGGCCTCGTCGAACGACGTCATCGCGAACCTTTTCGAGTGGAACTGGCCCTCCGTGGCCACCGAGTGCACGACCGTGCTCGGGCCGAAGGGCTACGGCGCGGTGCAGGTCGCGCCGCCGCAGGACTCGATCCGGCTGGCCGGCTCGTCCCACTCCTGGTGGGACGTCTACCAGCCGGTGGGATACGGCCTGAACAGCCGGATGGGCAGCGAGGCGCAGTTCGCCTCGATGGTCTCGGCGTGCCACGCGGCCGGCGTGAAGGTGTACGTGGACGCGGTCATCAACCACACCGCCGGGTCGAACCAGACCTCGACCGACTCCTACGGCGGCGACTCGTTCAACCCGGCGACCTACACCTACGGCTCGATGGGTTATACGAGCTCGGACTTCCACTTCGACCCGCCGTGCCCGAACTCCGACCTGAGCATCAAGGACTGGAACAACGTCACGCAGGTCCAGGAGTGCCAGCTGCTGTCGCTGTCGGACTTGTACACCGAGCAGGACGACGTGCGCAGCAAGCTCGCCGGCTACCTGAACAAGCTGGAGGGCTACGGCGTCGACGGCTTCCGGGTGGACTCGGCCAAGCACATCGCGCAGACCGACATGGCCGCGATCCTGGCCAAGACCAACAACACCAACGCCGGGGTGCGGCCGTACGTCTTCCAGGAGGTCATGCCCGGCGGGAGCGGGCAGCTCGCGCCGGCGGCGTTCGAGGGCAACGGCAACGTGCTGGGCTTCGACTACGCCTACGGCATCCGCAGCGCGTTCCTGGGCTCGATCAGCAGCCTGCAGAACTTCGGGCAGGGGTTCGAGCCCTCGGCGTCGGACGCGGTCATGGTCACCAACCACGACCTGGAGCGCAACGGCACGTCGCTGAGCTACAAGGACGGCGCGACGTACACCCTGGCCACCGAGTTCGAGCTGGCCTACGGCTGGGGCAGCACGCCGTCGGTGTACTCCGGGTTCGACTACAGCAACAGCGACCAGTCGCCGCCGGCTGACGCGAACGGTTTCGTGACCGGGACGGTGTGCGGAACCGGGGTGTGGGAGTGCCTGGACCGCGATCAGGGAGTGTCGAACCTGGTCGGGTTCCACAACGCCACACGCGGGCAGGCCGTCGGGAACTGGTGGAGCGACGGGAACAACGCGATCGCGTTCTCGCGGGGATCGGCCGGGTGGATCTCGATCAACAACGAGAACTCGACGGTGAGCACCGACTACCAGACCGGGCTGCCAGCCGGGACGTACTGCGATCTGGTGCATGGTGACTTCGCCAACGGCTCCTGCACCGGGCCGACAGTGGTGGTCAGCGCTTCGGGGACCGCGACGGTGAGTACCGCGGCGAAGGACGCGGTGGCCATCGATGCCGATGCGATGGTGGGGACTTCGGGGCCGCCTCCGACGTCGTCCTCTTCCTCCTCCGCCCCGTCTTCCCCCTCCTCGTCCTCCACTCCCCCGTCGGGCCAGGTCGCGGAGACGTTCACCGTCACCGGTGCTCCGAGCAGCGCGCCGATCTACCTGGTCGGTTCGCTGCCGGCGCTCGGGACCTGGGCCCCGGCCTCGGCGATCCCGCTGGCGCAGAACGGTTCGCAGTGGTCGGCGACGGTGGCGCTGCCCGCGTCCACGGCGTTCCAGTACAAGTACATCGCCAAGGACGCCAACGGAAACGTCACCTGGGAGCTTGATCCGAACCACAGCGCCACCAGCGGGACGGCCGCGGCGACGCTGACCGACACCTGGCACGGGACGCCGTCCCCGGCGCCGGTGAAGGTGACGTTCGACGAGAACAAGACCACGGTGATGGGGCAGAACGTGTACGTGGTCGGCGACATCACCGAGCTCGGCGGATGGAACACGGCGAACGCGGTGAAGCTGTCCTCGGCCGGCTATCCGGTGTGGTCGGCGACGGTGTCGATCCCGCAGTCGGAGTCGTTCCAGTACAAGTACGTGGTGATCGACGGCTCGGGGAACGTCACCTGGGAGTCCGGGACGAACCGGTCGGCCGCCAGCGGGACCGGGGCGACGCTGACGCTGAACGACAGCTGGAAGTAGCCCCGGTGCCTTGATCTGCGCTCAGCCTTGATGCCTCTCAGTGGGCCTTCGCCGTGTTCGTGTGCGAGGGCCCACTGACCGCCGCGGCGATACCCAGCGCGATGTACACGCACCCGGCGACGATCTGCTGGCGCCGCACCACCTTCGGCTTGCGCAGCAGCGTCTGCGCGACGCCGCCGGCCAGGGCCGCGTAGCAGCAGTCGCTGACCAGCGTGATGGCGACGACGAGCGTGCCCAGGACGAGCATCTGCGCGGCCACGGCGCCGTGCCCCTGGTTCACGAACTGCGGCAGGAAGGAGAAGAAGAACAGCGCCGCCTTGGGATTGAGCACCCCGACGACCAGGCCCTGGCCGAACAGGCGCGACAACGGCTTGGGCGCCACGTCCCCCGCCTCCGAGGGCACCGACCGGTCCAGCAACCGCCGCACCCCGAGGTACACCAGGTAGCCGGCACCGGCGAAGCGCACCACGTCGTAGGCGATCTCCGAGGTCGACAGCAGAGCCGACAACCCGAACGCCGCCGCGATCACCAGCGCCAGGTTCCCGCACGCCACCCCGAGCCCCGAGGCCATCCCGGCCCGCCGGCTCTGATCGACGCTGCGCGTCACGATGAACACCACCGCCGGCCCCGGCACCAGCGCGAAGATCAGCGCCGCTCCCGCGACGAGCATGAGTTGCGACACCGTCACCATCAGGCCTCCCGGGGCATGCGGGCGCGGTGCGGGGTCCGCCTGCGCCAGGTGGGCGATTATTCGCGGTGCGGGGGCCGCCGGGCCAGCGGTTTTTCGGGGCGCTTGCCGGAACGGCAACAGCCTTTGGCGCCGCATCACGCTTCAGCGCATGATCGCCATGTATCAGCAGCACCGAGTTCGTGGCTTTCAGGAGGCATCATGCAGCACCGCGTCGTCGCGTCGCCGGCGGGACGGATTCACCTGGTGGAGCAGGGGGCCGGGCCGCTTGTGCTGCTGGTGCACGGCTTCCCGGAGTCCTGGTACTCCTGGCGCCGGCAGCTGCCGGCTTTGGCGGCAGCGGGGTTCCGGGCGGTGGCGGTGGACGTGCGCGGGTACGGGCGCTCGTCGAAGCCCGCGGAGCCGGCGGCGTATCGGATGGTGGAGCTGGTCGAGGACAACGTCGCCGTGGTGGAGGCGCTCGGCGAGAGCAGCGCCGTCATCATCGGGCACGACTGGGGTGCGACCATCGCGGCGAACTCCGCGCTGCTGCGGCCTGATGTCTTCCGGGGCGTCGGGCTGCTGAGCGTGCCCTACGCGCCGCGCGGCGGACCGCGGCCCAGTGAGATCTTCGCGCAAATGGGCGGGGATGAGGAGTTCTACGTCAGCTACTTTCAGGAGCCCGGGCGCGCCGAGCGCGAGATCGAGCCCGATGTGCGCGGGTGGCTCGCCGGGTTCTACGCCGCACTGTCCGGTGACACCATGCCGGGGCCCGGTGAGCCGTCGCCGCACTTCGTGGCCCGGGGCGGCAGCGGCAGCGGCGACGGCGGCCGGCTCCGCGACCGCTTCCCCGCCGACCGCCGACCGGCCTGGCTGACCGAGGCCGACCTCGACCACTACGCCGCAGAGTTCGAACGGACCGGTCTGACCGGCGCGCTCAACCGCTACCGCGCCATGGACCGTGACTGGGAGGACCTCGCCGCCTTCGACGGCGCCCCGATCACGCAGCCGTCCCTGTTCCTCGGCGGCGCGCGCGACGCCTCCACCACCTGGCTGGCCGACGCGATCGAGGCCTTCCCGCGCACGCTGCCCGGCCTCAGCGCCGCGCACATCCTGGACGGCTGCGGCCACTGGCTCCAGCAGGAGCGTCCCGAGGAGGTCAACGCCCTGCTGGTCAGCTGGCTGGAACAGGTGATCGCCAGGCGCGAGTAGGAGAGCACATCGCCTACGCCACGTCGGGCCGTGTCATCAGCGGCGACCGCAGGTGCAGCATCAGACTCGGACCGGTCAAGGGCGGGGTGCTCCAGGTCGCCGTGGCGGTCGCCGTGGCGGTCGCCGCCTCGGCGTCGATGACGAGCCGGACTCGGTGCGGGGTGGTGATGACATAGAGATCGGCGATGAACGTGCCGCCCTGCCATGCTCCGGCCGCGACGACGGGGCGGCCCAGCGGGGAGCTCTCCCGCCAATCGCCGTGGCCGACCTCGACGTCGAGGAGCGAGTCGAATCGGGTGAGCCATCCGCCGTCGACGGGGTCGACGGTCACCGTCGTTCCGTCGGGCAGAGCCGAGTCCTCGGCGGAGGCATCGAGTCGTGGCGGTGCCCACCAGCCTTCTGCGACGACATGGCCGATGGCCCCAGCCAATAGCGTCAGGCCTCCCCGTCGGCCATGGCCGGTACGGGTTGGGCGCGCGGCGCCGCGCGGGCCGGGCGCCGGACCCGCAGGCGCTCGGGATAGGCCAGGCGCAGCAGCGGGCCGGTCATGGCGGTGGTCACCACGGCCATGGCGACCATGAGCGAGTAGAGACGGCCGTCGAGATAGTGCAGTTGCAGGCCGATCCCGAGGATGATCAGCTCGGTCAGGCCGCGGGTGTTCATCAGGATTCCGACGGTCACGGACTGCCGCGCGGGCAGGCGGAAGGCGCGGGCGCCGAGGTAGCCGCCGAGGATCTTGCCGCCGACGGCCACCAGCAGGATCAGGCCGAGATCGGCCGCGCCGGACCAGCCGACCGTGCGCAGGTTGACGTTCAGGCCCGCCAGGACGAAGTAGATCGGCATCAGCAGCGTGTTGCCCACGACGCCGGTCCGGTCGGTGATCCACTCGCGCTCGGGCTCGGCGACCGAGCGGGAGAAGACGACGCCGGCCAGGAACGCGCCGAAGATGTAATCGAGCCCGCACCACTGGGTCACCGCGCCCGAGAGGAGCATGAGCAGGAACACCGCGACCAGGACGCCGGTCGGTATGCCGTCGCCGTTGCGCCGCCGCGCGAGCCGGGCGAGCACCGGCCCCACGCCGAGGAACATGGCCGCGGCATAGGGGATCGTCAGCAGCAGATGCCAGCCGCTCTGGTGATCCGTGACGGCCAGCACGAGCGCGAGGACCGTCCACACGGCCACGTCCCCGATCGCCGCGGTGGTCAGCGCGATGCCGGCCACCTCGGTCTCGCGCATCCGGTCCTCGGCCAGGATCCGCGCCAGGACCGGGAACGCGGTCATCGACATCGCGACGCCGAAGAACAGGATGAAGCCTGTGCGGCTGACCTGCACGTCCCCGGCACGCCAGAGCCCGGTGGCCAGCAGGCAGCCCAGGCCCAGCGGCAGCGCCATCGCGCCCGCCGCGGCCCCGGCGGCCCGGCGGCTGTCGCCGCGCAGGGCCCGGTGGTCCGTCCCGAGGCCGACCTGGAACAGGAACAGCGCGACGCCGAGGCTTGCCAGGGCACTGAGCAGCGGCCGCACGTCGGTCGGGATCAGGTGCCGGCCCATCGCGGCCGGCACGACCGTCGGGCCGAGCAGGATGCCCAGCGAGATCTCGCCGATGACCGCCGGCTGGCCGAGCCTGCGGGCGAGCCCGCCCAGCAGGTGCGCCAGGGCGAGGATCACGGCGATGGCGAAC
This sequence comes from Catenulispora sp. MAP12-49, assembly GCF_041262705.1. Taxonomy (NCBI): domain Bacteria; kingdom Bacillati; phylum Actinomycetota; class Actinomycetes; order Catenulisporales; family Catenulisporaceae; genus Catenulispora; species Catenulispora sp. MAP12-49. The sequence continues at coordinate 176,709 of NZ_JBGCCP010000002.1, read as the reverse complement.
AACAGGCTGGAGGTCTGCTGGCCGGTCATCGGCTCACCTTTCGGATTCGGGCGTGCGGAAAGGAGCTCTCATGCCGCTTCGCCGCTGATTCGAGGATGGGCACGAGGATGGACATACATGCTGTTCACCGCGCGTCACGACAGCTGCGGCGCCCTCAGCTCCTGGTGCAGGGCGACGTTGTCCTGGATCAGGCGGTGGAACGCCGCGGGTTCGTAGACCGGGGCGAGATGCCCGCCCGCGACCTCGACCGCGGGCACTCCCACCCGCGCGGCGAGTTCCAGGACGACCCGGCCGTGCCACCGCTCGCGGCTGTCCGCGCCGAGCACGGGGACGAGCACGTCCCGGTCCAGGGCCAGCTGGTCCAGGTCCGGTTCGTAGGAGACGATCTCGGTCAGCTCGCGCTGGAAGTAGATGCTCCACTCCGGCAGCTGCGAGTCCGGGATCGTCACCGGGGCCTGCTCGCCGCGGCCGTTCGAGGCCAGATGGGCGAAGAAGTAGTCGAACGCCGCGCGGGTCCCGACCTGCCGGTCGATCGCCACGAGGTCGTCGTACCACGTGCGCCAGCGCGGGCCGTCCTCGATGAGCGGGAGCAGCGAGGGCTCGTGCGCCACCAGGGAGCGCAGCCGGTCGGGGTAGCGGGCGAGCAGTTCCACGCCGACGACCGCACCCGCGCTGCTCCCGACGGCGTGCGCGGGCCCCTCGCCCAGGGCGTCGATCAGGGCCGCGGCGTCCATCGCGTGCTGCTCGATGGACAGCGGGCCGGTGCCCGGTTCCTTCTCCTTGCTGCGGCCGTGCCCGCGCCGGTCGTAGACCGCGACGGTGTGGTCCGCCGACAGCAGCTTGATCAGCACCGCGTATCCTGTCTGCAGGCCGGTCGCGCCGGGGAGCAGCAGGACGAGCGGGCCGTTTCCCCGCAGGGTCACTGGGATGTCGACGCCGTCCGCGTCGACGACCACATGCCTGATTCCCGATGCCATCGGGTCACCTCGTTTTCGCCGGTGAAGTCCGTGAAGTCCGTGAACTCCGTGAAATCAACTGAGTTGCCCGCGCGCCGCGAACCGGAGATGTCGGCGACGATCCACCGCATGACCAGGTCCGCTTGGCGCTGGAGATAGAAATGGCCGCCGCGGAACAGACGGCTGCCCAGGTAGTGCTCGGTGAAGGGCTGCCAGCCGGCCAGCTTCTCCCTGGCCAGGACGCGGTCGTCCTGAGCGCCGAAGACGGACAGCGCACTGCCCAGCGGTACGGCGTCGGCGGCGGGCCACCAGGAGTCGACCACCCGCAGATCCGCGCGCAGCAAAGGCTCGAGCATCTTCCAGATCAGCGGGTGGTGCAGCACCAGCTGGTCCGTCCCGCCCGCCGCGGCCAGCCAGGCGCGAAGGTCGTCGTTCGACAGCTCGTGCTGTCCGCGGGCCGCGGGTTGCCCGGGCGCGCGGCACGCGGACAGGCCCACCCAGTCCGGTTGCCGATCGCCCTCGGCCTGGAGGCGGCGGGCGAGTTCGTACGCGACCATCGCGCCCATGCTGTGGCCGAAGAACGCGAAGGGCCGGTCGAAGAACGGAGAAAGCTGATCGCGGAAGTAGTCGGCGAGGCCGTCGACCGTCGTGCGGGGTCTGGCCGACCGGGCGGCGCCCCGGCCCGGTGCGTCCGGTGCCCGGACGTCCCACCCGTGCGGAAACCGGCTTTCCCAGCCCTCGAACACCGAGCTGGAGCCGCCGGCGTGGTGGAAGAGGAACAACCGCAGCTCCGGCTCGGCGGGCCAGGGCCCGCCGCCCGCGCCGCCGCCGGCCGCATCGCCCACGCCGGGACCGCTGTGCACGCCGCTCACTTCTTCCTGGCGACGCCGACCAACGAGCTGTACCGCTCCGGGTTCGCCACTGTCCGACCCGGGTCCTCGGGCCGCCACTGCGGCGGATAGACCACTCCCGGCTCGAGCAGCTCGAAGTCGCCGAACAGCGCCTGGATCTGCTCGCGGGACCGCAAGGTGAACCCCTCGTACTCCTGCCGGTAAAGCTCGTCGATCGCCTCGGCGCCGGTGGTGCCGTCCATGGCGACCGACAGGCCGAGCATGCTTCCGGACACCAGGCGGGACCGGTAGGTCTCCAGCACCGGGAGCACCTTGGAGTCGGGAAAGAAGTGGATCACATTGAGGATCAGCAGCACGACCGGCCGGTCCAGGTCGATCAGAGCGCGGACCTCCGGGTTCTCCAGGATGGCCGCGGGCTCGAAGACGTCTCCCAGCACGCTGACGCCGTCCGGGTCGTCGGCGAGGATCTCCTTGCCCTGCGCCACGGCCACCGGGTCGATGTCGACGTAGGCCACCCGGGCCCGCGAGCCGGCCTTGCGCGCGGTCTCGTGGATGCTGCCGCGGGCCGGGATGCCCGAGCCGATGTCGAGGAACTGATCGATCCCGGCGTCCAGGGCGCACCTGACCGCCCGTCGCAGGAACTTGCGGTTCTCCCGCATCAGCAGGATGAGGCCGGGCGCCGCGCGGATGGCCTTGCGGCCGAGCTCGCGGTCGACCTCGAGGTGGTGCGTCCCGCCGAGCAGGTAGTCGTAGAAGCGGGCGATGCTGGGCCGTTCGGTGTCCGCGTCGGCGGTGACCCACTCCGGGGAGCTGCTCATGCGTTCCTCCCGGAGGCCGAGACGACCAGGTGTTCCGGCGCGGGCTCAGGCACACGCTCAGGCACACGCTCAGGCACACGCTCAGACTCAGCCTCGGACCCGTGCCCGGGCTCGGCCGCGGACCGCAGCGCCGGCAACCCGTCGATGCTGTCCGCGTTCGTGGTCTGCCAGTAGTTGTCGAAGTAGGCGTCGTCACGGCGCTCGTTGTGCAGGTCGAGCACGGTCCGGTCCTCCCGGTAGTCCATCAGCGGCACCGACCATCCGCAGGAGTCGGTGATCCGTTCGACGTCGACGATGATGATCGAGCGCTGGCCCGCGGTCGTCGTCTTGTCGAACAGCTCGCGCAGCTCGTCGAACTCCGGCTCGCCCGGCACCGTGTAGCGGCCGCGGCCGTAGAGCCTGACGATCTTCGGACGGCCCTCGAACGCGCAGAACATCACCGTGATCCGGCCGTTCTCCCGCACGTGCGCGATGGTTTCCGCGCCGGTCCCGGTGTAGTCGAGGTAGGCGATGCGGTGCGGGTCGAGCACCACGAGCGTGCCCATCAGGCCCTTGGGCGAGACGTTGACCCGGCCGTGCTCGGACAGCGGGGCCGAGGCGACGAAGAAGATCGGCTGGCGGCCGATCCAGTCCGCCATCTGGTGGTTGATCTTCTCGTAGACCTTGCTCACAACCCGGCCCTCGCTTCGGCCACCGGCTCCGGGCCGGCGGGCGCGTCGGAGGTGCGGCGGATGCGCAGCCGGGGCTGAAGCTCCAGATACAGCCCGCCGACGGCCTGGCGCGGGGAGTCCGGCAGCGAGTTCATCGCCTCGTTGTGCCCGGCGTCGATCTTCTTCTGGGTCGCGATCTGCTGCGCCACCTCGTCCAGCGCCGCGCCGCCGTCGATCGAGTCGTCCAGGTCCTCGATGCCGGTGACGATGTGCAGGAAGGACTCGTAGAGGTTCAGCATGTGCCGCTCGCGCCGGGTCAGCTTGTCGGCCTCGAAGAACTGGGTCTGCCGGTTGTAGCTGTTGTAGAAGAAGGAGACGACCACCAGCAGCCGCTCGTAGGCCTGGTGGTAGGCCCGCTCGTAGAAGTCCGTCGCCTCCTGCTCGGCCAGCTCGCCGTCCAGCACCGCCGAGACCGAGGCGGCCGCCAGCAGCGCGCTGAACGTCGACAGGTGCACTCCGGTGGACAGCAGCGGGTCGAGGAAGGCGGCCGCGTCGCCGACCAGGACGTAGCCGGGGCCGGACTTGCGCTCGGAGACGTAGGAGTAGTCCTGCTCGACCTTGTAGCCCTCGATCTTGTTCGCGCCCTCGGTCATTTCCAGGATCCGCGGGCACTGCGACATCGCGTCGGCGTAGACCTCCTCGATGCCGCCGAGCCGCTCGCGCTCCTCGGAGAACGTGCTGCGCTTGGCCACCAGGCCGATCGAGGTCGTGCCGTCGTGCAGCGGAATGGCCCAGAACCAGCCGTAGGGGACCGAGCAGACCGCGATGGCGCCCTTGGGCCCGACCTCCAGCGGCTTGACGTCGCGCCAGTAGGACCAGACCGCGATGTTCTTGAAGGCCTCGTGGTACCGGCGGTTCTTCAGGTACTTGGTCGCCATCACCCCGGCCCGGCCCGAGGCGTCGACCAGGAAGTCGAAGGCGATGGTGCCGCCGGCCCCGGAGTTGTCCGTGGCGGCCCAGCGGGCCGCGACAGGACGCTCGCCGTCGAACAGGATCTCCGTGACCTTGACGCCCTCGCGCACGTCGACGCCCTTGACCGCGGCGTTCTTCAGCAGCATGTGGTCGAACTCGGACCTGATCACCTGGTAGCTGTGCCGGCTGGCGCCGGTCAGGTGGTCGAAGTTCAAGTCCCAGTTCTCCGGGCCCCACTCGAAATAGGCGCCGTCCTTGCGCACGAAGCCGTGGTTGTCGACCTCCTCGCGCACTCCCAGCAGGTCCAGCACCGGCAGCACGGACGGCAGGATCGACTCGCCGATGTGGTAGCGGGGGAAGACGGCGCTCTCCAGCAACGTCACCTCGATGCCCTGCCGGGCCAGCAGGGTGGCGGCGGTCGAGCCGCCGGGGCCGCCGCCGATGACCAGCACGCGGGTCTTCTCGGTGTTCTGGACGGGATTCTGGACAGTGCTCTGCTCAGTGTTCTGCTCAGTCATTCGTCATCACTTCCAAGCTTGCGGTGCGGGACAAACGGGTGCGACGGATACGGCGGACAAGACGGATGCAGCGCCACGACGCTGCCGGCGAAGCCGGGCGCGACGGGTATCGGGTGCCGGCGCCAGCGGGTTCCGTGGCCGTCGAGCGGTTCGGCCAGAGCGCGCACGCCGACTCCGCGGGCTTTGGCGTGCGCCTCCTTCGTGGTCCAGATGCGGTACCAGCACTCGGCGTATGCCTCGGTGCCGGCGTGCGCGTTCAGCAGGGTCTGCTCATCGGCCGTGTAGTAGCGGCGGGCAAGTGCTTCGAGCGGACGGGTCCGGTCGACTCGTTCGATATCCACTCCGACCCGGAGGTGCCGGGAGACCGACAGCGCCAGGCGGCCGCCGGAGTGGGAAAGGTTGAAATCATCGGTGGGACGGCCGCCCGGACCGCGTTCCAGCCGCGGGCGTCCGCCGGGCTCCTCACCGATCCGGAGCCGGGCCGGCGCGGTGCGCAGGCGCTCGCCCAGGACGCAGCGCACGAGCAGCCGCCCGGCCGCGTACTCCACGCGCGCGTCGTCGTGGTCGGTCTCCGACAGCCGTCGCAGCTCGCCCTCCGGCAGGAAGGCGCGCAGTACCGGCATGTCAGGGTCCGGATGGGCATCGGGACGGACGGCCGCGACCCAGACATCGATCCGCCGGCCGAACGCCGTGACGCACAGCCGCCTGACCGACCGGAGCAGCGCGTCGGTCGGGTGCGACCACCGGGCGCCCCCACGGTCGCCGTGCGGGTTCACCCGACCCGCCCGGACAGGATCGCGAGCGGCTGTCGTGCTCATCGAGCGGCCTCGGCGATGCGCTCCAGCAGCGCCGGGTCGTCCCGGCCGAAACGCTCGGTGAGCGCCGCCAGCCAGCGCTCGAGGCCGAACGCCACGCACGAGGTGAACGCCGGGCTGCCGTCGGCCAGCGTGATGTCGCAGCGCTCGCCGAAGAAGTTCCGATGGAAGTTCACCGAGGCGATGGCCAGGCTCCCGCCGAAGACGAACTCCTCCTTGACCGGGAAGAGCTGCTGCATCAGCGTTCGAGCGGCGTCCTTCTCGAAGAACGGGTCGGTCGCCGCCTGTACCTCCAGGGGAAGCCCGAGGCGCCGGGCGAAGTCGCCGATGCGCTTCTTGAACGACGACGCGTGATCGAGCACGGCCTCGCGGTCGCCGACGCAGACCACCTCGCGCATGGTGAAGCTCAGCAGCCGGCGCAGCCCTTCGAAGTGGTTCTCGCGCCGGAAGCAGGTGGCGACCGTGGTGATCTTGTGCGCACCGTCCAGGCGGGTGCCGGACAGGTCCAGGTAGGCCGAATAGCAGGCCGCCGACGGCAGCGCGTACTCAGCCGGAGCGAGCAGCTCCGGGGCGATGGCGGCGTGGTCCGCCGCGGACAGCTCCTTCTCCCGGCCGGCCTGGGCTCCCACGGCCAGCAGGGCCAGGTGCGGGAAGTTCACCCAGTAGTCCAGTGCCGCCAGATCAGAGGTCCGCAGCAGCGGCGGGTACGCGGTGCGCGCGGCCCCGGCCTCGGCGGCCCAGGACAGGACCACCGCGTCGATCGCGTCACGCAGCTCCAGGTCCCTGTCCCGCAGCACGGCCAGGCCGCGGTCGGTCCCCACCTGCTCGGTCTTATTCGGCATCGAAGAACCTCGCTCGGATGCGGCGCAGCGTGCGGAAGTCCTCCGGCGAGACGTCTTCCAGCGCGATCTCCCGTCCGGTCTGCTCCTCCAGCACGTACAGGAAGTTGACGAAGCCGAGCGAATCGAGCACCCGGTTGTCGATCAGGTCGTAGTCCGGGTCGATCGTGCCGAGGTCCGGGCGCTTGGCCAGCAGGTACTCGATGACCAGGTCCTTGGCCGGCTCCTTGGCCGGCTCCTTGGGCAGCGCGTGGGGCAGCTCCTGCGGCGCGCTCGGCGCCGGGGAAGCGGCCGTGTCGGTCAACTCGCTCATGCCGCGACCGTCCTTTCGTCGGTGAAGATGCCTTCGCTCACCATGTGCGAAGTGGAGCGCTTGAGGATGCGGGCGGTGTGGGCCTGGAAGGCCGGGTCCTCGATCACCGCCCGGCGCACGGCGAACGGCTCCGGGATGCCGGCGTCGCGGAAGGCGGCCGGGTTGCACAGCGACTGCACCGAGGCCTGCATATAAGCCTTCAGATAACTTTCGAGCTCGGCGAGCTGCGCCGTGTTGAGCCGCGTGCGCAGGTCCCGGTGCAGGAGCGCGACGATCTGCCGGCCGAAGGCGATGTGCCGGGACTCGTCCTGGTGGTGCACCGAGTTGATCTGCCGGATCGTGGGCTCCAGCCGCTGGTCCTCGCCCATCCGCTGGTTGAACACGTCGACCAGCTCCTCGAAGATCAGCAGCCGGGCGAACAGCAGGAAGGTGTCGGCCTCGGCGATGCCGGGACCGGCGAAGGACAGCGACCGGTCCGGGTAGACCTTGCCCGCGTAGAGCAGGCAGAACTTGGCGAAGAACCACATGTGGTCGTTCTCTTCGCCGATGATGTGATGGAAATACTCCGAGGCCACCTCGAAGCCGGGCATGTGGATCCGGGCGACGATCGAGGTCAGCAGCTCCCTGATCCCGTGGACGTTCAAGCTGTAGAACGTGACGCTCTCCCACTTGCTCAGAGCGCGCAGCTGGGCCTCGTCGAGCGAGGCGCCCACCTTGGTGCCGTGCACGCTCATCAGCTCGGGGGTCATCCAGTAGCCGTCCTCGGGGAGCGATTCGGGCCAGACGAAGAGCTTGTAGGGGTCGTAGTAGTCGCGCTCGGACATCGAGGTCAGGCGGTCCAGTACCGTCTTGAAGCGCTCGTCGCCGCCGAGGATGTCCGGCAGCGCGGCGAGGTAGGCGTGAGCGTTCGAGCTGGTCAGTGAGTCGGTCACGGGGATACTCCAGCCGTCGGGGCGGGTCCGGCGGTCGCGGTGCCGCCGGCGGATCCGGCGGGTCCGGCGGGTCCGTCGGTGGCCAGCCGTCTGCGGATCATGGTCTTGCGACGCGGGGTCAGCTCGCGGCCGCCGCAGCTGTGCGTGGCCATCAGGCCGTCGGCGGTCATGGCGGCGGGCAGCAGCCGGTTCATCCGCGAGCCGATCGAGGCGGCGGCGAGGTCCGGATGCGGTTTGTCGGCGTACTCGGTGAGCCAGGTGAAGATCGGGTCGATCGGCTTGACCACGCCGTCGTCGTCGGTGACCTCGACCCAGGAGTGGGACAGGTCGAGCATGCCGAGCAGCCAGCCGCGCCGGGTCACGGCGGGATAGCCGGCGGCCTCGAACTCGCGCGCCAGGAACAAGCTCGCCGAGATGCACGGGGAGACCCCGGCGTCCAGCAGCCGCTGGTACTCCCACTGCAGCGGTTCGGGCAGTCGCACCCAGCGGTAGCCGACCGCGAAGAAGTCCTCGACGATCCGGCGCAGCACCGGCGAGCGCAGCTGCATCAGCTCGCCACTGGTGGACACGTTGCCGGAGAAACGCAGAGGTCCGGGACCGCTGTAGCGCAGCTGGTCGCCCACCATCCGCGCGCCCTCGGGCTCCACCTTCCAGTCATAGAGCTCGCCACCGACGGCTTCGGGCAGCATCTGCGCGTGGCTCCACTCGGGATCCTCCCCGCAGGTGTCCAGCGGGCAGGACAGGTCGACGACGAAGGTCCAGTCCAAAGACTCGGTCCAGGTCTTCGGGCCGCGGTGCATCCAGCGCAGCGCGTACTTGATCGCCTTCTCCGGGACCGAGGTCTGCGACCCCGAGGCCAGCGCGAGGTTGAACAGGTCGAAGCGGTCGAACCACTCGGCGCCGGGTTCGCCCAGCGTCGGCAGCCCGGCCTGGACCAGCTCGTCCAGGACCTCCTCGCCGCAGCGCAGCATGTCCAGCGCCGCGACCCGGTCGAAGTAGCCGACGCGGTGGTCTTCGGGGACGAGGAAGGTGCGCTCCAGCGCGGCGAGCCAGCGGTCGGCCTCCGGGATCGCGGCCGCCGCGGTCGCGGCCGTCACGTCGGGTCCTCGGCCGCGACGACGATTTTGGCGATCAGGTGCGCCACGTCCCCGACGGTGATCATGCCGACGGCCTGCTCCTCGTCGAACTCGAACAGATTGAACTCCGCCTCCAGGGCGAGGGCGAGTTCGAGGAAGTGGATCGAGTCGTAGCCGAGCTCGTCGATCAGGATCAGCTCCGGACCGGCGCTCTCCGGCTTGACCGGCGACATGTCGCCGATGATCTCCTGCACACGTGCCACGGTCTGCTCGTACAACTGCATGGGTCTCTCCAAAGGACGGCTGGAATCGATGGACAGGCGTAGTTGATGGACAGGCGGAATCGATGGACAGGCGGAATCGATGGGCGGATGAGGACAGCGGATTGATTCAGTGCTCGACTGCAGCGCCCGGCGCCAGTGCCGGGTTCAGCGCACGATTTCAGTGCCCGACATCAGTCGGTGACAGGTCGGACCAGGCCCAGCCGACGGGCCCGTGCCACGGGATGTTCGGCGCCCCAACGCTCCCGGTACTCGGCGAGCGCGACGCCGAACCCGCTGCTCCATCGCAGCTCGGCCGGGGCCTCCAGGGCCGCGAGCCCGACCACCTCGACATGCCGGCGCATCCGCGCCCTGGCCGCGGACCACTGGGCGGCCAGGTTCCCCGCGTACGCGCCCAGCGCCGTGGGCATCACCGGACTCGCCGCGCGCCGGGCCGGGTTCACCAGCACCCTGGTCGCCGCGTCCAGGCCGTCCAGATACGCCTGGCCGATCGCCTCGGCGTATCCCGACCGGGCGCCGCGCCGGGTCGCGGCCAGGCCGAACGTCACGTGCCGCGCCTCATCGCGCACGACGTTCGCAAGCCCCTGGGACAACGCGGTCAGCTCGCAGGTCTTGGCCAGAGCGCGCAGCGCACGCAGCCCCGCGACGGCCAGCAGCCCCTCGGCGACCAGATGGTAGGAGACCACTGCGACATGCCAGACCCGCCGGTCGTCGGGCCGGATCCGGACGTTTCCGGTCTGGCTGCGCAGCAGCGGATCGAACACCACGCCGAACCCGGACTCGCCGCCCATCGTGCCGTGCGGTTCCAGCTGGTCGGCACCTATGCCCGCGACGTCGGACAGGTAGCTCTGGAAGAACCGGACGTGCCGGGCCTCGTCGGCCAACTGCGTGCACAGATAGAGGCGGTCGGCCTCGTCCGGCGCGTGGTCCACGAGGGCGCTGAGCGTGCGGGTGACGCAGGACTCGCCGATCTCCAGTTCGGCCAGCGCGCTGAGGATCTCGCGCCGGGCGAACGGCTTGAGCTCCGCGAAGCGCCGACGGTCCCGCGCGACGTCGAGCCCCGCGACGCTCCACTGCCGGACCTCCCACCGGTTGTAGAGGTCCGCGGAACCGGGCAGGTCTGGCAGGCCGTCGCGGCCCGGCGGACCGGCCTCGTCGTGCTCGTGCTCGTGCTTGTGCTCGTGCCCCTCGGTATCGGTATCAGAATCGGTATCGGAATCGGCCATGCCCTCCTGTGCGCTCCCGCTGTCCGTCCCCGTGGTCGCCCCGTTGCTCATCATCAGCTCTGCTCCCCCGCCGGCCAGGGCCATTCGCCGTGCACGAGACGCCAGCCGTCGGGCACGCGTCCGCCGTGCAGGCGGAGCCACAGATGCCGTCGGCGAGGCTTGCCGCTCGACGTCCGGGCGATGGAGCCCTTCGCGCCCTGAAGGATCAGGACCGTGATGTCGGGCGAGGTCGCGGTGCGGATCCGCTGCTCGGCCCTGACCGACCAGCTCTGAGCCGGATCGCCCTCGACGAACACCGCCGCGAGGTCGCGGGTCCCGATGGTGCCGAAGGCCACCGCGTACGAACCGCCGGGTCCGCCCTGGCCGCCTTGGCCTCTCTGGCCGCCCTCGCCGCCCTCGCCGCCGAGCCGGGAAAGCTCCGCCTCCACGTCCTCGGCGTAGACGCCGTGCCCGTGCACCCGCAGCGCGTCGCCGATGCGCCCGACGACGTACAACTCCCCGTCGAGCAGGAATCCGGCGTCCCCGGTGTCCAGCGCGGGGTCCGCACCGCGCGCGTCCGCCGCCGCGCCCCGGGCCTGGAAGGAGACAGCCCCGTCCCGCGTCAGATACCCGGCCGCGAGTGAATCGCCCGACAGCCGGATCTCACCGAAGACCCCGTCGGGCACCTCGTCCCCGGAATCGTCGACGACCCGCACCTCGACGCCGTCAGCCGCCCGGCCGCAGCTCGTGAGCCATCCCGCACCCTCGGCCTTGTCCCGTCCGAGTGTGCCGCGCGCACTGATCGCGACCGGGGAGCCGGCCGTCAGCGCTCGGTCCCCGACCTTCACCAGCCGCGAACCGGTTCCGGCCGGCACTCCGGTGGCCAGGAGCGTGCCCTCGGCCATGCCGTACGCCCCCATCAGCGACGAGGCGTCGAATCCGCGCGGACCGGCCAGCGCCTGGAAGTCCGCCACCGCCGCCGGGTCGATCCGCTCGGCTCCCAGGATCGCGACCCGCCAGCGCGAGAAGTCCATGCCGTCGAGCTCGTCCGGACGGACCCGGGCCGCGACGTGGGCGTAGCCGAAACTGGGCGAGGTGGTGATGGTGGCGCCGTGGACGCCGAAGCACTCCAGCCAGCGCGCGGGCGCGCGGACGAACTGCCGTGGCGTCATCAGCCACAGGTCCGTTCCGGCGGCCAGGGACGTGATGAGCGCGCCGACCAGGCCCATGTCGTGGTGCAGGGGCAGCCAGCTGGCGAAGACGTCGTCGTCCTGCCACCGCATCCAGGAGCGGATCGCCGCGATGTTCGCCGTCAGGTTCGCCCACGAGACCCGCACCCCCTTCGGGGTGCCGGAGGAACCCGAGGTGAACTGGAGCAGCGCGAGATCAGAGGGCTTGCGCCGGTAGGTGTCCCCGGAGTCGGCGGGCATGTCCGCGGCGTCGGCGATGTCGACCACGCCTGCCGGGGAACCGGCCCGGGCCAGCGCGGCCAGGACGTCGGCCCGGTGCTCGGCGCCCGTGCAGACCAGGTCGGGCCGAGCTGTCCGCAGCGTTTCGGCCACGTGCGCCGCGTAGCGGTCCGCATCGCGCAGCGCGGTCGGCGGGGCGAGCGGTACCGGCACCGCGCCGACGGCGAGCACCGCCACGAAAGCGGTGGTGAAACGCAGCGGATCGGCGAGCACGATCGCGACGCGGTCCTCGGGGCACACGTCCCGGTCCCGCAGGAGCCCCATGGCACGGCGGACATCGGCGGCGATATCAGCATAGGAATACCTGCGCCAACCCCCGCCACGATCCAGTATTCGCAGCCCGTGTTCCGTACTGGGCGCAAGCAGCCAGTCCAGCGGCATATCCACCACCCCCCTTGGCAGACTGAATCAGTGCTCTCATATACGAGCATGGCACGGAATAACGTTTCTGTGAAGGTTTTTTCAACAGATTACGGTCTAGCTGCGAAGACACCTGCTTGATCGGTCTGGTACGCAAGCAGCCCGATTTCGCCGCCATAGGGCCCTGCTGCCCGCCGTGCCCCAGAACCGCTGGCGGACGCCGGCGCACCGCTGGAAAAGGCGCACCTCAGGCGCGCGGACGCACCCGCGCGCCCGCCGCGACCGACTGCGGCACCGACGCCTCGGCCCGGGCCGGAGGGTCGGGACGCAGCCCCAACACCGTGAGCACGAGCGCTGCGACCGTCACCGCCGCCGCGACGGCGAAGCCCTCCCGGTACCCCAGGTGCGCCGCGACCGCGCCGCTGATCGGCCCCGCCGCCATGATCCCCAGGTCCCAGAACGAGGTCATCGTGCCCATCGACACCCCAGCCTGCAGCGGACCGGTGCGGCCGAGCGTGATCTTGCTGGTGGACGGATAGATGACGCCGAGCCCGATGCCGGTGACCACGCAGCCAGCCAGCGCACCGCCCTCGGAGGAGAAGGCGGCGAGGATACAGAGCCCGGCGATCTCGACGACCAGCGTGACCCGGGCCACCCGGATGCCACCGTACTGGTCGGTCAGGGGGCTGCCGGCGGCGCGGGTGGCCAGGAACGCCACGGCGAACACGGTCAGGCCGACGCCCTGGCCGCCGATGTGGTCATGCGTCAGGTACAGGACGAGCAGCGCGTTCAGGGTGCCGTAGCCGTAGGCGGCGAGCCCGAGCACGATGCCCGGCACGCTCACGCCGACCGGCACGATGTCCCGCCACGCCTGCGGCCTGATCGCGCGCCGCGGCGTCACGGCGGGCTGCGGCCTGGTGGAGGCGATCAGCAGGCTGGAGACCAGCGGCAGGCCGAAGATCGTCCACCACGTCGCGGTCGACCCGCCGAGGTGCTGCACCCCGACCGCGACCAGCGGCCCGATCGCCAGGCCGCCCCACATCGACAGTCCGAACCAGCCCGCGATCCGGCCGCGCCGGCCGGCCGGGATCCCGGTCAGCACCCAGGGCAGGCAGCCGGAGAAGAGCGCCCCCTCGCCGATGCCCATCAGCAGCCGGAACACGATCAGCACCAGGGCCGAGGGCGCGGTCAGCTGGCCGAGGGCGGCCAGCGTGGTGATCACCCCGCCGGCCATGGAGACGGTCCTGGCCAGCCCCGCGTCCCCGGCCCGGCCGGCGAACGGCCGGGTCACGGCGGTGCCCAGGTAGGCGATGCCCACCGCGACACCGATGATCGTCGGGCCGTCGTGGAACTTCGAGGTCATATAGCCGGGCAGTTCCTGGAGCGTCGCCCCCAGCGCGAGGTAGCCGAAGAAGACAGCGGACCACAGCCGTCGAACCGGTGGAGGCTGCACCTGGGTCACTTCGTCTCCCCTGCCGGGTCGGCTCGGCACCATCAACACTCTGATGGCCGGGGATCCCAGTGCGCAGACACGCCGGACCGCCCGGAAGCCTGTGTCAACGAACAGCTTCCGGCGGGCGAGATCGCGCGCGGTTCCCTGCTTCGAGCATGACCGAGCACCAAAGACCAGGTCCAGTTAGCTTTCCCGATGATGACTGTAAGCTGACCTGATGCTCGATGTGAATCGCCTGCGCCTGCTGCGCGAACTGTCCCATCGCGGCACGATCGCCGCCGTCGCCCAGGCTCTGTCTTTCACCCCTTCGGCCGTGTCCCAGCAGCTCTCCACGCTCGAGCGGGAGGCGGGGGTGGCGCTGCTGGCCCGGACCGGACGCCGCGTCACCCTCACCCCGGCCGGGCAGAACCTGGTCGAGCACACCGAGTCGGTCCTGGAGCACTTGGCCCGCGCCGAGGCCGAACTGGCCCGGGTGCGCACCGGGCTCGCCGGTCCCGTGCGCATCGGCAGCTACCCGAGCGCCGCCCGCACCTTGTTCCCGGCCGCTCTCACCGTGCTCGCCCGCTCCCACCCGCTGCTCGAACCGCAGATCACCGAACTGGACCCGGCCGAGGTCCCGGCGGCGCTGCGCGCCGGGGACGTCGACATGGCCCTGGTCCACGAGTACGACTTCGTCCCCGCCACGTCCGATCCGGGCCTGGCCGGCGAGGCGCTGTTCACCGAGCCGCTCTACCTGGCCGCGCCGGAGCAGGGCACGATCGCCGACCACCGGGACAGCTCCTGGATCGTCTCCCCGGCCGGCACGATGTGCCGCAGCAGCACCGAACGAGCCTGCCAGGCCGCCGGCTTCAGCCCGCGCGTGCGCCATGAGATCGACGACTTCGCCACCGCCCTGGTGCTCGCCGCCCTGGGCCAGGGCGTGACGCTGGTCCCGCACCTCGCCGCGCTGGCCCCGCCCGCGGGCCTGACCCTCACCCGGCAGTCCATGAGCCGCCGCACCCGCATCGCCTACCGCGCCGGGAACTCCGGCCACCCCGCGATCGCCGCTGTCACATCGGCGCTGCGCGAAGCCGTCCCCGCCGACCTGGGCTGAGGGCTGCTGCGCGCGAGCACTGAATCAGAGCTGCGTGGCGCCACCGTCCACGACCAACTCCGCGCCGGTCGTGAAGGTGGCGTCGAACGCCAGGAACGCGAAAGCCTTCGCGATCTCCCGCGAATCCCCGAAGCGCCGCATCGGGTTGCCGGCCCGCATCTGCTCGGCGACCTGGTCGGCGGCCTCCTTCGGCATCACCTTGCCCAGGATCCCGGTCTCGATCGGCCCGGGGCTGATCGCGTTGACCCGCACGCCGCGCGGCAGCAGCTCGGCGGCCAGGCTCCGCGTCATCGACCGGACAGCGGCCTTGCTCGCCGCGTAAGCGCTGATCGCCTCGATGCCCCTGACGTTCGCCACCGAGGTCGTGAACACGACCGCGCCGCCCTCGCGCAAGAGCGGTGCAAGCCTTTGCACCGTGAAGTAAGCACCTTTCACGTTCGTGGCGAACACCTCGTCGTAGACAACCTCGGTCATCGCCTCGAACGGCATGAAGCGGGTGATCCCGGCGTTCACGAACACCGCGTCCAGCACCCCGAACTCCGCCTTGGCCCGCTCGGCGAGCGCCTCCAGATCGGCCAGGTCGGCGACGTCGCCGCGCACCGCCACCGCGGCGTCGCCGAGCTGTTCCCGCGCGGCAGCCAAGGCTTCGGGCGTGCGGCCGGTGATCATCACCCGCGCGCCGGCGTCCACCAACAACTGTGCTGTGACCAGCCCGAAGCCGCTGCTGCCGCCGGTGATCACCACGTTCTTGCCCTCGTATTCGTTCATGGTCGCCAGTCAAAGCCCCGCACCCGGCCACCGTCCAAGACCTGGTCGGGATGGGGTCATGCCGCAGTCGTATGACCCGACGTACGCTGGAGGAATGGATCTCGATCTGCGGCTGGTGCGCTACTTCACCGCCGTCGTGGAGCACGGCGGCTTCGGCAAGGCGGCGGCCGGGCTGCACGTGGCGCAGCCGGCGCTGAGCCGCCAGATCCAGCGGCTGGAGCACCAGCTCGGCGCGCGCCTGTTCGACCGCACGCCGCAGGGCATCAGCCTCACCGCGGCGGGTGAGGAGTTCCTGCCCTATGCCCGAACCCTGCTGACGACGGCCGAGCGCGCGTCGCAGGCGGTACGGGCCGCGCCGGCCGGGGCGCTCGTGATCGGCCACGTCGGCGACCTCGTCATCACCCCGGCGGTGCGGGAGTTGCGCCGCCGCCACCCCGGCGCGCTGGTCCGCACCCGCCATCTGGAGTGGCGCGACGTCGACGCCCTGGCGGAACACCGGGTGGACGCGCTGGTCACCCGGCTTCCGTTGCCGCAAACAGCTGGCGAGCTGCGCGTCACCGTGCTCTACGACGAGCCCCGTGTGGCCGTTCTGCCGCTCGGTCACCGGCTGGCCGGCAAGGAGTCCCTGGACCTGGCCGATCTCGCCGACGAGGGCCTGGTCGCCTGCCGCTACAGCCCGGCGATGTGGGGCACACCGCTGCCGACGAGGGCCGGGCCGTCCGCGGTCAGCGGCGAGGACAGCTTCGAGGACAAGCTCGAACTGGTGGCGAGCGGCCACTCGGTGGCCGTCCTGCCGGCCGGCGAGCGCCGCAGCACCTTGCGAACCGATCTGGTGACCGTCCCGCTGGACGGTATCGAGCCGGCCCGGGTGGTGGCCGCGACGCACGCCGACGACCGCTCCCCGCTGGCGAACTCGTTCCACGACGCTGCGGCGCGACTGCTGCGCCATCCCGCAGAGGCCGCCGCCTAGGCCGCGATCGCCGCCGCTCAGATCGCGATCGCCGCCGGCCAGGCCGCGATCGCCGCCGTTCGGGCCGCGATCGCCGCCGCCGACCATCGGGACGGCTCCTGCGTTCAGGCCGCGATCGGCGGCGGCGCCAGCGGCTCGGAGACGCCGGTCGCGAAGTAGCGCGCCTCCAGCGCGTCGAGCGCGACGCGCACCGCGCCGAGCACCACCCACTCGGCGTCCAGGCTGGAGGCGACCACCGGCGGCACCCGGATGCAGTCCCGCTCCAGTTCGGCGGTGAGCCGGTCCAGGACCAGGTCGGCCGAGCGGGAGATGCCGCCGCCGAAGACGACCAGCTCCGGGTCGAAGGTGAGGACCAGGGCCGCGATGCCGCCGGCCAGGGCCCGGACGAAGCGCTCGGTCGCCACCAGCGCGGTCGGGTCGCCGGCGCGGGCCCGGGAGAAGACGAACTCGGCCATCTGCTCCAGCCCGACTTCTTCGTCCAGCCCTGCGAAACCCAGCAGGTGCGTCGGGGCCTCGGCCCAGCCGGAGGCCGGCAGCGCGCCGATCTCCCCCGCCGCGCCGGTGTGGCCGCGCAACAGGCGCCCGCCGACGAAGACGCCGTTGCCGGTGCGGAAGCCGGCGTGGATGTAGACCATGTCGTCGACGTCGCGGCCGGCGCCGCGCCAGCGTTCGGCCAGCGCCGCGGCGCGACCGTCGTTCTCGGCGACGACCGGGCAGGCGACGGTGTCGGCGAAGGCGGCCGGGATGTCGATGCCGGTCCAGCCCGGCAGTGCGACGGACAGCGCGACGCGGCCGGAGTGTTCGATGACGCCGGTGCTGGCCACGCCGAGCTGGCTGAGCTGCCGGGGTTCGAGCCCGGCTTGCGTGCAGGCCTCTTCGAGGGTGGCCTTGGCCGCGCGGAGGCGTTCGGCGGCGGGGGTGGCGGGGCTGACGGCGCGCCGGCTGCGGCCCAGCACCTCCCCGTCCAGGTCGGTGACCAGCGCGGTGATCGCGTGGCCGCCGATGTCGAGCCCGGCGACGTGGCCGGACTCGGCCCGGAACCGGAAGGCGCGCGCGGGGCGCCCGACGCCGTTGGGCTCGGCCGGGGCCACGGCGGCGACCCAGCCGATGTCGGTGAGCTCGTCGGCCAGCGTCTGCACGATCGGCCGCGACAAGCCGGTCTGCCGGGCCAGCACGGTGAGCGGCTGCGGTCCGGTGCGGCGCAGGGCGTCCACGACCGACAGCAGCCGCAGGCGGCGCAGCAGCACGGCGTCGGCGCCGTTGACACTCAGCTCAGTCATCTCCCACCCCGAATATTCATCATGGCGGGGATAATCAAACCACGCATCGGGCGGCCGCACCAGATCATCGGACCGGGCTGCGGGTTGGTATTTGCGGGGTGAATCAGCGCATAGAGCGCGAATCAGGCTCCGATCTCGCACCCCTGATGCTCGCTTCGAACCCCGAGGGTTGACACGCCTCATCGGATTAGTAACACTCGCCGCAATATTAATCCCCCGGTTCGACGAGATCAGGGAGATGCGACATGCGTACACGCACCACACTGGCCGCGGCGGCATCGTTCGCGCTGGTCATATCGGCTGCCGCCTGTTCCAGCAGCACAAGCTCCTCCGGAAGCGGGAGCGGCGGGAGCGGCGGCGGCAAGGTCAGCCTCAGCTACGGGGTCTGGGACGCGACCCAGGTCCCGGCCATGCAGAAGATCATCGCGGCCTTCGAGGCGCAGAACCCGGGCATCACGGTCACGATCCAGCAGACGCCGTGGGCGGACTACTGGACCAAGCTCCAAGCTGCGGCCTCCGGCGGTTCGGCCCCCGACGTCTTCTGGATGAACGGGCCGAACTTCCAGCTCTACGCCTCGAACAAGGTGCTGGAGCCGCTGACGAACCTGCATCCGGACACCTCCGTCTACCCGCCGGCACTGGCCCAGCTCTACCAGTACAAGGGCGTGCAGTACGGGCTGCCGAAGGACTTCGACACCGTCGGGCTCTGGTACAACAAGGCCCTGTTCGACGCGGCCGGGGTCTCCTACCCCACCGCCGCCTGGACCTGGGCCGATTTCCAAGCGGCGGCGAAGAAACTCACCGATCCGGCCAAGGGCGTCTACGGCGTCGGGGCCAACCTGGAGGGCCAGGAGAACTTCTACGACACGATCTACCAGGCCGGCGGCTCCGTGATATCCCCGGACGGCAAGAAATCCGGGTACGCCGACCCGGCCACCATCGCCGGCCTGAAGTTCTGGACCGACCTGGTCGCGGCCAAGGAATCGCCGAGCCTGAAGCAGATGACGGACACCGCGCCGCTGAACCTGTTCGAGTCCGGCAAGCTGGCCATGTACTGGGGCGGCTCCTGGGACGCCAAGGAGTTCTCCGGCAACGACGCCACCAAGACCGGCGTCGACGTGGCCCCGCTGCCCGCCGGGGTGAAGAAGGCCACGATCATCCACGGCCTGGCCAACGTCGTCTTCGCGCACACCTCGCACCCGGCGCAGGCCGAGAAGTTCGCGGCGTTCCTGGGCTCGCAGGCCGCCGCGCAGATCGAGGCCGACACCGGCACCGTGATCCCGGCGTACAACGGGATGCAGCAGACCTGGGTCAAGGCCTACCCGCAGTACCACCTCCAGTCCTTCCTCGATCAGCTCCCCGACGCGGTCCCCTACCCGATCTCCAAGAACACCGCGGCCTGGAACACGCTGGAGACCACGTTGCTGACCAAGGCCTGGGACGGCAGCGAGCCGATCGACAAGGTCGCCCAGGACCTGGCCACGCAGATGGACGCGGCGCTGGCCAAGGAGGGTTCGTGACCGTGGCGGGCGCGAGGGCCCAGTCCCTCGCGCCCGCCGGGCCCGACAGGCTCGCCCTGGATTCCCGCCTGCGGCAAAGGCGCCGGCGGTGGAAGCGGCGCGGCAAGGAGACGGCGTGGGCGGCGTTCTTCCTGGCCCCGACCGCGCTCGGCCTGGGCGTGTTCTATCTGTGGCCGGTGGTGCAGACCTTCTACTACAGCTTCACCACCTGGGGCCCGTTCGGCGGCCACACCTTCAGCGGCCTGGCCAACTACCGCGCGCTGCTGCACGACCCGGACCTGCGCTCGGCGTTCGTCAACACTCTGTGGTACTGCCTGCTCGGCCTGGCCGGCATCCCGATCGCGCTGGTCCTGGCCGCGGTGTTGGCCCGGCCGGGCCGGCGCGGCGTCGGCGTGTACCGCGCGCTGCTGTTCCTGCCGGTGGTGACGATGCCGGTGGCGGTGGCGATCGTGTGGCGCTGGCTGTACGCCGGGGACTACGGGCTCATCAACACCCTGCTGGGAAAGATCGGGATCCACGGGCCGTACTGGATCAGCGACCAGAGCACGGCGCTGATCGCGGTGGCCGTCGTCGGGCTGTGGTCCGGCGTCGGGTACACCATGGTGATCCTGATGGCAGGGCTGGAGTCGATCCCGCGCCAGTACTACGAGGCGGCGCAGATCGACGGCGCCGGTCCCGTGCGGCAGTTCTTCGCCCTGACGCTGCCGCTGCTGAGCCCGAGCCTGTTCTTCGTCACGGTGCTGTCGGTGATCGGCACGTTGCAGACGTTCGACCTGGTCTACGTCCTGATCGGGCAGACCAATCCGGCGCTGCCGCAGACCCGCAGCGTGGTCTACCTCTTCTACCAGGACGCCTTCGTGAACAACAACCGCGGCTACGCCGCCGCGATCGCCTTCGTCCTGCTGCTGGTCACCGTGGCGCTGACCGGCTTCCAGTTCCGGTTGCAGAAGCGGTGGGTGCACTATGCGTAGCCGCCGGGGATCGATCGGGGCGCACACGTTCCTGGTCGCCGCCTCCATCGCGATGGCCGGGCCGTTCCTGTGGGAGCTGCTGACCTCGTTCAAGACCCTGACCGAGGCCACGCGCGTGCCGCCGACCTGGCTGCCGCCGCACTGGCACGGCTCCAGCTACCGCTCGGTGTTCGACACGGTGCCCTTCGGCGGCATGCTGGTCAACAGCGTCGTCAACACCCTGGCCCGCACCGCCGCGCAGCTGCTGTTCTGCTCGATGGCCGCCTACGCCTTCGCGCGCCTGCGCTTCCCGGGACGCAGCCTGCTGTTCGGGCTGTTCCTGTCGATCCTGCTGGTGCCCAGCCAGTTGCTGGTGATCCCGCAGTACCAGATCATCCAGAGCCTGCACCTGCTCAACACCCGCACGGCCTTGTTCCTGCCGGGCATGTTCAGCGCGTTCGGGACCTTCCTGCTGCGGCAGTTCTTCCTGGCGATGCCGGCCGAGCTGGAGGAGGCGGCGCGGCTGGATGGCGCCGGGCCCCTGCGCGTGTACTGGAGCGTCATGCTGCCGCTGGCCCGGCCCGGGCTGATCGCGCTGGGCATCCTGACCATGATCTGGTCCTGGAACGACCTGCTGTGGCCGCTGGTGGTGAACACCGACCCGCACAAGATGCCGCTGTCGGCGGGGCTGGCCTCGCTGCAGGGCCAGTTCATGACGAACTACCCCGTGCTGATGGCCGGGGCGCTGATGGCCACCGTGCCCGTGATCGTCGTCTTCGTGGTCCTGCAACGGCGCGTGATCGAGGGCATCGCCCTGACCGGAACGAAGGGATGAGGATGTCGGAGCTGTCGGAGCTGTCGGAGCTGTCGGAGCTGCCCGGGCTGTCGGAGCTGTCGGGAATGCCTGGGCTGTCGGAGCTGAGGATCGGCGTGGTCGGCGTGGGCCAGCGCGCGAAGCTGGCCACCCACGCCCACCGGCCGGGGGTCGCGCGGGTCGTGGCCTGCGCGGACCCGAGCAAGCGCGGGCGGGAGCACGCCCGCGAGCTGTTCGGCGACGACGTGGCCGTCTACGAGGACTGGCACGCGCTGCCGGCCGGCGAGCTGGACGCGGTGTTCGTCCTGACCCCGGACCACCTGCACGCCGCGCCGGCCCTGCACTTCCTGGCCGCCGGGGTGGCGGTGTTCGTCGACAAGCCGATGGCGATCACGCTCGCGGACTGCGACGCGCTGCTGGCCACGGCGGCCCGCACCGGCACCCGGCTGTACATCGGGCACAACCTGCGGCACCTGCCGATGCTGCGGCGGATGCGGGAGCTGATCGAGGACGGGGCGGTCGGCGAGGTGAAGGCGGTGTGGTGCCGGCACTTCGTGGGCCACGGCGGCGACTACTACTTCAAGGACTGGCACGCCGAGCGCGCCAACACCACAGGATTGCTGTTGCAGAAGGGCGCGCACGACCTGGACGTCATCCACTGGCTGGCCGGGGGCTACTCCCGCGAGGTGGTCGCGCTCGGCGGCCTGACGCTCTACGGCGCCAACCCGCACCGGCGGTCGGCGAGCGCCGAGGATTCCGGCGCGCTGATGGCGGAGTGGTTCGACGCCGGGGCGTGGCCGCCCTCGCGGCTGCGGGACCTCAACCCGGTCATCGACGTCGAGGACATCTCGCAGATGCTCACCCGGCTCGACAACGGCGTGTTCACCAGCTACCAGCAGTGTCACTACACGCCCGACTACTGGCGCAACTACACGGTGATCGGCGACGCCGGACGGCTGGAGAACTTCGGCGACGGCATCGACGGGGATCCGGCCCAGATCCGGGTGTGGAACCGGCGGCGCTCGGGCTATCGGGCCGACGCCGACCTGGTCGTCCCGATCGCCGAGGCCGACACCGAGGGGCTGCACGGCGGCGCCGATGCCGCGCTGGTCGCCGAGTTCCTGCGGTACGCCGCAATCGGCGGCCCGACCGAGACCTCGCCGGTGGCGGCGCGCGAGGCGGTGGCCGCGGGGGTCGCCGCGACCGAGTCGCTGCGCTCCGGCGGCGTGCCGGTCGCGGTGGCCGCGCCCGATCCGGCGGTCGCCGCGCACTTCGCTGATTCTCCAAGGCACCACCGCCGGGTCCCTCCGATCCCGGCGTCCACCTTGTGAAGGAGAGCACGATGCACCTGTTCCAAAGGTTCCGATGGTCTCGGCTCCGGTTGCTGGCGGCAGCCGCGGCTGTGGCCCTGGCAGGGTTCGGTCTGGCAGCACCATCGGCCACGGCCAACACCGCGAGCGTTCAGCACATCGGCGTGCCGGCGTACTTCAACCCGAGCACGAGCTACTGGACCCAGCTCGACCAGAGCTCGCCGGCTGTCGGCATCGCGATCGCCAATCCCGACAACGGCCCGAGCACGGCGTTCGATCAGAGCTATGCGAACGCCATCCAGGCGGCGACCGCTGCCGGGGTCAAGGTGATCGGGTACGTCGACACCGGCTACTTCGGCACCACCGGGCGTGCCACGCGCGGCGGGCTGACCACGACCACGGCGTGGACCACGCAGGCTGAGGCCGATGTCGATGACTGGTACAGCTGGTACGGCAGCTACGGCCTGGCCGGGATCTTCTTCGACGACGCGCTGAACGACTGCGGGACCGACAACGCGCATGTCGCTCTGTACCAGGCGGTCGGCGACTACGTGAAGCAGAACCATGCCGGCGCCCTGACCGCCGACAACCCCGGCGCGCCGGCCGACCAGTGCTACTCCTCCGCGGCGGACATCCTGGTGATGTTCGAGGGCACCTACGCCTCGTACACCAGCTGGACGCCGCCGGCGTGGGAGCTGTCTTCCAGCAATCCGAACCAGTTCTGGCACCTGGTCTACGACACGCCGACCCAAGCCAACATGGAGAACGCGGTCAGCCTGAGCAAGCAGCGCAACGCCGGCTACCTGTACGTCACCAACGACAACCTGCCCAACCCCTGGGACACGCTGCCGACCGGGAGCTACTGGAGCGACGAGCTCACGCAGACCGGGGCGAGCGGCGGCGGTGGCGACACCACGCCGCCAAGCGCGCCGTCGGGGTTGGCGGCGAGTTCGGTGGGCTCGACGTCGGTGACGCTGACGTGGTCGGCGTCTTCGGACAACGTCGGGGTGACGGCGTATGACGTGTATTCCGGGTCCTCGGTCGTGGCGGCGGTTTCCGGATCCACCACCACGGCGACGGTCTCGAACCTGAGCCCGGCCACCGGATACAGCTTCACGGTCAAGGCCCGCGACGCCGCGGGGAACGTCTCTCCCGCGAGCGCTCCGGTCAGCGTCACGACTACGTCGGGCGGCGGCTCCGGCTCGTGCACCCCGGTCGCGGGTTCGGGCACCATCACGAACTTCTCGGCGTGCATGACCGCCACCACCGAGACGTTCCAGGCTACGTTCAACACGGCGGTCAGCCTGCACCACGTCTTCATCGACAGCGACAACAACCAGAGCACCGGCTTCCAGCTGCCCTCGCCGTCCTCGACGCCGCTGGGCGCGGACTACATGATCGAGAACAACATCCTGTACCGCAGCCTGTCGCACGGCTGGAGCTGGGCACCGGTGAACGGCGTGAGCCCGAACATGACGCACAACGGGAACGTCTACAGCTGGAGCATCCCGCTGAGCGCCTTGGGGACGTCCGCGGCCACTCAGCGGGCGGTGTTCAACGGCAACACCTTCTACACCGCGCCGATCACCTTCAGCCGGGGCTGAGGCTCAGGCTGAGCGCGACGGCCCGGTCCCACGTCGGCTGAGCAGCGGTGCCGCCAAGGCCTTGCGTGGACAGAGCGCCGCAGGCGCACCCGACGGCGAGGGCCTGCTCCAGGCCCTCGCCGTTGAGCAGCGCGGCGAGGAACCCCGCGTCGAAGCTGTCGCCGGCACCGACGGTGTCGACGGGCTCCAGCGGGGCGAGGCGCGCGGTGTGGGTGTTGCCTTCCTGAAGGGCCGCAGCGCCGTGACGGCCGCGTTTGACCACGGGGGTGGCGACGCCCCTGTCGGCGAAGGACTTCAGGGCTTCATCGACGGTAGCGGCGCCGGTCAGCGCCAAGGCCTCGGCCTCGTTGGGCAGGACGTAGTCGCAGACTTCGAGCAGGCCGGGGGCGAGTTGCCAGAGGCCGGAGGGGTCGTGGTTGGTGTCGAGGGACGTGGTCGCCCCGGCGGCGCGCGCCGCCCGGAGCAGTTCGGGAAGGCGCGCAGCAAGGCTCGGTTGGAGGAAGTAGGACGCGGCGTGGACGTGCCGGGCTCGCGGGAGCTCGGCCGGGTCGAAGCCTGCCAGGCAGCCGGGCGCCGTGAGAATGGCACGGTCGCCGTCGGGGCCGCCGAGGCAGACAGTCAGGGCGGTGGGCAGGTCCGGATGGCGCGTGACGGCGGCGATGTCGACGCCGACGGAGGTGAGGGCGTCGAGGACGAAGTCGCCGGCGGCATCACGGCCCACCTGCGCGGCCAGCGCGGTGGAGATGCCGAGGCGGGCCGCGCCATGGGCGACGATGGCCGCGGATCCGCCGAGGGCCAGGGTGCCGGACGCGACCAGGGTCTCGGCCTGGCCGTACGGCGGGACTGCCGGGGCGCCGGCGAGCAGAACATCAGGGTTCGTATCGCCGACGACCAGCAGATCGAAGCCGCTCATCGCAGCCTCCGCCCGGAATGTGGTTCCTTTCTCAATCCCCTCACCTCGCACCGCCCGCCACCACCGGCGCGCGCCGCAGTGGCTCCGGCAGTGCGTCGCCGTGCGCCTCGACCATCGCGTCGCACAGGGTCCAGATCTCCTCGACCGTCAGCCGGGCGGCCGTGGCCGGGTCGGCCATCGCCGCGTGGCGGATGTGCCGGGGGTCGCCTTCGATCGCCGCGGCCACCACCAGGTCGACCACGTTCAGGAAGTGGCGGTTCGGTGCGGCCAGCTGCGGCGGCAGTGCGCCGACGTGGTGCGGGTGCACGCCCAGGCGGTCCAGGGTGGCCGGGACCTCCACCGCCGCGCCCTGTGGCAGGTTGCTGATCAGGCCGGTGTTGGGGGTGGTCACCTGGATGGTGCGGGGGGTGCCGGTGACCAGGCTGTGGATGACCTGCGGGGCGTATTCGGCGGCGTCGCTCTCCCAGCCGCCGGCCGGGTCGCCGCCGTCGGCGACGACTTTGCGCAGTTCCTTGTACTCGGCCAGGTTCTCGGCGCTGATGGCGACATAGTCGCCGACCGGGATGCGCAGGCGGGCGATCTCGCCGTCGTGGCCGAGGTACCAGGGGACGTATTCGCTGGAGTGCTCGCTGGTCTCGGTCGGGTAGTAGCCCAGGCGGCGGTACATGTCGACGCGGACGCGGCGGGCCAGGTCGGCGTCGGCGGCGATGGCGGCGTCCAGGTCGGGGTAGAGGTCGCGGCCGTGGTGCTGCCAGCGCAGGATCCAGGCCTGGTGGTTGACGCCGGCGGACAGGACGTCGACCTCGTCGTGCGGGACGCCGATGATCTCGCAGAGCCCGCGCACCGTCCAGTACACCGAGTGGCAAAGGCCTGCGACCTTCAGCTTCGGGGCGACGGCCGTCAGGTACTGGATGTTCATGGCCATCGGGTTGGTGTAGTTCAGCAGCCAGGCCTCCGGGCAGACCTCGGCCATGTCCTCGGCCAGGGACTTCAGGACCGGGAAGGTGCGCAGGGCGCGGAAGATGCCGCCGACGCCGAGGGTGTCGCCGATGGTCTGGCGCAGGCCCGCGGCGGCGGGGATCTCGAAGTCGGTGACGGTGGCCCGGTGGCCGCCGACGGCGATCATGTTGACCACCGCGTCGGCGCCGGCCAGGGCCGTGCGGCGGTCGGTGGTGGCCGTGACGGTCACCTCGGCGCCGGTGGCGCGCACGGCGTGGGCGGCCAGGGCGGCGGCGACCTGCAGGCGTTCGGGGTCGATGTCGTGCAGCGCGATGGCCGCTCCGGACAGCTCGGGGTAGGACAGGATGTCGTGCAGCAGCTGCCGGGTGAAGACCACCGAGCCGGCGCCGACGAAGGCGATGCGGATCACGCGGATTCTCTTTCGGGATCAGATGGTGGCTGTATTGGCTGTGGTGGCGGTATTGGCTGTGGTCGCTGCATTGCCTGTGGTGGCTGTGGGCGGACGCAGAATCACCGAGCGCGTCAGATGCCGCGGGGCATCCGGGTCCAGGCCCCGCCGTACGGCCAGCTCCAGCGCCAAGCGCTGGGCCTGGACCAGCGAGGCCAGCGGATCGAGGTCCTGCTGGACCCACAGCCCGCCGGTGGCGCCGACCTGCTCGGCCAGCCCGGCCGGGGCGGCGCCGAACATCCAGACCGCGGAGTTCTCGTCGGTGATGGCGATCGGACCGTGCCGGTAGTCCATCGCCGGATACGACTCCGACCAGGCCAGCGCCGCCTCGCGCATCTTCAGCGCGGCCTCGGCGGCCAGGCCGGTGGTCCAGCCGGCGCCCAGGAACGTGAACTGCGTGCGCTCGGCCACCCCGGCCGGCAACGGCTCGCCGACCGCCGTCTCGGCGTCGACGATGGCCTGTGTCAGGTCCTCGCCGAGGTGCGCACGCAGCAGGACCAGCGTCGTGGTGGCGAAGCGGGTCTGCACCACCGAGCGCTCGTCGGCGAAGTCCAGCACGATCGTCGCGCCGGCCAGCGCCGGCGCCGGGGAGTCGGCGACGCCGGTGATCAGGGTGGTCGGTGCCGTCGCGGCGCGCAGGACGTCCAGGACCTCGGTGGTGGTGCCGGAACGGCTCAGGGCCAGAACCCGGTCGTAGTCGCGGCCGGCCGGCAGCTCGGAGGCGGTGAAGGCGTCGGTCTCCCCGGCGCCGGAGGCCTCGCGCAGCCCGGCGTAGGCCTGGGCCATGAACCAGGACGTCCCGCAGCCGACGACGGCCACGCGCTCGCCGGGCTCGGGCAGCCCCGCCGCGGTGGCGGCGAGCTCGGCGGCCCGCCGCCAGCTGTGCGGCTGGTCGGCCAGTTCGGCGGTGACGAAGGAAGACATGTGACTCCGTTCAAGGAAGAGTCGTTCAGGTGGAACGAAGAAGTGCGGAAAGAAGCAGAAAGAAGCGGGTCAGCCCTTGAGCCCGGACATGCTCATCGTCTGGACGAACTGCCGCTGGGCGATGAGGAACCCCAGGATCAGCGGCGCGGTCGCCACGACGTTGCAGGCCATCAGCTCCTGCCAGTCGATGTGGTGCGCGCCCTGGAAGTTGATCAGCCCGAGCTGGATCGTGAACTTCGACGGGTCGTTGATCGCGATCAGCGGCCAGAGCAGGTCGTTCCAGGAGTTGAGCAGCGTGAACACGGCCAGCGTGGCCAGCGCCGGCCGGGCCAGCGGCAGCACGATGCGGAAGAACACCCCGAAGGTGGTCAGCCCGTCGATCCGGCCGGCCTCCTCCAGGTCCTTGGGCAGGGACAGGAAGAACTGCCGCATCAGGAACACGCCGAACGCCGAGGTCAGGAACGGCACGAAGGCCGCGCCCAGGGTGTCGATGAGCCCCAGGTGGCTGAACATGAAGTAGGTGGGGATCATCAGCATCTGCGTCGGGATCATGATCGTGGCCACCAGCGTCACGAAGGCCACGGTCCGCCCCCGGAACGACAGCCGCGCGTAGGCGTACCCGCCGAGGGAGCACAGCACCAGGTGGCTGACGATCGCGATGCCCGAGACGATCGCCGAGTTCAGCATCCACCGCCCGACCGGCGCGTCGCGGAACAGCCGCACGTAGCCGCTGATGTGCAGCGCCGAAGGGAAGAACCGGGGCGGGAAGCGGTTGATGTCCGCGTTGGAGGTGAACGAGGCCAGGAGCATCTGCGCCAGCGGCAGCAGGAACACCAGGGACAGCGGCATCAGGAGCAGGTGCCAGCGGCTGAACTTGCGCGTCATCAGAAGGCCTCGATCTTGCTGCGCCGGGCGTACGCGAACAGTCCCAGGGTGATGACCAGCGTGGCGCCGAACAGCGTGTAGGCGGCCGCCGAGCCGTATCCGTAGCGGGACAGGTTGAACGCCTGGTTGTAGATGAAGTACACGATGGTCTGGCTGGCTCCCAGCGGACCGCCGTGCGTGGTGGTCAGGACCAGCTCGAAGATCTGCAGCACCGAGATGGTCTCCCAGACGCCGACGAACACCGTGACCGGCGCCAGGCTCGGCAGGATCACGTGCCGGAACTGCTGCCAGCGGTTGGCGCCGTCGATCCGGGCCGCCTCCAGGCAGTCGGTCGGGATGTCCTGGAGCGCGGCCAGGTAGACGATGACCGAGAACGCCAGGTCGGTCCACAGGTAGATCAGGGCTATGACCCACATGACCTCGTGCCGGTCGGCCAGGAACCCCTGCTGCGGCAGGTGCAGCACCCGCAGCAGGTTGTTCGCCAGGCCGAACTGCTGGTCGAACACGAAGTTCGCCAGGATGCCGGTGGCGGCCGCGGAGACGACCAGCGGCACGAACAACGCCGTGCGGTAGAACGCGATGAAGCGGATCCTCCGGTTCAGCGCGATCGCCAGGAACATGCCCAGGACCAGCACCACCGGGACGTACAGGACCGTGAACAGCACGGTGTGGTTCACGGCGGACTTGAAGTCCGGGTCCTGCATCATCAGGCGGTAGTTGTCCCAGCCGATCTGGCGCGCCGGGGTGATGCCGTTCCAGTGCTCGCGGGAGATCAGGAACGCCCACGCCGCGGGGAACACGGTCAGGCCCAGGATGATCAGGGTCGCCGGGGCGGCGAAGGACCAGCCGGTGAGGTTGGCCATGACCCGGCGGCGGCGCGCGGTCCACTTGGGCTTGTCGGGAGCGGGGCCGCCAGCCGTGGCCAGGCCCACGGCGCTCGTGCTCGTGCTCGCGCTCGTGCTCGCGCTCGCGCTCGCGCCGAGACCGGTGCCCGCGCTCCGCCGCCGGGCACCTCCCCCGGCCTTCTCGTGGTCGGAGATCAGGATTCCGTGTTTCATCGGCGCGCCTCAGTCCGCCTGCGCCAGCGCGACGTCGGCGGCCTTGGCCGCGTCCTGCAACGCCGTCTTGGGATCGCCCTGTCCTTGCAGCACCTTGGCGATCGCCTGTCCGACGGCCTGGGACAGGCCGACGTAGCCGGGGACGGTCGGGCGGGCGGTGGTGGCGTTCTTCAGGTTGTCGAAGAGCGTCTGCGCGCCGGGGTACTGCTGGGCGTAGGCCTGGAACTCCTGGCTGGTGGCCTCGCTGCTGCGCAGCGGCAGGTTGCCGGTGGCCAGGTTGAACTGCGGGTCGATCTCCTGCGAGGTCAGCCACTGCGCGAACTGGTAGGACCAGTAGGCCCGGTTCGCGTCGTGGTGGTCGTACAGGGTCCAGATGTCGGGGCCGGAGATCGTCTGGTGGTCGGTGCCGTCGAAGGACGGCAGGTAGGTGACGCCGTAGTCCAGGTTGGCGGCGACGTTGTCCGACAGCTGCCAGGGCCCGCTCATGATCATGCCGATCAGGCCGGACTTGAACAGGTCGGCGTACTTCTGGTCGTCCTGCGAGAGGTACACGGACTTGTCGGTGACGGCCATCTGCTGCAGGAAGGTCAGCGCGGCCACGCCGGCGTCGGAGTCGAAGGCGGACTTGGTGTTGTCGGAGTTCAGGACGCTGCCGCCCTTCTGCCACAGCAGCGGCCAGAAGTGCCAGGTGGTGTCCTCGGTGCCGGAGACCGAATAGGCGGTGCCGTAGATGTTCTTGGCCGGGTCGGTGAGCTTCTTGGCCGCGGCCCGGAAGTCGTCCCAGGTCCAGGTGTTCGTGGGCGCGGGGATCCCCGCGGCCTGGAACAGCTTCTTGTTGTACATCAGCGCCAGGTTGTCCACGACCGCCGGGAAGCCGATCACGTGGCCGTTGGGCGTGGCGGTCTGCCGGGCCGCCGGCGGGAACTCGTCCCACTTCACCGAGGGGTCCTTGACCTTGTCGGTGATGTCCAGGGTGCGGCCGGAGTCCTGCATCTGGGTGGCCCAGCTGCCGAAGTTGTAGGAGATGTCCGGGTAGGTGCCGCTGGTGAAGGCCGCGGTCAGCTTCGGCAGCAGCTGGTCGGTGGTCGGCGCGCCGGGCGAGATGTCGACGGTGACGTTCGGGTGCGCCGCGTGGAACTGCTTGGCCAGGCCCTCCAGCAGCTTCTCCGGGGCGACGTCCTGCCCGGTCCACACCGTGATGGTGACGGCCTTGGCCGGATCGGCGGCCGCCTTCGAGGAGGACGACGACGAGCAGCCGGCGGTCAGGGCCAGCGCGGCGGCACTGACGGTGACGGCGGCCGAGCGAAGTATGCGTGTCGTTCTTGGGTGCACGGGAGGCCTCCCAGACGGAGAAGACGGAGGGAACAGGGACGGAAGAGTTCCGTCATTCAAGAACCCCGCACCCCGAACTCACAAGATCCACGCACGTTTCGCTCACCGGGGATGCTCGAAGGAGCACGCAACGTCGCTCGTTGAGCAACTTCTTGGCAGCTTCCGGGCGCACCAGTAGCATCAGGGGGGTCGCCGTGGAAACGCGACGTCAGAGGTACGCCCATCCGGTATGCCGGCGCATCCGCCGCGAGCCCGGACCGAGTCGCCAGGACCGTGCGAGCACCGCCGCGCGGGTTCCGAGGCGGGGTCGTGCCCACCAGCACTGTGGAGCTCACCATGAGCCTCATCGATGCCCACCTGATGTCCGATCATCACAGCAAGCACATCCCGACCATGCACCGTTCCGACCGGGTCACCGCGATCCTGGACCGGCTGGCCTACGGCGGCAGCGTGGACGTCGCCACCGCGGCGCGTGAACTCGGCGTCTCGGTGGCCACCATCCGCCGCGACCTGACCCTGCTGGACGACCAGAACCTGCTGGTCCGCACCCGCGGCGGCGCGGTCGGCCGGGACGTCGCCTACGAGCTGCCGGTCCGCTACCGCGACAACCACGGCCGCGCGGCCAAACAGGCCATCGCGCGCATGGCGCTGCGGGCCCTGGCCCCGGGCCGGCACGTGGTGGCCGTCAACGGCGGCACCACCACCAGCGAGGTGGCCCGGCTGCTGGCCACCCGCACCGAGCTCACGGTGGTCACCAACGCCCTGAACATCGCCGGCATCCTGGTCAACCGCCCGAAGGTGAAACTGGTGGTCACCGGCGGCGTGGCCCGCTCGAACTCCTACGAGATGGTGGGCCCCTGGGCCGAGACCATCGTCGGGCGCTTCAACGTGGACACCGCCTTCATCGGCATCGACGGCATCAGCGCCGCCAGCGGCCTGTCCACCCACGACGAGGTCGAGGCGCACACCAACGCGGTGATCATCGGCCGCGCGCGCCGGGTCGTGGTGGTCGCCGACGGCTCGAAGATCGGCCGCACGCATCTGGCGCACGTGGTCGGCCTGGAGGCGATCGACCAGCTGGTGACGGACTCCAGCGCCGATCCGGCGGAGCTGCAGGCGATCGCGGCGCAGGGGGTGGCGGTGCGGATCGCGGAACCGGTGCGGCGGTGAGGGTGGGTGGGCCTCACGCGCGGCCGGCGGACTCGATGTGCCCGGCGACGGCCAGACGACGGCCTGACGACGCGACCCAGCGACGGCCCGGCGACGGCCTGGCGATTCACCCAGGCCGTCGCCACGGGACCATCAGAGCTCTTGTGCCGCCCGGTCCTTGGCCTGCCCCTTCAAGCAGCGCTGAACAGTGTCCGCGGCCTCCAGCACCAGCCGGCGCAGTGCCGGCACCGGCTGCGTGGCGGCCAGCCAGGCGTCGGTGGCGTCCAGGGTGGCCTGCTCGATCACGGACGCCGGGTACAGGCCCGTCGCGATCTGAGTGGCGATCTCATGCGTGCGGGACTCCCAGACGCCCTCCAGCGCGGCGAAGTACTTCGCCGCATACGGCTTGAGCAGTTCCTCGCGCTTGTCCGCGGGCACCGACTGAAAGCCTGAGATGACGGAGGCGACGGTGTGGTTGGCCAGGGTGTCGCCGTCCACGACCGATGCCCAGGCCTCGGCCTTGGCCTCGGCGGTCGGGCGCGCGGCGCGGGCCTGGAGGGCGTAGCGCTCGCCGGTGGCGGTCTTGTCCCGCTCCAGCTCGGCGTCGATCTCCGGGACGTCCGCCTTGCCGCCGACCACCAGGGCCATCAGCAGGGTCCAGCGCAGCTCGGTGTCGACGGTCAGGCCCTCCAGGGTCTGCGAGCCGTCCAGCAGGGCGCCGATGTAGGCCAGTTGCTCCTCGGTCAGCGCGGTGCCGGCGAAGGAGCGGACCCAGGCGAGCTGGAAGTCCGAGCCGGGCTCGGCCGCCTTCACGTGCTCCCACAAAGCGTCGGCGAGCAGAGCCTGGCCGGTCGGGCGCCACGCCGGGTCGGCGAACAGCTCGACGGCGGACTTGGCCTGCCGCTGAAGAAGCTGTGCGACACCGATGTCGGACTCCCGGCCGATCCCGCCGAGAACCAGTTTGAGATAGTCGCGCGCGGCCAGCTCGGCGTTGCGGACCATGTCCCACGCGGCGCTCCAGCACAGGGTGCGCGGCAGGGACTCGGCGAAGTCGCCGACATGGTCCACCAGAGTCGCCATCGAGTGCTCATCCAGGCGGATCTTGGCGAACGTCAGGTCGTCGTCGTTGAGCAGCACCAATGCGGGCCGCGCCTTGCCGACCAGCTCGGCGACCTCGGTGCGGGCTCCTATGACATCGAGTTCCACCCGGTGAGTACGCACCAGGGCGCCGTCGACCACGTTGTACAGACCGATCGCCAAACGGTGCGGACGCAACGTCGGGAACTGCTCGGAGAACCCCTCCTGCTCCACGGCGAAGGAGGTGAACGCCCCGGTGTCGTCGACCTCGTACACCGGCCGCAGGGTGTTGGGGCCCGGCGTCTCCAGCCACAGCCTCGACCACTGCCGCAGGTCGCGTCCGGAGCTCTCCTCCAGCGCGGCGAGCAGGTCGGCGAGCGTGGTGGTACCCCAGGCGTGGCGCTCGAAGTAGCGGCGCAGGCCCTCGAAGAAGTGGTCGTCGCCGACCCAGGCCACCAGCTGCTTCAGGACCGAGGCGCCCTTGGCGTAGGTGATGTCGTCGAGGTTGACCATCACGTCTTCCAGGTCGCGGATCTCCGCGACGATCGGGTGCGTGCTGGGCAGCTGGTCCTGGCGGTAGCCCCGGGACTTGTTGGCGTTGGCGAAGGTGGTCCAGGCGTCCTTGAAGCGGGTCGCGGCGACCTGCGCGTAGAAGGCGCTGAAGGTGGCGAAGGACTCGTTCAGCCACAGGTCGTTCCACCACTGCATGGTGACCAGGTCGCCGAACCACATGTGGGCCATCTCGTGCAGGATGACCTCGGCGCGCTGCTCGTACGAGACGTCGGTGACCCTCGACCGGAAGATGTACTCCTCGCGGAACGTGACACATCCGGGGTTCTCCATCGCGCCGAAGTTGAACTCCGGCACGAACAGCTGGTCATACTTACCGAACGGGTAGTCCCGGTCGAACTTCTCGGTGAAGAAGTCGAAGCCCTGCCGGGTGATCTCGAAGATCTCCTCCGGGCGCAGGTACTCGGCCAGCGAGGCCCGCACCGCCACCCCCAGCGGGATCTTCTGGCCGCGCTTGGTGGTGTGCTCCGAGCGCGCCACGTGGTACTTCCCGCCGGCCACGGCGGTGATGTACGAGGAGATCCGCGGAGTCGGCTCGAAGGTCCACACCGAGGTGGCGTCACCCCGTGACACCGGCTCGGGCGTCGGGGAGTTGGAGAAGACCTGCCACGCCTCCGGCGCCTGGATCGTGAAGGCGAAGGTGCCCTTCAGATCGGGCTGCTCGAACACCGCGAACGCCCGGCGCGACTCCGGTGTCGCGAACTGCGTGTACAGATACGCCTCGCCGTCGACCGGGTCGATCATCCGGTGCAGGCCCTCGCCGGTGTTCATGTACACGCAGTCGGCGACGACCCGCAGCTCGTTCTCCGCCCTCAAGTCGGCCAGCGCGATCCGGCTGTCCTGGAACACCTCGGCGGGATCGAGGTCCCGGCCGTTGAAGGTGACCGCGCGGACGTTCGGGGCGATCAGATCGATGAACGTCGAAGCGCCGGGGGTCCGCGCGGTGAACCGCACGACGGTCTCCGACCGGTAGGTCGCGACCCGCGGGTCGGGGGCGCCCGACCAGTCCAGGTCCACCTCGTAGGAGTGGACGTCAACCAGCGCCGCGCGTTCGCGCGCTTCCTCGTGGGCCAGGTTCGTACCGCGCGTCACCGCATGGCTCCTTGTCGATCGTCATGAGTTCCCCCGATCCTGGCACGGCATCGGCGTGAACGCTGGCGACACGTGGAGCACACGTGCGTGGACCGGCAGCCCGGGGCCGGGCTGCCGGTGGGAGGTGGTGCCGGACGGTCTGCCGGCTCAGCAGGTCCCTGAGAAGCTGCTGTGGGCATCCAGGCCGGTGGCGGCCCGATAGGCGGCGAACCCGGTGTAGGTGGTGCCGTGCCAGCCCCACTGCGCCGTGCCGGCGCCCGCCGCCGCGGCCGAGTAGTGGTTTTCGTCCACGAGGTCTCCCTGCCCGGAGGTCGAGCGGGCGACGGTGCCGATCAGCAGGGTGCCGGGGCCGGCGGCGCAGATCGTGTTGCCGGTGATCGTGGTGCCGCTTTCGTGGAACTGGATCAGGAACTCCGGCGAACCGTCGTGGTCGGTGTTGTTGTTCCGCAGGGTGTTGCCGGTGAAGGTGTTCGCGAAGGCCTGCCCGGTCTGCACTCCCCCGCAGTCCTGGCCGCCGTCGCAGTAGCCGCCGGTGGTGATGCCGACGTAACGGCTGTCGCTGACCGCGTTGCCCTCGACAGTGACGTGGTCGGCGGCGCCGCGCGCGTTCTCGGCGGCCACCTCGATGCCGATGTCGTCGGCCTGGGCGGTGTTGCCGGCGATGTCGATGTGGGTGCCGCCGTCGACGTACACGCCGTCGGCACAGTTGCACCAGCCGGTCGGCGACCAGTAGGCGGGGTTGCCGGCGGAGATGATGTTCTCCACGGTGTTCCCGCTGATCACACCGTTGCGGGCGCGGTTGAGGTCGGTGTAGCGGTAGGCCGCGGGCAGCGTCGGCTCGAAGCCGATGGCGTCGATGCCGATGTTGTTGTTGTCGTGGATCCGGTTGCCGGTGATGCGCCAGCCGTCGACGTTGCCGTTGACCACGACCGACTCGCTGGCGCCGAGCGTGAGGTGGTCAACCTCGTTGCCGTCGATGGTCAGACCGGTGATGGACCGCGTCGGGGAGTCGCCGTAGGCGGCGATGCCGTGGGCGTTCATGTCCATGCTGCCCAGCGTGCCGTTGTCGTTGCCCATGGCGTGCACATGGTCGGCGGCGATCGTGACGCCGGTGTCGCCGCCGTGGACGTAGATCCCGATCGGCATCGCGTCGATGTCCGTGGTGCGGTAGCCGGTGATCTCCAGGCCCCGGACGGCGACCGCCGTGCTGTCGGCGATGTCGACCATCGCCGAGCGGCCGGTGGGGACCTTCAGCGGGGAGCCGTCCAGGACGGGGTGCTCGCCGGCGGCCGCGGTGACGGTGATGTTGGCGACGTTGTGCAGGCTGAAGCGCTGCGCGTAGGTGCCGCCGCGCAGCACGACCGTGCCACCGTTGGTGGACGCCGACACCGCGGTGACGGCGCGCTGGATCGTGGCGAACGGCGCGGCCTGGGTGCCGCTGGAGGAGTCCGAGCCGCTCGGGGCGACGTAGACCGTGGCGGGGGCGGTGGCGGAGGCGGCCGTGGAGGTACCCGCCGCGTGAGCGGGCACTGATAGCGCGGCAGACGGCAGGACCAACGCGGCTGAGGCCGCGAGGGCCAGAACATGTGGCTTCATACCGCCCAGAGCGTGGGCGAGGCGCCGGGCACAGTCAACGAAAACTCAACGCGCGTGCGCGATTGGCCCCAGTCGCTCACGCCGGCTGCGCGTTTGGCGTCCACACCTCGACGCTGCCGCGATGCCGCTGCTAGAAAACGGCGCAAACGAGAACAGCCACATCTCGAGGAGGAATCATGACCCTGACTCCAACGGCCAAGCGTCTGGCCGCGGCGGCGGCCGGCCTCGCCCTGACCGCCGCCGGAGCCGTCGCCCTGGCCCCGGCGGCGTCGGCGACGCCCGCGCTGCCGAGCCCGGTCGCCTGCAACGGCTGCTGGCAGCCGAACGTGCAGACGTCCTGGAACTGGGTGCTGTCCACGGTGCCCAGCGCACCGTTCCGCAACGTGCAGATGTACGACGTGGACGGCTTCAACAACACCGCCGCGAACGTCTCCGCGCTGCACTCGGCGGGCATCAAGGCGGTCTGCTACCTGTCGGCCGGGACGTACGAGAACTGGCGCCCGGACGCGTCGCAGTTCCCGTCCTCGGTCCTGGGCAGCGGCAACGGATGGCCCGGCGAGAAGTGGCTGGACGTCCGGGAGATCCAGAAGTCGAACAGCGTGCTGCGCACGATCATGGACGCCCGGCTGGACATGTGCAAGCAGAAGGGCTTCGACATGGTCGAGCTCGACAACGTCGACGGCTACACCAACAGCACCGGCTTCCCGCTGACCGCCGCCGACCAGCTCTACTTCAACGCGACCCTGGCCAACGACTCGCACTCCCGCGGCCTGAGCGTGCTGCAGAAGAACGATGATGAGCAGATCCCACAACTGCTGCCGTACTTCGACGGCGCCCTGAACGAGCAGTGCAACCAGTACAAGGAGTGCACCACCGCGCAGAACGGCGACTACGGCTACGACCAGTACGTGGCCGCCGGCAAGCCGGTGTTCCAGGCCGAGTACAAGCTGGCGACCTCCTCGTTCTGTTCGAAGGACAACGCGAGCAACTTCAACGGTGTGCGGTTCGACATCAACCTGGACGACAAGACGTTCCAGCCCTGCCGCTGATGTGACCTGACCTGACCCCGCACCGGGGAAGGCGAGCGTGCCTGTGAGGGGACACGCTCGCCTTCCCTTTCCCATGCCCTGATTCGCATGATTCACGACTTTTGTCAGTAACCTCATGGTATGCTGCCCCTGATCGTGTCCAGCCTGGCCGTGATGCTGGCGTGGACGTTCGCCGCCCGCAGACTGGCCCGCTGGCAGGTCAACGGCCCGCTGTTCATGGTGGCCGGCGGCGTCGTCGCGGGGGTCGCCGGCGGGACCGGGTTCGCCGAGCGCCTGGACACGCACCTGGCCGAGCGGATCGTCGAGCTCGTGCTCGCCGTTCTGCTGTTCGTGGACGCCACCGTGGTGCGCGACGGGTTCCTGGCCGGCGAGCGCGGCGCGGTCATCCGGTTGTTGTTCATCGCGCTGCCGCTGACAGTGGCCGTGGCCTTCGTGCTCGGGCTGCCGCTGCTGCCGACGCACTCGTGGGCGGTGGTCTTCGTCATCGCGTGCGTCGTGCTGCCGCTGGACTTCGCCTCCGCGCCGCACCTGCTCAAAGACCGGAACGTGCCGCTGTGGGTGCGGCACGTCCTGGCGATCGAGAGCGGATACAACGACGGTCTGTTCTCCCCCGCGTTCGCCTTCGCCATCCTGCTGATCGGCGAATCCGGGCACGGCGGCACGCCGGAGGAGGCGCTGGGGCAGGCCGTACCGGCCGCGGTGTACGCCGTGCTCGTCGGCGTCGGGTTCGGCGCGGTGACCGGCGCCGCGCTGCGCTGGACCGAGCGGGTCGGCTGGTCCAGCGCGGAGTCGGTGGGCATCGCCACGCTGCTGCTGCCGATCGTCACCTACTCGATCGCGGTGTACGTCGGCGGCAACGGCTTCGTGGCGGCGTTCCTGGCCGGTATCGCCTACAAGCGGGGACGAGCCGGATTCCGCGCCAAGGGCAAGGACATCCACATCTCCGAGTCCGAGTTCACCACCGTCGAGGCACTGGGCACCGTCTCGGCGCTGGTCGTGTGGTTCGTCTTCGGCGCGGTCGCGGTGCTGGTGTTCCAGATCGGCGTGCCGGGCGACGTGATCCTGTACAGCGTCCTGGCACTGACCGTCGTGCGCATGGTCCCGGTGTACCTGGCGATGCTCGGCAGCGGCGCGACGTTCCTGGACCGCACACTGCTCGGCCTGGTCGGGCCGCGCGGCACCACCTCGATCGTGTTCGGGCTCCTGGCCTACAACGCCGTCCGCGACGAGGACGCGGACCTGGCGCTCAGCACGATGACGATCGTGCTGCTGGGGAGCCTGGTGCTGCACGGGGTGGCGGTGCCGCTGGCCGTCCAGCGACTCGGCGCGGGTGAGGAACCCACTCCGGAATCCACTCCCGCCTAGGCGAACGCACCGCTGGTCAGGCCAGCCAATCCGGCCCGGACGGACTCGGTGGTGGCGTCGGCGAAGACCTCGCTGCTCCCGGCCTCCAGGGCGTCCAGGATTCGGCGGGCGATGTCGTCGGGTGCTGATTTGTCGACGTCGGCCAGGTGCGCGGTCATCGGGGTGTCGACGTAGGCGAAGTGCGCGCCGAGGACCTGCGTGCCCTGCGCGGCCAGTTCCAGGCGCAGGGAGTTGGTCAGGCCCCAGAACGCCGCCTTGCTGGAGCTGTAGACACCGGGCGTGGCGAGCCAGCTCAGCACCGAGTGGATGTCCAGCACCGCGCCGCCGCCGTTCGCGGCCAGGATCGGGGCGAACGCCCGGACCAGCGCCAGCGGGCCGAAGACGTTGGTCTCGAAGGTCTGGCGGATCTCGTCCAGGTCGCCGGCGAGCAGCGAGCGCGGGCCGCTGATGCCGGCGTTGTTGACGAGCACGGTGACGTCGCGCGCGGCGGCCGCGGCGGCCTCGATCGCGGCCGGGTCGGCGACATCGAGCCGGATCGGGACGACGCGCTGGTCGCCCCACTTGTGGTCGCGGCGCGCGGCGGCGTAGACCTTGGCGGCACCGCGCTCCAGCGCCTGGCCGACGAACTCCTGCCCCAGGCCGCCGGTCGCACCGGTGACCAGGACCACGCTGTTGTCGAGCTTCATGACGGGCTCCCATCGATACTTCGGTCGATACTGCGGGTCGATATTTCGGTATACTGAAGTCAGCTACTGCTACGGCACTCTAGCACCTGACTTCGCTTAACCAAAGCCAACCCGGAGGAGGCCGACAGGCATGAAGCTCCACCCGCCCCTGGACGACCACACGACCTGGTCCCCGATCGGCGACTGCCCGGTCGAGAAGGCGATGGCCGTCGTCGGCAGCCGCAACTCGATGCTGATCATGCGCGAGGCCTTCTACGGCACCACCCGCTTCGACGACTTCACCCACCGCGTCGGCATGGCCCCGGCCACCACCTCGGCGAACCTCAAAGCCCTGGCCGAAGCGGGCCTGCTCTCCCGCCACCCCTACCGCGACGCCGGCGGCCGAGCCCGCGAGGAGTACCGCCTCACCGACTCCGGCCGCGACCTGATGCCCGCGATGTTCGCCCTGTTCCGGTGGGGGCAGAAGCACGCCGGCGGGCCCACGGACGTGGACATCGCACACATCGGCTGCGGGGAGAGCGTCGAGGTGACGGTGGCGTGCCGGGGGCGGCATGAGGTGGGGCTGGATGAGGTCGAGCTGCTGAGCGGGCTGGAGTGATCGAGCGGGGCGTCGGTGACACCTGGGGCCTGTTATCCCCGCCCGCCACAGCCGCGTCCGACTTCGATACCGTTCGCCGATGACCCCCGAACAGATGGTCCAGGCGGCGATCGAGGTCGCGGAAGAAGGACTGGCCGCCGGCGAACTGCCGATCGGCGCGGTGGTGGTGCTGGACGACCAGATCGTCGGCCGCGCCTACACCCAGGACCGCGGGCAGCGCCGACGCCTGGTCCACGCCGACCTGCTGGCGATGATCGAGGCCGACGACCAGCTGGGCTGGGCCCGCAGGCCGCATCCGCTGCGGCTGGCCGTGAACCTGGAGCCGTGCGTCATGTGCTTCGGCGCGGCGATGACGATGGGGATCACCGAGGTCCACTACGCTCTGGAATCACCGGCCGACGGCGCCTCGGCGATCGCCGGCCACTGGCAGCCGACCAACTTGGACCTGCCCGGCTACGCCGCACCGGCGATGACCGGCGGCATCCTGCGCCACGCCAGCCGGGAGCTGTTCCGCCGCTACTGCCGGACGGCGCCGGAGAGCGGATTTCGGAGCTGGGCGCAGACCATTGCGGACCTGCCGGACTGATCGAGCCCGCCATCGCCCACCTGCTGGACCGACCGCAGCAGTTCATTGCCACCCCGGCCACCCCGGTCGCATCGGTCGCGCAGAGCTGAGCGATCACGCATCCCCCGTCGTGGCGCGCACGTGCGCCCGGGCTGCGGCGACCCGCTCGCCGAGGGTGCCCTCCCAGGGGTCGACGTCGGCGACGTACTCGTCATGCCGACGCCACCATTCGTAGGCGCCGGTCTGCGGGTAGCCCGCGGGCGAGTCCTCCCACTCCTCCTGCCGGCCGAGGGCGGACAGGTCGAGGTAGCTCCAGGTACTGCCCAGGGCCTCGTCCCCGCGGTGGTTGACGAAGTAGGTCCTGAACACCCGGCCGCCCTCCCGGATGAAGGCGTTGGTGCCGTGCCACTCGTCCACGCCGAAGTCGGCGTCGAAGTCGTCGGTGAGCGTGTACCAGGGCCCGTCCCAGCCCATCTCGGACTTCAGCCGCCGGATGGCGGACTGCGGCGCCCGCGAGACCCGGGCGTAGGTGGTCCCCCGCGCATGCAGGTGCGAGAGATGGGCGACCTGGTCGGCCATCATCGAGCAGCCCGGGCAGCCACGCTCGGGCCAGCCGGAGACACCGGGCTCGAAGAAGAAGCGGTAGACGATGAGCTGACGGCGCCCCTCGAACAGGTCGAGCAGCCCCACCGGCCCGTCCGGCCCCTCGAAGCGATAGCCCTTGTCCACCTCCATCCTGGGCATCCGGCGGCGCTCGGCGGCCAGCGCGTCGTGCGCGCGCGTCACCTCCTTCTCCTTGACCCGGAGCTTCAGGCGGGCGGCCTCCCACTCCTCGGGGGAAACGATGGGCGGCAGCGGGATGTTCATGGCAGATCTCCGATCCGGTTCGGGCTTCACACCGGACACAGACAAGGCGCGGGACAGAGACTGGGCGGTGGCGGGCCGCCCAGTTTCGAGGGCGGATGGTGTCGGTGTGAACGGCGGCCATCCCCACCGGGTTGTCTGTGGAGTTCTTGTGTGGCGTTCAGGCTTCGCGAACGGAGATCGTCCAGCGTCAATACGCTGCCGTCGATAATCGTCGAGGCCTGAAAGAGGAGTCCTGCGTGCCGATGACACGTGTCAGGCGGATTCGGAGGGGAACCGGTGGCGCGATCGTGGCGCTCTTCCTCGCCGGTTTCGCAACGATGTGGTACGCGGTCCTGGATCACGGCAAGCCGGTCGTGTGGAGTTCTACGGCGGCCGGCGTTCCCCACGCGACGTCGGTGGTGGGCGGCTGGCTGACCCCCGAGGCGGTCGTCCGCCCACAGGCCGACGGGCTCGTCGCGTACGACCGCACTGACGGACACCGACGGTGGGCCTATTCTCCGGCGGGCTCGTTGTCGGAGGTCTGCGCGGTCAGCCCCACGGTCGCCGGCGACGGCGTGGTCGTCTTCGGCATGGTTGACGAGCACGGTGTGAACGACTGCGGGCAGATCGCAGACATCGATACCGCGACGGGTGTGGTGAACTGGACCGCGCCGCTGCCGACAAAGTGGCGGGAAACCGATGAGGATCCAAGCGATCCCGCTCCCGCGGTCGCAGCGGATGTCGTCGTCGCCGAGGAACCGCATGGGCTCGTAGCCTTCCGGCGAAGCGACGGAACGGTCGCTTGGACGTACTCCGCGCCGTCACCGAATTGCATTGTGGAGGCCGTGAGCGGGGCGGGCGACAGGTTGGTCGCGGCGACCCGCTGTCCGAATGGCGCGGGGCAGGTGGTCAGTCTCGACGCGCACTCTGGAAACGTATTGTGGGCGGCGACGCTACCGGTCACCGAAGGCGGGAGCTTCGATGTCCCCTCTTACTATACGAAGGTCATTTCGGCGGACCCGCCTGTCGTCGCGATCTACGCGGCGAGCGCCGTCGACGAATGGGGCCAGATCAGGTCCTACGACGGCGCGGGCACCCTGCGGGCAGCATTCCCGTCGGCAGGTCTGGAGCTGACTGAACTGATGGGGATGCAGCTGCCGTCCTCGGCCCGTGTCGTCGATTCCAGCATGATCGCCGTTACCAGTGATCAAAATGACGGTCCCGGATCTGCGCTCGCCATCAGCGTCGTCGCCTACGACATCGGATCGGGACGACGGATCTGGAGCGTCGATCCCTATCCCGGGGGCAGCTACGAACTGGTCGGAATATCAGGTGGTGATGCTCTCGTCATGGAGCAGAACGACTCGTTGTTGGGTCCGGGGCATGCCCGGCTTCTGCGTCTGTCGCTGTCGAACGGGAGATCCACGGTGGTGGAGGACTACTCGCCGCACACCCTCGCCGACGATGGCAAGGCTTTGTTCATCGGCGACGGCTCAGGCCTGTTCGCCATCGATGCGCAGTCCGACGAAAGCCCGGCGACGAGCGGGGGTTCTACCCCGGCGCATGTGGCCACGCACACTGCCGTTGTCCGGATCCGTTGACCTCGACTAACCGCTTTCCCGGCTTGCTCGCGTCGCACTCCGCACCACCACATCTCCCGCCGCCGTCCGGTAATACAGCACCGACCGCCCCGACCGCCGCCGGCGCACCAGATCCGCGTCGAGCAGGATCTTGAGATGCCGCCCGACCGAGCCCAGCGGCTGGCCGGTCAGCGTCACCAGATGCGTCGTGCTCATCGGTGAGGCCAGCAGTTGCAGCAGCGCCGCACGGTTCGCGCCGAGCAGGCGTGCCAGCGGCTGCGAGGCGGCGGCGGTGCCGGCTTCGGCCAGGGCGCCGGTGCAGGGGTAGATGATCGCGTAGTCGGGCGTTCTGTCCCAGGCGACCCAGCCGCGGCCGGGGGTCACGGGGGCGAAGTACAGGCGCGCGCCGGCGATCGGGCGGGGCGGGAAGTTGTGGAGGTTGATCTGCAGGGTGCCGTCGCCGAGCCAGCGCATGCCGGGGCGCATGTCGTTCAGGGCCGCGGCCCAGCCGCCATGGCTCAGGCGGGCTGTGCGGGAGACGATGTCGGCCTCCATCAGGCGGCGGCGACGGTCCCAGGTCGGGGCCACGGTGTGGGTCCAGACCCAGGCCAGGACGTCGGCCAGGCGCGGGGCCAGGTCGGTGCGGTCCAGTTGCGGGGGCAGCGGGCCGCCGAAGGAGACCTCGAGGTGCGCGGTGGCGGTCTCCGGCGGTGTGGTGCTGACGCGGCGCAGTTCCTCCTCGAAGCTCTGGTCGCCGAAGGGGACCGGGCACAGCAGGTCGGCGATCCAGTGCGTGCGGGCGCCGAGGGAGGCGTCGAGCAGCGGGCCGGTGAGCGGGTCGGCGCTCACCATGGCCCGGTAGGCGGCGCGGTGTTCGTCGAACCAGGCCCGCTCCGCCGGGTGCGCGGTCGTCTCGCGGTGCAGGGTGTGCAGGCAGGCGAGCGTCTCGCACAGCGGTGACACCACGAAGCGGCCGCTGGCCAGGGTGTCGGTGTCGACGAGCCACAGCGTCATCGTTTCGCCTCCCGGCGAAACTGTACCGGCCGCGCGGCGGCGGCTCCCACACTGACGACCATGCGGACCTACCGGCAGCTCTTCGCCTCCCCCGAGTTCCCACCCCTGTTCTTCACCAGCCTGGCGCAGGTCGCCGCGCAGACCGTCAGCGGTTTGGCGCTGGCCACGCTCATCTACGCGGCCACCGGCTCGCCGCTGCTGTCCGCCCTGAGCATGTTCGGTCCGAGCCTGGCGCAGGTGATCGGCGCGACCGCGCTGATGTCGGCGGCGGACCGGATCCCGCCGCGCGCGGCGATGGCGGGGCTGGGGCTGGTGTTCGCGGTCGAGACGGCGGTGCTGGCGATTCCCGGGCTGCCGGTCGCGGCGGCCTTCGGCATCCTGTTCGTCACCGGCGTGCTGGCCTCGGTCGGCGGCGGGGTGCGCTACGGGCTGCTCAACGAGATCCTACCGAAGGAGGGCTACCTGATCGGCCGCTCGGTGCTGAACATGGCGGTCGGCACGATGCAGATCTGCGGCTACGGCCTCGGCGGCGTGCTGCTGACCGCGCTGTCGCCGCGGGTGACGCTGCTGGTCGGCGCGGGGCTGTATCTCGCGGCGGCCGTGGTGGCGCGGTTCGGGCTCAGCGCGCGGCCGCCGCGGGCCTCGGGGCGGCCGTCGGTCGCGCAGACGTGGCGCAACAACGCGGTGCTGTGGTCCTCGGTCCCGCGACGCTATGTGTTCCTGGCCCTGTGGGTGCCGAACGGTCTGATCGTGGGCTGCGAGTCGCTGTTCGTATCGCTGTCGCCGCGGCACGCCGGCGTGCTGTTCGCGTTCGCGGCGTTCGGCATGCTGCTCGGCGACATCACCACCGGCCGCTTCCTGCCCGCGAGCTGGCGCCGGGTGCTCGGCGCACCGCTGCGGCTGCTGCTCGCGGTGCCGTACCTGGTG
The DNA here is from genome assembly GCF_041262705.1 of Catenulispora sp. MAP12-49. Classification (NCBI taxonomy): domain Bacteria; kingdom Bacillati; phylum Actinomycetota; class Actinomycetes; order Catenulisporales; family Catenulisporaceae; genus Catenulispora; species Catenulispora sp. MAP12-49. Next base: position 132,258 of record NZ_JBGCCP010000002.1, on the reverse strand, counting down.
TTCGCCTTCCATCCGGCGCTCCCGATCGCGGCGGCGGCCGTCATGCTCGCCTCGGTCGGCTACGCCGCCAGCCTGCTGTTGCAGGAACGCCTCATGGCCCTGACACTGCACGCGCTGAGCGGCCAGGCGCTGGGGCTCCAGTCCTCGGGGATGCTGACGATGCAGGGGGTCGGCGCGGTGCTCGCCGGTGTCGTCGCGCAGTGGTCCTCGCCGAGCGACGCGATGACGGTGATGGCGGTGGCCTCGGTGGTGGTGACGCTGAGCCTGGCGCGAGGGCTGCGGCCCGAGCGGGTGGAGAGCCCGGTCGAAGCCGCGACGGCCCTCGCGCCGGTGTCATAGGCTCAGCCGAGCGTCCACTGCTGGTTGCTCTGGCCGTTGCACGTCCACAGCTCCACCAGCGCGTTGTCGGCCGTCGAAGCCCCGGTCACGTCCAAGCACAGCCCCGACTGCGCGCCGGTGACGGTCCCGTCGCCGTTGACGGTCCACTGCTGGTTGGCCTGGCCGTTGCAGGGCCAGATGATGACCTTCGTCCCCGCGGTCGTCCCCTGGCCGTTGGCGTCCAGACAATCGGTCGTGCCGGAGTCGGTGACGGTCAGCTGGCCGGAGCTGGTGTGGGTGAAGTCCTGGGGGCTCAGGCCGTTGCAGGAGTAGATCTGGACCTGCGTACCGGCGGTCGTGGTCCCGTTCGGCACGTCCAGACACTTGCCGGCCCCCACCGCGTGCAACGGACCGGACGAGGCACCGGTGCTGCCCGCGCTGTAGCCGGCGGCGACGATGTTCGCCTGGACCGAGTTCTCGGTGGCGTCCGACGGGTAGCCCGAGGTCATCACGCCCTCGTAGAAGGTCCCGGCCGAGCTCTTGCTGTTGTCGCCGCCGATGCCCAGGATGATCGCGCCTTCCTTGTGCATCGGGTTGTACCCCGAGACGTTGGGCCTGGCGCCGCTGTAGAAGGTGGACAGGGAGCCGGATTGCGCGTTCCCGCCTCGGATCGACCACTGATTGGCCGTCCCCTTGATGATGGCCGTGGTGAACCGGTTGCTGATGCTCGGGTCGTTGGAGTTGTAGCCCGCGTTCACTCCCGAGTACAGGCCGTTCTCCATGTCGGCCATGATCCAGGGCCCGTTTCCGGTGCCGTAGCCCCAGACTTTGATGGTGCCGAAGTAGATGGCCTCCATGTGGCCGTTGCCGGTGTCGTCGTTGCTGGTCTCGGCGTTGCCGTAGTCGAAGCAGCAACCGCCGTTGGTATGCGTGCCGTCGAAGATGGCGTACTCGCCCTCGGCCTGGTCTCCGGTGGCGATGCCGGTGGTGGAGTCGTCGCGGTAGCCGGTACCCGCGGCGACGTAGACGCCGTAGGCCTCGTGGCCGTTCAGCGTCACCGGCGCGGCGGTGGCGTTGGCGAGGTTGTCCGGGCCGCCCGCGGCGCCGCCGGCGGGGGCGTCGGTGAGATTGTTGCCGTGTCCGGACTGGTCGTAGATCACGGTGATGACGCAGCTGGTGCCCGAGCAGAACGAGTCCTGCGCGGCGGCGTTGGCGTAGCCGCCGGCCGAGGTCACGCCGATGTTCGTCGTGGCGTTGTCCGAGGCGCGCCGCACTTGGTACAGCGAGCCGTTGTAGGACCCGTACAGGGCGCGGGTCGTGCTGTGCGCGGCCACGCACGGCGTGCCGCCGGAGGCGTAGATGTCACACGGCCCGGTGGTCGCCGCGTGCGCGGCCGGTGCGGCAGTGGTGAGGACGCCGGCCACGAGCAGGGCGGCTGCGGCCAGGGTTGGTAGTACTCGCATCTGAACTCCTTTGAGGGGTGGCTCGTTCCGATGGAGGGCGCCGCGGGCCTCATCTTCGGATCCTGCCGAAGAAGCGCGCCCGCAGCCGGTCGAGCAGGATCGCGGCACCGAGCACCGCGCCCTGCACGACGGTCTGGTAGTAGGTGTTCACGTGCAGGGCGAGCAGGCCGTTGGCGATGAACTCCAGGAGGATGGCGCCGGCCGCGATGCCGACCATGCGCCCCTCCCCGCCGAACAGCGACACGCCCCCGACCACGGCCGCGGCGATCGCGGTGAGCTCCCAGCCGCTGCCGACCGAGGGGTCCGCCACGTTCATCCGGCCGATCACCAGCACGCCGACGACCCCGGCCAGGACGGCGCTGGAGACGTAGGCGCTGGTGACACGCCTGGCGACGGGGATGCCCGCCAGGCGCGCCGCTTCCTTGTTGCCGCCTACGGCGTAGATCTGGCGGCCGACGTAGGTGCGCTCCAAGGCGAACCAGGCGATCGCCACGGCGCCGAGGAAGAACAGCGCGGGCACCGGCACCCGGCCGATGTAGTACTGGCTCAGGTTGCTGAACAACGGGTCGATCCCGTTGATCGGCGTGCCGGTGGTGATGGCCAGCGCCATGCCCTGCGCGACCGTGTACGTGACCAGGGTGATGACGAACGGCGGCACGTTCAGCCGGGTCACCATGGTCCCGTGCCACAGGCCGACCCCGGCGCAGACCACCAGCGTCAGCAGGATCGCCAGCGGTGCCGGCAGCCCTTCGTTGACGTTGAACCAGGCGGTCAGGATGCCCGCGAGCCCGGCCAGCGCGCCGACCGACAGGTCGATGCCGCCGGTCAGGATGACCACCGACTCCCCCACCGCCAGGATCCCGACCTGCGCCAGGTCGCGCCCCATCACCTGCAGGTTGCCGATCGAGGTGTAGGTCGGGGCGTTGGCCGCGATGATCGCGAAGACCAGCACGCAGGCCACGATGACGCCGGCCTCGGGCGATTCGGCGAGCTTGCGCGCCAGCCGGGCGGCGGCCGGCTGCCCGCGCGGCGGCGCCTGCTCGGGCGTCAGGGTATTGCTGCTCTGTGCCGTCATCGTGCCTCTCCGTCTTCCGGCACGTCCTGCGACGTGTCCTCGGCCATCGGCACGACCGGGGCGCTGCCCGCGGCGGCCGTCATGATCCGTTCCTTGGTGGCCTCGGCCCGGTCGATCACCGTCGCCAGCCGGCCGTGGTTCAGCACCGCGATCCGGTGGCAGATCCACAGCAGCTCCTCCAGCTCCGAGGAGGCGACCAGCACGGCCATGCCGCGCTCGGCGGCCCGGTCGATGAGCTCGTAGATCTCGGCCTTGGCGCCGACGTCGACCCCGCGCGTGGGCTCGTCCAGCAGCAGCAGGCGCGGTTCGGTGGCGAAGGCCCGGCCGAAGATCGCCCGCTGCTGGTTGCCCCCGGACAGCGCGCCGATCGGCTGCTCGACCGAGCGCATGCGCACGTTGACGCTCGCGGTGATCCGCTCGGCCTCGGCCCGCTCGCGCCGGGGCCCGAGCAGTCCGCGGGTGCTGATACGGCGCAGGATAGGGACGGTGACGTTGGCCCGGATCGGCGCGAACACCACCAGGGACTGCTCCTTGCGGTCCTCGGGGATCATCGCGATCCCCGCGGCGGCGCCGTCGCCGGGGCCGTGCGGGCGGTAGGCGGAGCCGGCGATCGTCATCGTCCCGCCAGTGGCCGACTGCGCGCCGGCCACGGTGTGGATCAGGCGGCTGCGCCCGGAGCCCATGAGGCCGGCCACCCCGACGATCTCCCCGGCGCGCAGGTCCAGGTCGACCGGGCCCAGGCCGTCCGCGGTCAGGCCGCGCAGCGAGAGCAGCACCTCGGTGCCGGTCGGCTCCTCCTTCGGGCGGGAGTGCGCGACCTCCCCGCCGACCATCTCCCGGATCAGGCGCTCCTCAGAGGCCTGATCCGGCTCCAGATCGGCGACCAGCCGGCCGTTGCGCAGCACCAGGACCCGGTCGCTGACCTCGCGGACCTCGTCCAGGCGGTGCCCGATGAACAGGACCGTGCCGCCGCGCGCGGCCAGCTCGCGCGCCAGCCGCAGCACGTGCGCGCCCTCGACCGGGCCGAGCGAGGAGGTCGGCTCGTCCAGGATGAGCAGCTTCGGGCGGCGGCCCCAGGCCTTGGCGATCTCGATCATCTGCCGCGTGGGCACCGGCAGGGTCCGCACCTGGCGGCCGACCGGGATCGCCCCGGCGGCCAGGCCGATCTCGCCGAGCATCTCGGCCGCCTCGCGGCGCGTGCCGGCCCGGTCGAGCAGGAAACGCCGCCGGGAGCCGCGCGGGCGCCGTCCCAGCAGCAGGTTCTCGGCCACGGACAGCTGTCCCACCAGCGGGAACTCCTGGGAGACCATGGCGATGCCGAGCGCCGCGGCGGCCTCGGTCGAGCCCGGCGTCAGCTCCGTGCCCCCGATCTCGATCTGCCCGCCGTCCCGGCGCACCGAGCCGGACAGCGTGCCCATCAGCGTGGACTTGCCGGCACCGTTCTCCCCCACGACGCCGACCACCTGGCCGGCGTACAGATCCAACTCGGGCAGGTCCAGCACCCGCACCGGGCCGTAGGACTTGTGGACCCCCCGCAGCCGCGCGACGACCGCGCGGCCCGGGGTGTGGTCGATATGGTCAGGCGCTGTCATCGTCAGCTGATTCCCAGCTGCGTCTCGAGCGCCTGGTAGGCGGACAGGTCCGCGGAGGTCACCAGGCCCACGCCGGAGCTGAGCGTGGAGCCGTCGGACTCCAGGTAGGGCTTGATGATCGCCATCGTGGCGTCCTTGCCGAGCACCTTCTCGGCGGCCAGGATGTAGGCCCCGGTGTAGCCCTGCTGGTAGGGCATCTGCACGACCGTGCCGGAGATGACGCCGGACTTGATGAAGCCCAGGGTCTGCGCGTCGGAGTCGTCGGAGACGATGTGCACGCTGCTGGACTTGCCGGCCGACTGCACGGCCTGGGCCAGCGCCGGGCCGTCGTAGGAGTAGACCCCGTACAGGCCGTTGACGTCCGGGTTGTTGGCCAGGATGGTCTCGGCGTCGGAGGTCGCGGTGGCCGCCTGGAGGTTGTCGTTGACCTTCTGCACGACGGTGATGTCCGAACCCTTCAGCGCGTCCTCGAAGCCCTGGATGCGCTGCGTGGCGTTGGCCGCGGTCAGCGAGCCGACCAGCACCGCGACCTTGCCCTTGCCGCCCAGGACCTGCTTCATCGCCTCGCCGGCCTGCTGGCCCGCGGTGTAGTTCGGGGTGCCGAGGTAGAGCGAGGCGGCGTCGGTGCCGGGCAGCGGGGAGTCGATCGCGAGCACGGATATGCCGTGCTGGACGTCGGTGTGGATGGTGCCGGCCGCCGAGGTCGGGTCGATCGCGGAGATCGCGTAGCCGGTGATGCCCTGCGAGCGCAGGGTCTCCATCTCGGAGTTCTGCTCGGTGAGCTTGCCGTTGGGCGGTGCGAAGTAGGTGCACTTCGACCCGGACAGGCCCAGGTCCGAGCAGCCCTTCTGGAAGCCGACCTGGCCGGCCTTCCAGTAGTCGGCGGCGACGTTGACCACCATGGCGATGTTCACCCCCGACAGGTCCTTGCCGGCCAGCGCGGACTTCAGGGCCGCGTCGAGCTTGGCCAGGTTGTCCTGGTTGAAGGTGACCGAGCCGGCCAGCGCCGCCGGGGCCGAGGAGCCCGAGGAGCCGGAGGTGCCGGCGGCCGGGGTCGAGGAGCCCCCGGAGGCGTTCTTGGAACAGGCCGCGGCCGAGGCCACGAGCAGAGCGGCCGCGCAGGCGGCGGTGATGCGGATCTTGTTGGTGCCCATCCTGGTTCAGATCCCTTCGATAGCGTGTTAGCGGTAACATTCTTGAGCCGGCGGAGCCCTCCTTCGCGGGAAGGGATTCGCGGCTTGTCAGGAAGCAGGCCGTGCCGTGGAGGCACGCACCACAAGGCTGGGATCGATGGCGGCCACCGGCCCGGCACCGCGACGAACCCCGGGACCGGCGCCGATCGCGCGGATCAGGGCCACCAGCGCCCGCCGCCCCAACTCGTCGAAGTCCTGGCGCACGGTGGTCAGCGCGGGCCCGAAGAACTCCGCGTCCGGGATGTCGTCGAACCCGACGACGCTGACCTGCTCGGGCACCCGCCGGCCGGCGGCCTGCAGGGCCCGCATGAGCCCCAGGGCCAGGTGGTCGTTGGCGCAGAACACCGCGCTCACCCCGTGTGCGCGGGCGATCTGCCGCCCGAGGTCGTACCCGGTGCGCGCCGACCAGTCCCCGCCCTTGAACGGCTCGGGCACCCCCGCACCGCGCGCCGTCAGCGCACGCCGCCACCCGGCCTCGCGCTCCTGGGCGTCGAGCCACGTCCGCGGCCCGGCCAGGTGGTGCACGGTGGCGTGGCCGAGATCGAGCAGGTAGGAGGTGGCCCGCTCGGCCCCGGCCTCATTGTCGACCGCGACCGCGCTCAGCGCCGCGTGCACCCCGCACCCGACAGCCACCAGCGGCACCTCCGAGGGCATGTTCGCCAACGCCTTGACCGCGGTGGTCTGCGGCGCGATGACGATGATCCCCTCGACCGCCTGGTCCCGCAGCCGCTCCACAGCCTCGAACACCGAGCGCCGATCCATGGCAGCCAGCGCGGCGACGGTGACGAAGTAATCGTGCTGCTTGGCCGCCTGCTCGATCCCGTAGAGCATGGAGGCCGGCCCATAGAGCGTGGTGTTGAAGCTGATCACCCCGAGCGTGTTGCTCCGCCGCGTGACCAGCGTCCTCGCGGCGGCGTTAGGCCGGTACCCGAGCTCCCTGATGGCCTCCATCACCCGGTCCCGCGTGGCCGGCCGCACATTCGGACGCTCGTTGAGCACCCGCGACACGGTCTGCTGCGAAACCCCCGCCACCCGCGCGACATCGGCCATGACCGGCGCACGGTCGCCGACGACGTTCTGCATGGCGCTTCACACCTCCGGTCCGACGTGCGCGATCAGTGGTTGCTTACGAGGCAGAGCCCTGGTGCGTGTGCGGTGGTGCAAGCGGTGCGTTGACGATTGTTAGCGCAAACATCCGGAGCGTCAAGAGGCTGCAACGTGTTCGCAACCCGGGGGGCCGCACCGGTGACGGGCCCACCAGCACGCCGCCGGTGCCCGTCGCGACGGTGCCGTCCGGATCGTGTGCACGCCGTGGAGTGCGGGATCACCCGGCTCAAGCAGCACCGGGCCGTGGCGACCAGATACGACAAGCTCGCAGTCCGGTTCGCGGCCACCGTGATCATTGCAGCCCTGGCCGACTGGCTGTGATCTCTGGTCGCGACCTACGATGCTGGTCGCGACCGGAGATCACCTGGCCGTTGAGAGGACGCCAATGCCTGCTTCGTACTACAGCACGGATGTTGAGAGCAGAGACGGCATCGACGACCTGTCCGTCAGGCCACGTTCCGTCGGTCTGGGACCGTGCGCCGTTGGTGGAGGAGGAACGCGGCAAGCGCCGTCGCCATCATGACGAACTCGGCGCCGATGACCACCTCGACGTAGAACGTGTCTCGCGGCGAGTCCGACAGCGCGTGAAACGGGCCCGGGCCGATCAGGTAGGGCAGCACGATCCCCGCGACCGCCGGAAGTCCGGCCAAGGACAGGGCCGAAGGCCAGACCGGCGACGACTTCGCTTGCTGGAGCGCCACGATCGCGGTGGCCGCGTAGATGAACGCTGACAAGGCCGGGGTGTGTGTGATGTCGAATCCCCACATGTGGTCGACGGTCTTGCCACGGATCCAGAAGAGCACCGTGAGCACGACCAGGGCCGAGAACCAGCGGCTGGTACCGGCCATTCGTGGCGTACCGCGATGGAAGGCCACCGTGGCAGCCACGAGCACGAGCACATCGCGGGAGCTGAGGATGGCATACCACCAGGGCTCGCGAAAAACCCAATGCCATTCGGTGTTGTGGATGATGTAGCCGGCATAGGCGATGCACAAGGCCCGCCCGTACCAGGACCATCCCCGCAGAAGCGTGATGATGACACCTAGGTGCAGGAGCCCCGGGATGAACCAGTAGCCAATGCGTGCCCCGTAGCCATCCAACTGCATGAGGAGACCGAACTCGAAAACCAGGTAGGCCAGGATCGCGCGTCGCGCGATGTCCCCGACTGGCCGACCTGACTCGCGCGGGCCGCCGACCATGAACCGGAGTCGCAGCGCGAACGTCGCCAGCGACAGGACCTCGCGCGGCTTGGGCCGACGCTGCCCGGGCGCCGCTCCGTCCATGAGTACCGCGAGCATCTCGTCAGAGTGCTCGGCCCGATAGCCCCGCGGCAGCATCCTGAGAATACTGCGATAACCAGCCTCCAACGTATCGCTCACGCCGTTCCCCCCATCGAGCCCAACCCTGCGTCCCTGCCCGGCGCCGTGAAGCTTTTCAGCCGCGCCAACGCCACCGCCGCGTCGGCCGCCATCCGGCTTGCCTCGGCGGCGAGAACCGCCGCTCCGGCGTCGGTGAGGCGGTAGTAGCGGCGCAGCCGCCCGGACTCGACTTCGTCGCGGTGCTTCGCAATGAGACCGTCACCGGCCAGCCGGTCGAGCGCGCCGTAGAGCGTGCCGATCCGCAGATCAACACGGCCGTCGGTGATCCGCCGCACTTCCTGGACAATGCCGTAGCCATGGCGGGGCTCGTCTATCAGGGCGGTGAGGATCAGGAAAACCGGCTCCGTTCTGCCGAGTGCCTTCATAAGAGAAGATATATCGGATCGCGAGGTATCCGAGCAAGAGGACTGAGATACCAGCCGGGACCCGGGCGCACACGCACCACTTCTCAGACGCGGCCTAAACCCGCTTCGGGTCAGGCGACCGGCGAAAACCGCCCCGCCAACCACACCACCGCGCCGGGACCGACCGTCACCAGCGCCGAAGCTTCCAGCCCCGACGCCGTACCGGGCTCGGCGGTGGCGACCACCGCCCCGAGGTTGCCGACGCCCGAGCCGCCGTAGACGGCCGCGTCGCTGTTGAGCACCTCGTGCCAGGTTCCGGGCCAGGGCATGGCGATCCGGTGGTCCCGGATCTGCACTCCGGAGAAGTTGGCGACGCACACCAGCGCGGCGCCCTCGTCGAAGTCTGCGAACCGGGCGAAGGCCAGCAGGTTCGCTCCGGCGTCGGAGGCCAGCCAGCGGGTGCCGGTCGGGTCGGCGTCGCGCCGCCACAGGGCCGGGTGTTCGCGGTAGCGGGCGTTGGCGTCGGTCAGGAGGCGGGCCATGCCGTGGCGCTCGGGCTCGTTCGCGGTGGGCCAGTCCAGGCCGTGGGCCTCGCTCCACTCGGCCGGCTGGCCGGATTCGCCGCCCATGAACAGCAGCTTCTTGCCGGGGAAGGCCCACTGATACGCCAGCAGCCCGCGCAGGCCGGCGATCTGCTCCTGGCGGCGGCCGGGCTGCTTGCCGGCCAGGGAGCCCTTGCCGTGGACGACCTCGTCGTGGGACAGCGGCAGCAGGTAGTTCTCGCTGAAGGCGTAGCTCAGCGGCTGGGTCAGGTCGTGGTGGTGGTGGCTGCGGTGGACCGGTTCGCGCACCACGTAGCGCAGCGTGTCGTTCATCCAGCCCATGTTCCACTTCAGGTCGAAGCCGAGGCCGCCCTCGGCGGTCGGCCGGGTGACGCCGGGCCAGGCCGCCGACTCCTCGGCGATCATCACCACGCCGGGGTGCCTCGCGTGGACCTCGTCGGTGAGGCGCCGCAGCAGCGCCGTGGCCTCCAGGTTCTCGGTGCCGCCGTGGACGTTGGGCTCCCACTGGCCGGGGCCGCGCGAGTAGTCCAGGTGCAGCATCGAGGACACCGCGTCCACGCGGAGGCCGTCGGCGTGGAACTCCTCGATCCAGTACAGCGCCGAGGCGATGAGGAAGTCGCGCACCTCCCAGCGTCCGAAGTCGAAGACCAGGCTCCCCCAGTCGGGATGCTCGCCGCGGCGGGAATCAGGGTGCTCGTACAGGGCGGTGCCGTCGAAGCGCGCCAGCGCCCAGGCGTCGCGCGGGAAGTGGGCCGGGACCCAGTCGAACAGCACGCCGATCCCCGCCTGGTGCAGTTCGTCCACCAGGTGCCGCAGGTCGTCGGGGTGGCCCAGGCGCGACGTCGGGGCGAAGAAGCCGGTCGTCTGGTAGCCCCAGGACCCACCGTAGGGATGCTCCATCACCGGCAGGAACTCCACGTGGGTGAAGCCGTGCCGGCGCACGTGCTCCACCAGCTCGGAAGCCAGATCCCAGTAGGAGCGTCCGCGCCGCCACGACGGCAGGTGCACCTCGTACACCGACATCGGCAGCCGGGTATGCTCACCGGCCGCCTCGCGCCGCGCCTTCAGCCAGTCAGTGTCCTGCCAGCGGTACGACGAGGCGAAGATCCGCGAGGCGTTCTCCGGCGGCGTCTCGGTGTGGAACGCGACCGGATCGGCCTTGAGCCGCCACATCCCGTCGGCACCCAACACGCGGTACTTGTACCGGTCCCACTGCCCGGCCCCTTCGACGAAGCCGTACCAGCAGCCGGTGGCGTCGTCGCGGCTGAGCTCGGTGGCCCGGTTCGGATCCCAGCCGTCGAAGTCGCCGGCCACCTGCACCCGCCGCGCGTTCGGCGCCCACACCCCGAAGCGGGCGCCGCCGGCCTCGGGGTGCGCGCCGAACCGGTCCCAGAAGCGTTCCCCGGTCAAGCCGCCAGCCCCGCGGAAACCAGCAGGTTGCCCTCCGGTATGGAGATCGGCCGCTGCCGCGCGGCCCACAGCTCCTCCGGCGCGGCCGGCTCCATCGGCGCCCCGGCCATGGCCGCCTCGTACGCCGCGGCGGTCTGCTCCCCCACCGTCGACCAGCCGTAGCGCCGGCGCACCATCGCCTTGGCGGTGACCACCATCCGGCGCGCGCCGGGCCGGTCGGCCAGCAGCGTGGACACCGAGCGGGCCAGCGCGTCCTCGTCGCGCACCGGGAAGGTCACGCCGGTGACGCCGGGCTCGACGATCTCGGCCAGGCCGCCGGTCGCCGACACGGCCAGCGGAGCGCCGGCCGCGGCGGCCTCCAGGGCGACCATGCCGAAGGGTTCGTACAGGCTCGGCACGACCATCGCGTCGGTGGCGGCCATGGTGGCCGACAGCGAGGAGCCGACGAACCCGCCGAAGCTGACGGTGTGTTCCAGGCCCAGCCGGTGGGTCAGGTCCTCCAGCTCGCCGCGGTTGGGGCCGTCGCCGCAGATGACGGCGCGCAGCCCCGGGTGGGCGCGGCGCAGTTCGGGCAGCGCGTGCAGCAGGTGCTGGACGCCCTTCTCGTGGACCAGGCGGCCGGCGAAGCCGACCAGCGGGCCGCTGCCGGCGTACTTGGCGCGCGCCAGGCCGACCTGCTTGGGCGTGGCGCGCCAGCGGGGCATGTCGACGCCGTTGGGGACGGCGTCGATCTTGGACTCCGGGATGCCGAACAGCACCGAGGCCTCGCGGCGCATGTACTGGGAGCAGACCAGGACCCGGGAGGCCTCCTGGGCCAGCCAGCACTCGATGGAGTGGATGCCGCGGTTCAGGTCGCCGGGCAGCCAGCCCTGGTGCCGGCCGGCCTCGGTGGCGTGGACGGTAGCCACCAGCGGGATGCCCAGGTGGTCCTTGACGGTGACGGCGGCGTGGGTGACGAGCCAGTCGTGGGCGTGGACGAGGTCGAAGTCCCGGCCGCGGGCGGCGTGCAGGGCGGTGCGGGTCAGGGTGTGGTTGAAGGCGACGGCCCAGGCCAGCAGGTGCTCGGTGTCCAGCGGGATGACCGGCGGGTCCTGCGGCGCCCGTACGACGCGCACTCCTTCGACGACCTCCTCCAGGGGCGCGCCGGGAGCGTGGCGGGTGGCCACGGTGACGTCGTGCCCGGCCCGGGCCAGGGTGGTGGCCAGGGCGTGGACGTGCCGTCCGAGACCGCCGACCATGACCGGCGGGTACTCCCAGGAGAGCATGAGGATCCTCCTGGTGCGGAACGCGGTGGTCGCGGTCATCTTCGCCTCCTCGTCAGGGATCACGGATGCCGTCCGCTCAAGGCGTGCTTTCGGCGGTGCGACCAGCATCGGGGACGCAGATTGCACGGACGTTGCGGCTGTGAGGCCGTCGTGTTCGAGATCGGCCAACGCGGGCTTTTCGGAAACAGTCCGTAATCATCGCGGTCCACACTGGTCGCCATGGAATATGCCGACGCCGCTGCCGCCGGCGCTGCCGACGCCGAGCGGATCCGCCTGAACGCCGCCGACGCCGAGGGCGGGAACCGTGTGCCCTGGCGGGAATGGGGCCCGTATCTCGCCGAGCGGGCCTGGGGCACTGTCCGTGAGGACTACTCCGACGGCGGCACGGCCTGGGACTACTTCCCGCACGACCACGCGCGCTCCCGGGCCTACCGCTGGAACGAGGACGGCCTGGCCGGGATCTGTGACGAACTACAGCGGTTCTGCTTCGCGCTGACGTTTTGGAACGGCCGCGACCCGATCCTGAAGGAGCGGCTGTTCGGCGTGAGCGGCCAGGAGGGCAACCACGGCGAGGACGCCAAGGAGTACTGGTGGTTCCTGGACTCCACGCCGACCCACTCCTGGATGCGCTGGCGCTATCACTACCCGCAGCGGGAGTTCCCCTACCAGGAGCTGCTGGACACCGCGCGGGAGTCCGGCGGCGCCGACCCCGAATACGAGCTCGTCGACACCGGGGTCTTCGACCAGGATCGTTATTGGGCGATCACCGCCGACTACGCGAAGGCCGGCCCGCACGACATGTGCATCCGGGTGCGGGTGGAGAACGTGGGCCCGGAGCCTGCGACCCTGCACGTGCTTCCGACGCTGTGGTTCCGCAACACCTGGTCCTGGGGCCTGCCGGAGCCCGACGCGGTCCCGCGGATCAGCGTCCACGGCGCGCGGCTGGCCGGCCGGCACGAGCGTCTCAGGCCGCTGTCGCTGTACGGCGAGGGCAGCCCGGAGGCGCTGGTGTGCGACAACGAGACCAACAGCGAGCGGTTGTGGGGCTACGGCGGCTACAGCGAGTTCCCCAAGGACGGCATCAACGACCATGTCGTCGACGGTGCCGCGACCGTCAATCCCGAGCGCGTGGGCACCAAGGCCGCGCTGCGGTATGTGCTGACCGTCCAGCCCTGGCAGAGCACGGAGATCCGGCTGCGGCTGCGGATGGACGGCCCCGGCGTCCCGCGCCTGACCCGGGCCAGGCTCCTGGGGCACGATTTCGACGAGGTGATGGAGTCCCGGGAGGCCGAGGCCGAGGAGTTCTTCGCCGAACTGACTCCGGACACGTGCTCCGACGACGAGGCCATGGTCCTGCGGCAGGCGGTCGGCAGTCTGCTGTGGTCCAAGCAGTTCTACCACTACAACGTGCCGCGCTGGCTGGACCACGATCCCGGCCACGCGGCCGGGCTCGGCGGCGGCGCGCGGCGCAACGCGCACTGGTGGCACATGTCGGCGCGCGACGTCATCGCCATGCCCGACACCTGGGAGTACCCGTGGTTCGCGGCGTGGGACCTGGCCTTCCACGCCGTCGCCCTGGCCCGGGTGGACCCGGGCTTCGCCAAGCAGCAGCTGCACCTGCTGCTGCGGGAGTGGTACCTGCATCCCAGCGGCCAGATGCCGGCCTACGAGTGGAACTTCGGCGACGTGAACCCGCCCGTGCACGCCTGGGCCGCGCTCCAGGTCTTCGCCGCCGACGGCAGCCGGGACTTCGGCTTCCTCAAGCGCGTCTTCCACCGGCTGCTGCTGAACTTCACCTGGTGGGTCAACCGGCTGGACGCCGAGGGCAAGAACGTCTTCGAAGGCGGGTTCCTGGGCCTGGACAACATCGGGCCGTTCGACCGCAGCGCGGGCGTCCCGGCCGGCGGGCAGCTGGAGCAGAGCGACGGCACGGCGTGGATGGCCCTGTTCACGCTCACGATGATGGACATGGCGCTGATCCTGGCGGCCGAGGACAGCGCCTACGGCGAGATGGTCACCAAGTTCTTCGAGCACTTCGCGCTGATCGTCGAGGCGGCCAACACCCAGGGGCTGTGGAACGAGGAGGACGGCTTCTACTACGACGTGATCCGCGTTCCCGGGCAGGAAGCCGTGCCGCTGCGGGTGCGATCGGTGGTGGGTCTGCTGCCGCTTTCCGCGACCGCCACGGTGTCCTCGGCGGCGCTGGCGGCGGTCCCGGAGCTGGAGCAGCGCCTGGCCTGGTACCGGACGAACAAGCCGCACTACGCCGACGTCCTGCACGGCCGCATGATGCCGGCCAGCGATCTGCGGCTGCTGACGATGGTCCGGCACGACCAGCTCCCGCGGCTGCTGGAGCGCATGCTCGACGAGGAGGAGTTCCTGTCCGGCCACGGTCTGCGGGCCCTGTCGCGCGCGCACCTCGCCGAGCCGTTCACCGTCCGCCTCGGCGAGGCCGACTACAGCGTCGGCTACGAACCGGCCGAGTCCTCCTCGACGTTGTTCGGCGGCAACTCCAACTGGCGCGGCCCGATCTGGTTCCCGGTGAACTACATGCTCATCGACGCCCTGGACCGGCACCACCGCTTCTTCGGCGACCGGCTGCGCGTCCCCTACCCGACCGGCGCCGGATCGGGACGCGAAGCCACGCTCGGGGAGATAGCCGACGACCTGTCACGGCGCCTGATATCCCTGTTCCTGGACGACGCCGACGGCCGCCGGCCGGTGTTCGGCCAGACCGAGCTGTTCCAGAAGAACCCGGACTGGCACGACCTCATCCCGTTCCACGAGTACTTCCACGGCGACACCGGCGCCGGGCTCGGGGCCTCGCACCAGACGGGCTGGACGGCGTTGGTGATCAACCTGATTCTGCGGCGGGCGCGCTGATGCGTCGGCGGGCGCGGCGGGGCTGAGCCCGAAAACGGCGCGCAAAACCCGTCCATCTCCGCTGTGATGAAGAGGATCGCCCCTCACCCCTGCTGATGTCAAACTCCGCATCAGCCGCCTGACATCCCGTTTTGCTTCCTGTCGGTGCCGACTGACAGCGTGTCCGCCATCAGCACGGGGATGCGATGGCAAGACCGAGTGAGGGGTGGGGCCGATGGCGTGGTTGGCCGCCGGGCAGGGCTATGAGATCACGCTCGTTGAGGGGCGCGTGGCCGCGCGGGCCACGGCGGGCCGCAGTGCGGGCCGGCAGTTGAAGACGCTGCCGAAGGCGCTTCGGGACGATGCGGAAGTGGACCGGCTGCGGCGTCTGGCCGAGTGGCTGGACCGGCACGCGGCCGGCTGCGTGGCCCAGGTCGACGCCTGGATGGTGTCCTCGCTGCCGGTGCCGACCGCGCTGCTGGCGCGGGTGTGGCCGGACGAGGCGTGGCAGGCGGCGCTGCGGGACCTGGTGGTCGTCGGCGCCGATCCGGAGGAGGCGGGCTTCCTGCGCGGGGTCACCGAGGACGGCGGGCTGCGCGTGGTGAACCTGGACGGTGAGACGGTGCGGCTCAATCCGCAGACCGTCACGCTGCCGCACCCGGTGCTGCTGCCGGATCTGGACGACCTGCGGGAGTTCGCCGCCGTACTCGGGGTCGAGCAGCGCGTCGAGCAGATCTACCGGGCGACCTGGCGCAAGCCGGAGGAGCAGGCCGAGGACGGCGGCACGAAGGCCGGGGCGGCGCGCGTCACCGAGTTCTCCGGCGGCCGCTTCCCGTCGCGGTTCGTCCTGGCGGCCCGCGCGACCTCGCTGGGCTACCGGGTCAGCGGCGGCTACGCGAACTGCCGCGTACGCGACGGCGGCCGCACGGTCGAGGCCTCGGTGTGGATCGGCGAGCCCTACTACTGGGACGACGACAGCGAGACCGGCGCGCTCACCTGGCACGGCGAGGACGGCAGCGCGCTGGCACAGTCCGACATCGGCCAGGTGGCCTGGTCGGAGGGGATGCGGATGGCCGCGGCGCTCTACGCGGGCCGCGTGATCGAGGAGGGCAAGGACGCATGAGCGGCTCGCAGAACGCCACCACTGCAAGCACCAGCAGCAGCGGCACGACCGGAAGCACCGGAGACAGCGGAGGCACCGGCGACGCCGGAAACAGGACCCTGACGCCCGAGGACGCGGCCGGCCTGCTGGCCGCCGGCGCGATCCTCCCGCCCGGCACCGCCGTCGCCGGCGAGCGCGCGGTGTCCCTGACCGCGCGCGCCTACCGGCATCCCGCCCTGGACGACCGGGTCGTCGTCCGCCTCACGCCCGGCGAGCTCGGCGCGGCCGAGGACGCCGCGGCCGGGTTCCTCGGCCTGGCCCCCGACGGCGAGCCCGCCGAGGTGGGTCTGGGCCTGCGGCAGTCGCTCGGTTTCCCGGAGTGGGTGCTGGTGCACCACCCGGAGGACGGGCACCAGGCTCTGGCGCTGCTGCCGGAGTTGGAGCGCGCCGCGAAGCAGGTGAAGTCGCGTCCGAAGGCCGCACTTCAGGCCTACCAGGGGATCGCCGACCGGCTCGCCGCCGCGCTGCCGCACTTCCTGCCGACGTACTTCGAGCAGGTCGGCAGGGTGTTCCTGGGGGCGGAGAACGTCACCTTCGCCTCGCAGATGTTCACCAAGGCCCGCCGCGCGGAGGCCACGCACGGCCTGGAGCTGGACGAAGACCGCCTCGACGACGTCTTCCTGGAGTTCGCCCTGGCCGGAGCGCTGCCGGCGAAGGCACTGGTCGACTATGGCAAGGCCCTGTCGGCGCGGGTCTCACCGGACGAGGCTCTGCACCGGTACACGCGCCTGTGCTCGCGCCGCACCGCCGGCGGGCTGACCCCGGCGGCCGGGCTGGCCACCGAGCTGCGCCGGCTGGCCAAGGCCGCGGGTGCCGACGCGGCGGCCGTCGAGCGCGAATACCTGGCCGGCCTGCTCACGCTGCCGGCGACGCTGCGCGCGCCGGAGGGCTGGTGGAAGAGCCACCGCGCGGCGATCGTCGCGCTGCTGCGCCAGGACCCTGAGATACGCCGGGCGCTGCTGGACGTCATGCCCGGCGGCGACGAGCCGGACCTGCCGGGTCTGTGGCTGGCGATCCTCACCGACGGCGGCGCGATCGAGGCGCTGTACGACGACGCGCCGCAGGACGCCGTGCGGCCCGAGGACGGCGCGGCGGGCTGGCTGAAGCGGTTCCAGTCGATCCGGTCCGGCTGGCGGACCCGGGGCCGGATGCCCGAGCTCTACACCTTGGTCGAGCGCTGCCAGGCGCGGCTGCGCGAGGAGCTGGCGGCCTCGGGCGGGACCCTGGCCGTGCCGGGCGATCTGGACCTGCTGGACCTGTTCCTGGCGCTGGGGCTGCCGGTCGCCGATCCGGCGGAGAACACGGCTTTGCCTTTGGAGGCCTGGGGAGCCGACGACGGCCAGCGTGACCTCGTCGCGCTGGAGGCCGACGGGCGCTTCGTCACGGCCTTCGCCCGCGGCACGCAGTCCTTCGGCGCCGACGACTCCACCCGCCGCGCCATCAGGAAGCTGATAGCCGCGCCGGGCGGCCGGATCCTGCTCACCGCGTGGGTCGCCACCGTCGCGCAGGATTTCGCGGCGACGGGCCTGCCCGGGCTGCCGGAGGCGATGGCCCGGCTGAGCTGGCTGCCCGGCGAGGCGCTGGCCCTGGCCGAGGAGCAGGTGCGGGCCGCCGCGCACACCGACCTGGCCCCGGTCCTGATGCGCACGCTGCGCGCCGGACTGCTGGACGAGTTCTCCTGGCCGGCGTGGGAGCAGGCGGCGGCCGAGCTGAGCAAGAACGTCGAGGACCTGGTCGTCGCCGACGCCTGGCCGTACCTGATCGTCGGCGGTGCCACGCAGGTCCGGGTGCTCGGCCCCGACGGCCCGGTGCTGACCCACGACCTGCGCATCCCGGCCGGCGACGCCTACGACAACGCCGGCTACCACTACATCGACGGCGAGCTGCTGGTCATGTGGTCCTCGCGGGCCCTGGACGCGAGACTGCGCGGCTACTGGCACCACTCGCCGGACCAGTTGTTCCCCGTCGAGCGGCCCGGGCACGAGCGCGAGACGCGCAGCCAGCGGATGTACTACTACGGCCCGGGCCGTCTGGCGCGGAGCCTGCCGCTGGCCGGCGGCGGCCGGACCACCGGCCACGCGCCGCTGCGGCCCGGCGACTCCGCGGTCCCGGAGGACTCGGAGATCATGAGCGACGGTGTGTCGTACTGGACCTGGTCCTGGGACGGCGCGGACCGCGACACGCTGGGCTGGTACGAGTACGACCCGGCGACCGGCACACGCGGCCGCAAGTCCTCGCCGGCGTTCCTGGCCGACGCGCTGCGCACCGCCCCGGCCGGCTCGGAGCTGGTCGGCGGCCGGATCATGCCCGCGGTGGCGGACCAGTCCGGCCCGACGGCGCGGCCGGTCGACGGGCTCGTGGGCTTCCGCGTCGTCAAGCTGCCGGACGGTTCGCTGCGCGGCGAGGACCTGGCCGGCGTGACCGCGATCGCCCCGGCCGGGACCGACGGCCTGAGCGGTGCGATCGTGTTCCCGGGCGACGACGCCGGGCGGGCGCTGGTCGGCACCGGCAGCTACGACATCAGCATGCTGGACGCCGAGGGCGTCCTGGTCGCGCAGGCCAAGACCGACGGCAAGCCGGGCACCTACGCCAAGGGCACCCGGATCCTGCCGCCGGCCTCCTACTGGCGCTACCTGCGCCCGCGCGACGAGCAGGCCTCGCTGGCGCTGCGCCGGATCGACCGGGACACCGCCGCCGCGCTGCTGGCGGCCGGCGCCGACGTCGAGAACGTCAAGGGAGACGAGGCCAAGGCGGCCCGGCGTGCCCGGATCCGCGAGCTGCTCCCGGAGGCCGGCGACGAGGCACTGCTCAAGGGCATCGCCGGGATCGTGCGTCACGCGGCCAAGCAGCAGCGCGGACTGGACCAGGTCGCCGAGCGGCTGGAGCAGACGCTGAGCGGCGGGCTGCGGGAATCCGAGCTCGAGAACCCGGGGCCCAAGGACGATGTCGTCAACGCGGCACTCGGCGGCCTGGTGAATCAGCGCTATTACGGCTGGCGTGGCGCCGATTCGACCCTGTTCGGCGTGTTGCGCGTGCTGACCAGGGAACTGCGGGAAAAGCCGCAGCGGACCCGGCCGGTGCGGGTCCACCTGGACGGTCCGGTCCTGCCGACCACCGAGTTGTGGGAGGCCGCGATCGCCACCGCGCCGGCGGCAGCCCTGCGCTCGGTCTCGCCGTTCGCCGAACCCGAACACCGGGACGCTCTGCGGGAGCTGTTGGCCGAGCTGGCGGCGCTGGGGGTGGCCGAGCCCGGCGAGCAGTCCACGTGGCGGAGCTTCTCCGGCAACGTGCTGCGCTCGGCGCTGCCCTCGTCCGACCACCGGGACTCCTGGCTCGGGCTGCTGCCGCTGGACGGCGGCGGGTGCGCGGCGTTCCTGGAATACAACTGGGACTCCCCGCACTTCGAGTTCAGCGGCCTGATCCACGATCCGGCCGGCCGGTTCGAGCTGCCCGCGCCCTACCGGCTGACCAAGCTGGCCCCGGTAGTTCCGGCGACCACGACGGCTCCGATCGCTCCGGCCGTGGCCGATGGGCTCGCCGGCCGCCAGCCGGGCTGGCTGGCCGGCTTCCTGACCGAGGCGGACAGCCACGAGGACCTCGCGCCCTGGTCCGCGGCCGCCGCCGAGGAGTTCGCCGCGCTCACCGGCGTCACTCCGGTCACCGCCAAGCTGGTGGCCGCCGGGCTGCCGCGCTTCCATCGGCAGGAGCGCGGGTTCCTGCCCCGCGAGGTGTGCACGGCGCTCGGGGTGACCTCCGCCGAGGCGGCCGTGGCCCGGGATCGCTTGACGGCGTTGGGTTTCCCGGTGGCGATCGAGCTGGTCTCGGCGCTGCTTCCGGCGGACCCGGCCGCGTTGTGGACGCAGGGCCCTGATGTCGCGGCGGCGGCCGAGGTGTGGAACCGGGTCGTCGGCCGGCAGATCGCCGTGCCGGAAGCGCTGAGCGCCGAGGCGCGGCGCTCGGTCCGCATCGACTGGGACGTGCTGGAGGCGCTGCCGGCCCTGATCGACCCGGCCTCCTCGCGTCGGCTGAGCACCGACCTGGCCTGGCAGATCCGGGGCGACCGGGCCCGTCCCACCGACGAGAAGGCGGTCGGGTTCGACGCCGAGGTCCTGGCCAGTGCGGTGCCGCTGGCGGCCTGGCTGGCGTACCGGCTCCCGGCCGGGGATCCGGTGCGGTCCGCGCTGCCGGCGGCGCTGGCGATGGTGCGCGACCGGCTCGCGAACCCGGAGCTGCTGATCGACCTGCGCCGCTACGTCGGCCTGGAGGAGTTCCGCAAGACCGCCGGTACCCCGACGGAGGTCGCCGAGGGCTTCGAACGGTACGGCGCGGTCCTGATGGCCACGCACGACTACCAGCCGGCGCCGGCGCTGAAGGTGGCGCTGCTGGACGCCGCCGGATCCGACACCTATATACCGGCCCTGCGTGGCGAGGACCAGCGACCGTTCGCGGTCGAGATCGCGCTGCGGCTGGCCCGCGACCCCCGGTTCGCGGCGCTGCTCGCCGACCCGGGCGACCCGGCTGCCGGGACGCGGGACGCCGGCGGCACGTGGTTCCCGCAGGATCCGTCGCGCTCGGTACCGGATCTGGTGACCGAAGTCGCCAAGGAGCTCGGCGCGGGAGAGGACGCCGCCGCGCTGTACCTGATGCTGCTGGCGATGCCCGATCCGACCGACCGGAACACCGCGCGCTGGACCGGGTGGAAGCCGGCCCGGTTCAAGGCGGCGCGCGCCGAGCTGGCCCGGACCGAGTCCGTGGTCGAGGCGGCGCGGGCCCGGGCGGGCCGGTCGCTGTTCCTGCCCGGCGCCTGGGTGGACATCCGGTCCCCGCACACGCCGATGGAGGCGTGGAAGCTGCCGTTCTTCGAGGGGCTGCTGCACGACCGGGGCGCCGTCGCCGGGGTGCTGGTGCCGACCGAGCCCGCCGCCGACCTGTACCGCCGGGCCTGGCAGCGGATCCAGGACGGCGACGCGCCGCGGTACGAAGAGCTGCGGACCGCGCGGCGGGGGCGGCGCCGGTGAGGACTCCCCCGGTTTCGCTGTTTCCTCTTCCGACATCGGCTCCTTTTCTGATTCTGACATTGACGCCATCAACGCCATCAACGACAAGGCAGGATTGTCCATGACCGCCGCACCTCAGGCCCCGGACACGCCAGCGGCCCAGCTGCTGCCCGCCGAACAGCGCCACCAGGCCGAACTCGCCTTCCTGGCGGCCCACGACGCCGGGCCCCGGCCGCCAGGCTGGCGGTTGACCCCGCGCTCGGTCGTCACGTTCCTGTGCGGCAGCGACGGCGAGCAGCTGAAGCTCGCCAAGGCCCAGCCGGACGTGCCGGACAAGCTGGTGATCACCCGCAAGTTCGTCGGCGAGCGGGCCCTGGTCGAGCGCTGCGTCGTGACCCTGGCCGGGGAACGCGGCCTGCTGCTGGTCGGCGAGCCCGGTACCGCCAAGTCCATGCTCTCGGAGCTGCTGGGGGCGGCGGTGTGCGGGACGAGCCGGCTGACCGTGCAGGGCACCGCGGGCACCACCGAGGACGCGTTCCGCTACGGCTGGAACTACGCGCTGCTGCTCGCACAGGGCCCGACACCGCAGGCGCTGGTCGACTCCCCGGTACTGGCCGCGATGCGCTCCGGCCGGGTGGCCCGCGTGGAGGAGATCACCCGCTGTCTGCCGGAGGTGCAGGACGCGCTGGTGTCGATCCTGTCCGACCGGCACATGAGCGTCCCGGAGCTGACCGGGACGCCGGAGGGCTCGGTCCCGGCGGTCCCCGGCTTCACGGTGATCGCCACGGCGAACCTGCGCGACCGGGGTGTGTCGGAGATGTCCGCGGCCCTCAAGCGCCGGTTCAACTTCGAGACCATCGACCCGATCGCCGACGCGGATGCCGAGACCGAGCTGGTGCGGACACAGGCCCGCGCCTCGGTGCAGCGCGCCGGCGCCGCGTACGCGGTCGACGACGCGGTGCTGGAGGTGCTGGTCACAGCGTTCCGTGACCTGCGCACCGGACGATCGTCGGAGGGCTGGGACGTCGAGCGGCCGGGGACGGTGATGTCGACGGCCGAGGCGGTGCAGGTGACGGCGGCCCTCGGCATCGCCACGGCGTACCTGCCGGGCGGGGACGTGCTGGACCTGCTGCCGGGACACCTGCTCGGCGTGGTGCGCAAGGACGACCCGCAGGACCACGCGCGGCTGCTGGGCTACTGGGACGGACCGGTGCGGCGGCGGGCGGAGCAGGGTTCGGCGACGTGGCGGCGGCTGTGGGATCTGCGGGAGACGCTGCGGTGACGACAGTCGCTGAAACCACACCAAGCGGCGGCGGCCTGGCCGTGGCCGACCCGCGTGACGCGGTGGCCGAGCTCGCGCAGAGCTCGGCGCCGTACCTGATCGGGGTACGGCACCACAGTCCGGCGCTGGCCGCGGCGGTCCCGGCGCTGCTGGATGCGGCCGATGTCGACGTGGTCTGCGTCGAGCTGCCGACCGACTTCCAGAGCTGGCTCCCGTACCTGGCCGATCCGGACACCCTCGCGCCGGTGGCGCTGGCCGGTGCCGGAGCGGACGGGCACCTCGGCTTCTACCCCTTCGCCGACTTCTCCCCCGAGCTCGCCGCGATCCGGTGGGCCCGGGAGCGCGGTCGGGAGGTCGTGTGCTGCGACCTGCCGCTCGGCGATGCGCGGTGGTCCGGCGGCGGCGCCGAGCCGGCGAGGTCGGGCAGCGCGTTCGCCGACGCGTTGCGTGGCGCCGGGTCGGGGCGCGATGGCGACGACTACTGGGACCGCGGCGTGGAGGTGCTGGCTCCGGGGTGCGCTCCGGAGGCGGTGCGGCGCGCGGCGCTCGGGGTCGGGTGGGCGTTGCGGACCGACAGCGGCGAGGCGGTGTCGGCGGTCGATCTGGCTCGCGAGGCCCATATGCGAGGCGTGATCTCGCAAGCCGGCGACGGCGGGCGGCGCGTCGCCGCGGTCATCGGGGCGTTTCACGCGCCGGCACTGGTCGACGCAGCGGGCACCAAAGAAGATCCGGAGGCTAGCGCGGCAGCGGAGTCGAGCGCAGCACCGGACTCGATCGCAGCAGCGGACTCGAGCACGGCACGCGCCGGCGAGACCTCGACCACCTCCCTGGTCCCCTACGCCTTCGACCTGCTCGACGCCCGCTCCGGCTACCCCGCCGGCATCCGCGACCCGCGCTGGCAGCAGTCTGTCTTCGCCGCCGGCGGCGACCCGGAGTCGATCCAGCTCGCGGCGGCGCGCGCCGTCACCGACGTCTGCCGCGAGCTGCGCGCCGCCGGCCACACCGCCGGGACCGGCGAGGCGTCCGAGGCGCTGCGGCTGGCCGGCGACCTGGCCCGGCTGCGCGCGCTGCCGGCGCCGGGGCGCGGGGAGATCCTCGAGGCCGTGACCACGGTCCTGGGCCAGGGCGAGCTGCTGGGGCGCGGCCGGGCGCTGGCCCGGGCGCTGGAGACCGTGCTGGTCGGCACCGTGCGCGGCCGGGTCGCGGCGGGCACGCCGCGCTCGGGCCTGGGCCCGTCGGTGGAGGCCGAGCTGGCCGGGTTGCGGCTGCCGCATCCCGATGACCCGGCGCCGCGCGAGGTCCGCCTGGACCCGCTGCGCTCGGAGCTCGACGGCCGCCGCGAGGTGCTGCTTCAGCGCCTGCTGATCTGCGGCGCCGGATACGGCGAACCGGTCGAGGTGGCCGGAACGGGCGATGGCACCGCGCTCACCTCCCGGTGGCGGCTGGCGTGGACGCCGAGTGTGCCGGTGCGCCTGGATCTGGCCGGGGTCCGCGGGGTCACCGCGGCCCAGGCCGCCGCCGGGACGCTGCGCGAGCGCTCCCGGCGTCAGGCCGAGGACGGCGGCGCCACGTGCGCCGACATCCTGGACGGACTGCGGGCCGCAGCGTCCTGCGATCTGCCGGACCTGGTCCGGGCGCGTCTGGAGGACGCCGCCGGGACGCTGCCCGGGCAGGGCACGCTGCCGGAGCTGCTGAGCGCCTTGGACCTGCTCGAAGCGCTGGTCGAGGGCCACCTTCCCGGCACCGGCGACGCCGAGCGGCAGCAGGCCGCGACGCTGTCCGGGACGCTGCTCGACGCCGCCGTCCGCGCCCTGCCGGGCCTGGCCGGCAGCGACGACCCGGCCGACGCCGCCGCCCTGGTCGCCCTCGCCGACCGCGCCGCCGCCAGGCAGCTCGGCGTGCGGCTGGCCGACGCGCTGGACACCCTGGCCCGCACCGGGTCGCCGATGGTGCAGGGCGCGGTCGCGGCAGCGCGGGTGCTGCTGGATCTGGACGGCGCCGAAGCGGTCGGGACGCGGGTCGGCGGCTGGGTCGACGCCGCCGGCACCGGCGAGGGCCGGCAGCGCCTGGCACGCCATCTGACCGGCCTGCTCACCGCGGCCGGTCCGCTGCTCCAGGCGGCACCGCAGGCTCTTGATCCGCTGCTGGACCGGATCGACACCCTCGCCGACCGCGACTTCCTCCACCGACTCCCGGCCCTGCGCGGCGGGTTCGACACGCTCTCCCCGGCCGCGCGCGGCCGGGTGCTGGCGACCGTGACCGAGCGCCTGGGCGACCGGCCCGATGTGACGCTGGCCGACGATCCGCGGCTGGTCGCCTTGTGGACCACCGCCGACGCCGAGGCTTTCGAGGCGGTGCGGGCGCTTGGTGTGGTCGTACCGGAGGGCGCGGATTCGCAGGCTTCTGAATCGAAGCCGGATGCTGAGTCGGCTTCAGCGGATGACCCGCGAGTCTCCACCGACCGGCACCGCATCCCCCCGCCCGAACGCTGGCGCCTGCTGCTCGGACGCCAGCCGGACCGGCTGTCCGCGGACTCGCGCCGGTACGCCCGCGCGCTCGACGAGCTCTACGGAACCGGCCGCGGCGAAGGCTCCGAAAGCCTGGAGAGCCGGACCGGCGACGGCGCGGGCGGCGGACGCGAGGCCGCCTTCCCGACTGCCCGGGAGTGGGCCGAGGAACTGAACGCGCTGTTCGGCGCCGACGTCCGCGAGGAGGTGCTGGGCCGGGCCGCCGCGGCGGGCCGTACCGACGTCCTGGAAGAGCTCGACCCGAACTCGGTCCGGCCCTCCGTCGAGCTGCTCACCACCATCCTCTCGCTGGCGGGCGGACTGCCGGAGCAGAAGCTGGCCAAGCTGCGACCGCTGGTCCAGCGGCTGGTCGCCGAGCTCACCCGGGAGCTGGCCACCCGGCTGCGCCCGACCCTGACCGGCCTGGCCACGCCGCGCCCCACGCGCCGCCCCGGTGGTCCGCTGGACCTGGCACGCACCGTGCGCGCCAACCTCGGCACGGCGCGCCGGCTCGAGGACGGCAGCACCCTGATCGTCCCCGAGCGGCCGATCTTCGGCACCCGCGCCCGGCGCGCGGCGCACTGGCGGCTGATCCTGGTCGTGGACGTGTCCGGGTCGATGGAGGCCTCGGTGGTGTGGTCGGCGCTGACCGCCGCGGTCTTGGGCGGGGTGCCCGCGCTGTCGACGCACTTCCTGGCGTTCTCCACCGAGGTCGTGGACCTCACCGGCCGCGTCCCCGACCCGCTGTCGCTGCTGCTGGAGGTGCGGGTCGGCGGCGGCACGCACATCGCCGCCGGGCTGCGGCACGCGCGCTCGCTGGTGACGGTGCCCAGCCGCACCATCGTCGCGGTCGTCAGCGACTTCGAGGAGGGCTACCCGGTCGGCGGCCTGCTCGGCGAGGTCCGCTCGCTGGCCGCCTCGGGAGTGCACCTGATCGGCTGCGCGGCACTCGACGACGCCGGCGCGGCCCGGTACTCGGTGCCGATCGCCCAACAGTTGGTCGCCGCCGGGATGCCGGTGGCGGCGCTCAGTCCTCTCGCCCTGGCCCGCTGGGTCGGCGAGCGCGTTCGTGGGGAGGCCCGATGAGTTTGCCACCGGTCGCTCCGGAGGTGACGGCCGCGGCGGTCGAGGCTCTGACCTCGCGGCTGCTGAAGAAGCTCGACGCGGCGGTCGAGCAGTACGGCGCGGCGGAGCTCGTGACGGACGGGGAGACGGTGCGGGTGCACTGCGGCGAGGACGCCGTGGTCACCCTCGCCCCGGACGCCTCGGGTGTCATCGCGCTGGACGAGCAGGCTCGGTGCACGTGTTTGCTGGCGCCGAAGTGCCTGCACCGGGCCGCGGTGCTCACGGCGTGTCCGGTGGCTGATTCGCCGGAGACGGCCGATCCTGCGGCTGAGGTCGGCGAGGATGCCCGGGACATCGCAGATGCCGCGGCTATCGAGCGGGGTGCAGGTGCGGATAGTGCCGGAGCCGCTGAAGGCAGCGGCGCCACCGGAACCACCGAAGCAGCCGTGGCCGCGCAGCCTGCCGGACCGAACCAGGCCCAGGTCGCCGCAGCCGCCGCACTCTGGTCGGCAGCGGCCTCGATCCTGGCGGCCGGGATCCCCGCCGCCGGTGCGGTTCCCCAGTCGGAGCTGCTGCGTGCCGCCCACACCGCGCGCCTGGCGGGTCTGCACCGTCCGGAAGCCGCCGCGCTGCGGGTCGTGCGCGGACTGCGCGCGGCCAGGTCCCGCAGCAACGCGCACCGACTCGGCGGGCTTGTCAGCGACCTGATCGAGCTCCTCCTCACCGCAAGTCTGGTGGCCGCCGCGAACCCCGATCCCGAGCTGGTCGGGACGGCACGCCGGGCCTACGAGCCGGGCGGGAGCCTGCGGGTGCACGGCGTGTGCCGCGAGCCGGTGCTCAGCGCGACCGGGTACGGCGGTGTGGTGACCCATGTCCTGGCCGAGGACGGACGCTGGTTCACGGTCTCCGACGTGAAGCCCGGCGGAGCGGCACGCGCTCGCGGGGCGGCCACCGCGCCGGTGGCGATCGGCGCGGCGGCCCTGGACCACGCCCAGCTGTCCCGGGGCGGACTGCTGATCGCCGGGGCCACGGTCTCGGCCGACGGCCGGCTCGGCGCGGGCAAGAACGTGCGCGCCACGCCGCTGACCGGCCAGGGCTGGTCCGGCGGAGCGGTGGCGGCCCTGTTCGCCAAACCGCTCGGGCCGTCGGTGCGCACGCAGCTCGCCGGGGTCCTGGGCACCAGTGGGGACGCCGAGCAGCAGGGCACGGATCTGGTCGGCTGCGATGTGATGGTGATCGGGGCTTCCGGGGACTGTCTGGTGGCGCGGGTGGACTCTACTAATGAGGGCGGCCCGGTGATCCGGCTTGTCGCAGCGCACGGACACCCGGACTTCGCGCACATCGAGAATCTGCGCAGACTCGCGACCTATCCCGGGCTGCGCATCCGAGTCGTCGGCCGCCTGGACCCGGACCGTCCGGCGACGCTGCGTCCCCTCGCGGTCGGCCCCGTCCCGGGCAGCGAGGCCACGCTCCAGCTGCCGGAGGCCTGGCAGGGTCATGCGGATCTCGGGTACGACCGGCTGCAGAGCGTCCACTTCCCGCCGCAGCCCGGCGAAACACCGGCGCCGGCGGGCCCGACCCCGGAACCGGCGGACCTGATCGCCGACTCACCGCTGTGGCGGCTCCGGCACGTCGTGGAGCTCGCGGTCGCCGGCGGACGTCGGACGGTCGCGGAGTTCGCCCGAACCTCGGCACCCCACATCGCACACCTGCGCCGGTCCGGCCTTCACGCGGCGGCGGACCGCCTCGCCGCGCTCACTGCCGAGGCGGACCGCCGTGGCCGGGACGTCTTCGGGCGGCTCGTCGATCCCGATCCCGGCCGCTACGCGCAGGCCTGGCTGGCCGCCGGGCTCCAGCTGGCCGGCACGGAGCGGGCACTGGTGCGAGCTTCCTGGGAGAACACCGAATGAACAATTGAATCGCCGATCAAGCCATTCCGCGTGGGCGTTCGTGACCTGCTGCAGCGAGCCAGGTCCCGACATACACCGCGGTGTATGTCGGGACGGCCGGAACATTCGTGACACGACCTGCGCGAAAGCCGTGGCCGGGTTGATGCCGGCGTTGGAGCAGCAGCTTGGCGCCGCTGTGCCGTACCGCCGGGAGGCGGCTTGTAGTGGTCGGCCATAAGGTGGTGGTATGGGTGCGCCGGCTCGTGGCACTGCGCTTGACCACGTGGTTGTGGTCATGTTCGAGAACCGCTCCTTCGACAACCTGCTCGGCCGGCTGTACGAGCCTGGCGAGGTCGCGGCGTTCGAGGGCGTGGCCGGCAAAGACCTGTCAAACCCGATCCCGCAGTGGGCTGAGCACCGTGACGGGCACGACGTGCTGCCCTACGCCGTGGCAACGGACATGGACACCCCGAACCCGGACCCGGGCGAGGAGTACCAGCATGTCAACACCCAGTTGTTCGGGCTGATCGATCCCACCGACAACCGCGGGAGACCAGCCGAGGAGATGGCGGCGCCGTTCAACGCGCCCGGCGACGGGCGCCGACCCACGATGGACGGGTTCGTCGCCGACTACATCAGTGCGTTCTGGGCCGAGAGGGGCCGTCAGCCCCGCCTTGAGGAGTACACCCAGATCATGGCCGGCTACACACCGCGGCAGATGCCGGTGCTGTCGGCGCTGGCCCGGGGCTTCGCCACCTTCGACCACTGGTTCGCCGAGGTCCCCTCCCAGACGTTCCCGAACCGCTCGTTCTTCCACGCCGCGACATCCTCGGGCCTGGTGGTCAACACCCCGTATCCGAACTTCCCGCTGCACAACACGGCCGAGACGGTGTTCGAGCGGCTGGAGTCGTATGGGCTGTCCTGGCGGGTATATGTCGCCCCGCCCAGTCGGATACCGTTCACCGCGCTGATCCACGCCTCTCGCCTGCACGAACGGTTCGCCAGCCACTTCGTGTCCACCGACCAGTTCTGGCCCGATGCAGAGGCAGGACGGCTCACGCAGTACTCCTTCATCGAGCCGAACATGTGGCACGGCCACAACGACATGCACCCGCCGTTCTCGGCGCTGACGCCCGGCCTGGCCTTCGACCCGCCCTCCTCGCTGCTGGGCGGTGAGGCGCTGCTGGCGGACATTTACAGCGCCATCCGCTCCTCCTCCTCGCCACAGGGCTCGAACTGTTTCAACACATTGCTGATGGTGCTGTTCGACGAACACGGCGGAACCTACGACCACGTGCCGCCGCCCCCGGCGACACCGCCGCAGCCCGGAGGCCCGCCCGGACAGCTGGGCTTCGCCTTCGACCGGCTGGGCGTGCGTTTGCCGGCGATCGCGATCTCGGCCTGGATCCCCGAGCACACGGTCATCAACAGCACCCACCACCACACCTCGGTGATCCACACGCTGAGGCAACGCTGGGCACTGGGCCCACCGCTGACCTCCCGTGACGCCTCTGCCCCCGACCTGGCCCCCGTCCTCACCCTCGACACACCCCGGCCCCCCGAGACCTGGCCGGAGATCACCGCTCGGCCGGTACCGGAATTCCACGAGAGCCTCGTCCCCCGCGACACACCGCTATCGCCCCTGGCCAACGCCATGTTCCACGGCTACCTGGCGCTGGCCGCCGAACTCGGCCTCACGGTCCCCGACCTCGCCCAGGACGCCGACCTGACCGGCAGCGAGGCGATGGCCATCGTCCACGAGACCGCCGGAAGGCTGTTCCCCGGCCTCCGAGCCACGGCAGAACGATAAGTGGCCGTTCTCCAGCAGAGTTCGACAATCAGAGGGCTGCGCTACAAGGACTAGCACGGAAGTGCTCAATGTACCGGCGGGCATCGAGGACCCCTCCTCTGCACATCAGCACTTTCGCAGTTAGGGTCCTTATCATGTCTTCCCGCCCGCGAATACCCGCAATATTCTGTGCCGTAGCCGCCACACTGCTCATCGCCGGATGCTCCAGCTCGGGCACCGTCGCCGGAAGCAGCTCGCCGAACACCACCACGGGAGCTCTCATCGGCGGCGCTTCGGGCGGGAGCAGCGGAAGCGGCGGCACCGACGCCGGTTGCTCCGAGGCGGGGCAGGCTATTCAGAATGCCGAGAAAGCCGCCCGATCCAACGACATCCCGGCAGGTCTGAAGGTCGCCGCCACCTCGATATCGCAGCTGCGGGACGCCGCGCTCACCACCCAGGAGCCCGGCGGGAAGGACGCGATGAACAAGGTCGCCGACGACATGCAGGACTTCGTCACCCAGCTGCAAAACGGCCAGCAGCCGTCGACCCATCAGGTCCTCGCCGACGCCCAATCGGTCATGGACATCTGCACATCATGACCGGTCCGGCGGCTGCCGGAAATGCCATTCGCCATCCCCTAATCCGCCACAAGCCGCCGCCGCAGTTCCCCGCACAACCCGACCAGCGCCCGGGCCCGGGCGAACTCCGTCGGCGTGAAGTCCAACGCCTCGCGGGTCACGCTCAAGGTGCCGCCGGCGGGGTCGGGCACGGTGATCAGGGTTCCGACGCACGTGGGTTCCTGGACCTCGCGGGGACCCCAGGTGACCGCGCACTGGCCGAACAGGTCGTGCAGCGCGGCCGGCAGGCCCGCGTCGCCGGCGGCCAGGCGTGCGGCGAGCGTCAGGACCCGGGCCGGGGCGTCGGTGAGGTCGTCCCGGGCCGCGCGGTCGACCAGCGAGACCTCCGCGCCGGCCGCCGACACGGCCGCGGCCAACGCCACGGCGTCAACGCTCGGCGGGACGTCGAGTAAGAACTCGTCCAGGACGCCCTCGCCCAGCGGGTGGACCTGTAAGCCCACGATGTTGGCCCCGATCGCGGCCAGGTGCTCGCACACCGCCGCCAGGCTGCCGGGCCGGTCGCGGACGGCGGCCCGCAGACGCCACAGGTTCAGCTCCTCGTGCCATTCGGCGAGCGTGGGGTCCAGGCCGTCGGCGGGCCGGACGGAGGTGAACGGGGTGTTCGCACGCAGCCGACCCGGTCCGTGTACGCGCCACCACCACTGCAGCACCGACGCCGCGAGCAGGGCCGCGCCCAAGGCGATCAGCAGCGACCATCCGTAGTGCCGTTGCCCCAGCACCTCGGTGAACAGGCCCGCAGTGCCCACGGCGAGGAAGAGCACTGCCAGCTCGATGATCTCCCGGCGCCAGCTCCACTCCGGGCGGCGGCCGTCACGACGCGAAGTCTTCATGCCGAAAGCATCGCCGGACCCTGTTGCATGATCAGGTCCGGCTCGTCACAGGCGCGTGAACGCTCAGGCGGTCGAGCGTCCCAGGAACGTCAGAGGGCCGGGGTCGGGCACGGCGATCTCGTGGAAGCCGATCCGGTCGTAGAAGGCGCGCGCGTTGGTGTTCGCCGTGGACATCACCAGGTGCACCTTTTCCGCGCCGGCCTTGTTCAGCGCCGCGAACAAGGTGGTGAGCAGTGCCCTGCCATGCCCGTGCCCCTGGTATCCGGGCAGGAGGTCGATGTGCAGGTGCGCCGGGTAGTCCGCGAGCGCCGGGTTGAGCATCATCTCCGGCTGGTGCAGGAACGCGGTCATCACCGCGTCCGGCGTGCCCGGTTCGCCGCCGGGCAGCGGATGCCGTTCGGCGACCACGGGAAGCCACTTCGCCCGGAAGTCGCGGACGAACCGTTCGGTGTCGCTTGTTCCGAGCACGTAACCGACCGCGCGTCCGCCGTCGTCGAGCACGAAGGCCAGATCCGGCTCGAGGGTGGCGTAGGGCGCGGCGAACAGGTCCGGGAGCAGTTCCTGGTCCCGATAGACGCCTCGTGCGTCGCCGCCGTTGTCACCGGTGAGCATGCAGATCTCGGACAGCGCCGCACGGTCTTCGGGCCGGTATTGACGAATGATCGCTGGGGACACGGCACCACCGTAGCGCGCGCCTCCGACAGCGGGCGCGGCCGGCGCTGCCCGCCCTCAGTGCGTAGCCTGCTCCGTGATCAGTCCGGCGACCCGCGTCTTGTGCGCCTCGTCCAGGGCCTTGTACCGGTGCGACCACGGGTGCCGCATGTCGGGCGTGTACAGGTGCGGCGCCGCCCCGTACCGCTTCGCGTGATACAGCGCGACATCGGCGCAGCGCAGCACGTCGGAGAAGGCGTCGCCGGCTTTGGGCACCGCTATCCCCGCCGACGCGCTCGGCACCAGGGTCACCGACCGGCTCTCGTCCAGCTTCAGGAACTGTGGCGCGCCCAGCGCGCAGACGATGGCTCGGACGTCGCGCACCACGGCCGCGGCGTCGGCCGAGGGCAGCAGCAGCACGAACTCGTCGCCGCCGAGCCGGAACGCGCGCGCCCCGACGTCGCGGCAGGCCGCCGCCAGCCGTTCCCCGACCGCCACCAGGTGGGCGTCGCCGACCTGGTGGCCCCAGGTGTCGTTGACGGTCTTGAAGTCGTCGAGGTCCAGCAGGGCCGCGGCCGGCGGCCGCCCGGCCAGGGCGGCGTGCTGGTAGTGGTGGCGCGCGGCGGTGCGGTTCGGGAGCCCGGTGAGCGCGTCGTGGTCGGCGAGCCAGCGGGCGTGCGCGGCCTCGCCGGCCGCACGGCGCAGCCGTCGGCGCATCGTGGCCACGCCGGCCAGGAAGCCGGAGGCTCCTACCGGCGGGGCTGTCAGCAGCGCGAGGAGTTGGGCGTTCACCGCGGTTCCCGGGCTCTCAGCGCGTCCGGCGCTGCGGTGCCACGGCCCGGCCGTCGGGCAGCAGTTCACCGGTGTCGTCGAAGAGGACCACGCCGTTGCACAGCAGCCCCCACCCCTGTTCGGGGTGGCTGGCGACCAGAAGCGCGGCTTCGCGGTCGGGATCTTCGGCAGTCGGGCACGGCGGGGTGTGGCCGCACGTGCGCTGGGTAGGAAGGACAGTACTTCGACTCATAGCGTCGGTGCCCTTCGTGGCGATCATCTTGGCCTCCTGCGTGGCCGGCCCTTCTTCACCGGGTCTGGCGGAACGAATTGGGGGGACCGAAACACGGCCCCACAGATGAGGTTCTCTGCCGCCCCCGGTGGAGATCAATAAGTATCCAATTTTGCAGGGGTACGTAATTTAATCAACCCCTTTGGCGGCTCCGCGCACGCAGGACGCTCTGCACGTCTCCCCTGGTGGTCCCCAATTTCCGGAGCATCCGCGCCACGTGCTGCTCGACGGTGCGCTGGGACAGGAACAGCGCCTCGGCGATGTCGTGGTTGGTGGCGCCCCGGGCGACGAGCTCGGCGACCTGCCGTTCGCGCGGGGACAGCTCGTCGCCGTAGCCGCGCCGGCCGCGCCCCGCCGACTTGGTGAGTCCCAGGTCATGCAGGGTGCGACGGCAGCGGGCGGCGTCGTGGGCGGCGCCGAGGTCCTCATAGCCGGCCAGGGCCTGCTCCAGCCGCGCGGTGGCCGCCTTGCCGTCGCCGGACGCGCTCAGCGCGGCGCCGAGCAGCTCGGCCGCGTGGGCGGTCTCATAGGGACGTCCGATGTCCGACCAGCGCGCGCGGGCGGTTTCGAAATCTTTCACGGCGGCCGCCGGATCCGTCTCGCGATGCAAGATTCCCCGGGCGGTGTGGAATTCGGCGGTCGCCGCCGGCGCGTCGGTCCCCCGCAGTCCCTCCTCCACATCGGCCACCAGCAGCCGTGCGGCGTCGCGGTGGCCACAAGCCAGTGCCGCCTGGACGGCGACCGGGACCAGACCGGTACCGCGGGCCCAGGCCCGCGCTCCCCGCAGGGCCGCCAGCGCCGGCTCGGCGACCGCCCACGCCTCCGGCCCGGCCTGCCCGGCCAGCCGGACCGCGCACAGGCCGGCCGCCGCGCGCAGGCCGGCGGTCACCTGGGACTCCATCTCGCCGTAGGCCGCGGCGGCGGTGAACAGCTCCGCCGCGCGGGTGCGCAGACCGCGCGCGGCGACCACCTGGCCGACGGTGAGGGCTTCGTCGGTCTTGGCCATGGCGATGTCCGGGTATTCCGCGCACAGCGCGGTGAACCGGCTCTCGACGTCGCTCCAGTGGCCGGCCAGGGCGTCCAGGCGCAGCAGCGCGATCCGGCTGTAGCACTCCAGGCGCGGGAAGCTCACCCGGCTCGCCAGGTCCCGGCTCTCGTGCAGCATGCGGGCCGCGCGCCGGTCGTGGCCGAGCTCGATGGCCAGCTCCCCGGTGTTGTACAGGGCGCGCACGGTCTGCCGCATCACCTCGTCGTCGTCGCTGGTGCGGGGCAGCTCGTCGGTCAGGAGCCAGACCCCGGGATCGCCCTGCCGGGCCAGCAGCGTCAGCCGGGTGGCCTGGGCCGCGGCGGACACCGCCGGGTCCGGGCTGAGCGCGGCCTCGGCCTCCGCGCGCTCCATCCAGGACCAGCCCTGATCGCCGTTCTCGTCGCGTTCGTTCATCGCCAGCGCGACCATCGCGCGGGTGGCGCGGTCGGGGCGGTCGGCCAGCTCCTCGGCCGCGCGGGCCACCTCGCGGAAACCCGCACGGTCCCCGGCGTGGTTGACCATGAGCAGCCCCAGCGACAGCCGGATCTCCCCGCGGGTGGCGACCGGCAGCTGCGGGTCGGCCAGGATGCGGCGCAGGACCCGGGCGTCGCTGACGTAGTCGACGCCGTTCACCGCGATGTTGCCGAGCGCCAGAGCGGCCCGCGAGCGCCGGTCGCCGGTGACGCCGGGCTGTTCCAGGATCTGGTGCAGCAGGGCCGCGGCCGTGCCGGAGTCGCCGAGGGAGTCGGCCTGGGACGCGGCCGCCTCGGCGCGCTCCAGCCAGGCCTTCGGGTCGCCGAGGTACTGGCTGTGGTGGGCGATCTGGACCAGCGGCGGCGGGTTCTGGGCCTCCAGGACCGCGATGGCCCGGCGGTGCAGGCTGCCGCGCAGCGGACCGGGCATCTGCTCGTAGGCCACGCGCTGGGCCAGCACGTGGCGGAAGTAGTAGCGGTCGGTCTCGCTCTCCTGCAGCACCGCGACCCGCAGCGCCTCGGTCAGGCCGCGCGAGGCCTGCTCCGGCTCCAGCCCGGCGACCCGGGCCAGCAGCTGCTCGGCGGCCGGGACGTCCAGGACCGCCGCGGCCTCGACCACGGTCCTGGCCGCCGCCGAAAGCGCCGTCAGGCGCTCGACGAACGCCTCGCGCAGCCCGCGCGGCACGTCGGCGTGCGCCAGATCGGCGAGCAGGTCCCCGGGCGGCCCGGGGCCGCTCGCGCGGGGCCCGCACTCGGCCAGGGTGATCAGGTCCTCCTCGGCGGCCAGCGGCAGCCCCTCGCTGCGCTGGTACAGCACGGTGCCCAGCTCGGCGGTGGCGTGCGCGCCGAGCGCGGCGCGCGCCAGGGCCTGCACGTCGGGCCCGGAGAGCGGGTCGAGGTGGATCGCGGCGCCGCTGACACCGGGCTGGCGCCGGTAGGCCGGCCCCAGGACCGGCACGCCCGGCGGCAAGTCCTCGTTGCGGTAGGTGAGCACCAGGCACAGCTGCTCGGGCATGTCCCGGGTCAGCAGCAGGAGCAGCTCGCGGGTGGCCTCGTCGAGCCAGTGCGCGTCCTCGACGACCAGGACCGCCGAGCCGAGCGCGGCCAGGAACGAGCGCAGCCCGGTGACCAGCTGGAACCGCTTGGCGTGCGCGTCGGCGGCCGGCCGCGGCGGGACCGGGAGCAGCGCGGCCAGGTCGGGCAGCAGCGGGGCCAGCACCCCGGCGCTCGGCGGGAGCTCGGCCACCGGCGGCAGCCACGGCCCGGCCTTGCGCAGCGCGTCGATGACCGGTCCGTAGGGGTAGGGCTCGCGCAGCGGATGGCATCGGCCGGTCAGCACCCGGCCGCCGGCGGCGGCGATCGCCGGCCCGGCCTCGTGCACCAGGCGCGACTTGCCGATCCCGGCCTCGCCCTCGACCAGCACCACGGCCGGCGGATGCCGGACGGCGGCCAGCAGCAGGCCGGTCTCGCGCTCGCGGCCGACGAAGGCGAAGCCCGCTCCGGTCCATGCCACGGTCTCGGCGTGGTCCTCGGCGTGCCGGGAGGAAACCGCCACGTGATCACCTGTCCAGATTCCCTCTAAAGTAGAACAAGAGGTGGTCTTTGGCCACGTGGGGCATCAAAGTTTGATGCCGCTGATGAATTCCGCCACCGCCGAGGTGCCCTGCCGGACGGTTGGCGCGACCGAGGTAGAAGCCAGGTAGAACCCGAACAGTGCGCACACGATCGCGTGCCACACCTTGAGATCGCCCTTACGGCACATCAACAACGCGGCGACGGTAAGCACCATCAAAACCGACAAAGACAGAGTCACGGCACGTTCCTCCTCTGCGCGTTCCCGTACCCGTCACGCTGCCGCGCAAAGCGCGCGTCCCTCGTAAGTGCTACAGCACTAAGCAAAAGGCTTATACGCAGATTTTAATATGGGCGGCAGGCCATCTGCGTCTACTGCACTGGCTGTAGCCGCGTGCAGAGGTTGAACAGCTGGACCTCCGGCGTGGCGTTCTGTTCCGGGATGTAGGTGAGGGCGTCCTCCCAGTCAACGGCAAAGCCGGCTTCCTCCAGTACCGCGCGCCACGCATCCCGCTTATAGGCAGTGACGCGCAGCCAGTTGTCGAGGAACGGGATCGGCATGTCATCGACATCTGCTTCCACCATGGCCACCGCCAGACTCCCGCCGGGTCTCAGGACGCGGTGGAACAACCGCAGTGCTGTGCCGATCTCTGCGCGTGGCAGCATGAGCAGCGAGAAGAAGGCGGTAATGGCCTCGTACTGTCCCGGATCATCGGGGAGTTCCACGATGTCGCCGTGGACGAAGGTGGCCTCGGGAACGTTCGTCCGGGCCAGGCCCAGCATCGTCGTGGAGAAGTCCACGCAGGTCACCGCGCAGCCGGCGTCGACCAACCGCCGCGCGGTGGGCAGTCCGGTGCCGCTGCCGGCGTCCAGGACCCGGGCGCCCGGCGGAAGCCCGGCGAGCAGCCTGTCGACGCAGGCGCTCTGCCCCTCCTTGTGAGGGAAGGCCTTGTCGTAGTCGGCGCCGATGGCGTCGAAGCCGCAGGCCTGGGCGAACTGGCGGGCGGCCCATGTGCTTGCGCCCGCCGAAGTAGCCGACGGCGTCAGTTCGGACATGCTCAGCCTCCTCGTCGCAGACCAGCGGTGCGGCTTGGCGCGGACAGCGCGGCTCCATTATCAGGCTTCTCTCGGCTGAGGCAGGGGAAACGAGTGAAAGAACACCGAAAAGGGGCCGGTCTTCGAGTCGCAGTGCGCTGCCGCGGCTCCGGTATCAATGTGCTCGTTTGTTCGTTGTCAGCGATAGGTGGCGGCGGGCGAAGTCATGATCAGGTCTCTACGGCGAACCATGCCCGTTCTCCGCGAACCGGTGGCATCCAAACTGTCCGTGCCGAGCAATTCACCCGAACGGCCCAAAGTCTGTCAACGGCTCTGACGCTCGACGGAAACCAGGCTGTTGTGATACCTGCTGACACGGCCGCCACGCCAGTTGTGCGGGAGCGTTGATCCAGGGCCCGCCACATTTCTGCCCCTTTTGGCGGGGCTCGCGCGGGTTCTCACTCTGGGATATCCCGTGATCGATTTGCGGGGCCAAGTTGGCGACCGACTACTCTTCGTCGTTCTTGCCAACCCGAACGGAGAGGTTCGCTATGCCGGTCGTCCCTGAAGCGGGCCGTCACGGTCTACAGGCCATGACACCAGATGCACCGACGGGCGTCGGTGCAGCGAACGACGCCACCGCGGCCGTGGAAGGCCAACAGCCTCAAGAGCACCGGTGGGGGCACCAGATGAGATCGAGCGCACCCGAACCCGTCAGCTTCGACTATCTGGAAGCCGGCAGCGGGGCACAACACCGGGACGCGGGGACGACGACAGCTGCGGGGCCGGCTTCTGCCCATCATTCGGTGACCGGCACTGGCCAGGCGCAAGACACGGGCAATGCTCGCCGGCCGATGCCTTGGAGTCTCCTCAAGCCGTTGACCGCCATGACGATGTTCTCCCAGTCACGACGCGGCTGGACGTCGACGGCGGTCAAGATCCATGAACAGGTCGTCCAGCAGCATCGAGTGCAGGCCTCGCAGTGGGCGGGAGAAGTCGACTGCACTGTGCCCAGCGCGGAGGCCGCCGCGAAAGCGATGGCCGGCGCGTTGATCGCGTTCGCGGTCCAGTGTGAGGCTGGCGCGAGCCCCACCAAGGCCCTGACCGCCAGCGAGGAGGCCGTCGCCGTCTACCGGCGTCTGGCCGCGGCTCACCGACCCAAATACCACGCCGACCTGGCCACGGCTCTGGGCAGGCTGGCCGATCGCTACGAGGCCGCGGCCCGCCCGGACGATGCGGTGACCGCCACCGAGGAAGCGGTGACCATCTACCGGCAGCTGGCCGCAGCCCGCCCCGACAAGTACTACGCCGAGCTGGCCACTGCTTTGAGCAGGCTGGCCGACCGCTACGAAGCAGCCGCCCGCTCAGAGGAGGCGATGATCGCCACCGAGGAGGCTGTCACCGTCTACCGCCGTCTGGTCGCGACCCGCCCCGACGCCTACAACGCGGAACTGGCCACAGCGTTGCACGCCCTGGGCGTTCGTCGTGCCCGGGAAGAACGCCATGCCGCAGCACTGGGCGCCACTGAAGAGGCCGTGAGTCTGCGCCTGCGCCTGGCCGAGACCAGACCGGACATGTTCCTGGCCGACCTGGCCGCCTCGTTGCGCGTGCTGGCCGGCCGCTATGAAGACAATGGATATCCTGAGAAGTCGCTCGCCACCATCGAGCAGGCCACCACGGCCTACCGCCGGCTGGCCGAGCAACAGCCGCGCGCGTTCAGCCCGGATCTGGCGGCATGCCTGGTCGACCTGCTCTATCGTCAGGCCCCGGACGACCACTCACCGGAGAGCCTGGTCCTCGTCGAGGAAACCGTCGCGGCCATGCGCACCGCGGCCGCCGAGGACCCGTCCGGCGGATACACCCCTGATCTTGCCGCCTGCCTGCTGACCATGGCTGCCCGACTGGAGAGCGCAGCCCGGCCAGACGACGCCCTGGAAGCGACCGAACAGGCCGCCCTCCACTATCGGCACCTAGCCGAACTCGACCCCGCCACCTACCAGCCGGACCTGGGCGCCTGCTTGCTGACCATGGCTGCGCGACTGGAGAGCACAGCCCGGCCCGACAACGCCCTGGAAGCAACCGAACAGGCCGCCCTCCACTATCGGCACCTGGCCGAGATCGACCCCGCCACCTACCAGCCGGACCTGGCCGCCTGCCTGTTGACCCTGGCAGGACGCCGCAGTGAGTGCGGCCGGCGCGAAGGCCTGGCCACCCTCGAAGAAGCCGTCGGTCACTACGAGCACCTCGCCGCCGATCACCCGGATCGCTATAATCAACACTTTGCCTCTGCTCTGATGCTGCTGAGCATCTGGTGGGACGCACTGGGACGTCACGAGGCAGCCTCCGGCGCCGCCCGAACCGCCGAAACGATCTACCGGCGCCTGGCCCGCCACGACCCCGACAGCCATCTGCCCGACCTCGCCGCCCACCTGCGCGGCCGCGCCACACGCTGCTCCCTGCCGCAGAGCCCCGACGCCCTGAACAATCTGCAAGAGGCCGCCGCGCTTTACCGGCGTCTGGCCCACACCCGCCCCTCCGAGTTCGCCCTCGACCTCGCGGGCTGCCTGAGCGACCTGGCCGAGTTCCACGCCGGCCTCAACCAGCGCGGCGACGCGCTGACCGCGGCCGAGGAAGCCATCGCCCTGTACCGGCACCTGGCTGACACCGCTCCGGCCCTTCACAGCCCGCATCTGGCGGCCGCACTCCACACCCTGTCCCGCCACCTCGGCATGCACTCCAAGCACCCCTCCCTCCGGGAGGCCGCCGATCTCTACCGGCGCCTGAACGAGACCGACCCGACCACCTACCGCCCCCGTCTGGCCGCGACCCTCCACACCCTGGCCACCGCCCTGGACGGGCTCGGCCGAACCAGCCAGGCCGCGAGCAGCCGCGCCGAGGCCAATTCCCTGCTGCACGACTACGAGCCAGCCCTGTGACCTCCGGCGGCTCCTCCATCATGGCGGCACCGCTCGGCATCGCCGGGATGGCGATCACGACACTGACCAGCCTCGCTCTGGCCTGCCTGCGCTCACCCGGGGGCGCCTACCCGTAGTCCTCTAGTCCTCCCCGAAGTCCTGGCGGGTCTTGAGGTCCTCCTCGGTGATCTCGCGCAGGACCCGGCACGGGGTCCCGACCGCCACCGTCATCGGCGGGACGTCGCGGCTGACCACGCTGCCGGCGCCGATGACCGAGCCGTAGCCGATGCGCACACCCGGCAGCACGACCGCGTTGCTGCCGATCCACACCTTGTCCTCGATGACGATCGGCTCGGAGAACCGGCCGAAGTCGGCGCGGCGCGCCGGGTGCACCGGGTGTCCGGTGGTCGTCAGGGTCACGCTGGGGGCGATCATCACGCCGTGCCCGATCCGGATGTCGACGTCGTCGACGAACGTCAGGTTCACGTTGCCGAAGAAGTCGTCCCCGAGGTGCACGTTGCTGCCGAACCCGGCGTGGAACGGCGGCAGCAGCACCGTGCGTTCGCCGACCGAGCCGACGATCGCCTCGAGCAGCGCCCGGCGTCTGTCCGGGTCGCTCGGCGGGGTGTGGTTGTACTCGAATATCTCCTCGGTGCGGCGCTGCGGGGCCTGGAAGGCGGCTTCGGTCTCGGTGTAGACCAGGCCGAGCCGGATGCGTTCCAGGACTTTCTCACGGTTTTGAGACACTTCCGAGTGCTCCGTTCCTTTCGAGCATTGACTCTCTTTGGCAAGGCTCGCATATTCCACGATGGGGAGCTGGCCGCACGACAGATGCGGCAACAGCCCGAACTTCCACCACCTGGAGGCGATATGAACGATCGTGTTCCCCCTCCCATCGCGAGATTCCTCAGGCGCTCCGGCGCCCGGATCGCGGCGCTCGGCGCCGCGTTCGCCCTGGTCCTGGCAGTCACCACACCGGCGGGCGCCGAGACCGCGGGCGCAGCCGTGGCTCCCGGGGCCCGGCCGGCCCTGGCCCCGATCGTCCCGTTCGGGTGCGCGAAGATCATCGCGGGCCAGGCACACTGCCTGGGACGGGGACGGCTGGCGCCGAACACGTCCGGGAGCCCGACCAGTTCCGGGCTGAAGCCCTCGGACCTGATATCCGCGTACAAGCTCAGCGGCACCACCGGGAACGGGCGCACCGTGGCCGTCGTCGACGCCTTCGACGACCCCAACGCCGCCTCCGACCTCGCGGCCTACCGCAGCGCGTACAGCCTGCCGGCGTGCACCGCGGCCAGCGGCTGCTTCAAGAAGGTGAACGGCAGCGGCCAGACCTCGCCGCTGCCGTCGGCGGACTACGGCTGGGCCGAGGAGGAGAGCCTGGACCTGGACATGGTCTCGGCGATCTGCCCGAGCTGCCACATCCTGCTGGTGGAGGCCGCGGGCGCGGACACCACGTCCCTGACCACCGCCGAGGACACCGCGGCGACGGCAGCCGGCGTGGCCTCGGTCTCCAACAGCTGGGGCGCGGCTGAGGACAGCTCCACCCTGGCCGCCGACTCGCACTTCGACCACCAGGGCGTGGCGATCACCGCCAGCTCCGGCGACAGCGGCTACGGCGTGAGCTGGCCGGCGTCCTCGCAGTACGTCACGGCCGTCGGCGGCACCAGCCTGAGCACCGCCTCCAACGCCCGCGGCTGGACCGAGACCGCGTGGTCCAGCGCCGGCAGCGGCTGCTCGACGCAGGAGCCGAAGCCGGCCTGGCAGACGGACACCGGATGCACGCACCGCACGGTCGCGGACGTCTCCGCGGTCGCCGACCCGAACACCGGCGTGGCCGTCTACGACACCGCGAACAGCTGCGGCAGCAGCTCCTGGTGCGACCTCCTGCTGGCCCTCGGCCTGGCCACCGGCGCCGACGGCTGGGTACAGGTCGGCGGCACCAGCGCCTCCTCGCCGATCATCGCCTCGGTCTACGCCCTGGCCGGCAACACCGGCTCGACCCACTACGGCCAGCAGCCCTACCTGAACCCCGGCTCGCTGTTCGACGTGACCAGCGGCTCCAACGGCACCTGCACGCCCACGTACCTGTGCACCGCCGGCGCCGGCTACGACGGCCCGACGGGGCTGGGGACGCCGAACGGTACTGGAGCGTTCTGATACCGCCGGCACGATAAACACCGCACGATCACCACGATGCCGCTCCGGCCCCGAGCCGGAGCGGCATTTTCGTGTGCGAGATGGCGGCGCGTCGGTCGATTCCTGTGTGGCGAAAGCGGCACCACACCCGGCAGCTCGACAGGGCAGGGAACGACGACGGCGGTGGCGGTGGCGGTGGCGGTGGCGGTGGCGGTGGCGGTGGCGGTGATCGAAGCGAGCGCTGCCCGGAGTCCAGTCCGTTCAGAACCCCCGAGCCAGCCGGTAATAAGCCTGATTCCACCGCTGCTCCCGCGCGAACTGCCGCACCCGGGTCTCGGCGTCGATCACCAGCAGCTCGACGCCGACGATCTCGGCGAGGTCGCGCAGCACCTCGGTGCTCAGCGCCGAGGAGTACACGGTGTGGTGCGGCGCCCCGGCGATCAGCCAGGCCTCGGCCGAGGTGCGCAGGTCCGGCCTCGGCGCCCAGACGGCGCGCGCCACCGGCAGGTTCGGCAGCGGCGCGGGCGGGGCGACGGTGTCGATCTCGTTGGCCACCAGCCGGAACCGGTCGCCGAGGTCGGCCAGGCCGGCCACGAAGGCCGGCCCCGGGGCGGCGTCGAAGACCAGGCGGACCGGGTCCTCGCGGCCGCCGATGGACAGCGGGTGCAGCTCCAGCTTCGGCCGCGCGGCGGCGATCGAGGGGCAGACCTCGAGCATGTGCGCGCCGAGGACCAGGCCGGGCTCGTCGTCCAGGTGGTAGGTGTAGTCCTCCATGAAGGAGGTGCCGCCGGGCAGGCCGACCGCCGCGGCCTTCAGGGCCCGCAGCAGGACCGCCGTCTTCCAGTCGCCCTCGCCGCCGAAGCCGTAGCCGTCGGCCATCAGGCGCTGCACGGCCAGCCCCGGGAGCTGGCGCAGCGCGCCGAGGTCCTCGAAGTTCGTGGTGAAGGCCTGGAATCCGCCCTCGGTGAGGAACTGCCGCAGGCCCGCCTCGATGCGGGCCCCGTAACGCAGCGAGTCGTGGCGCTCGCCGCCGGGCAGCAGCTCGGGGGCGACGTCGTAGAGGTCTGAGTATTCGGCGACGAGCGCGTCCACCGCGTCTCCCGGCGCCTGCTCGACCGCCTCGGCCAGCGCGTTGACGCCGTAGCCGTTCACCGACACCCCGAAGGTCAGCTCGGCCTCGACCTTGTCGCCCTCGGTGACCGCGACGTCCCGCATGTTGTCGCCGAACCGCGCCAGGCGCAGCGAACGCAGGGCGGACGCGGCCAGGGCGGCGCGGGCCCAGTCGCCGACGCGCGCGGCGACCGTGGGGTCGGACACGTGCCCGAACACGGTCTTGCGCGCGACGCCGAGCCGGGTCTGGACGTGCCCGAACTCCCGGTCGCCGTGCGCGGCCTGGTTCAGGTTCATGAAGTCCATGTCGATGCTGTCCCACGGCAGCGCGCGGTTGGCCTGGGTGTGCAGGTGCAGCAGCGGCTTGCGCAGCGCGTCGAGGCCGGCGATCCACATCTTGGCCGGGGAGAACGTGTGCATCCAGGCGATCACGCCCACGCAGTCGTCGTCCGCGTCGGCCTCCAGCATCACGCGCCGGATGGCGGCGCTGTCGGTGAGCACCGGACGCCAGAGGACCGGCACGGGTATCGCCCCGCCCGCGCCGAGCGTCACGGCGACCTCGCGGGACTGCTCGGCGACCTGCCGCAGCGTGTCCTCGCCGTACATGCCCTGCGAACCGGTGAGGAACCAGATCTGCGCGGTCATCCCTTTACGTCCTTCTTTGAGGAGGCCTGTGAGACGGACCGGTCCGAGGACTGGCCGTAGACGTTCTGATAACGGTCGTACAGCGAGGCGATGTCCTGCTCCTCGATCGGCTGCGGACGGCCGTGCGCGCGAGCGAGGTGAACCGTACGGGCCACGTCCTCGGTCATCACCGCGGCCTTCACAGCGGCCTTGGCGTCCTTGCCGATGGCGAACACCCCGTGGTTGCGCATGAGCACGGCCGGGGAGTTGCTGCCGGCCAGCGTCTCGACGATGCCGTGGCCGATCGAGTCGTCGCCGATCAGCGCGAACGGCCCGACCGGGATCTCGCCGCCGAACTCGTCGGCCATCGCGGTCAGCACGCATGGCACGGCCTCGCCGCGCGCGGCCCAGGCCGAGGCGTAGGTGGAGTGGGTGTGCACGACGCCGCCGACCTCGGGCATGTGCCGGTAGACGTAGGCGTGCGCGGCGGTGTCGGAGGACGGGGACAGGTCGCCCTCGACGACCTTCCCGTCCAGATCGCAGACGATCATGTTCGCCGGCGTCAGCTCGTCGTAGGAGACCCCTGACGGCTTGATGACCAGCAGGTCCTCACCGGGGACGCGCGCGGAGACGTTGCCGGCGGTCCACACCACGAGCTGGTAGCGGACCAGCTCGGCGTGCAGGTCGCAGACCTCTTGGCGGATCCGGGCTATGTCAGGGCTGCTCACTGGGCTGCTTCTTTCTCATCCGGGCCGGTTTCGGAAGCAAGGGCGGCGTTGCGGATCCTGCGCAGCCGATGCAGCGCTCCCCCGCTTTCACGGAACGTGTCGTGCAGCGCGCGGTACTCGGCGAACAGCACGTCGTAGGCATCGGCGCGCGCCGGGTCGGGAACGTAGGCGGCAACCTGGACAGCACCCATCGCCTCAGCGGCGGCCGAGACGTCCGGATAAGCGCCGGCGGCGACAGCGGCGTGGATCGCCGAGCCGAGCGCAGGAGCCTGCTCGGAGATCGCCACCGAGACCGGGCGCCGCAGGATGTCGGCGTAGAGCTGCATCAGGAAGCTGTTCTGCTTCAATCCGCCGGCCACCACGAACTCCTCGACTCCCACGCCTCCAGCTTCAAAAGCCTCCACGATGACCCGGGTCCCGAAGGCGGTGGCCTCCAGCAGCGCGCGGTAGACCTCCTCCGGGCGGGTGGCCAGGGTCAGGCCGACGATCACGCCGGACAGGTCGTGGTCGACCAGGATCGAGCGGTTGCCGCCCATCCAGTCCAGGGCGATCAGGCCGTGGCCGCCGACCGGCTGGTCCTCGGCGGCCGCGGTGAGCGCGTCGTGGTCGCGGCCGGTGAGCCGGGTCCACCAGGCGAAGATGTCGCCGACCGCGCTCTGCCCGGCCTCGTAGCCGAAGTAGCCGGCGCTGATGCCGCCGTCGACGACCCCGCAGATGCCCGGGACGTCGGCCAGGACCGTGCTGTTGAGGACGTGGCAGGTGGAGGTGCCCATTATGGCCAGCAGCTTGCCGGGGTCGACGGCGCGCGCCGCCGGAGCGGTGACGTGCGCGTCGACGTTGCCGGCGGCCACCGCGACGCCCTCGGGCAGCCCGGTCCACTCGGCGGCGCG
Organism: Catenulispora sp. MAP12-49; assembly: GCF_041262705.1. Taxonomy (NCBI): domain Bacteria; kingdom Bacillati; phylum Actinomycetota; class Actinomycetes; order Catenulisporales; family Catenulisporaceae; genus Catenulispora; species Catenulispora sp. MAP12-49. The sequence continues at coordinate 87,301 of NZ_JBGCCP010000002.1, read as the reverse complement.
GGCGCTCAGTCCGCCGACGCGGGAGCCGAGGGCGGCCAGCCCGCCGGGGTGGTCCAGGCGGGTGGCCGCGAAGTCGGCGAAGCGCGGGTCCAGGGCGGCCAGGAAGTCGGCGGAGGGATAGGAGCCGTCCTGGAAGATGCCCTTGTAGCCGGCGGTGCAGGCGTTGCGTGACTCCGAGCCGGTCAGCTCCCAGACGATCCAGTCGGCGGCCTCGATCCAGCGTTCGCAGCGTTCGTAGATCTGCGGCGCCTCCTGGAGCACCTGCAACGCCTTGGCGAACTCCCACTCCGAGGACTGCTTGCCGCCGTAGCGCGGGGCCCAGCTCTCGCCGCGTTCGGCGGCCAAGGTGTTGATCGCGTCAGCCTGGCCCTGGGCGGCGTGGTGCTTCCAGAGCTTCGGCCAGGCATGGGGCTGTGCGGCCAGGTCTTCGAGTTCGCACAGCGGGGTGCCGTCGGCCAGCGCCGGCAGCACGGTGCAGGCGGTGAAGTCGGTGGCGACGCCGATGACGGCGGCCGGGTCCACTCCCCCGGCGGCCAGGGCCGCCGGCACCGCGCCGCGCAGCACCTCGCGCCAGTCCTCAGGGTTCTGCAACGCCCAGTCCGGCGGCAGCGGGCCGGTGCCGTCGGGCAGGCGGTCGTCGATGACGCCGTGCCGGTACTGGACGACCGCGCTGCCCATCTCCTTCCCGTCGGCGACGCGCACCACGACGGCGCGCCCCGACAGGGTCCCGAAGTCGACGCCCACGACGAACTGCTGCTGGATGTCAGCGGTAATGTTAGCGGTAACATCATTCATGGCCGGACGCGATCCCTCCGCGGTTTCTCAGTACGCTGGCTGGTTGATTGTCTTATGCGCGGCGCGCAGTGCTGCGTCGCACTACGAGCTCGGTGGGGATGACCGCCGCGGCCGGCGCGGCCGGGGCGACGGAGGCCCCGATCTGGTCCAGCAGCAGCGCCATGCTGCGCCGGCCCAGCGCCGCGAAGTCCTGGCGCACCGTGGTCAGCGGCGGGGTGAAGAACGCCGCCTCCGGGATGTCGTCGTACCCGATGACGCTCACCTCCTCCGGCACCCGCCGCCCGGCCTCGTGCAGGGCCAGCAGGACGCCCAGGGCGATGTGGTCGTTGGCCGCGAACACCGCGCTCACCGTCGGATCGGCGGCCAGCACCTTGCCCCGCTCGTAGCCGGAGGCCGCGCTCCAGTCCCCGGCGAGCGGCTCCGGAACCGGCGCCCCGGCCTTGGCCAGCGCGTCGCGCCAGGCGCGCTCGCGCTCGCGGGCCTCGTGCCAGTCGCCAGGACCGGCCAGGTGGTGCACCGTGGTGTGGCCCAGGTCCAGCAGGTGCCGGACCGCGGCCAGCGGGCCCTCGTACTGGTCTATGGTCGCGTTGGCCACGGTCTGCGCCGTGGACAGCGCGACCACCGGCAGCATCGCGGGCAGGTGGCGGACCACCTGGTCGGCCGGGACGTGGCCGGGGATCAGGATGATGCCGTCCACGCCCTGCCCGCGCAGCCGGTCGGCGGCCTCGGCCACCGAGCGGCGGCTGGGCGAGGCCAGGCCGACCACCGAGACGAAGTAGTCGGCGTCGCGGGCGCTGGACTCGATCGCGCTGACCATCGAGGCCGGCCCGAACAGCGTGGTGTCGAAGCTGACCACGCCGACGGTGCGCGAGGAGCCGGTGGCCAGGGCGCGCGCTATGGCGTTGGGCCGGAAGTCCAGCTGCGCCGCCGCGGCCAGCACCTTGGCCCGGGTCTCGGCGCTGACCCGCGGGTGGTCCTTGAACACCCGGGACACCGTCTGGTGCGAGACCCCGGCCAGCTCGGCCACGTCGCGCAGCCCCGGCCGGCCGCCGCCGCGCGCCGTCTCGGCCGTGCGCACCCGCTCCTTGGTCACTTGGCTGTTCTCCTCGTCGTCATGCCCGTCCCCGTCACCCGTCGCCCGCCGTTCGCCGCCCGCCGTTCGCGCAGCCTATCGAGCCGTCCCGGCCCGACGCTTGGCCCACACGTCGAAGGCCACCGCGGCCAGCAGGATCAGACCCTTGACCAGCATGACGCGTTCGCTGGGCTCGCCGAGCAGCGACATGCCGTTGTTGATGACGCCCATGATCAGGCCGCCGGTGATCGCCCCGACCACCTTGCCGACGCCGCCGGTGACGGCCGCGCCGCCGATGAACGCCGCGGCGATGGCGTCGAGCTCGAAGTTGGTCCCGGCGGTGGGACCGGCCTGGTTCAGCCGGCCGGCGAAGACGACGCCGGCGATCGCCGCCAGCACGCCCATGTTCACGAAGATCCAGAACGTGACCTTCTTGACCTTCACCCCGGACAGCACCGCGGCCTGGGCGTTGCCGCCGATGGCGTAGATGTGCCGGCCGAACACCGTGCGCGAGGCGACCAGGCTGTAGCCCAGGACCAGGACCGTGAGCAGCACCAGCACCCACGGCAGGTTCTTGTAGCGGGCCAGCTGCACGATGACGCCCAGCACCACGAACGCCATCAGCGCCATCTTCCCGGCGAACAGCGCCACCGACTCGGCCTGCTGGCCGTAGCGCAGCTTGGCCGTTCGCGCCCGCCACTGCGAGGCGACCGCGGCGAGCACCGCGACCACGCCGATGACCAGCGTGAACAGGTCGGCGCCGCCGAGCGTGCCGAGCCCGACGTTGCCCAGGACGCTCCCGAGGAAGCCGGTGGACAGGGTCCGCACCTGGTCCGGGAACGGGCCGATGCCCTGGTTGCCCAGCACCGTCATGGTCAGGGCCCGGAAGACCAGCATGCCGGCCAGTGTCACGATGAACGCCGGCAGCCCGAAGTAGGCGACCCAGTAGCCCTGGAAGGCGCCGATCGCGGCGCCGGCGATCAGGGTGATCAGCAGCGCCAGCGGCCAGGACATGTGGTGGTTCACCATCAGCACCGCGGCTATCGCGCCGGTGACCGCGACCACGGATCCGGCCGACAGGTCGATGTGCCCGGCGATGATGACCAGGATCATCCCGATCGCCAGGATCAGGATGTAGGAGTTCTGGACGATCAGGTTGGAGACGTTCTCCGGCGTCAGCAGCAGGCCGTGGGTCATGATGTCGAAGATCACGACGATCGCGGCGAAGGCCAGGTAGATGCCGCTGGCCCGGAGGTTGACCTGGAACCGGCGGGGCGCGCCGGCGCCGGGAGGAGCCGCCAGCTCCGTGGTGCTCGCAGGAGCGATGCTGCTCATCACTGATCACTTTCTTGCTCGGTGTCGTGCCCGGTGTCGTTCCGGGTGTCGTGCCGGGTGTCGTGCTCGTCGAAGGATTCGGCCACGGCCTCCGGCTCGGACTGCGGCGTCGGCTCCGGCACGGTCAGCAGTTCCTCGGCCGTGACGTCCGCATCCATCAGCGACTCGGTGGTCATCAGGGTCATGAGCCGCTCGGGGGAGGCCTGGGCCCGGTCCAGCACGCCGGTGATCCGGCCGGCCGACATCGCGTAGACGCGGTCGCAGATGCCCAGCAGCTCGGGCAGCTCGCTGGAGATGACCAGCACCGCCTTGCCGGCGTCGGCCAGCCGGTTGACGATCGTGTAGATCTCGAACTTGGCGCCGACGTCGATGCCGCGCGTGGGCTCGTCCAGGATCAGCACGTCGGGGTCGGCGAACATCCACTTGGACAGCACGACCTTCTGCTGGTTGCCGCCGGAGAGCTTCCCGGTCACCGCGGTCACCGCCGGGGCCTTGATGTTCATCTCCGCCCGGTAGCCGTCGGCGACCTTGTACTCCTCGCGCGGGTCGACCAGGCCGGCCTTGGCCAGCTTGGGCAGCGCGGCGGCGGAGATGTTGCGCTTGATGTCGTCGATGAGGTTCAGGCCGTAGCGCTTGCGGTCCTCGGTGGCGTAGCCGATGCCGTGCGCGATGGCGTCGTCGACGCTGCGCACCCGGATCGGCTGGCCGTCCTTGACCAGCCGGCCGGAGATATCCACGCCGTAGCTGCGGCCGAACACGCTCATCGCCAACTCGGTCCGCCCGGCGCCCATCAACCCGGCCAGGCCGGTGATCTCCCCGCGGCGCAGCGTCAGGTTCGCGCCGTCCACGACCTTGCGGCCGCGCTGGGTCGGGGAGAACACGGTCCAGTCCTCGATCCGCAGCACCTCCTCGCCGATGGTCGGTGTGTGCTCCGGGTAGCGGTGCTCCAGGTCGCGGCCGACCATGCCGGTGATGATGCGATCCTGCGACACCGCCTGGGTGTGGAAGTCCAGGGTCTCGATGGTCCGGCCGTCGCGCAGGATGGTCACCGCGTCGGAGACCGCCTCGATCTCGTTGAGCTTGTGGGAGATGATGACGCAGGTCACGCCCTCGGCCTGGAGCCCGCGCAGCAGGTCCAGCAGGTGCTCGGAGTCGTCGTCGTTCAACGCGGCCGTCGGCTCGTCCAGGATCAGCAGGCGCACCTTCTTCGACAGCGCCTTGGCGATCTCGACCAGCTGCTGCTTCCCGACGCCGAGGTCGGAGACCCGGGCGGTCGGGTTCTCCTTCAGCCCGACCCGCGCCAGCAGCTCGGCGGCCTCGGCGTTGGTCCGGTGCCAGTCGATCAGGCCCCGCCGCACCCGCTCGTTGCCGAGGAAGATGTTCTCGGCGATCGACAGGTGCGGGGACAGCGCCAGCTCCTGGTGGATGATGACGATGCCGCGGGCCTCGCTGTCCCGGATCCCGCCGAACTCGCACGGCTGCCCGTCGAAGGCGATCTCCCCGTCGTAGCTCCCGTGCGGGTAGACGCCGGACAGGACCTTCATCAGCGTCGACTTGCCGGCGCCGTTCTCCCCGCAGATCGCGTGGATCCGGCCCCGCTGGACCTCCAGGTTCACGTCCTGCAGGGCCTTCACTCCGGGGAACGTCTTGGTGATCCCCGCCATTCTCAGGATGACGTCGTCCATGGCCGGCTCTAGGACAGCTGCGCGGCGGTGTAGTAGCCGCTGTCGATCAGGACGTGCTGGTAGTTGTCCTTGTAGACGGTGTCGAAGTCCAGGACCTCGGTCGGCACGACCTTGGAGCCGTTGTTGTAGTCGGTGCTGTTGGTCGGCACCGGCTGGCCCTTGAGCACCTCGTCGGTCATGGAGACGGCGAGCGCGGCGAGCTTGCGGGTGTCCTTCCAGACCGTCGCGTACTGCTCCCCGGCGATGATCGACTTCACCGACGCGACCTCGGCGTCCTGCCCGGTGACGATCGGATAGGGCTGCCCGGTGGTCCCGTATCCGGCGGACTTCAGCGCGGACAGGATGCCGATCGACAGGCCGTCGTACGGCGAGAGCACACCCTGCACCTTCGCCCCGGAGGAGTACGTCTTGGTGATCAGGTCCTCCATGCGCTTCTGCGCGGTCGCCGGATCCCAGCGCAGGATGGCGACGGTGTTGAAGTCCTTCTCACCGCTCTTGATGACGAGCTTGCCGCTGTCGAGGTAGGGCTTGAGCGTGTCCATGGCGCCGCGGAAGAAGAACGGCGCGTTGTTGTCGTCGGGAGAGCCGGCGAAGACCTCGATGTTGACCGGACCGGCCGGCGGAGCGGCGGCGTCGGAACCGTCCTCCTTCTTGAAGCCCAGGCCCACCAGCAGCGACGTCGCCTGCTGCACACCGACCTTGTAGTTGTCGAAGCTGGCGTAGTAGTCGACGTCCGCCGACTTCATGAGCAGCCGGTCGTAGGCGATGACCTTGATGCCCTTGTCATGGGCTTCCTGCAGCTGGTTGCTCAGCGCGGTCCCGTCGATGGAGGCGACGATGAGAACCTTCGCCCCCATCGAGATCTGGTTCTCGATCTGGTTGGCCTGAGTCGGAATGTCGTTGTTGGCGTACTCCAGGTCGACCTTGTAGCCGAGCTTCTCAAGGCCCGCCTTCACATTGTCGCCGTCATGGATCCACCGCTCCGAGGAGCGCGTGGGCATCGTGACGCCGACCAGGCCGCCGGCGGCCGACCCGCCGCCGGCCGCGGCCTTGTCCGCGGTCTTGGTCGAGGACCCGCACGCCGCGAGCGTCGCGGCGAGGGTCAGGCCGGTGACGGCGGCGGCGATCTTGCTGAGGTTCACGTCGCTCCTGGGGCTAGGTGGGGGTGGTTCGGGATGGTTCGTGATGGTGCCGGGTGAGTCGCCGCCGTCGACGACGGCTTCGTGAGACGAGAGTGTTACCGGTAACTCAAAGGCTGTCAAGGGTGGGGCCGGATTGGGGATGTCAGGTGGGACGGGGCTGGTTACGGGATCGTGTTATCGCTAACATTCGGCGGGCGACTGGCGGCCCTGGACTCACCGCCGCGCCCCCGACTCGTGGCGACGACGCCCCTGCGCCCACCTCAACGCGCGCGGCCACGGCCCGAGCTCTCGCCGAGGGCCCTGACCAGGCCGCCATCGGCGATCCGCCCTAGAAGACAGAGCCTTGATAAAGTAGGCGTCCGGCCACGCGCCGCGAGTACTATGCACAGTAATAGTAGTACTCACCGATTAATAGGCGGATCGTGGGATATCTGCGGGAATTGCACGGCATCCCGCTCTACGCTTGCGTCCGCGGACGACGACATCAACCCTTTGCGACGCTCCCCCCACCGGGTTCGAGCCCGCTTCGCCATGCCGACAAGAAGGCGAGCACACCATGCTGGGCATTCATTCCGGACTTCATCGCGGCATCGCGGGCTTCTCGGCTCCCGCGACGCGGATGATCCTCGCCAACGGCGGGTTGACCACGCCGCTGTTGGAGGCGGTCGCCGGATGCGAGCTCACGACGCAGGTGGACAGCTGCGTCCTGGTCGACGCCGCGGAACTGCGCGAGGAGCCGCGGGATGCCTTGACCGCCGACGGTTCCGGGCCGCGGGCGTTCTGGCTCCGGCACTCCCGTCTGCTCACGGACACCGGCGAGCCGGTCTCGGAGAACATCGTGACGGCGCGGTCCGACCTCGATCCGGCCATCGACCACGCGGTCCAGGACGCCGAGAACCCCATCGGCTACGCCATGGCCGAAGCAGGGCTCGCGCTCACCCGCCGCACGCTGCACGTCGGCAGCACGGCCTGGCCCCACAGCGGCGCGTCCCGCGAACAGTGCGCTACGAAGTCCTACCTCCTGGAGCTCTCAGGACTCCCGGCTCTGCACATTCAGGAGCTGTACAGTCCGGCGTTCTTTCCGTCGGCTTCGTGAACCGGATCGTCTATGTCCCCGCCATCATGCAGGACGAGTGAACCCCGGGTCCTTCCGACACGCCGCTACAAACCGGCATAACCAAGAAATAGTTACCTTCGTGGCACGGTCCGACTCAGCGCGCCGCCGAGCCCGCACCTGCGCCCGCGCCCGCCTCCAAGCCCGCGCGATCGAGCCACGGCCTGGCCCCCGGCCCGGTCGGATGCGTGCCGGTGACCGCCATGACCAGCGAGTACACGCTCGTCTCGGCCGCGATGAACAGCCGGTTCCGCTTCGCGCCGCCCCAACTGATGTTGGCGACGGTCTCCGGGACGATGAGCCGCCCGAGCAGCGTGCCGTCCGGGTCGTAGCAGTGCACGCCGTCACCCATGGCCGCGGCCCACAAGCGGCCGCCGTCGTCGAACCGGAGGTTGTCGAAACGTGCGCCGACGCGCGCCGCGGCCTCGGCGAAGACCTCGCCCTCCGACAGGCTGCCGTCGGGGCGTACGTCGAAGACCCGGATGCAGCCGCCGCGCGTGTCGGAGACGAACAGCTGCCGCTCGTCGGCGGAGAAGACCAGGCCGTTGGGGGCGCCGAAGCCCTCGGCGGCCAGTTCGACGGCGCCGGTGTGCGGGTCGATGCGGTAGACGTTGTTCGCGCCTGTCTCGCTGTCCGCGCGGTAGCCCTCGTAGTCGCTGGTGATGCCGAAGTCGGGATCCGAGAAGTAGATCGCGCCGTCGGACCGCACCGCCGCGTCGTTCGGGCTGTTCAGGCGCTTGCCGTCCCAGCGGTCGGCGAGCACGGTGATCGTGCCGTCGTGCTCGGTGCGGGTGACCCGGCGGTTGCCCTGCTCGCAGGTGATCAGCCGGCCCTGGCGGTCCAGGGTGTTGCCGTTGGGGTGGCCGGCCCGCTCGCGGAAGACGCTGACCGCGCCGGAGGCCTCGTCCCAGCGCAGCATCCGGTCGTTCGGGATGTCGCTCCAGATCAGCTGCCGCCACGCGGGCAGGTAGATCGGGCCCTCCACCCAGCGTCCGCCGGAGAAGATCACCTCGAAGCCGGCGTCGCCGTTCATGCACCGTCCCGTGCCGAACCGGTCGTCGAAGGCCTCGAACCGCACCGGATACTCGACAGCCATGAGAACACCCCTCCACTCGAACTGAACTGTATCCTGCATTGAGCCTAGATGGCCAAACCAGATATGGTCAAAGGCGAGTGAGATCGAAGGAGAATGAGTTGGATCATATCGACCGGCAGCTCCTGGCCCGCCTCCAGGAGGACGCCACCGAGTCCTACGCCGCCCTCGGCCAGGCCGTGGGCCTGTCCGCCGGGGCCGCCCACGAGCGCGTCCGCAAGCTGCGCGAGCGCGGGGTGATCCGCCGCACCGCCGCCGACGTGGACCCGGCGGCGATCGGCGGCGCGGTGCTGGCCTACGTCTCGATCGACTCCACCGCCTGGATGGGAGACTCCGGCGATCAGTTCGCTGCGATCCCGGAGATCGTGGAGGCGCACATCATCGCGGGCAGCGCGACGGTGCTGGCGAAGGTCAGGACCGCGACGACCGAACAGCTCCAGGACGTGCTGCGCCGCCTCTACACGGTCGACGGGGTGAGCAAGACGCAGGCCACGGTGGTCCTGGAGACGTTCTTCGAGCGGCCGGTGTCACCATTGGTCGCTGAATAGCGCCTAGGTTCAGGGCTCAGGCCACTGACTCTCCAGGAACGCCTTGAACCGCTCCGCCGCCGGCGCCGGCACCTGATCGGTCCGCCACGTCAGCCCGACCGTGCGGCGTGCGGCCGGCGTGGTGAGCGCGATGGCGATGGTGCCGCTCACCCCGGCCAGCTGCTCGGGGATCACCGCGACGCCGAGTCCGGCGGCGACCAGGCCCTCGATCGTCGACAGGTCGGCGCTCTCGAACGAGATCCGCGGCACGACCCCCGCCTCGGCCAACAGCCCGTCCAGCAGCGTCCGGAACCCGAAGCCGACGGGGGTCATCACCAGTTCCTCGTCGGCGAGCTCGCTGAGCGCGACGCGCTTGCGCTCGCGCAGGCGGTGCGTCGGCGGAACCGCCAGGACCAGCCGTTCGCGGTGCAGCGGCAGCCAGCCGAAGTCGCCGGTCGGCCGCGGGAAGGTCACCGCGAGCTCGGCGGCGCCGGTGCGCAGATCGGCCAGGATCGCGTGCCCGGGCTCCTGGCTCAGCAGGACCCGGACACCCGGCGCGTGCTCGTGGAACGCCCGCAGGATCTGCGGGACCAGCGAGGTGCCCATCGAGTCCAGGAAGGCCAGGCGGACCACGCCGACGTCGGGATCCAGCCGCGCCGACAGCTCGGTGGTGAGCTGCTCGTAGCGCGCGAGCAGGTCCCGGGCCGCGGCCACGACCAGGTCGCCGTTCGGGTTCGGCGCGACACCGTCCGGCGCGCGCTCGAACAGCCGGGTCCCCAGTTCGGCCTCCACCCGGGCCAGCGCGCGCGACAGCGTCGGCTGGCTGACGCCCAGGATCGCGGCGGTGTCGGTCATGTGCCGGTGGTCGGCCAGGGCGACGAACCAGCTGAGGTCACGCAGCAGCACACGGTCCACGATACGCACCTCGATACGGATCACGCATCGAGAAGCCCCGTTTGCTTCATTGGACGCATGATGTCGGCGGCGCCACGATCGTGAAGTGACCACAGTCGAAGTCCGGGGACCGCTGGAGCACCAGGGACACCTGCCCGGCACCACGGAATACCGCCGCGTCCTGACCGCCCTGTTCGCCGCCGGCATCGCCACCTTCGTCCTGCTCTACGACACCCAGGCCCTGCTCCCCGACCTGGTCCACGCCTTCCACGTCTCCCCGGCCGAGAGCACCCTGAGCGTCTCGGCGACCACCGTCGGCCTGGCGCTGGCGCTGCTGGTCTTCGGCCCGCTGTCCGAGGCGCTGGGCCGCACGGTCCTGATCCGCTTCTCCATGGCCGCCTCGGCCGTCCTGGCGATCGTCTGCGCGCTGGCTCCCACCTGGGACTCGCTGATCGCGGCGCGCCTGCTGGCCGGGGTGGCCCTCGCGGGCCTGCCGGCGGTGGCCACCGCCTATCTGCGCGAGGAGATGCATCCCTCGGCGCAGGCCCGCGCCGCCGGCCTGTACATCGGCGGCACCGCGATCGGCGGGATGGCGGCGCGGCTGGTGACCGCGCCGATCGCCGAGGCGGCCGGGTGGCGGTGGGCGCTGCTGGCCGCGGCGGCTCTGTCCACGGTCTGCGCCGTCGTCGTCGCGGTCACCCTGCCGCCGTCGCGGCACTTCGTGCCGACGCGGCTGCGGGGCCGGACCGTGTTGGCCATGCAGCGCCGGGCCCTGGCGGACCCGGCGCTGCTGGCGCTGTACGCGCTCGGTGCCTGTGCGGTCGGCGCGCTGGTCGCGGTGTTCAACGCCGTGGGGTTCCGGCTCACCGCCGCGCCGTTCCACCTGGGGGTCGGGCTGGTCAGCCTGATATTCCTGACGTACTCGCTGGGGACGGTCAGCTCCACGGTGTCCGGGCGGCTGGCCGACCGGCTGGGGCGCCGGGCGATCGCGCCGTTCGGCTGCGCGGTCGCCTTCGGCGGGGTGCTGCTGACGCTGACCGGCTCGCTGCCGGTGGTCGTCCTCGGGATCGCGGCGCTGACCGTCGGGTTCTTCTGCGTGCACGGCCTGGCCAGCGACTGGGTCACGGCGCGGTCGCACGCGTCGGGAGCCAGCCCCAGCCAGGCCGCGGCGTTCTATCTGTTCTCGTACTACGCCGGCTCCTCGGTGTTCGGGAGCCTGGGCGGCCGGGCCTGGTCGGCCGACGGCTGGCCCGGGGTGGTCACGGTAGCGGGCTCGCTGCTGGGGATCGCGGGATTGCTGGCGCTGGCACTGCGTCGGATCCCGGCGCTGGCCGCACGTTGAGCACCGGGAGCCCGACCCCGCCGCCGAGGTGGTTGAACACCAGGTTCAGGGTGAAGGCGGCCACCACCGCGATGGTGATCGGGCTGCCGAAGACGATCTGGGCCCAGTCCGGGAACCTCTCGAAGAAGATCGAGTTCCCGAAGCGGTCCATGGCGTAGGCCGGGAGCAGCGACAGGCCCAGCGAGGTGGCCACGACCAGCAGGTTGTGGTTGCCGGCGAACTCGACCTTCTTCAGCGTCTGGATGCCCACGGCGGTGACCGTCGCGAACATCACCAGCGCCGCGCCGCCGACCACGAACTCCGGCACGGCCGCCACGAACGCGCCGACCTTCGGCACCACGCCCATCACCACCAGCATGGCGCCGGTGACCGCGGTGACCCAGCGGGACCGCACGCCGGTCATCTGGACCAGGCCCACGTTCTCGGCGAACAGCGTGTCGGGGAAGGAGTTCATGGAGCCGCCCAGCAGCGCCGACAGGCCGTCGGCGGCCAGGCCCCGGGTGATGTCCGAGCCGGTGAGCTCCTTGCCGGTCATCTCGGCGACCGCGATCATGTCGGCGGTGGACTCGGTGTAGGTGACCAGCATGACGATGCACATCGAGATGACCGCCGCGGCGTCGAAGCGCGGCGCGCCGAAGTGGAAGGGCGCCGCGAAGCCGAGCCAGTCGGCGTGGCCGACGCCGGACAGGTCCCAGGAACGCGTGCGCGTGGTCCCGGACCAGCTGTGCGTGAACAGCGCCAGCAGGCTGCCGGCGACGATGGCCAGCAGCGGGGCGATCTGGCCGAGGAAGCCGCGCAGCGTGCGGGCCAGGATCAGGATGCCGAAGACCACCGCGAAGGCGACCATGATGTGCGAGACCTGGCCGTAGTGCGGGTCCTCGGTGTCGTGCCCGGCGATCATCGCCGCGGCCGGCCCGATCAGCGAGAGCCCGATGACGGTGATGACGATCCCGGCCACCAGCGGCGGGAAGAACCGGATCACCTTGGCGAACGGCTTGGCGATCAGCAGGCCGAACACCCCGGAGCACAGCATCGCGCCGTAGACGTAGGGCAGGCCCTTCTCCCCGCCGAACTTCGCGGCGATGGTGATCATCGGCGGGATGACGGTGAACGTGGCGCCGGCGACCACCGGCAGCCGTACACCGAACAGCTTGCCGACGCCGACCGCCTGGATCAGCGTGGCGATCCCGGCGACCAGCAGGTCGGCGTTCACCAGCAGGGCGACGGTGGCGGAGCTGAGCTTGAGGGCGCCGCCGACGACGAACGGGACGGCGATCGCACCGGCGTACATGATGAACAGGTGCTGTAGGCCCAGGACGGTGAGCCGGGGCGCCGGCAGGACCTCGTCGACGGGATGGACCGATGTGCTCATGGAGGGGCTCCCTTGGCGTGACGGGCGTGAGGGGTTTATCGCTGAGCCGCGGTTTCTGGAACGGGGAGCAAAGCCGACATCCGTTCCGGGCGAGTATTTCGTGAGCCGTTAACCCATTGGATGGAAAGCTAGTCCGCCGTCTGACGACCGGTCAACGAGAGTCATCGAGTTTTTCGATAGTGGAGCAGAATTCGTACTTTCCCACAGTGCAGTTCCCTGCGAAAAGCGAAATGGGCATGGCGATAGCCTCGCCGTCGAATTCCTTACGGCGAGGGAATGCCATACCCGGTGGATTCGTGCTACGCGTGGTCCGCCCAGCGTGTGCGGACGGCGGCCAGGCCGGCGTCGGTGAGGCTGCCGAAGGCGCGCAGGCGTGCCACTCCCCCGTCGGGACGTACCTCCAGGCGCAGATGCGTCACGGGACGCGCGTCCTGGATGCGGAACCGGTGCTTGTAGTCCGGGAGCATCCGGGTCTGGCCGATCACCTCGAACCAGTCCGACCCGGCTTCCTGGCCCGGCCGATCGGCCCCAAGCAGGACGACGCGGTCCGGGGCGTTGCCCTTGTAGTTGGCGGTGTCGATCTCGATCAGCGCCGGAACGCCCTGAGCCACCAGCCGGACCTCGATCCAGTCGCCGTCGGCGTCGCGGCGGCGTGCGGTCTCCCAGCCCTCTCCCATGACGCGCGACTCGGCCGGCTTGATGAGGTTCTCCGGCGCGGAGAAGAACATGTTGGACGCGGCGACGATGCGCGCGCCGTTGGTCAGGGCGGCGAGGTCGACCGGGATGCCGTCGAGGAAGGCGGGGTCGGGGACGGCTTCGCCGTGGACCCGGAAGCGCGCGATGCCGCCGTCGGGGATCATGGCCAGGCGCACGTGCGTGTACCTGCGCTCGGCCCCGGGTCCTTCGACGGCGAAGTGGTGCGCGCAGTCCCCGGACAGCGCGCTGGTGGGGACGATCTCGGTCCATTCGGCGGCCAGTAGCTCCGCCGGGGTCGGGAAGCCGGGAACGCCGGCCGCTTCGACCCGGGCGAACGGCGGATAGTTGCCGACGAAGAAGGCGGTGTCGACGGTCACGCCGCGGATCACGCCGGGCAGGCCGAGCCGCACGATCGCCGAGTCGTGCTCGGTACCCTCCACGCCGGGCCCGCCGGGGCGCCTTCGGCGGGTCTCCCAGCCGTCGACGATCTGGCCCTTGTGGCCGAAGGTGGACGGAGAGAACGTCGGCGCCTCCGGCCGGATCAGCGTCTCCTTCTCGCCGAAGAACTCGTCGTTGGCCCAGACCACGGCGCCCCCGACGTCCCGGGCGGCGAGGTCGGTCAGCTGGGTGAAGGACGGGGTGTCGCTCATCGGGCCTCCGAGGGCGTGAGGAATCGTCCGCGCGGGGCTTCGGTGACCGGCTCGCCGCGCAGATAGGTGGCACGCACGACGCCGTGCAGTTCGCGGCCGGCGTAGGGCGTGACGGGGTTCTTGTGGTGCAGGGCCGCCGGATCGACGGTGAAGGCGGCCTCGGGGTCGAAGGCCACCAGATCGGCATCGCAGCCCACGGCGATGCGGCCCTTGGCCGACAGCCCGGCCAGCTCGGCGGGCCGGGTGGCCATCCAGCGCGCGACGTCGGCCAGCTCGAACCCGCGTGCCCGCGCGCCGGTCCACACCGCCGGCAGCCCCAGTTGCAGCGAGGAGATGCCGCCCCAGGCCGCGGCGAAGTCGCCGGAGTCCAGGCGCTTGAGGTCGGGGGTGGAGGGCGAGTGATCGGACGCGACGATATCGATCACGCCGCTCCCGAGTGCCTGCCACAACGCCTCGCGGTCCTGGCTCCCGCGGATCGGCGGACAGCACTTGAACTGCGTGGCGCCGTCGTCGATCTCGGCGGCGCTGAAGGTGAGATAGTGCGGGCAGGTCTCGGCGGTGACGCGCACGCCGGCGGCCTTCGCGGCGGCCAGTCGCGGCACGGCCTCGGCGGCGGCCAGATGCAGGATGTGGACGCGGGCCTTGTGGGCCCGGGCGGCGTCGATGACGGCGGCGATGGCGCTGTCTTCCGCGGCCGGCGGACGCGAGGCGAGGAAATCGCGATAGCGGGTACTGGACGGCGCGCCACGCAGGATGTCGGCGTTTTCGGCATGGACGATGAGAAGGCCGTCGAACCGGGCGATCTCGCGCAATGCCTCATGCATTTCCTGGACGGTCAGCGCGGGGAACTCCTCGACGCCGGAATCCGCCAGGAAGCACTTGAATCCGAACACTCCTTTGTCGTGCAGAGACCGCAGCGCGGCGGTATTTCCGGGGACCGCGCCGCCCCAGAATCCGATATCGATGACGCACTTCCCGTCGGCCGCCTTGCGCTTGACGGCCAGCGCGGGCCCGTCGACGGTCGGCGGGATGGAGTTGAGCGGCATGTCGATCAGCGTGGTGACACCGCCGGCCGCCGCCGCCCGCGTCGCCGAGGCGAAGCCCTCCCAGCGGGTACGGCCGGGCTCGTTGACGTGGACGTGCGTGTCGACCAGGCCCGGCAGCAGCGCGGTGTCGGCGAGGTCGAGCTCGACGCGCGCGTCGAAGGCGGCCCGGTGCTCGGCGACGGCGGCGATGCGGCCCCGGCGCACGGCCACAGCGGCGGGGCGGACGCCGTCGGGCAGGACGGCGCGGGTGGAGCGCAGGACGAGGTCGTAGGACGGGGACGGGCTCTGTTTGGTCATCAAGCCGCTCCGGTCAGGGTGGCGACGAGCAGACCGGCGGCAAGCTGCTCCAGGAGCGGCCCGGCCTCGAGGATGCAGCGGTCGAGGTCGGGCTCGATGTCGGCGAGCGCATAGGCGGCCCGGATGCCTGCGGCTTCGAGCTCGGCGGGAGTCAAGGTGCAGACCCCGGCGACGGCGATGACCGGAATGCCGCCGCGGGCGGCGGCACGCGCGACCCCGGCGGGGGCCTTGCCGCGCAGGGATTGCGCGTCGAGGGAACCCTCGCCGGTGATGACCAGGCGCGCGCCGGCGGCTTTGGCGGGGAAGTCGGCGAGGTCCAGAACGATGTCGATGCCGGGTTCGAGGCGCGCGCCGAGCAACGCGAGGGCTGCGAAGCCGATGCCGCCTGCCGCACCTGCTCCAGGTACTCGGGCAAAATCGGCATCGCTTGTGGAGATGGAGATGACTTTTGCCCAATTCGCGAGCCCGGCGTCCAGCAGCGCCACATCCTCGGCCGTCGCCCCCTTCTGCGGCCCGTAGATCGCCGCCGCGCCGTTCGGGCCGAGCAGCGGGTTGTCTACATCGCAGGCCACGATCAGCTCCCCGATCGCGGCCAGCCCTGTCAGATCCACCCGAACCAGCCGCGTCAGCGCAGCCCCACCCGGCGACAGCTCCTCGCCGTCCGCATCCAACAACCTCGCCCCCAGCGCCTGCGCCAGCCCCGCTCCCCCATCGGTGCAGGCGCTGCCGCCGAGGCCGAGGATGATGCGCGTGCACCCCGCGTCCAGCGCGGCACGGATCAGCTCCCCGGTCCCGTACGAGCTCGCCGACAGCGGCGCCGCCTCACCGCGCGGCAGCCGGCGCAGTCCCGAGGCCTCGGCGACCTCGATCACCGCCGTCTCGCCACGAACGGCGAAGTCCACCTCGATCGGGACACCGGTCGGGCCGGTGGCGCGGGTCAGAACCCTGGCGAAGCCCGCCTCGACCGCGGCGTCGACCGTGCCCTCGCCGCCATCGGCGACCGGAACGGTGCGGATGCCCAGGCCCGGGACCGCGCGCCGCAGGCCGGCCGCCAGGTGCGCGGTGGCCTCGGCGGCGGTCAGCGAGCCCTTGAACTTGTCCGTGGCCAGAAGAACATGGCCCGCGCTGGACACCGTGCTCACACCAACTGCTCGGCAGGCAGTGCTTCGGCCAGTGCTTCCGACAGCGCCTCGGGCAGCGGCTCGAACTCGCGCACCGCGTCGATCGCGGGGCCGTGCGGGGTGTTGGCGTCGCGCTCGATCATGATCTCCACCAGCACCGGCCGGCTGGTGGCCGCCGCCTGCTTGCGGGCCCATTCCAGGGCCGGGCGGATCTCGTCAGGGGCGAACACGCGACGTCCCGAGCATCCGTAGGCCTCCATGATCTTGACGTTGTCGGTGCCGTAGTCGTCGTAGTGGATGTCGACCTGGTAGTTCATCTCGTAGCCGATCGAGGCCTGGCGGATCAGGCCCAGGTACTCGTTGTTCAGCATGATCAGGACGAACGGGATGTCGTACTGCGCGCCGACCGCCAGCTCCTCCACCAGGAAGTGGAAGCCGTAG
Organism: Catenulispora sp. MAP12-49; assembly: GCF_041262705.1. NCBI lineage: Bacteria > Bacillati > Actinomycetota > Actinomycetes > Catenulisporales > Catenulisporaceae > Catenulispora > Catenulispora sp. MAP12-49. The sequence continues at coordinate 70,679 of NZ_JBGCCP010000002.1, read as the reverse complement.
TCGCCGACGATGCCGACGACCTCGGCGTCCGGCTCGGTGTGCCGCAGCGCCGTCTTCACCCCGATCGCCGCCGGGATCTCCCAGCCCAGCGGGCCGGCCTGGCCGCAGACCTGGTAGCGGCGCGGCTGGTACGCCTTCTGATGCTGGCCGCCCCAGATCTGGTACAGGCCGATCGCGGTCACGAAGTAGGTCGAGGGGTCGAAGATCTCGTTGATCTCCTTGTAGACCCGCGGCGCCTTGATCGGCACGGAGTCGAAGTCCTCGCGCCGGGTCAGCGAGGTCTTGAGCGAGGCCACCCGGGAGGTCCACCCGGCCGGCCCGCGTCCGCCGACGCCTCGCGCCTTGGCCGCCGCCAGCAGCGAGCGCAGGAACAGCTTCGCGTCCGAGACGATGCCCAGGTCGGGCTCGAAGACCCGGCCCAGCTGCGTGGACTCGATGTCGACGTGGATGAACTTGCGGTCGCCCCGGTACACGTCCAGCGTGCCGGTGTGGCGGTCGCCGAAGCGGGCGCCGACGGCGAGCACGAGGTCTGATTCCAGGAACGAGGCGTTGCCGTAGCGCTGTGAGGTCTGCACGCCGGTCATGCCCGCGTACAGCGGGTCATCCTCGTCCACCGCGCCCTTGCCCATCAGCGTCACCTGCACCGGGATCCCCAGGTAGGCGACCAGCTCGCGCAGCTCCGGCGCCGCCTCTGCGATGATCACGCCGCCGCCGGCCAGGATCAGCGGACGCTCGGCGGCCAGCAGCATGTCCAGCGCCTTCTCCACGCGCGGCGCGTGCGGCTCCACGGCGGGCACCGGCAGCGGCGCGTCGAGCGCCCCGTCGTACTCGATGAACTGCTTGGCGACGTCCAGCGGGATGTCGACCAGCACCGGGCCGGGCCGCCCGGAGCGGGCGATGCGGAACGCCTCGCGGAAGATCCACGGCCCGGTCGCCGCCTCCTTGATCTGCACCGCCCACTTCGTCACCGGCGTGGCGATGCCGACGATGTCGACCGCCTGGAACGCCTCCTTGTCCAGCGCCGTGGAGACGGCCTGGCCGGTGATGACGATCATCGGGATCGAGTCGGCCATCGCCGTGTACAGGCCGGTGACCATGTTGGTGCCGGCCGGACCGGAGGTGCCGATGGCCACGCCGACCCGGCCGTTGGTCCGGGCCCAGCCGTCGGCCATGTGCGTGGCGCCCTCCTCGTGGCGCACGATCAGGTGGTCGATGCCGCCTTCCTCCTCCATCGCCTTGTACAGCGGCAGGATCGCGGCCCCGGGGCAGCCGAAGGCGGCATCGACGCCCTCGGACTTCAACACCTGCACCACCGCGTTCATCACGGGCATCTTCATCGGGGTCAGTTCGCCTTTCGTGCGGAACGGCCGGAGCGGCCGGAGGTACCGGAGCTGCCGGAACTGCCGGAACTGCCGGAGGTACCGGAGCTGCCGGAGCTCCCGGACAGGTTCTCGGCCACGGACAGCAGCGCGGAGTGGTCCTGGTCGCCCAGGCCCTGGGCGCGCGCGGCCTGGATCAGCGTGGCGACCAGGCTGGTCATCGGCAGCGCCACCTCGGCCTGCCGCGCGGCGTCCAGGGCGATGCCCATGTCCTTGTGGTGCAGGTCGATGCGGAACCCGGGCTTGAAGTCGCGGGCCAGCATCGACGCGCGCTTGAGCTCCAGGATCCGGGAGCCGGCCAGGCCCCCGGCGAGCATGTCCAGGCCCGCCGCGGCGTCCACGCCGGCGGCCTCCATCAGCACGATCGCCTCGGCGACCAGCGCGTAGGTACCGCCGACCACCAGCTGGTTCGCGGCCTTGACCACCTGTCCGGACCCAGCCGGGCCGCACAGCGCCGCGACCTTGCCGACCGCGTCGAACACCGGGCGCGCCGCGGCGAAGACCTCGGGCTCGCCGCCGACCATGATGGACAGGACGCCGTCGATCGCGCCCTTCTCGCCGCCGGACACCGGGGCGTCCAGCACGCGCACGCCGCGCGCCGCGCCGGCCTTGGCGACCTCGACGGAGGTCTCCGGGCGGATGGTGGAGAAGTCGATGAACAGCGTGCCGGGCTTGATGGACTCGAAGACGCCGCCCTCCCCCAGCACGGCGGCGGCGACGTGCGGGTGCGCGGGCAGCATCGTGATGACGACGTCGGCGCCGTCGATCGCCTCGGCGATGGAGGCCGCGCCGGTGCCGCCGGCCGCTTCGAGCTTGGCCACGTTCGGGGCGTTCAGGTCGTAGCCGGCGACCTCGAACCCGGCCTCGACCAGGTTCGCGGCCATCGGGGACCCCATGATCCCCAGGCCGATGAAGCCTATTCTCGTGCTCATGAAAGGGATTCCATCCATTCGAAGCTGTCGGTGGTGATGCCGGTGGACGGCTTGTACTCCAGCCCGACCCAGCCGCGCCCCGACTCAGCGGTGTAGCCGGCCTCGCTCAGGGCCTTGAACAAGGCGGTGAAGTCCAGGGCGCCGCTGTCGGGTTCGCCGCGCGCCGGGATGTCGGCGATCTGGACGTGGCCGAAGCGGTCGGCGTGCGCGGCGATCGTCGCGAACAGGTCTTCCTCCATGCGTGCCAGGTGGTAGAGGTCGCACAGGAAGGCCAGGTTGGTCGCACCGGTGGCGGCCGAGACCCGGTCGATCTCGGCCAGCGCCGCCGCGGTGGAGGTGATCGGGTACGCCGGGGACTCGATCGCGTTCAGCGCCTCGAGCAGGACGGTCGCCCCGATCCGGGACGCGGCGGCGGTGGCCGCCGCCAGGTTCTCCACCGCGAGGTCGTCCTGGAGGTCGTTCTGGAGGTCGACACGGCCCTCGATCCTGTTGCCGTACAACGCATTCAGGTTTCGGCAGCCGGTCCGCTCGGCGATCCCGACGGCGACGTCGATGCTGTCGCGGAAGCGCTTGGCGTGTTCGGGCACTGAGACCAAACCCTTCGCGCCGACGGACAGGTCGTCCAGGAAGTTCAGCCCGACCAGGGCGACCCCGGCGTCGTCCAGCGCGCCGACGAACGCGTCCACATCCCTGTCGGAGGGCACCGCCTCGGTCCCGAACGGCCACCAGAACTCCGCGGCGGTGAACCCGGCGGCGCGCGCCGCGGCGGGACGTTCCAGCAGCGGCAGTTCGGTGAACAGGATCGAGAGGTTGATGTCGAAGCGGAGCGTCACGAAGCTGCCTCCAGGCTGGCCTTGTACGCACGCCAGTCGGCGTGGTGGGAGATGTCGCGGTAGGTGTGGGGTTCGGTGTAGGTGCGGCGCCGGACCATCGACAGGGTGCCGCCGCCGTCTTCGAGCTCGATGACGCCGAGTTCGAGCTCGGCCGGCTCGGCCGGGAGCAGGGAGCGTTCCAGGACGTCCCAGGGCACGTCGTAGAGCTCGCCGACGACGCTGACCCCGCCGGACTCCACGGCCTCGATGGCCGGGAAGGCGTCGCCGACGGAGTAGAAGCGGTACTTCGGCGCGGTGCGTACGACGCCGACGAGCGGGGCGTCCCGCAGCAGGTGGTGCAGGGGGCCGCCACGCATGGCGCCGCCGTTGAGGAACATCAGGGTCATGCCGGGACTCCGCTCTCGATGGATTGGCTGGGAGTGGTGTGGTGGATCGCGGTGGCGACGTCGGCCAGGCTGCGGCCGGTCCCGCCATGACGGGCCGCGACGATCTCGGCGGCGATGGACAACGCGGTCTCCTCCGAGGTGCGCGCGCCGAGGTCGAGACCGATCGGGGCGTGCAGGTTCGCGATCTCGGCGTCGGTGAGCCCTGCTTCGCGCAGCCGCTCGGCGCGCTGGGCACACGTGCGCCGCGAGCCCATGGCCCCCACGTAGGCGATCGGCAGCCGCAGGGCCTTGACCAGCAGCGGGACGTCGAACTTGGCGTCATGGGTGAGCACGGCGACGACCGTGCGCGCGTCAACGCGGGTGGTCTCCAGGTAGCGGTGCGGCCAGGCGACCACAACGTCGTCGGCCTCGGGGAACCGACGGCGGGTGGCGAACACCGGCCGGGCGTCGCAGACCGTGACGTGGTAGCCCAGGTACTTCCCGACGCGGACCAGCGCGGCGGCGAAGTCGATGGCGCCGAAGACGAGCATGCGCGGCGCGGTGACGAAGGACTCGATGAAGACAGTCACCGCGTCGCCGCAGTCCTGACCCTCGCCCTCAGTACCGACGGTAATGGTGCCGGTGGCGCCGGACTCGACCATCGCGCGGGCATGACGGGCCACCACCCGATCGAGGTCGGAGCCGATGGAACCGGTCGCGGACCATGGATCGCCGTCGACAGCGATCGAAGCGCCGGGCGGCCCCCAGAGGATCTCAGGAGCCTGCGGACGGATCGCCATCGAGCGACCGATCAGCTCCGCCGGACCGGCAATCACCCGCGCCAACGCGATCGGATCGCCCGCGACCATGGCATCCAACGCCACACCGACCGCCGCCTCCGGCGCCGTGATCCGGCTCGGTGCGAAATCAGCGGGGTCCTGTTTTGGGAAGATGGGCTGGATGAACACCTCCAGCTCCCCGCCGCAGGTCAGCCCGACCGCGAAGGCGTCGTCGTCGCTGTACCCGAAGGTCTCCAGCACCGGCCGCCCGTGCTGCAGCGACTCGCGGCAGAGCTCGTACACCGCCGCCTCGACGCAGCCGCCGGAAACGCTCCCCACTGCCGTGCCCTCGGCGTCCACCGCCAGCGCCGCGCCAAGTTCGCGCGGGGCGCTGCCCTTCACCGCCACCACCGAGGCGACCGCGTAGGCTTTGCCGGCCGCGTGCCAGGTGTGCAGGTCCTGTGTGATGTCACGCATCGGCGAGCGCCTCCGTCAGGTCCTCTGGGCGGATCGGGACGCGCCGCAGGTCCAGGCCGGTGGCGTCGCGGATGGCGGCGGCGATCGCCGGGGTGGAGGACAGGGTCGGGGGTTCGCCGGCGCCGCGCAGGCCGTAGGGGGCGCGGGGGTCGGCGTTCTCCAGGATCTCCATCTTCATCGGGGGCATGTCGAGGATCGTGGGGATCAGGTAGTCGGTGAAGGAGGGGTTGCGGACCTTGCCGTCGCGGACCTGGATCTCCTCCATGACCGCCAGGCCCAGGCCCTGGGCGGAGCCGCCGTGCAGCTGGCCTTCCAGGGACAGCCGGTTCATGATCTTGCCGACGTCCTGGACCAGGTCCAGCGCGACCACCTTGATCAGCCCGAGTTCCACATCCACATCGACGACCGCGCGGTGCACCGCGAAGGCGAGCTGCGTATGCGAGTTCCCCTGGCCGGTGAACGGGTCCATGCGCTGCGTCGGGTGGTGGTGGTACTCGCGGGTCTCCTCGATCGGGCCGGACGCCAGCACCTGCTCCAGCGTGGCGACCACGCCCTCGGACAGCGACACGATCTTGCCGCCGACCAGCGACAAGTCGTCGTAGTCCCGGCCGTGGTCCGTCGCCAGCCGCGCGAACACCGCGGCGCGCACCGCCTCGCACGCGGTCTTCACCGCACCGCCGGTCATGTACGACTGCCGGGAGGCGGAGCTGGAGCCGGCGTTGCCGACCGAGTTGTCGGCCGGGTGGATGGCCACTTGCTCGACACCCAGCTCGGTGCGGGCGATCTGCGCCTCCAGCGTGACCAGGCCCTGCCCGACCTCGGCGGCGGCGGTGTGCACCAGGGCGCCGACGGTGCCGCCGAGCAGTTCCAGGCGCACGCGCGCGGTGGAGTAGTCGTCGAAGTCCTCGGAGAAGCAGATGTTCTTGACGCCCAGGCCATAGCCAACGCCGCGCACCACGCCTTCGCCATGCGTGGTGTTGGCGGTCGAACCGGGCAGGTTGCGCAGGTCCGAGGTGTCGGCCGGGGCCGGCATCGGCAGCGCCCTGAGCGTCTCCAGCATCTCGGCGACCGGCGCCGGTGCCTCCACGACCTGGCCGGTGGCGAGCGTGTCCCCCTGCGTCACGGCGTTGCGCTGACGGATGGTGACCGGGTCCAGGCCGAGGGCGGCGCCCAGCTTGTCCATCATCGACTCGTAGGCGAAGCAGGCCTGAACCGCGCCGAAGCCGCGCATGGCGCCGCACGGCGGGTTGTTGGTGTAGGCGCCGTAGGAATCGATCCTGATGTTCGGGACGACATACGGCCCGACCCCGAGCGAGGCGGCGTTGCCGACGACGTTCAAGGTGGCCGAGGTGTAGCCGCCGCCGTCCAGGACGATCTCCACGTCGGCGAACACCAGTCTGCCCTCGGCACTGGCGCCGTAGGTGTACTTCATCGACGCCGGATGCCGGTGCACGTGTCCGAAGAACGACTCTTCGCGGTTGTAGACCATCTTCACCGGTTTGCCGACGCGCAGCGCGAGCATCGCGGCGTGGATCTGCATCGACAGGTCCTCGCGTCCGCCGAACGCTCCGCCGACGCCGGACAGGGTCATCCGGACCTTCTGCTCCGGCAGACCCAGGCAGGGGGCGATCTGCGCAAGGTCGTTGTGCATCCATTGGGTGGCCACGTAGAGGTCGACGCCGCCGTCCTCGGCCGGGACCGCGAGCCCTGATTCGGGACCAAGGAACGCCTGATCCTGAATGCCGACCTCGTATTCGCCGGAGACGACGACGGCGCACCGGGCGCGCACCGCCGGATCGTCGACGTCGGCACCGACCCGGACCGGCTGGTGCCGCACGAGGTTGCCGTCCGGGTGGACGCGCGGGCTCTCCGGGTCGAACAGGGCCCGACGGGCGTCGACCACCGGTTCGAGCACCTCGTAGTCGACCTGGATCAGCTTCAGGGCCCGCCGCGCGGTCTCCGGGTGGTCGGCCGCGACCAGCGCCACCGGCTCGCCCTGGTGCCGGACCTCGCCGATGGCCAGGACCGGCTGGTCACGGACGTCCAGACCGTAGAGCTTGTGGCCGGGGACGTCCTCGTGGGTCAGGACCGCGTCGACCCCCGGCAGGTTCAGGGCCTCCCCGAAGGAGATCGAGCGGATCACGGCCCTGGGATGCGGGCTGCGCAGCGTCGCACCCCAGACCATGTCGTCCATGAACAAGTCGGAGGAGTAGGCGAACTCGCCCTTGACCTTCAACGGTCCATCCGGCCGCGTCGGAGAGTCGCCGACGCCGCCGCTGGTCGCGGACTGGTTCAACTCGCGCGGTGCGCGATCCGGGGCACGCGTGGGCATCAGGACACCTCCATCAACGTACGAGCAGCGGTCCGGCAGGCGCGCGCCAGCGCGTCCTCGTCGGCGGTGAGCAGCACCCCGTCCCGGACCACCGGGCTGCCGCCGACCGCGAGCAGCTTCAGCGGCGCCGGCGGGCCGAAGACCAGGGCGGCGACCGGATCGGCGATGTCGGCGTGGCCGAGGCCGTTCAGATCCCACAGCGCGAGGTCGCCGAGCTTGCCGACCTCCAGCGAGCCGATCTCGGCCTCGCGGCCCAGCACCTGCGCGCCGCCGGTGGTCCCCAGGCGCAGCGCGGCACGGGCGTTCAGGGACTCGGCCGGGTCGGAGGACAGGGCGCGCAGCCGGGAGATGTACATGGACTGCCGCAGCTCCTCCACGAGCATCCCCGACTCCTGCGAGGCCGCGCCGTCCACGCCGAGGCCGACGGGCGCGCCGGCGGCCAGCAGGTCCTTGATCCGGGCGTGGCCGGAGCCCAGGCGGGCGTTGGAGGAGGCGCAGTGTGCGGTGCCGGTGCCGGTGTCGGCGAAGCGGCGGATCGCCGAGTCCGACAGGTGCACACAGTGCGCCAGCCACACGTCCGGGCCGAGCCAGCCGAGCTTGTCGGCGTATTCGGCCGGGGTGCAGCCGTGGGTGGCCAGGCAGAAGCTCTCCTCGTCGAGCGTCTCGGCCAGGTGCGTGTGCAGCCGGACGCCGTGCTCGCGGGCCAGGGAGGCGCTTTGCACCATCAGGTCCGAGCTCACCGAGAACGGCGAGCACGGCGCCAGGCCGATGCGCAGCATCGAGTCGAACGACGGGTCGTGGTACCGGGTGATCGCGTCCTGACTGGCGGCCAGGATGTCGTCGAGGCGCTCGACCACCTCGTCCGGCGGCAGCCCGCCGTCGGAGACGCCGCGGTCCATCGAGCCGCGCGTGGGCTGGAACCGCAGCCCGATCTGGCGCGCCGCCTCGATCTCCGCGCCGAGCAAATCGCCGCCGCCTCGCGGGAAGACGTAGTGGTGGTCGGCCGAGGTGGTGCAGCCGGTCTTGGCCAGCCAGGCCAGGCCGCCGCGGGCCGCCGCGCCCAGGGTGTCCTCGGTCAGGCGCGCCCAGATCGGGTACAGCTCGACCAGCCAGCCGAACAGCGCCGCGTCCTGGGCCAGCCCGCGGGTGATCCACTGGTAGAGGTGGTGGTGGGTGTTGACCAGGCCCGGGGTGACCAGGCAGCCGGTGCCGTCGACTACGCGCGCGCCGGCAGTGCCCTCGACCCGCGGGGCCGGGCCCGGTCCGACGGCGGTGATCCGGCCGCTCTCGACGACGACGTGTCCGGCCTCGTATTCGGTCCCGGCGGCGTCGACCGTGGCGATCGCGGCGTTCTGGACGACGAGCGTGCTCATGCCACACCGGCCTCTGTGTTTGCCCGCGCCCTGCCGCGCTCGATGGCGGCCGCCTCTCGGACTGCGTCTAGGATCTTCTCGTAGCCCGTGCAGCGGCACAGGTTCCCGGCCAACGCCTCCCGGATCTCCGGGTCGGAGGGGGCGGGGTTGCGCTCGATGAGCGCGTGCGCCTGGACCAGCAGGCCGGGCGTGCAGAAGCCGCACTGGACGGCGCCGGCCTTGATGAAGCAGGCCTGGACCGGGTCCAGCCGGTCGCCGTCGGCGAGCCCTTCGACGGTGCGCACCTCGCGGTCCTGCACCTGGCCCGCGGCCACCAGGCAGGAGCAGACCGGGACGCCGTCGAGGTAGACCGTGCAGGACCCGCATTCACCCTGCTCACAGGCGTTCTTCGAACCCGGCAGGCCGACCCGCTCGCGCAGGACGTACAGCAGGCTCTCGCCCTCCCAGACGTCGTCGGCCTCGGCGCGCCGGCCGTTCACGGTGAAGGTCACTCTCATATCAGTTCCTTGCTGCTCTGGTACTCGCTCCAGGCCCAGGTCAGGGTGCGGCGGGCCATCACCGACAGCGCGTGCCGCCGGTAGGCGGCGGTGCCGCGGACGTCGTCGATCGGCGCGGCGGCGGCGGAGACCAGCTGGCCGAACCGCTTCGCGACACCCGGATCCAGCGCGCTGCGGTCCTCCCACGGCAGCGCGTCGGCCGCGAACAGCTCGGCCTCGAACGCCCGGCGCGGGGTCGGGGCGGCCGAGCCGATGCCGGAGCCGACCTTGCGCCCGGTGGCGTCGAGCGCCACGGCGAAGGAGCACACGGCGATGACCATCGCGTTGCGGGTGCCGATCTTCGAGAACTGCTGCGGGCCCTTCTTCGGGGCCAGCAGCACCGCCTTGATCAGCTCGTCCGGGGCCAGGGCGTTGCGCTTGACGCCGAGGTAGAACTCGGTCGCCGGGATCGTGCGCACGCCCCGCGCCGCGGACTCCACCTCGATGACCGCGTCGGTGGCGACCAGCACCGGGTGGGTGTCACCGGCCGGGGAGGCCGCGCCGAGGTTGCCGCCGACGCCGCCGCGGTTGCGGATCTGCGGCGAGCCGACGGTGCGCGCGGCCATGGCCAGGCCCGGCAGGACCGCGCCGAGCTCGTCGATGATGTGCGTGTAGGGGACGCTCGCGCCGAGCCGGACGTTGCCGTCGGGCTCGCGGCTCCACTGGTGCAGCGCCGGGATCCGGTTCAGGTCGATCAGGGCGCCGGGCCGGTGCCGGTCGAAGTTCAGCTCGACCATGACGTCGGTGCCGCCGGCGATCGGGACCGCGTCGGGCCGGCCGGCGCGTACGGCGAGCGCCTCGGCCCAGGTGGCGGGGCGTAGGAAGTCCACGGGTGTGCTCCGGTGCTCTCAGGTCCAGGCCGGGCCGGCGTCGGGGGCGTCGTCGCGGTGGACGCCGCCCTCGATCAGGCCGTAGGGCCGGTCGGCGGCGATGAACGTCTCGTTCGGGTTGTCCAGGCCGAACTGCGCCGTGTCGTAGAGGAAGTGGTGCTTGTTCGGCAGCGTCAGCCGTACCTCGCACAGCTCCGGGCTCTCTTCCAGGACCCGGGTGCCCATCTCGAACAGGGTCTGCTGGAGCGAGCGGCTGTGCGTTCGTACGAACGCCTCCAGCAGGGCGTTCCTGGCGCGCTCGTAGGATTTGCCCCAGTCGCCGGACTCGCCGGAATGCCGCCACTGCGCGCGGATCTCGGTGGCCAGGATGCGGTCGCGGGCCTCGGCCAGCGTCGTGTACTCGTCCTTGACGTAGCCCCGGAACTCCGAGTCGGTGGAGTTCAGCACGGTCAGGTCCTTCAGGCCGGACACCACCCAGACGCCGGTGCCGTCGTAGTGGACGGTGCAGGTCCGGGTGCCGCCGCCGGTGCGGGCGAAAGAGTGCGGGCCCTCGCCGATGCGGTCCCAGGCGTGTTCGTCGACCTCGACGCGGGCGTGGGTGATGCTCGGCTGGGAGTCGACGAAGTGCCGCGCCAGCAGCAGCGCGTACTCCTCGATCTCGACCGCGCCGTGCCGCTGCGCGAAGGCGAAGCAGGTGTTCTTCATGGTGTCGGTCGGCAGGACGCCGGAGTTGTCACCGGTCAGGTGGGTCGCGTCCAGGTCGCCGGACAGGGCGACGGAGACGGTCAGGTCCTTGATCCGGTGGACCGGGCCCTCCTTGGTGATCCGGACGATCCGGTTCTCGGCTTTGCCGTAACGGTTGTCCCCGAGGACGATCGACATCGGCTAGCTCCCTCGGTAGGTCGAGTAGGCGAACGGGCTGAGCAGCAGCGGGACGTGGTGGTGCGCGTCCGGGTCGGTCACCACGAAGGCGATCGCGACCTCGGGGTAGAAGAAGTCCTTGACGCCGGCGGCCTCGAAATAGGCGGCCGTGTCGAAGACCAGGCGGTGCGGACCGCCCAACAGGTCGGCGGCGAAGCGGATGCGGCCGTCGGCGTCGGTGCGCTCGCGCGCCACCGGGAGCCAGCCGTCGGGGCGGGCCACGTCGAGGCGGACCGGGACGCCTGCGGCCGGGCGGCCGGCGACGGCGTCCAGGACGTGGGTGGACAGGCTCATGCGCCGACCCCGACCTGTCCGAGCCGCTCCAGCCGCTCCAGCCGCAACAGCGCGATGCCGGCGAGCTCGGTGCGGACCTCCTGTTGCTCGGCCACCGCCTCGTTGTCCAGGCGCCGCCGGGCCTCGGCCAGGATCTGCTCGGCCGGGCGCCCCGAGGCGCAGATCAGGAAGACGTGGCCGAACCGGCGCTCGTACTCCCCGTTGGCCCGAGCCAGCGCGCCGAGCACCGCGGCATCCGCCGAGGCCGCCGCGGATTGCTCGGCGCGCGACCACTTCGCCTCCCGCGACTCCCCCGCCGCGCGGTCGCCGATGCGCGGGTGGGCGTCCAGCGCCTCCAGCACGTCGGACCACCGGAGGGCCTTGATCGCGGCGGCCGAGGCCGCGGCCAGCTCGCTCCAGCCGCCGTAGGGCCGGCCGCCGGCCATCGCGGCCACCCAGCGTCCGCTGGCGCAGCAAGCCGTCAGCTCCTGCCTGGCCTGGTCCTCGGACCAGCCGTTGAGCGCGGCCACCGCCTCGCGGCGGGCATCGTCCGGCATCAGCGGCTCCTTTCCGAGCTATGAGGGGTTCGGGGTACGACGGTGAGTGAACCGCCGCCGCCCCCGGTCCGGCCACGGTCCGAAACCATGAAGGGACCCTCCGGCAGCGGCCCGGGTTTCGGACGATCCTCCAAAGACGCCGGACAGAAACCGTTCCTAGGCTGCGCGAAGCGGAGGTAGCCTCTTTTTCGATCAACGACCGCCCCAGCCGGGAGGGGACCATGCGACTGCGCCAGCTGCTGGACACCCCGATGCCCGGCCTGGAACTGCTCGCCGGCACCGACGCCCTGCTCGAGCGCGAGATCAGCTGGGTGGCGACCACCGACCTGCTGGATCCCGGCCGCTACCTCAACGGCGGCGAGCTGGTGCTCACCGGCCTGATCTGGCGGCGCGAGCCACGCGACTCCGAGCGCTTCGCCCGGGCCGTCGCCGAGGCCGGGGCCGCAGCCGTCGCAGCCGGCGACGCCTCCGGGGCACCGATCCCGCGCGATCTGATCCGCGCCTGCCGGGCCCACCGCACTCCCCTGTTCCGGGTCCCGACCGAGCTGGCCTTCGCCACCCTCACCGAGCACCTGGCCCGGCAGCTGTCCGCCGAGCGGGCCGCGGACATCGGCTCGGTCCTGGAGCGCCACGGCCGCCTGGCCTCGGCCTCGGCAGCCGGCACCGCGCTCGCGCCGATCCTGGATCTGCTGGCCCAGGACCTCGGCATGCCCTGCTGGGTCCTCACCCCCGCCGGCCGCCCGGTCGCCGCCTCGCACGAACCCATGCCCCCGGCCGAAGCCGAGGCGACGGTGCGCGAAGCACTGCGCGCCGGGCAGCTCCCGGCCCGCATCCGCCGCCGCTCGGCGTTCGCGATCAGCTCCGGCTCCCCGCTGACCGACTGGTACCTGGTCTTCGACGGCGACTACGAACGCTGGGACCCCCGCCGCCAGGCCCTGGCCTCCAAAGCCGCGGCCGTCCTGGCGATCGAGCGCGAACGGCTGGCCGCCCGCCGCGAACCCCTGCGCCAGCTCGGCGCCGAACTGGTGCGCCTGGTCGCCGAGGACGGCGGCGCCGCCGAGATAGCGGCCCGCGCCGACCTGGTCGGCGCCGGAGCGGAGACCGAGGTGCAGGCGGTGGCGCTGGCCGGTCCGGCGGGCCAGTCCGGGGCGATACTGCGGGCGCTGTTGGACGACGCGACCGAGGGGGCGCCGCCGCACCACGCGCCCGAGACGGCTGAGCATACGAGCGCCGCGCACGCGAGCGCCGACCACGACGTCCCGGTCGCCGAGTTCGACGACCACGCCGTCGCCCTGGTCCCGAACCCGCCGCCGGACGTGGCCGGCCAGCTGCGCACCCTTCTGGCCGGCATGACCGGCGGGCTGGGCCGGGAACGGCTGGCGATCGGCGTGGGCAGCCGACGCGCGACAGGCTTGCGGGCCACCGTCGAGGAGGCCCGGCACGCGCTGCGGATCGGTCGTGCCCGCAGCGACCAGGTGAGCGTCATCGGGCACGAGGAACTGGCCTCGCACGTGCTGCTGCTGTCGGGGCTGCCGGAGGACGTGCGACTGGCCTACCGGGACCGGCTTCTCGGGCCTTTGCGAGCCTACGACGCGCTGCACCGCTCGGATCTGGAGGCCACGCTGGAGGCCTTTCTGGCGTGCTCGACGTCCTGGACACGCTGCGCCGAGCAGATGCACGTCCATGTCAATACTCTGCGATATCGGATCGCGCGCATCGAGGAGCTGACCGGGCGCAGCCTGGCCGATCTGGAGACGCAGGTGGATCTGTTCCTGGCGCTTCGACTGCGGTAACGCGCATGGAGACACACACGGAAGCACACATCGCCGCGGTGATCCTGGCGGCCGGCGGCGGGCAGCGACTGGGCGGACGTCCGAAGGCGTTGCTGACTCACGGCGGCGAACTGCTCATCGAACGCGCGGTTCGCACGGCGCGCGCCGGCGGCTGCCGCTCGGTGGTCGTGGTGCTCGGCGCCGGGGCGGCCGAGGTACAACAGCAGGCTGATTTGACCGGGTGCATCGTGGTGGTGAATCAGGACTGGACGACAGGAATGGGCTCGTCCTTGCGCGCGGGGTTGGCGGCACTGCCCAGCTCCTGCGATACGGCCGTGATCCTGTTGGTGGATCAGCCTTTCGTCACGGCCGAGGCGGTCGGCGCGGTCATCGCGGCCTTCGCCTCCGGCGCGGAGGTCGCCACCGCGACGTACCAGGGCCGGCGCGGGCATCCGGTGCTCATCGCCGCGCGGCACTGGCCCGAGGCGTCGGCGGCGGCCGTGGGCGACCGGGGCGCGCGGGACTTTCTGGCACGGCACGAGGTACTGGCCGTGCCCTGCGAGGGATCGCCGGCCGACATCGATGTACCCGAGGACTTGATGCTGCTTGACTGAGCGTTGAACACCTTACGGGCTAACGGACCAAAGGACGCCGATGGCGCACATCAGAACCCTGAAGGACGTGCACCCCACCCGCCGCGGACTGGTGCTCGCCTGGTGGTCGTTCACCGCCATGTTCGGCGGGCTGCGACTGCTGACCTGGGCCATCCATGTGCACGTGCGCGGATTCGGGAACGTCACGGCCGGGGGCGTGCACATCCACCACTATCTGTGGGGAATCCTGATCCTGATATGCGTGGGGGCCGCCGGGGTGGTCGAGCGGTCGCCACAGTGGCACGCGTGGATGGGGCTGTTCTTCGGGATCGGGCTGGCGCTCGTCGTGGACGAGGCGGCACTGCTGATCGAGCTGAAGGACGTGTACTGGACCGGCGCCGGCGGGGTGAGCGTGGCGATCGCGGTGATCCTCATCGGGCTGGCCGGGAGCGTGCTGGCGCTGACGCGGGTGCGCGGCGTCGAGGAGTAGCGGACTTCTTGCGGAAGTCGGCGCAGGGCTTTCCCTGCGCTGGCGCATTACCTCTCGAATCCGGGCCCTGGCCGCGATAAAACAGAGCGTTGAGTCACCTCGCGCCTACGCTCAGCCCACCCCGCCCACCCGAAGGAGCCCGCGTGACCCCCCACCCCCGCCGTGCCGGCGCCGCGCTCGCCATCAGTCTGCTGGCCGTGCCGGCCTTGACCGCGAGCCCCACGCGAGCAGCTGGCGCACCCCTGCCGCCTGGCACGTACGTCTACGTCGCGAACGCGGCCTCGAACTCGGTCTCGGTCATCGACACCGCGAGCCAGACCGTGGTCGCCACCGTCCCGGTCGGCACCGCACCCACCGGCATCGCCGCCTCCGCCGACGGACACCGGGTCTACGTCACCGACTCCGGCGCGAACGCGGTGTCGGTCATCGACACCCAGGCCGCATCCGGCCCGGCGGTCGTGGCCACCATCCCGGTCGGCCGCCAACCCCAATCCGCAGCCCTGTCCCCCGACGGCACCCGGCTGTACGTCGGCGACGACATCACCGGCACCGTCTCGGTCATCGACACCACCTCCGACGCGGTCCTGGCGACCATCGCCGCCGGCCCCGGCACCGAGGGCCTGGCCGTCTCCCCGGACGGCTCGCGGGTGTACGCGGCCGACACCGGCGGCTCCTCGGTCACGGTCATCGACGCGGCCACGAACACCGTCGTGGCCACAGTCCCGGTCGGCCAGACCCCGGTGGGCCTGACGGTCTCCCCCGACGGCTCGCACGTCTACGTCCCCGACTACGGCAGCGGCCAGGTCTCAGTGATCGACACCGCGACCGAGACCGTCTCCACAACCATCCAGGTCGGCGCCAACCCACACAGCGCCGCCGTGACCCCGGACGGCACGACCGTCTACGTCACCGACGCCGGCTCCGGCACCGTCTCGGTGATCACCACCGCGACCGAGACAATGACCTCCACCTTCAGCGTCGGCGCCGCACCCCACGGCATCGCCCTGGCCGTGGCCCCCACCGGCGGCGCCGCCTACGTCGCCGACTTCGGCGCAGCCAGCGTCTCAGCGGTGAACCTGGCCACCGACGCCCTGACCGCCACGATCGGCGTCGGCACGAACCCGGTGTACCTGGCAGTGTCGGTGATCAAGCCCCTCCCGACGAAGCTGACCGCCGGCACAGCGGTACTGACCCTGCTCCCCCTCGGCGAGGCGAACCTGAACGCGACGCTGACCAGCAACGGAGCCCCGGTGGCCGGCCAGAAGATCACCTTCAAGGACGACAGCGGCGAGTTCCTGTGCAGCGCGACGACAGACAGCAAGGGCCACGCCGCGTGCAACACGGTACCGGGGCTGCTGGACTCGGTCGGGGTACTGCTCGGCGGGTACCAGGCGACGTTCGCCGGGAGCACGTACTACCTGCCGTCGTGCGCGCATGGGGACACGGCGCTGTTGTAGGGGCTGATGCGGCAAGCCGGTGAGCAGCGGGTCGCCGCTCACCGGCTTTTTGTCCACCCAGGCATTTCTTCAACATCTGTGCCCAGAACGCCGAGTCGCCTTCCGCCGCCATCAGGACGAGGCTGGAAGTATGCGTCAGGAACAATGGCTGTCGCAGGCAGTCGAGGTCGGCAAGATCAGCAGTTTGCCGCGATGGGACGCCCAAATTCCACTGACGGCCAAGGGGACCGGGGATCCCAGAGACACCCCGCCACGGCGAAAGGAGGCTCTGGAACGCATCTCCAAGCAGCTCCCCCGCGTCGCTCATCACCCCGGCGGGACGGCCCGACTCTTACTTCTCGTCCTCGAGCAGGTGGAAGAGGCATGGGAGGTGTCGTATATCTTCGAGCCGCTGTGGGATACGTTGCACGGCGCTCAGGATTGCTTGTGGGAGAATACCGATCTCTACACCGGAAACGGTGACGACGCCAGAGCCACACAAGCGGCTCTCGCCCTGCTGGAAAGTCTCGATGCCCAGATTCTGGCCGAAGACTCCCTGGTGAGTGGCCTGCTCATGGAGCGCGCCGAGGCTTGCGACCGGGCAGCCGAGGAAGCTCAACGAGCGATGGAAACCGTGGATGAGGTTCCCAGTGATTTCGGGGGGAACGTACGGGACCTCATACGCGCCAAGGCGATTCCGTACCTCACGTGCTATTCGTCCCTCGCTTCAGCGACGCGAGCGCTTGTAAGCTGTTATAACGGAGATACCGACGGATACCTGGAGGCGGCCATCTCCAATCTGGGCGAGATGGAGAAGCATCCGGACATGGATCCCGTCATGGCCACCGAACTGCGGGCCGGCAGGTTCAGTCTCACCGAATTGCTGGGGCGGAGGGCTGACCGCTGGCTGCGCATCAACAGGGGAAAGCTGGTGTATATATACCCGTTCGGGTTCAAATGTACGGATCCATCAGCCACTGTCGCCGACATAGGATCTCTCCCGGAATTGACACTGGCGAATGCGGAGGGAAGCCAGTCCGAGCTTGACCTCAATGACATCTGGGCAAGTAGCGGTACGGCAGATCGCTACACCGGCTGCCTCATCAAGCTGCCGGCCGTCTCGGTCTGGACATCGGCCGCCCCGAGCGGCAGGAAGCTGGAAGAGCTCGACGCCCGTATCGTCGTCTCCAGCTTCGGAAACCACTACGTCCGACTCGAAGCCGAACTCAGCGAAGTCTACCCGCCGGACCTCTACCAAATGCTGATCCGCGCCGCACCGGAGTCTGGCAGGTTGCTCGTCGGATTCGCGGACGCGAACAGCCAGAACGGGCAAACATGGCCCCGCCTGTCAGCCCTCGCTTACAGCCTGGCGAACGACCTCGGGGCGAAGCTCGGCTACGACCCGGAAACCGTGATCTGCCGACCCGCCC
The DNA here is from genome assembly GCF_041262705.1 of Catenulispora sp. MAP12-49. NCBI lineage: Bacteria > Bacillati > Actinomycetota > Actinomycetes > Catenulisporales > Catenulisporaceae > Catenulispora > Catenulispora sp. MAP12-49. The sequence goes on along the minus strand of NZ_JBGCCP010000002.1, from coordinate 53,371 downwards.
TTTACCACGTGATCATGAGCGTGGAAGCCGCCTCGACGACCCGCGGGGTCGCGTCTGCGCACAGGGCCGCCGACCGCCGCGAGACCCTGAAAAGGGCCGACTTGAGGACCGCCGTCGGGATCGAGTTGCTGACGAACCCGATCCCCAGCCTCATAGGATCCATGGCGGAGTGGATCAGGTATGCCAACCTTCCGGATACTTCGGGGAGTATGGAGGGGGCACTGGGAGAATGGGTCGTGAGAACCTGCAACACGACATCGGTCATCGCATTGGGTCAGTCGAACTTCGCCATCGGCACCTGGATCGCCGCGACAGAATTCGTCGCCTCGCTGGACGGCTTGCTGGAGGCCTGGTCCAGCGAATTGTTCGACCACCATAACAGAACCGACGGCTTCGAGCGGAATTGGTGGGAGATCGAGGAGCCGCGGGACAAAAGCGCCTCCGAACAAGTAAAGCCCAGGCAGAGACGTCGCGATAACCGTACGGCCACCAAGAAGCTCTCTCACGACATGACCGACGAGAGGATGCAGATCGAGGCTTTCAGCGTCCGCCTGCATGCGACCGAGGCGGCGCTTTCCTCGGCGTCTCTCGTCGCCTCTCCGCTGACCGCCAACATATTGCGCGGACTGTTGGAAATGTCAGGCTACCCGCGGAAGGTGGAACACATTCATCACGACATGGAATTCCTTTCCCACGGACAGCTCGATGAAGCCCTGAAACAGCTGGCGCGCGAGCTGGCGGCGATGGAGAGGGAGAGCCAGGCGCGGAGGCTGGCACTGGTCACCGCCGTGATAGCGGCCATGGGGATATCCGGGCTGGCCCAGCTTCTGGAATCCGGATATCAATGGCACCGGACGATCACGATCCTCATCGTCGCGGTGGTGATCGTCATCGCGATCGCGGTGGCCGTGGCACAGCAGACGTGGGCCTACGTGCCGCGCGGTAGACGCAAATAGCGCCGGGCGCGGCGGCCGAGGACCGCCACGCCCGGGTCCCGCATCGCCTACGAGGTGGCGAACCCCTTGAAGTCGACCTCCCCGCTGTCCCCCGAGCCTTCGTTGTGCGCTGTCATGAACGTGCCGACGTCCTGCGTGGCGTGGGTGCCGGGCACGGTCGCGGTACCGACCTCGGTCCAGGTGACGTCGTCGGTGGAGTAGTAGCCGGTGAAGACCGAGCCGGAGCGGACGAGCTTGAGCCAGGACGGGTAGGCGGCGGTGCCGAGCCCGGAGTTCGACGCCGAGCTGTTGCTGTCGAGCTGGCCGCTGCCGGTGCTGTCCCACTGCAGGACGTAGCCCTTGCCGGGCGTGACGGCCAGGATAAGGTAGCCCGGTGAGGTGCCGGCGCCGGTGATGTCGTCGCGGACCATGATCCCGGCCTTGGCCCAGACGCTGGTGGCGGCCTGCGCGGTGACCTCGACGACGGTGGTGGAGCCGTCGTGCTCGGCACCGGGGAGGTAGACCGAGCTGTACTCGTCGGTGGAGCCCCAGGTGTCGGATCCGGCGCCGATGATCGACACCGAGTTCCCCAGCTGGCCCATCTGCGCCGTGGTGCTGGTGAACGCCTTGTACGGGGCCTGCGGCGGGTTGACCAGGCGCAGTGAGCCCGGCGCGGTCGACGTCTCGGACCCGCCGCTCCAGTGGTCGGTCTCGGTGCCGTCGATCTCGGCGGTCTCGATGGGCTCGGTCAGGGTCGCCGACGCGGTCAGGCGGAAGGCGGAGATCGCCATGTGCCCGGGAGCGACCTTGCCGAAGTGCGTGGCGGTCAGCGGCTTGGCGGTCCAGCCGGTCGGCAGGTGCAGGCCGAGCGTGACGTCGCTGATCGCCGCGACACCGTTGTCAGTGAGGTATGAGTACACCGTCCCGGACTGGCCGGCGCCCAGGCTCGGCAGCGTAGTGAGCAGGGTGGTACTCGGCGGCAGCCGCCGCTTGGCCGGCGCCACCTTGTACATCACCGCCGCGTGGCCGGGCACGACGGCGCTGATGACGCCGCCGCTGGCCGTGGTCCGGCCGGTCCACAGGTCCTGCAGCGCGTAACCGTCGCCCGAAGCAGCCGGGACACCGGCGGCTGCCGCCGTCGTGGAGATGGTGGCCGGCGCGGCGTTCTCGTTGAACAGCACCACCGAGACGCTGCCGTCGGACAACGGCTTGGCCAGCACGTCCAGTCCCCCGGAGCTGCTGATCTCAGTCCCCTGCCGGCCCAGCTTGTCCTGGTCGACCGCGATGACCTGCCGGTTGCCCAGGATACGCAGCGTGTCGGCGCTGGCCGTGCGCAGGTCGGTCCCGGAGATCAGCGGCGCGGCCATCTCGGCCCACAACGTGAACTCGGTCTGGTCCTCCACCGAGCTCATGCCGTTGCCGACTTCGAGCATGTCCGGGTCGTTCCAGGCACCCGGCCCGGCTCCGCCGGCCAGCGCCACATTGGTGTGGAAGTTGCCCAGCATGCTGCCGTAGTCGGCACTGATGTCGCCGGTGGTCCGCCACAGGTTGCCGACGGAGCCGCCCCAGGACGCCACATCCTCGGTGCCCCAACTGCACAGGCTGTAGACCATCGGCCGACCGGTCGCGGCCAGCGCCGAGCCCATCGCCTGGTAGCGCTGCTGCGAGGGGACCCCTTGGTTGTTGCAGTTGTCGTACTTGAGGTAGTCGACGCCCCACGACGCGAAGGTGTTCGCATCCTGAGTCTCGTGACCGAGGCTGCCGGGGAACCCGGCGCACGTGTTGGTACCGGCGGTCTCGTAGATACCGAGCTTGAGTCCCTTGGAGTGGACGTAGTCGGCGACCGCCTTGATGCCGTCGGGGAACTTCACCGGGTCCGGGACCAGGTTCCCCGCGGAGTCCCGGCTCGGCGCCATCCAGCAGTCGTCGATGTTGACGTACTGGTAGCCGTCAGCGGCCAGACCGGAGGCGAGCAGTTTGTCGGCGGTCTGCTCCACCAGCTGCGCGCTGACGTCGCAACCGAAGGCGTTCCAGTCGTTCCAGCCCATCGGCGGGGTCAGCGCCAGGCCGTTCGACAGCGCCGCTGCCGGCGGCGCAGTGCTGCCGACCCAGGTCAGGGGCGCGGCTATCAAGGCCGCGGCCAGCAGGATGCTGCGTACTTGGGGCATGTCGTCTCCTCGTCACACGAACGCTCGTGTTCTGACAATTCCACCCAGGTCCAAGCAGTGTTCAACACATCGGAACGCAAGCTAGTCATGTGACATAGCACTGTCAAGGAACCGTGTGAGATTGGGAAAGGCAGCCGCGGCTTCAGGCTGACGGTCGACCTGTCCGGGTAGGGACAGATGGTCGGAACTACCGAATTTGAAGGGAGATCCGTCATGGCCGAGTTCGCTGTGCTGATCTACGTCACCGACGCACCTCATTCGCCGACAGCGACGGCGGAGGATCTCGAGGAATGCGACCAGCATGCGGATGAGTTGACGGACAGCGGCTCCATGGTCATGGCGTACGCGCTGATGCCGAGGGACATGGCGACATCGATTCGCGGCAGTGGCATCACCGATGGCCCGTTCCAGGAGGCCAAGGAGGCGATCGCCGGCTTTTACGTGATCGAGGCACCGGACCTGGACGCGGCTATTGCGATCGCGCGTACCAACCCTGCCGTTCGCGACGGCGGCGGCGTCGAGGTCCGGCCGGTGCACAGCGGCGGCTTCATCAAGCGTACGGACCAGCCCGCCGCATAGCCGGGCGGCTGACATCCATCGTCCCGGCGGGCCGGCCGTTCACCGGGCGATGCATGTCGTACGCGACCTGTCAGTACACGACATCACGCGACGCGCGCCGCCACCATCAACAAACCGCGCCGTGCCGGAGGTCATGCAGCCAGATCGGCGGGAGTCGGCCTCTCCGGCGGCATCCGGACCGCCGAGAGGGTCACCGTCGCTCTGACGTGTGACGTTGCGGGAAAGTCCTGCATCTCTTGCCATGACCCACGGCACTGCGTCAGACTCCTTCCCGAGAGTTCGCGAGCGAGCTCCGAGGCGTTCGAACCGCGAACAAGCGGGCCGATCGCAATGGCCTGTCTCTCCCTTCCCCCTTGGGACCGTGTGATCGCCACCCGACGCCGCGGTCCTCGCGCTTCATGACCCGTGCCGAGGCCGCAGTCGAGGGGGTGACGTCGGCATCGCATGCTCCGGTGCCGACCCAAGTCCACGTTTCACGATCCGCCAGGAAGGACCGGCACATGGCTCCGATGTCGTCAGGTGTACAGGTGTGCGTGGCATACCGCGGCCGCCGCCGGGAGCCCGGCCCACTGACCTTCGGGCAGGCCAACGTGCTCAGCTGGGTGAGCCAGGACTCGAACGAATGGTCGGCGGTGATCCCGGTCATCCATCCGGTGGACGGGAGCGTGCCCGTCGAGCGGGTCGCGGCGGCGATCGGCGTCGTGATCGGGCGGCACGACTCGCTGCGGACCAACTATCTGCGCCAGTCCGGTGAAGCGATCCAAGTCGTCCGCGAAGCCGGAGACATGATCGTGGAAGTGCACGAGAACCTCGACGGTGACACGCAGTTCCCGGCCAAGCTGGCTCGGCAGATGTCCGCCAAGCCCTTCGAGCTCACCGCTGAACTGCCGGTTCGGGCCGCGATCATCACCCAGCGCGGAGCACACGACGAGCCACAGACCACAATCGTCATGGTCATCACCCACATGGCCATCGATGTGGGCAGCGGCGTGATCCTGACCGAGGAGCTGACCGACCTGGTCGGCGGCAAGAGCCCCGATGACCTGCCAGACCCGGGCCTGCAACCACTGGACCAGGCGCGGATCGAGCTGAGCCCCGCCGGCCTGCGGCGCAGTCAGAACTCGGTGCGGTATTGGCGCTCCCGGCTGGCGCGGGGCCCGCTGCGGCTGGCCGTGCCGCCGCTGGTCGAGCCCGGCGAGTCGCAGCAGCTGCGGATCACCTCGCCGGCCGCGGCCCTGGCCATCACCCGGATCGTGGACCGTACCAAGGTCGGACACTCCAGCGTCCTGCTGGCGGCGGTGGCCGCCGTACTGGGCCGGTACACAGGGGAGCAATCGACTCTGCTCGCCTCCCTGAGCGCCAACCGGTTCAGCAGCACGCTGAGCAGATACGTCGGCGCACTCGCGCAGGACGCCTTGATCAGCTTGGACCTGACCGTCTCGGCCTTCGACGCGCTCGTGGAACAAGCCCGATCCGCCCAGCTGACCGCGCTCAAGCACAGCCAGTTCGACGCCAAGGCGGTATGGCCGGTGATCGACGAGACCTTCGACCGGCGCGGCATCGGCTTCACCCGCGACTGGGTCTTCAACGACGTCGCGGCCACCGTCGAACAGGGCCGGGCGAACAACGAACCGGCCCCGCTGGAACTGGTCGACCAGGCCCGGCCGGCGACCCGGGTCAGCCGCGGACCGGCCGAGTCGCAGTTGCCGGTACTGCTGTTCTTCCAGGTGCTGCGAGCCTGCGGCGAACTCGAACTCGCCGTCAACGCGAACGGGCAGTTCTTCACCGCGGACACCATGGAGCAGCTGCTGCGCGAGATCGAGCAACTGCTGATCGCCGCCGCCGCAGGCGACACAGCCCTTACCCAGCCCGAACCCCCGGCCACGCGCAGCGGCCAATGGTGGCAGATCGACGGCTGCCAGGTGCAGCAGACCGCGGTCAACGAACTACTGGGTTCGGCCGGCCGGGCGTTCCTGGACGGCAACGAACTGGTCGGCTACCTCGCCGAACCCGACCTGACCCCGCGCTCGGCACACCTGGCCAGCCTGGCCGGGCTCCGGTGGCGCCCCACAGCCATGACACCCACGCGCTACGTCATCTGCGCCACCGCACCAGAGGACCTGGACGATCTCGCCGCATGGCGAGGCCAGCCGGTCATCGCCGAAGGCGACGGCCGCCCCGGACTCCACGAGGCTTTCGCAGACCATTCATCGACCACGCAGGAAGCCGAGGCACACCGAGACGAGCAATGATCAGAGCACGTACAACAATGTCGCCCACGCCGCCGCGCAGCATCCAACGCCCTGATCAAGGAAACCTTCGCTGCGCGAGCTCGTAGGCCCTGCGGCTCCGCTCAAGCCTCCCTTGATCCACTGGCGGCAACTCCGGCGCAGCGAAGACCCGACCTGGATGCCTGTCCCATTCCCGCGAGGCTCCGACCGTTCGTTGATCAAGCCAGGCCCGCCGGCCAACCTGGTCCCGGTCGACCTCGACGAAGTGGCCGCCACGGTCCGCTTCGCACTCAAACGGATCCAGTACCGGCCCGAACTCGTGGACGGCTGCCTCGCCGAGACGGGACTGACCATCAGCCCTCGGCCGTGACCACGGGCGGTCGATGAACTTCACCGGATGTAGCGTGAGCCAATGAATCACACCGTAGGCGACCGAGTGATGATCACCACCGGCCCCTTCGCGGGACGCGAGGCAGAAGTCGTACGAGTCCCGCCTCTCGGCGATGCCGACAACGCCGTTGAGGTCGAGATCGAGGTGTTCCAGCGATTGGTGCGGCTCAGCGTGTCGCCAGTGGATCTGCGGACCCTTCCTGGTCGGTGAGCTGCATAGCGCGCTGCCGCGCCCAGCCCGCCTTCCGGATCGCGCCCCGCGCACGGGCGGATGTTCCCCCTGCGCGCACGTTGCTGCGGTCCAGTGGTGACAGATTGCGGACACCACGTAGCATCGTGGTCTTTTGCTACCTGGAGTCAGGACCCAGGATGCGAACATTGCTGACAAGCAGGCAAGCCGACGGAGGCAACGGTGACCAGGTACGCGATCGACGAACAACACGGCACTCTCATCGCGGCCTGGGCCACCGGCGACGGCGACACCGCTACAACCGTGGCCACCCTGCCGCCGTCCAGCCCCACCGAGCAGCGCTACGCCGTCGCACGCGCGCTGACTGGCTTGTCGGAGGTCCTGTGGCGCACCTACACCCACCCGGCCTCAGCGGCTGGCGACGATATGGAGGACAACAGCGAAGGCTGGCGTCGCCAAGGCGAGCGGGATGCTTTCGCCAAGGTACTGCCAGCGCTGGCGCAGCCGAATCTCCCCGAGGGCGGCATGATCGTGCAGTCCTACATCGCGGTCGAGGAAGGTGCGCACCGCCTCAGCCGCGCCCTGCACGCCGTCGGCGACGAGCACCTGACCGCAGCCATCACTGCTGAAGTACAGGCCGACATCACCGCCATCGAACAAGCCGAACTCGGCGACCTGTCCGGCCGCTCCCGCCAGGCCGTCGTCCTCACCCGCGCCGACGCCTCCCCCGTGCAGGTCGCCGCCGCCAACGGCCTGCTGCGCGACAACCTCTTCGGCTCCGATGAGCTGTTCACCACCGTGGACCCCACCGCCGCCGCCGTGGCCGCCGCACACTGGCTGCACGCCGCGGCCACGGTCGCTGCCGAGGCCGCCGGACAGTCCATCACCGGGTCGATCATGGAAGCCGACGACATCCTGGCGCTGCCAGTCGCCACCCTCACCATCGTCCTGGACATGATCGAGGACGGCAGCAGCCCATACGAGGCAGTAACCGAACTGATCCGCGACGCCATGGCAGTCGCCGAAGGCGATGTACCAGACCCGATCGGCCTGGCCGAGATGGTCGCCGAGGTACAGCAGACCGCCGACCGCATGGCCCCGGGAGATGAGGACGCGCTGGAGAGCATGCTCGCCGAAGTACGCGCCACCCCGCTGGATCCAGCCCGGCCGGCACTGGACCTGCTCGAGGACCTGCTGGTCGGAATCGACGGCTGCGCGGCCCTATACACCGATCAGGCCGACAACAGCGACGCCGACGTAGACGACGACAGCGGCGATGACGAGCGCGCCGAAGCCCACGGCACAGCCATCCGGAACGAGTTCCTGACTGCGGTACGCGAACACGCCACCGCTCACGCCGACCGGATGCTGTAGACCACGGCACGGGCAGGCACCCACAGCCCGCACCGCGGTAGCCGACAGCAGCGGCCCGCGACCGGCCGTGGCGGCCCTGGTGGAGCACGCGTAAGCGCCTGAACAGCAGTGCTGGCCGACGGCGTCTGAGCTTGCCCCGCTTTTCTGGACGGCGCCGTCTTTGCCGACGCTGTGGAGGGGAGCCTTCCCGACGATGAGCGCACGCGCATCACCGTGGGGCCTGCTCCCCTCCGCCTTCTGCTTCTCCGTCCCTCAGCCGCGCGGTCTCATCAGGCAGCTCAGGACAGCGCTATATGGAAGATCTGATTGTTGCTGTTGTGTGGAATGCTGTCCTTGTCGCCGCCGTTGGAGGTGGCCATCCACATCCCGCCGTCCGGTGCCGGCTCGACGGTGCGCAGTCGGCCGTACGTCCCGACGAAGAACTGCTGGATGTTGGTCAGAGTGCTGCCGCTGATCTGCTCGCGATACAGGCGCGTCCCACGTTCGCAGGCCACGTACAGGAAGTCGCGGATGATGGTGATCCCGCTGCACGAGCCCTCGGCCACGGGGTACGTGTGCTTCGGCGCGATGAATCCCGCTGTGCCGCACGTGCCTGATGTGCCTTCGCACGACGGCCAGCCGTAGTTGCCACCCTTCACGATCAGGTTGGTCTCGTCCATGATGTTGTTGCCGAACTCCTGTTCCCAGAGTCGGCCCTCGGCGTCGAAGGCGAGCCCCTGCACGTTCCGGTGCCCGTAGCTCCAGACCGCGTTGTGGAACGGGTTGTCGGCCGGGATCGTCCCGTCCGGGTTGATACGCAGCACCTTGCCGTTGAGGCTGGCAGTGTTCTGGGCGTTCGCGCCGTTCTGCGCGTCGCCGGTGCCGGCGTACAGGTACTTGCCGTCCGGGCTGAATCGGAGCCGTCCGCCGTTGTGGAACTTGTTGCGCTCGATGCCGGTCAGCAGGATCTGTTCGGTGCCGGTCTGCAGCGTGTCGGTGGCCGGGTCGTACTTGATCCGGACGATGCGGTTGTCAGTCGGCGAGGTGTGCATGATGTACAGCCAGTGGTCCGAGCTGAAGCTCACCGGGTTGATCTCCAGCCCGGTCAACCCGCCCTCGCCGTCTGTGCTCTGTACGTTGGGTACGGTACCGATGCTCTTCTTGGCGCCGGTTTTCGGGTTGAGGTGCACGATGTCGTGTGCGTCGCGCTCGTTGAACAGGATCGTGCCGTCGGGCAGCGTCACCAGGCCCCACACCACGTCGTCGTCGGTGCCGACCTGGGTCACGGTGCAGACTCCCTGTGAGGGCGGGCAGCCGTCGGCCGCCGCGGTGGTGACGTCGAGGATCGGCGTGCTGCCCGCACTCTCGTTGCCGTTGCCGTCGTAGGCGGTGACTTGGAAGTGGTACGCGGTGCTCGGGGTAAGACCGTCCACCTGGGTGGCGGTAGACGTGGCGTCCGCGGTGCCGACTTGAGTGCGCGTGCCGTTCACCACGTTGTAGACGCGATATCCGGCTACCGCGACGTTGTCGGTCGAGGCGGTCCAGGCCAGAGTGACGCTGGTGCTCGTCACCGCGGTGGAGTGCACGTCGCCGGGGACCGTCGGCGGCGTCGTGTCGCCGGACGACGGCGTGGTGACGTGCAGTGTGCCGGACGGCTGGCTGACATTTCCTGCCGCGTCACGGGCGTTCACATAGAACCCGTACGCGACGTTCGGGCTCAGCGAGCTACAGGTAGCGGTCAGGACGCTGCCGCTCACCTGCGCGCACAGCTGGCCGTCGTGGTAGATGTCATAGCCGCTGACGCCGACGTTGTCGGTCGAGGCCGTCCAGGCGATGGTGACGCTGTTCGGCGTGTCGGAGACCAGCGTCGGGGTCCCGGGCGGGCTCGGCGGTGTGGTGTCGGTGCCGATAGTGCCGTAGACGCCGAGTTCCTGGAGCGAATAGCCGTGGCTGGCGTCGGCGCGGCAGCGTTTTGTGCCGTACATGCGCACGTAGCGGCCGTTGCCGTCGAGCGTGGTCAGATCCTCCACGCCGCCTTTGCCGGCGGCGGTGCTGTAGATCTTCGTCCAGGACGTGTGATCGGCTGAGACGTCGATCTCATACGCGCTCGCGCAGGACGTGTCCCATTGCAGCCGTACGCGGCTGACGTGTGCGATCGCGCCGAGGTCGATGTAGACCCATTGCGGGTCGGCGCCCGAGGCGCTGGCCCAGCGGGTGGTCGAGCTGCCGTCGTCGACGTAGGCGGCTCGGCAACAGCTGCCGGAGGACGAGGCGGTCGCCGGTTTGTTCAACGACAGCAGGGGGTCGGCGGCCGTAACGGTCGTGGATGTCGAGGTGGCCTGATTCGGTGCGGCCGCCCGAGCCGCGACTGCCACCGATTCCATCGAGCGGGCCGGCGCGGCCGACGCCGTCACTGTCATGACTCCTGTCACCGCCAGCGCGGCGACGCCGACCACGATGAACAGACCTCTGATGAGTTTGAAGTCTCTGAGCATGCCTGTTCTCCGCTCAACCCAGATCGGGAAAGTCCAGGTCCGGGGCGGCGGTACCACAGCTCGCCGTCGAACCGCTGGCCGACACGCGCAGAGCGCCGCCGGATGTGTTCTTGCTGTTGCTGACGCAGTACCCGGAGATTTTCTGGAAGCCGACGTCGAACGGGCTGGAGCCGCCGCTCTGTGCGGTGAGGCCGTCGAAGGTGATGTCGCTGCCGGCATTGGCCAGGATCGCCGGTCGGCCGTCGCTCGCCCCGGCCTTGACCGAGCTGTCGGTGAAGTGGATCCCGGAGACGTTGTGCAGGTACCAGCCGTAGGCCGGCCGGGTGCCGATGCTGTTCGGGTTGTAGTCGCCGTTGTCGCTGGGCACGCCGGTGGACATGGCGCCCTTGCCGCCGGGGACCGTGATGTCGACGTTGGTGAAGGTCTCGTTGCTGACCTGGTGCGAACTGTCGGCGCCCCAGATCGTCGGGCTGTAGTCCGGGCTGGACGCGCCGGTGCCGGTGATGTCGTCATACGTCACGTCGCTGATACGACCGACTGTCGGTTTGCCGCCGCATCGCAGCCGGGTGCCGATCTTCTGCATGATCGGGGAGTGCACGCCGGTCATCGTGATGTTCTTGTAGTGCACGTCGGAAATGTCGGCACCGTCCATGCTCACCATGCCCAGGCCGGACTTGCCGGCGCCGAGGATGGTGATCTGCTGGAACTGGTAGTCGGTGAAGGAGCCGCAGGTCTCCGAGCCGAACATCAGAGCATTGCAGCACTTGGCCTTCAGCGTGGAGCCGGTGACGGTCACGTGACCGCTGGGCAGCGTGGCCCCGAGCGCGTAGTCGCTCTTGAACACCAGCGCGTCGTCGTTGGAGGAGATGTTCGCGTTGGTGATGGCGACGTGCGTCGTGGAGATGATGTTCCAGCCGTCGCGGTCGCTGGAGGTGTTGATCGTGAGGTGGTCGGAGAGCACGCCGTCACAGCCGTTGATGAGCGCCCCGAAGTGCCCTCCGCGGGCCAGCGTGATACCGCTGAGGGTGAGGTTGGTGCAGCGTGTCAGGGAAATGATTTTGTCGGCCTGCCCGGAGCCGGGGTTGCCGGCGATCAGGTTCCCGTCGCCGTCGATGGTGCCGGAGCCGGTGAAGCCGATGTTCGAGAGCTTGTCGCCGTAGAACATGGCGTCGTGGAAGTGGCTGTGCCCGTAGTCCTGGTACTTGTCGTAGGGGCTCGGCTCGGCGGCGTCGTAGGCCTTGGCGCTGGAGCCGAGCACCTTGGAGCCGGCGTCGAGCTGGATGGTGACGTTGCTCTTCAGATGGATCGTGTTCGCCGACTTGTAGCTGCCGGACGGGAATTCGACGATGCCGCCGCCGGCGGCGTTCGCGGCGGTGACCGCCTTGTTGATGGCCGGGGAGTCGTTGGTCGAGCCGTTGCCGGTGGCTCCGTACTTCTTGACGTTGAAGACGGCGGCCGCGTGCACGGCGGGAGTACCGGAAGGACCGGCTGCCGACGCGGCGAGGGCGGTGCCTTGCACGCCGGCCAGAGTGAGCGCCGCCACGGCCAAAGCGGCTGCGAGGCGCAGGGCGCGGTGTCGCATGCCCCTGCTTCGAGGGGAGAACATATATGGTGTCACGGCCCTGAGTGAACAGGACATCGGATGAGTCGGCAAGGTTAAGAATCGTTACTCCAGGCAAAATCCCTGCTCAAGGGTGCGAGAGACAGCCCTAATCGATCAGTCATCAGAGGTATGCAGAACAGATCTTGAGCCAATTTCGGCATCTCATATATGAGATCTTGCCTATCGCGCCTACCATGACCCCGATGGACGGCCGCACGACGAGAAGGAGTCAGGACCCGATGAAGCGTTCACTGATTGTCACAACAGCGACCTTGGTCGCCCTCAGCGCGTGCTGGCTCGCAGGCACCGCGCAGGCCGCACCGGCACCACAGACGGCCACGGACCCCACTTCCGGACTGACTCAGTACACGGACACGTACAAGGTCCAGCACCCGTACAACCTGCCCGAGTCAGCCCGCTTCTCGATCACCAACGGGGTCTACAACCTGTTCATCCTCAAGGGCGACAAGGGCTACTCCCAGGGCACCACGACCGGCGCTCGCACCGAGATGCGCTGGGGCGAGAACTGGTCCAGCGGCGAACACCTGTGGTCCGCGGATGTGGACATCGACGCCGGCACCACCGGCACCTGCATCATGCAGGTCCACGTCAACGGCCAAGGCGAGGCCATCTACATCCAGACCAAGAACGGCAACCTCTACAACAGCGTCGGCACCTTGCTGGCCACCAACATCGTCGGAAGCTGGTTCCACCTCGACGCGGCGTACAACCCCAGCAACCACCTGGTCCAGATCTGGGTGAACAACCGACTGACGCTGACCACGCACTACGCCAAGCCGTCCGGCACACAGTTCTACTTCAAGAACGGGGTCTACAACCTCTCCGGCGCCAAGTCGGAGACCCACTTCAAGAACATCGAGCTGTGGCACTGAGCACCGGCTGTATGGGGAGTAGCGGTTCGCGGGGTCCAAGCGCGATGCCCCCGGCAGGAGCGGACAAGCCAGAACGTTGAAGGGGTCCCCCAGGGTCCGCACCTGGTTGGATGACTGTTATGAATCAGTCGGATGTCATAGCCGCGCCCTGGGGAATGTCGGTCTTCGGTGCCGCCACCATCGATGTCGCCCCTGATCTGGCTCGGCTGCGTGTCGGGATCAAGGAGATGCGGCCAACGCCAGCCGAGGCATTCGGCGCCACCAGAACGGCGGTCAACCAAGTCCGCGAGGTGATGCGTGGGCACGGGATTCCAGACGGAGCCGTGTCCGCCTCGAACCTGAGGATCACGTCGCTGTGGGACTACACCGGCAGGAACCGTGAGCTCAAAGGTTACGAGTGCGGCTCGTCCTTCGTGGTCGAACTGCGGAATCTGGACCTGGTCGAGCCCATCCTCGTCGACTTGGTGGCCGCCGGCGTGAACGAAGTCGGTGACGTCGAGTTCGACGTCACCGCAAAGCGCGAACTGCGCGTCCAGGCACGCAAAGCAGCGGTGGCAGCAGCCAGGGAGAAGGCCGAGACCTACGCCGAGGCCGCCGGGGTCCGCGTCGGCAAGGTGCTCCACCTCACCGATGTGGACTCCGAAGGCTTGAAGACATTCCGCAGCCACGGCCAACTCGTTGGCAACGACGGCGACGGAGTGCTGACGCCGGGGATGATCAGCGTCTCTGCAGGGGTTCTGTTGGGATTCGCAATCGACGAATAGTGCAATCGGGGTGGCGCCAACTGTTCGCAGCACACATGCGACGGCGTTGGCTCCACCCCGGTCTGCGACACCCGCCGCGCACGAAGACAGAAGCGACCGTAGCCAAGGCACCTTCGCACCAGCACCCCCGCCGGCCGGTGTCGCCTGACAACGGTCCGTTCGGGCAACGACACCTGCCCTCAACGTGCCCTTGAAGCCGCTGCCACACACCGGTCCCACGGCCTACCTTCTCAGAGTGAGCCAGTGGGTCAACCTGGAACCGCTGTCAGCCGCGGTCGATACCGGGGACAGCGCAGTCATCGACCTTCGGATCCGGAACACCGGGGACATCGTCGAGGAATACCGCGTCGAGGTGGTCGGGGACCCGGCTGCGTGGTGCGTCGTCGAACCCTCGGCGATCCGCCTGTATCCGGGCACGACCGGAGCCGTGAGCTTGACGTTCTCGCCGCCGCGGGCCTCCGATTCCGCCGCGGGACCGCATCCTTACGGGGTCCGCGTGACGCCGGCGGAGAACCCCGAGGACGTCACGGTGCCCGAGGGGACGCTGACCGTCGCCTCGTTCATCGACGTCCGAGCCGAGATGCTGCCGGCGACGATGCGGGGCTGGCGGCGGGCCAAGCCGCGGCTCGTGGTGTCCAACTACGGCAACGCGCTGGCGACCGCCTCGGTCTCGGCCTCCGGGCCGGGGAACCGGGTCGACATCGACATCCGGACGCCCAGCCTTCAGATCCAGCCCGGCCGCGCGCATTTCGGCGTGCTGCGAATACGGCCCGAGCGCCTGTTGTGGTTCGGCCAGAAGGTCAGCCATCCCTACACCACGACGTTGCAGGTCTCCGGCCGCGAGCCGGTCACAGCCGCCGGCACCTACATCCAGCCGGCGTTGCTGCCGCGCTGGCTCGGCAGGCTCTCCGCGGCTTTGGCGTCGGTCGTCATCGTGTTCGTGGGCCTGTGGCTCGCGTTCCGGCCTTCCGTGGCCACGGACGCCACCGCGCAGGCCGCGATGACCGGCCTGCCGACCGTCGGCGTGCCCACAACGAGCACTCTGCCGCCTTCACAGAAGCCCGCAGTCGTGAGCCAGCCCGCGCCGTCGACCTCGGCTCCGCCACCGTCCACGAGTTCCGCACCCGCCGCGCCCAACACGTCCAAGCCCGAGGCCAAGCCGAGCTCACATCAGGCGCCCGCCCCGGTCGTCGTACCCGCACCGATCGCCAACTGGGTTCTGAACCAGACGACGGGCAACACCGCGATCGACTCCACAAGCGTGCACAACGGTACGGCGTCGAACGGGTGGTGGGCCGGGACCTCCTGCCTGTTCAACGGGCAGAACTCGCAGATCGTCACCAGCGGGCCGGTGGTGGACACGAGCCCCACCGGGAGTTTCACGATCCTGGCGGACGTATACCTGGCCTCAGCCGACACTCCCGCCGAACAGACGATGGTGAGCCAGGACGCCACGCAGAACAGCGGCTTCTACCTCCAGTACATGGGCAACAGCCCCGACAGCCCGACCGGCGTCTGGGCCTTCTCCCGCGTGAGCGTCGACGGCCCGAACCCCACCGCCTACCGCGCCTACTCGACAGCCAAGGCGACCGCCACCACCTGGACTCGGCTCGCCGGGGTCTACGATGCCACCAGCAAGCAGTTGCAGCTGTATGTGAACGGACAGCTCCAACAGACAGTCGGCGATCCGACACCGTATGTGTCAAGCGGACCGCTGGTTATGGGGCGCGCTCAGTACTACGGGAATGCGACCGACTGGTTCCACGGGGCGTTGTCAAACGTTGAGGTGTTCAACCAGGCGCTCACTGCCGCGCAGATCAATGCGGTGCCGGTTTCGAATCACTAGGGGTGATCGGGGCTCTGATGAGCCCATTTCCGCTTGAGCGATCGTTGCCAGGCTGCTGAGACGCACGCAGCCGCAGCCACCTCTCGTCGTCCCTCACAGAACACGAAATCGTCGCGTTAGAACGCGAACGCGACGGCCGGGCCCCGGCTTCCGGGCCCGGCCGTCGCGTGGCGTCAGAGCCTCGTTTAGCCGAGGACCTTGTTCGGGTCGTGCACGATGACCGTGCCGCCGACCATGTCGGGGATCGTCTTGTGCTGCTTGTTCGTCAGGAACAGGATGAACGAGATGATCGCCATGATGCCGAAGAGGTTGCCGGCGATGCCGCCGACGATGTCGCGCAGGGCCATCGTGCCCCAGGTCGCCGGGCGGTTCTCGGTCGGCCGCCAGGCGCGCATGCCCAGGACCTGCAGCGCCGGGCTGGTGCCCTTGCCCCAGGCGATGATGCCCCAGATGATGTAGCCGATGCCGAGGGTGACGATCGCCAGCACGAGGGACAGGAAGTACGCCCCGATCCGGCGGCCGACGCTGGCCAGCGCCACGCCGTTCGGCAGCGTCAGCTCGGTGTTGGCGTCGTAGTACATGCCCTGCGGGACCGGCGGTTGGGCGCCGTAGCCGTAGCCCGGAGCCATGGGCGGCGCCGTGGGCAGTCCCTGGTACATGCCGGCGTCCTGCGGACCCTGCGCAGGTCCCCCCTGGTAAGGCGTCTGAGACATCGATTCCTGGCTTTCTACTCGATTGGATTGCCGGCGCGGCGCGATACTCCCCATTTGGCCAACGCTCTCGGCGTATGCCGGCGCCCAAGTATGCCCGATGCGTTCGCGGACGGCTACGTGTCGAGGACGGCACCGGGATAACCCTTGGTTGTAGATAGCTTGATACTTGGGTCCTAAGTGGATCCGCTTGGAGTGGTGAACGACGTATATCGGACGGCCATCGAAGTGCTGCGTGGAGCTCCGGGATGACACTGTGAACCTGGGAGTGGATTCCAGTCGGCGGTAAGCGGTCACTGATGTGGCCTGTGAGCTGGGCCTGGTTCCGGAAACGCTGCGGAACTGGGTCGTGGCGACTGAGAAGCGTCAGGTATCGATCGCGGCCGGCGGGCTGGACGATGCCGAGCGGGCCGAGTTGGCGGCGCTGCGCGAGGAGGAGAAGGAGACCCTGGGCAAGGCCATCCAGTTCTCTGCCCGCGAGTCGAACTGTTAGGCCGCCGCTACCGTTTCGTCACCATCCGCTGATCGTGGGCAGGTGACGACTTACGGCCTTCGGGTTCTGACCGACGTCTTCTTCGGGAAGGCGAGGAGCGCGCGGTCGACAACGCGGTGCAGCTCGTCTCGAGAGACTCCGGCGGCAGCCTGGACCGCGAGACCGGCTGATACGGTGCTCACGTATTTGGCGAGTTCAGCAGGGTTCTCGGTGGCGGGCAGGTCGCCGTCGGCGATCGCACGGGCGAAGCGCTCCGCGAACCGTGCCTCGCCGTCGGCACGCCGCTCGGCCAGGTATCGCACAACGCGATCGTCATCGGGGCCCGCCGAAAGACCGCCTTGGATCGACAGACAGCCCGCGGGCTTGCCCGGCATGGTGACGGCGTCCACGTTGTCCCGCAGGTAGTGGCTGGCGGCTTCGTAAGCCGTCGGTTCCGCGAGCGCGGTGTTCACATAGGCCATATCGATGCGCCCGTACCGTTCGACGGCCTGCTTGAAGGTCTCCTCCTTATTGCCGAACGCGGCGTACAGGCTCGGACGGCTGATACCCATCGCCTCGGTCAGGTCGCTCAGGCTGGTGCCCGTGTAGCCCTGCCTCCAGAACACGTCGATCGCCTTGTCGAGGGCGCCGTCCATGTCGAACTCGCGAGGCCTGCCTCGTTGTGCCACCGCTGTCCTCCCTTCTGAACCCATTTAACTACCACCGGGAACAGAAAGGCTTCCACCGAGGCTCTGGGCCAGCCACCAGCCACCAACTCAGCTCAGCTCAGCTCAGTCCATCATCAGCACGATCTTGTCGCGCGTCTCGCCGGATTCGAGCAGCCGGTGTGCCTCGGCGGCCTGCGTCACAGGGAGCGCGCGGTGCGGCTTCAGCCTGAGCGTGCCGGCCGCCAGCATCGGCATGGTGACGGCGAGGGCGTCCGGCGCACGGTCCGGACCCGGCTCCGACATCAGGGCGCCCGCGGCCCTCGCGCCGACCGGATCGGCCAAGGTGACCACGCGAGCGGGGTTTCCGGTCGCCGCCACGGCCTCGGGCAGTCCGCCCCGGCCGGCCGCGTCGATGACCGCGTCCACCCGGTCGGTGAGTGCTGCGACGCGCTCGAACACGCCGTCGCCATACAGCACGAACTCGCCGCCCAGGTCCTGGACGAGGGACTTGTCCCGGTCGGCGGCGGCCCCGATGACCCGCAGGCCCCAGGACCGCGCGATCTGCACGGCGATCATGCCGACCGATCCCGCCGCGCCCAGCACGACCAGCGTCTGCCCGGCAGCCGCCCCCACCTCGCGCAGCGTCCCCAGCGCGGCCTCCGCCGAGGCCGGCAGCGCCGCCGCCTCGCTCCAGCCGACCCGCGGCGGCTTGGGGAACCAGACGGGCGTGGCGACCAGCTCGCCGTACCCGCCCTGCTGCGGCAGGTAGGCGGCGACCTCATCGCCGACCGCCGCACCGGCCACCCCTTCGCCGACCTGCTCGACGACGCCTGCCGCCTCGAATCCCAGCACCGAGCCGGGCCCCTGTGGGAACACCTTGGTCAACCGCCCCGCGCGGATGTTGAGGTCCGTGGGCCCGACGCCCGCGGCCTTGACCCGGATGAGAACCTCACCCGGTCCCGCGACCGGGGCCTGGACCTTTTTCCACTCGAGAACTTCGGGTTCGCCGAACCGGGTGATCACCATCGCGTCGGACATCTGCTTCCGCCTTTCTCGTGTGCGGTCTTGCGGTTGTGCGGTTGTGCGGCTGTGCGGCTGTCTGGTCAGATCTGGCTCGCGCCGCCGTCGACGTACAGCTCGGCGCCAGTCACGTAGGAGCTGCGCGGGCTCGCCAGGTACAGCACCGCGTCCGCGACCTCATCCGGTGTGCCGAGGCGCTTCATCGGCACACCCGCCGCGAGACCGCCCAACAGGGCCTCGGCCTGCTCGGGCTCGGCGGCCAGGCCGCTCAGGCCGGGCGTGGCGATGGGGCCGGGGGCGATCGCGTTGACGCGTACCCCGCGGCCGACGAGCTCGGCGGCCCAGCTGCGGGTGAAGCTGCGGATCGCGGCCTTGGAGGCGGCGTAGACGCTGAAGGACGGGGCGCCCTTCACGTCGATGTTCGAGCCGGTGAGCACGATCGAAGCGCCGGGGTTCAACAAGGGCAGGGCCTTCTGCACAGTAAACACTGTGCCTCCGACGTTGGCCTCGAAGATCTCGGTGAAGTGCTTCCAGGTGACGTCTTCCAGAGCGGCGAACTCACCGCCTCCGGCGTTGGCGAAGAGGACGTCGAGCCCGGTGCCGCGCTGGGCGATGACGTCGAAGACCGCGTCCAGGTCGTCCAGGGACGAGACGTCGCCGCGCACCGTGGTCACGGCGTCCCCGAGCTCGGCCTTGACGGCTTCGAGGCGGTCCGGGTTGCGCCCCGTCACGATGACGTGCGCGCCTTCGGCCACGAACCGACGCACCACCCCGAGCCCGATGCCCGAGTTGCCGCCCGTCACGAGCGCCGTCCTGCCGTCGAGTTCTCCCATGATCCCGTCCTCTCAATTTCTGTACCGCTCGGTACTGAAACAGACCATAGCTCAGCCATCGCACCTGGTCAAATTTTTGTACCGATCGGTATCGGGCGGGCTTCGAGGCCGAGTACGGATCGACGGCGCCAGCTCATCCCGCGCGCATACGGCGATGCGACCCAACCGTCATTCAAGAGTCAGTGATAGCCAGCTCGAACCACACCACTTTGCCGTGCGCGGTCCGGCTGGCGCCCCAGCGCTGGGCCAGTCGGCTGACCAGGAACAGTCCGCGGCCGTGCTCGTCGAGGTCGCCGGCCTCGAGCAGGATCGGGAGATAGTGGTCGTCGTCGCGCACCTCGCACAGCAGGGTGCTGGTGTGCAGCAGCCTCAGCTCGATCGGGTCGGTGGCATAGCGGATGGCGTTGGTGACCAGCTCGGTGACCAGTAGCTCCGCGATGTCGCGGAGCTCGGTCAGGGACCAGCCGGCCAGGGTCTGACGGATCAGCCTGCGGGACCGGGCCACCGCCGCCGGACGGGGGCTGAGCAGCCAGTGCGCCACGTCCGAGGCGGCGATGCTGGTCAACCGCGCGGCCAGAACGGCGACGTCGTCCTCGTGCCTGCCGGGATCCATCGTGCCGATGAGCGCGTCGCACAGTGCCTCGGGGTCGGTCGTCACCGGTCTGGCCAGCCGCAGACTCTCGGCCAGGGCCTCTATCCGCCCCCCGATATCGTCTCCACGCGCCTCGACCAGGCCGTCGGTGTACATCAGCAGCGTGTCGCCGTCGCTGATCGGGATCCTCACGGTGTCGAAGGCGACGCCGCCGACCCCGATCGGCGCGCCGGAGGGAATCGCGACCGGCTCGACGCCGCCGCCGCGGCGCACGATCAGCGGCGGGAGGTGGCCGGCGTTGGCCAGCTGGCAGATGCCGGCGATGGGATCGTAGACCACGTACATACAGGTTGCCAAGTGATCGTCGCCCATGCGCTGGGCCAGGTTGTCGAGTTGGCGCAGCAGTTGGTCCGGCGGCAGGTCCAGGGCCGCCAGCGTCTGCACCGCGATGCGCAGATGTCCCATCGCCGCGGCCGAGCGCACGCCGTGCCCCATGACATCGCCGATCACGATTCCGACCCGGCTTCCGGGCAGCGCGATGGTGTCGAACCAGTCGCCTCCCACCTCGACCTCCGGATTGCCCGGCAGGTAGCGGTGCGCCACCTCGGCGCCGGTGAGCCCGCAGGGCGCGGACGACGACACGGCCCGCTGGAGCTCGGCCGT
The DNA here is from genome assembly GCF_041262705.1 of Catenulispora sp. MAP12-49. Taxonomy (NCBI): domain Bacteria; kingdom Bacillati; phylum Actinomycetota; class Actinomycetes; order Catenulisporales; family Catenulisporaceae; genus Catenulispora; species Catenulispora sp. MAP12-49. The sequence continues at coordinate 32,966 of NZ_JBGCCP010000002.1, read as the reverse complement.
GGTGGCCCGCTGCCCCCGGTACAGACGGACGTTGTCGATGCTGAGCGCGACCAGCGAGGCGAGCTGTCCGATCGTCAGCACGTCGGCGTCGTCGAACGGGTCCCGCTCAGGCCGGCGCGTCACCGCGACACAGCCGAGCACGCGACCGCGGACCGTCAAGGGAACCGCCAGGTAGGCGCGACGCTCCACCAGCGGGATCACGTCGCGGTTGCCGTGGGAGAGCGCCATGGCCTCGGCTCGAGCCGGCGCCACGCTCGGCACGTACACCGGCAGGCCCGTCGCCATCGCCTCGTGGCACGGGCTGGTCGCGTACATGATCTGGACCGCGCCCTCCGGCACCACTGCGCGCCAGCGCCCCGGCGGCTCGTCGTGGGCGACGGCCACCCGTCGCATCAGGCTCACAGCCGTGGCGTGCGGCGACAACGGCCCCGGGACGCCGTCCACGAACAGGGCGTCCAACAGGTGGATGGAGGCGAAGTCCCCCAAGCGGGGCACCAGGACTGCCGCGAACTGCCGGGCGATCGCGACCATGTCGACACCCGTGCCGATCGCCTCAGTCGCCTCCTTGAGGAATTTCAGGTGGTCGCGCAGGTCCACAGGTCCACATCCCTGGTCACGCCGAACTCGATCCCCCGTGTGATCCCGTGGCCGGCGGCAGCGTGGCTATGCACCGCCGCTCTAGGGATCACCGCCGTCCGCACGACGGCACAGGTAGAACAATTGAACCTCTGGACCGGCCTCCGAGCTTTCCGGGGCATAGGACATCGTCCGCACCGACTCGACGATGAAGCCCGAATCCACCAGGATCGACTCAAGCTCGTCCCGCAAATACCCCGTCACCCGGATGCGGCCGCCCAGAAACGGGATCGGGACGTCGTCGACGTCGGCCTCGACCATGGCCAGCGCCATGAGCCCCTGCGGTACCAGGATATCGCGGAGCAGCCCCAAGGCCTCGCGCAGCCGGGGACGCGGCAGGTGCAGCAGGGAGAAGAAGGCCGTCACACCGTCGAATCGACCGAACTCCCCCGCCAGGTCCAGAACGTCGCCCAGGACGAACCGGGCCTGCGGGACGTTCTCCTCCGCGATCTCGAGCATCCGCGCAGAGATGTCCAGACAGGTGACCTCACATCCGGCGGAAACGAGCTGGCGGGCGGTCGGCAGCCCGGTACCGCAGCCGACGTCCAGGACGCGGGCGCCCGGCGGCAGCTCCTCCAGAAGGGTCTCGGCACACGCGACCTGCCCTTCCTTGTGAGGAAAGGCTTCGTCGTAGCGCGCGCCGATGGCATCGTAGGCACGCGCCTGGGCGGCCTCGCGCTCGATCCAGGCGGCGTCCCTGTGAGCCTGCGGGTCCAGTCTCTGCACGACCATGCGCGCCCCATGGTTCACACGGCGGACGTCCGGTAATACTCGCAGGTCAATTCTAGACGCGGTCGGCGCCGACGGCACCAAGCCGGTGAGCGATTCCTGCGGCCACCGCGAGTCTCCACTGCGGGTCGGGTGCCGTTCCGGGGCTGTTCGACCGAACCTCACCGGCATCGCAATATGCTGATGTGCCTCGGGTTTGAGCAGGTTGAGACGCTTGTTTTCAGGCTACGGACTGGATCGGCGGCGGCGCCGGGGCGGACTGCTCGTCCGGCGTCGGCGACGAGCAACGGACGGGAAGCCACCGCCATCTCAGTTATTCGGCTCAGGCAGGTCGGCTAATCCGGGCTTGGGCGAGTTCCGCTACGTTCCCGGTCAGCCTCCGACTGATCTGCGCTGGCCGGAGGGCCTCGGGCTGGGGGTTTGACGCTTGGCCTTCGATCGTGGAGGTATCGAAAGACAGCCAGGTCGAGGATGGCCCTGACCTGGCCGTCAAACGGACGAGCATGGCACGACCGCGGTGCGGATCAGTTCGTCGGCTCAGTTCCAGGTCTGGAATGAAGCGGTCATCCCGACCGGATCCACCGCCGCGTTCACCGTCCGGACGATGTCCGCGATCCCCGGCGCCTGCACCAGGGCTGCGAACTGGTCGGCGGTCAGCAGGGAGCCGCCGGGGTTGAAGGGTTCGCCGTTGCGGGCGGGCGGGGGCCAGGTTTGGTGCGGGTCGGAGTAGGGGCCGGTGGTGGGACGGGTGGCTGCCCAGGGGATGTCGCGGTACTGCTCGCCGGTGGCGAGCTCGATGATGGTTCCGTTCGGGTCGTCGGGGAGGAATTTGTAGACGTCGCCGCCGGAGGTCGGGGTGGCGGCGGTGCCGGGGGCGAAGGCGTCGGCGGCGCCGGACTTGCCGAGGTCGTTGATGGTGTGGGTGATCTCGATCTGGCCTCCGGAGACGTCCTTCGACGTGCAGTCGGGCTGCGCGCCCGCGGCGCAGGCCTGGCCGTGGTGCCAGTTCTTGTCCTGGGGCTGGGTCGTCCAGCTGAACAGGTTGGTCCCGGAGGGGCCGGTCAGGATCAGGTTGCTGTTGGGCATGTTCTCGGCGGTGGTGCCGATGGCCAGGGTGAGGCCGGAGGGCAGGATCGGCTTGACGGCCGCGGCGATCGCGGCGTCGGCTGCCTTGTGGCGGGCCACGGTCGACTGGTCGACCGGGGTGGAGGGGTTCAGCAAGGCGGTGACCGCGCTGAACCCGGGCTTGGCGATCAGGGCCTGGAAGGCGTCCGCGGACAGCAGGTCGCCGGAGGGGCTGAACGACTCGCCGGTGTCGGGCCGCGGCGGCCACTGCGCTTGCCACCCCGATGGCGGCTCGGCCGCGTAGTGCTCGTGCGAGACGACTCCGTTCAGGACCACGTCGATCACCATGCCGTCGGACGCCGAGGGCACGAACTCGTACTCGTCGCTGAAGCTCAGCACCTGCTTGCCGGTGCCCGGGGCGTATCCGGAGTTGCCGGCGTAGTCGGACGTGAAGTTCTTGGTCTGGATGTACAGCGTGCCGCCGGGAACCTCGTGATGGCTGCACACGCCGCCGGCGACGCAGAGATCCTCCATCGCACGGTTCCGCTGGTCCTTCGGCGTGACGGTCAGCGCGAAGTCGTTGTTCCCGGACGGGCCGGCCAGCCAGAAGTCCGCGTTGGGGAGGGTGGCCCCGTTCTTCGTCACCGACAGCCCCTTCGGCAGCAGCGGGTCCAGCAGACCCGGCAGCCGGTAGAAGATGTCGTGCTCCTTGTCCCACGGCGCCGGGGCCGTGGAAGCCGACGTCGAGGAGGTCACGGAGGTGGCGGCCGTGGTGCTGGATCCGGCCGGCCCCGGGTGGGCCGTCACCGGTGCCCCGCCGCCCGCCCAGACCATCGCTGTGGCGCCCATGGCCACCGCCAGGCCCGAGGCGGTGGCGCCGTAGGTGCGCACCCGCCGCCGGCGGCGCCGGGCGATCCCCACCGCCGACCCGACGATGTCCCGCTGCTGCTTCTCCTCCGCCCTGACCGCGCCGGCCAGCATGCGGCGGACGTCCTCGTGCTCATCCATGCGTTCCACTCCCGAATCCCTCACCGGCGGGCCTGCTCGTCCAGCGCGGTCGCCAGGCGCCCGCGCAGCTGTGCCACGGCACGCGACGTCTGGCTCTTCACCGTCCCCGTCGTCACACCCAGCACCGTGGCCGTCTGCTCGACGCTCATGTCCTCCCAGAAGCGCAGCACGATCACGGCGCGCGCCTTCGGCGGCAGCTCGGCCAGCGCCTCCAGCACGAAGCCGTCGAAGGAGGACCCGTCGAACGAGGACTCCGTCAGCGCGTGCTCGGCCACCCCCGCGATCGACACCACCGGGACCTGCCGCTTGTCCTTGCGGTATTGGTCGAGGAAGCACCGGTAGACGACCTGGCGGGCGTACCCGAGCTGGTTGTCCATCTTGCGCACCCGCCGCCAGACCCTGAAGATCTTGACGAACGCGCTCTGGACGATGTCCTCGGCGAGGTGCCAGTCCCCGCACAACAGATACGCGCTGCGCCGCAGATGTCCCTGCACCGCTATCGCGAAATCTCGAAACTCTTCTTCGGCTTCGGCCATGCCCCTACTTCCTGTGTCGGTCTCCAAGCAGGGAACGACGGCCCGAACCGGTGGGGTTGGAACGGTGCCGGATTATTTTGGCGGACGGCGGCGGGACACAGCACGGAAGCCGGTGAGCAGGAGGTCCCCGCTCACCGGCTTGCTGGTCGTCCGGTCGGCTCAGCTGTGTTTGAACACCACCGTCTCCGCCAGCCACACCGTCGAGCGGCCGGTGCCGAACGTGGCCGCCGAGGTGGCTCCGGCGCCCGGAACCTGGTCCTCGAGCAGCGCCTCCATATCGCCGGTGTTGGAGATGTTGACGCGCTGGGTGAAGCCGGTGCCGGCGGTCAGGGCGTCACCGAACCCTGAGTCGGCATAGAAGCCCACTGCCAACTCCCCGGCCGTGGAGGCCGCCGCTGTCGAGCCTGAGGAGACCGTGGCCGCGGCGCTTGTCGCGCCGGTCGCGTGGGATTGGGTGTCGACCGCTGCGAGTCCCGGCACCGTCGACAGGCCCGAATACTCCAGCGCCGCTAGACCGATCGCAGCACCCGAGGACGCCTTGGCCGTCACCGTCGGCTTCGTACCGCCACCGGCGGTGATCGGGACGCTCCACACGCTCATCTCCGTATGGTCGGACGCGGTGAAGTGGCTGATCTCGGTATAGGTATCGCCTGCGGTGTCCGTGACCGCCGTGGCCGTGGCCGAGGAGGTGTTCCACACCCCCACCTCGACCACCAGCCGGTCGCCGACCGTGATCGGCGCGCCGAGGGTGACCGCGGCCGAGGCGGCGCTGGGCACGTGGGTCGAGGCCTGTTGGACGAACACCGGGGCCGCGACGTTCGTCGGCACCACCGCGTTCGACGGCGTCGAGGCCGGTCCGGTGCCGGCGGAGTCGGTCGCGCTGACCGTGAACGTGTAGCTGGTCCCGTTGGTCAGGCCGCTGATGGTCGCCGAGGTCGCCGGCGGGGTGCCGGTGACGGTCGTCGGGGTCAGGGCGCTGCCGTTGGCGTACGGGGTCACCGTGTACGAGGTGACCGCGGCGGCGCCGGAGGCCGGGGCGGTCCAGGAGACCGTCGCCGAGGAGGGCCCCGCCGTCGCGGTGACGGCGGTCGGAGCGCTCGGGACCGTCGGGGCCGCGGCGGTCAGGTGCACCGTGGCCGCGACCGACGGCACGCCGGCCTTGTTCACGATGAACAGCATGTAGTCACCGGGTGGGGCGATCGCCCCGCTGGCCGGCGCCTGCACCGTCAGGGACCCGTTGCCGGCGGTGAACGACAGCGGCACGAAGTGCTGGTCCATGTCCGACTGGTGGGTGTCGGCGGCGTAGGAGACCAGGTTGACCGAGGCGATCGAGGCGGCGTCCGGGGTGGTCACGGTCATCGCGCTGCCGTACTGCGCGGAGCCGGGACCGGTCGTGATCGTCGGCCGCGGGCCGTTGAACAGGTACGACGGCGAATACACCTGGGAGTTGTACTGACCCGGGTCGTTGGTGCTCTCCTCGTGGCCGCCGCCGGCGATCAGCACGGTGCCGTCCGGTTCCAGCACGGCGGTCGAGTGGTAGTTGCGCGCGGCCGCGATCGAGCCGATCGTCGTCCACTGCTTCGTCGCCGGGTCCCAGATCTCCGCGGGCAGCACGCCCGAGGTCACCGTGTCCTGGTCCGAGGTCGGCTCGCCGCCGATGTCCAGGACCCGGCCGTCGGCCAGCATGGTCAGCGTGTGGTAGACCCGCGGGTAGTTCATCGGCGCGATCGGCTGCCAGGTCGGCGTGGCGGCGGTCAGGTCGATGGTGGCGGCCCCGGCGACCGCGGTGGTGGTGGAGGTGACGCTGGGCGAGCCGCCGCTGTACAGGATCTGGCCCGGCCGGTACATCACCGACGAGCCGTTCTTCAGCCCGCTGGGGCCGATGGACGTCCAGGACTGTGTCTGTACATTGGCGTCCAGCCAGTAGGAGACGTCCTCCGACGGTCCGATCGTGAAGATCTTGCCGTTCGGCGCGAGGTAGGAGAACGGGTACTCCTCCTCGTGGATCTGCGAGGTGTTGATCGCCGGCAGCTCGGTCCAGGTGTTCGCGACCGGGTCGTAGACCTCGGGGGTGTCGGCCCAGACGTTGGCGCTGCTGGTGTTGCCGCTGATGGCCACGTAGCGGCCGTCGGACAGTTCGGTGAGGTCCGGGTACCAGCGCGGCAGGTGCATGTCGGCGACCCGGGACCAGGTCTGGGTGGCGGGATTGAAGATGTTGGTGTCGACGATCCCGAGGTTGCCGGTGGAGGAGGCGCCGTAGCCGCCGACCACCAGCACTCGGCCGTCGGGCAGCTTGGCGTTGCCGGCGCAGAAGATGCTCGACGGCGCGGTGATCTCGGTGTAGGTGCCGGCGGCGGGGTCGTAGAGATAGGTGGGCTCCGGCGTCTCCCAGCCGTCCCACTGGAGGTCCTTGCCGTCATCGAGCACCACCGAGTGCACGGCCACGATCGGCGAGGTCTGCAACGGCCCGAACTGTCCGGCCGGCACCGGGTCCGGCACCACCGAGTTCGACAGCTGCGACACCGGCCCGGTGCCCACGGCGTTGGCCGCGCTGACGGTGAACGTGTACGGCACGGCGTTGCTCAGCCCGGTCACGGTCGCCGACGGCGCCGGTGGCGTGCCGGTCAGGACCGTCGGGGTCCTGGCGACGCCGTCGGCGTAGGGCGTGACGGTGTAGGAGGTCAGAGGAGAGCCGCCATCCGGCGGCGCGGTCCAGGTCAGCGTCGCCGAACCGTTTCCGGCCACGGCCGCCAGACCCGTCGGAGTACCGGGCACGGTCGCGGTGCCGGAGTTCTCAGCCTTGAGCACCACGGTCCCGGCAAGCCAGACGGTGCTCCCGCCGGTACCGAAAGCGGCGTTCGGGGTGGCGCCGGAGGCGGAGGTCACCGCGTCCTCGGCCGCCACCTCCATGTTGCCGGCGTTGGAGACGTTGGCCCGGCTGGTGAACCCCGAACCGGCAGTGATGGTGTCGCCGAATCCGGAGTCGGCGTAGAAGCCGAGCGCGAGCTCGCCGGCGCCAGTGGTAGCCCCAGTAGCACCGGAAGCGACAGTCCCGGCCGCACCGGTCTTCCCCGTGGCGTGCGCCTGCGCATCCATCACCGAGGTACCACCGGCCGAGGACACGCCGGAGTACTCCAGCGCCGCGACCCCGACATCGGCGGTCGAGGTCGGCTTGGCGGTGACGGTCAGCGCGCTGCCCCCGCCGGCGGTGACCGGCGCGGTCCACACGCTCAACTCGGTGCCGTCGGAGGCGGTGAAGTGGGTCAGCTCGGTGTAGGCGTTCCCGGCCGAGTCCGTCACCGAGCCGGCGGTCGCCGCCCCGGAGCTCCACACCCCCACCTCGACGATCATCCGGTCCCCCGCCGTGACGGCGGCGGCCGGCTTGGCCGACAGGGTGCTGACGTTCGACGCGTGCGCCGTGGCCTGCTGCACGAATGCCGGCGCGCTTCCGGACGCCGATGCGGGCGCGGTCGCTAAACCGACCGCGCCCATGACCGTGACCACGGCCAGCGCTAGTGATGCCTTCACGTTCCCCCCACCTGTCGACGGCCGCGGCCGGTCGGCCGCGTGCGTTCAGAATCGGACGCTCGCCTGATCGGGGATAAGAGGTGACATCACTGAACACGGGTTAATTCGGGTGCTGCTATTCAGGGCCAGATGGAAGCCAGCTTCCAGACGTGCAGGCCCGCGACGGTGGCGCGGCCGCCGGTGGCGAACACGTCCAGGCCGGTGCTCGCCGGGTCCGGGAAGATCTGTATCGTTGGAAAGATCTGTGTCGTCAGCACGCGGGTGCCGTCGGCGGTGTAGACCTCGACCGAGGAGGCGTCGACCAGGATGTGCAGAGCCAGCGCGCCGTTGGTCAGCGTCACCGGCGCCGACTCCACCGACGGGAACGTCGGATCGAACCCGACGTCGCCGGAGGCGGTGCGGTCCACGAACAGCCGGCCGGTGCCCGCGTCGTAGCCGATGCGCGTGCGCCGGCCGCCGGCTCCGGTGCGGACGTCCAGGCCCACCTGGCTCGCGCCGTGCGGGTTGAGGCTGACCTGCGCCTCGAACTCCGGGCCGGCGTTGGCCGGGACCGGGACGGTGTTGGAGTCGAGCTGGAGCGCCGACGTCGAATACTGCGAGCGCCGCAGGCTGGTCAGCGAGATCGGCTGCTGGGCCAGTTGGACCTTGCCGTCGATGGTGGTCAGACTGAGCCGGCGCGGGAGGCTGTCGGCGCTGCGCCACGGCGAGGTCGGGATCTCCTGGCCGTACTGCCAGTTGTTCATCCAGCCGATCATGATGCGGCTGCCGTCGGGGGTGTCGTTGAACGTGCTGCTGGCGTAGAAGTCGGGTCCGTAGTCGATCCAGTGCGCACGCTGGATCACGGACTGGGCCGGGGCGTCGGCGGCCGTGAAGTCGTCGGCGAGGATGTGCCCCCACCCGCCGCTGTCGTGGTCGACGATCTGGATCTGGGCCTGCTTGCCGACCAGGTCGTGCAGGTCCCACGAGGCCCAGTCCAGGCTCTCGCTGTCCGAGCCGGTCGCCGAGCGCACCACCTGGCCGTCGACGACCAGGTTCACCGAGGTCTGATCATCCTTCGGCGCGGCCTTCTGGTCGGAGAACACGATGTCGCCGACCATCAGGTGACCCCAGCCGCCGGTCGCGGAGTCCACGACCTGGATCTGCGCCTGCTGCCCGGCGTAGGCGCTGACGTCCCAGTTGGTCCAGTCGAGCTCGCCGCTGTCGGTACCGGTGGCGCTCGCGACGACCTTGCCGCCGATCAGCAAGTTGACGGCTGTCGGCGCATCGGTGCCCCAGGGATGGTCGCCGCCGCCGACCTGGAGCCCGATGGCGTGCGAGGAGATCGTGAACGCCGGGGAGGTGATGGTCCCGGTGCCGCCGTCGCCGGCCGGGGAGAACGTGTCCAGGACGCGCGCCGTGAGCTGGTTCGGCAGCTGCTCGGTCAGCGGACCGGAACCGGCGAAGATACCCCTTAGCTCATAGCTGTTCAGCGGAGGACGGCCGGTGCTTCGAGCTCGGCCCTGGTCGGCGGGTCGGAGCCGCGGCGGCCGCAGGTGATCGACGCGGCCAGTGCGGCTTCGGTCAGGATGCCGACGAGGGTGTCGGCATCGATGGCGCGCAGATCGGCGCGGGCCGGGGCGCCGAGCAGGTGCCGGTCGTGCAGGCCGGCGAGCACGGCGCTCATGTAGGCGTCGCCGGCGCCGACGGTGTCGACGACCTCGACCGGGAACGCCGGGACCTCGACGATCCCGGCCGCGCACGCCGCCACCGCCCCGGCCGCGCCCTGGGTCACCACCGCGATCGCCGTGCCGGTGGCAGCCAGGTGCTGCACGAAGGCGGCCGGCGGGGTGGCCGGGGCCAGCCAGGCCAGGTCGGCGTCGCTGAGCTTGACCACGTCGGCCAGGCCGATCAGGGTATTGATGCGGCCGCGCGCGTCGGGAACGGCTGCCATGTGGTCGGGGCGGATGTTCGGGTCGTAGGTGATCGTGGCGGCGGGCCGGGCCCGGCGGACCAGCGCGGCGATCTCGTGCGCGCCCGGTGGCAGCACCGCCGCGAGCGAGCCGATGTGCAACGCCGCTAGCGAGTCCGGCCCGACGAGCCCGAGCTCGGCCTCGGTCCACTGCCAGTCGGCGGTGCCGTGCAGTCGCAGGTCGTAGTGCGGGCCGCGGGACACCAGCGCCACCGACGACGGCTCGGCCGCCGCCACGACGCCGCGCAGGTCGACGCCCGCTTCGGCCAACCGGCGGTGCAGGATCCGGCCCGGCGGATCGCCGGAGATCCGCGCCGCCATCCGGGTCGGGACGCCGAGCCGGGCCAGGCCGACCGCGACGTTCGCCGGCGAGCCGCCGGGGACTGCTTGATACCGGTCGGGGGCATCGACCGGGATCAGGTCGATCAGCGCCTCGCCGACCACCGCGACGGCGACGGCGTCGGCGTCGGCGACGACATCGACGTCGGTGCCGGTGCTGGTGTCGGTGTCGGTGTCGGTGGAGGCGCCCTGTGCTTGAACCATCAGCCGGCCGCCAGGTTGTCGGCTGCCAGGTTGTCGGCCGCCGGGTTGTCAGCCGCCTGGCTTCCGGCCGCCAGATTCCCGGGCGCGGCGCCGGTCATGATCGCGACCGCCTCCGACATCTCGATCTCGCCGGGCCGGACCACCGCCACGCGGCGGCCCAGGCGCTGGACGTGGACGCGGTCGGCGACGTCGAACACCGCCGGCATGTCGTGGCTGATCAGGACCACCGGCAGGCCGCGTTCGCGGACCCGGCGGATCAGGTCCAGGACCATGCCGGTCTCCTTCACGCCGAGCGCGGCGGTCGGCTCGTCCATGATCACCACGTGCCGGGCGAAGGCCGCGCTGCGCGCCACCGCGACGCCCTGCCGCTGGCCGCCGGACAGCGTCTCCACGCTCTGCTTCATCGAGCGGATCCCGATCTTCAGCTCGGCCATGTGGCCGGCGGCCTCGCTCTGCATCCGGTCGCGGTCGAGCATCCGGAACACCGTGCCGAGTACTCCCCCGCGTCGGCGCTCGCGGCCCAGGAACAGGTTCGAGGCGATGTCCAGCGCCGGGGCGACGGCCAGGTCCTGATACACGGTCTCGATGCCGGCGCGGCGCGCGTCGGCGGGGCCGTGGAAGCGGACCTGCTTGCCGTCGAGCAGCAGCTCGCCGGAGTCCGGGGTCAGCGCCCCGGACAGGGCCTTGATGAGGCTGGACTTGCCGGCGCCGTTGTCGCCGATCACCGCCAGGATCTCCCCGGGCAGCAGCTCGAAGTCGCAGCCGTCCAGGGCGGTGACGTGCCCGTAGCGCTTCACCAGGCCGCGGGCTTGCAGGACCGGCTGCGCGGCGGCCGTCGCGGCGCGCGCGTTCTCGGTGGTCGGGCTGGATTGACTGGACTGCGCGGTCACTTGCGCCTCCTGCGGGCGAGCTGGTCCACCGCCACGGCCGCGATGACCAGGATGCCGGTGATGAGGATCTGGTAGACCGAGTCGACCCCGGTGAGTTGCAGGCCGTTGCGGATCACGCCGACCAGCAGCGCGCCGTACAGCGCGCCGACGATCGAGCCGCGTCCGCCGAACAGGCTGATGCCGCCCAGGACCACCGCGGTGATCGAGTCCAGGTTCTCGGTCTGGCCGGCCTGCGGGTCGCCGACACCGGTGCGGGCCACCAGCAGCAGGGCCGCGATGCCGTACAGCGCGCCGGCGATCGCGTAGACGGTGATCAGCTGGCGCCGGACGTCGACCCCGGCCAGCCGCACGGCGTCGGGGTTGTCGCCGACCGCGTACAGGTGGCGCCCGGCGGCGGTGTGGCGCAGGACGTACCAGGCCACCGCGAACAGCACGAGCATCAGCACCGAGCCGTAGGTGACGCGGGTCTGCCCGAGCGGGAAGGTGTCGCCGAGCTTGGTCAGCACGGTCGGCAGACCGGTGATGGTCTGTTCCTTGGACGTGATGTGGGTCAGCGCCATCGCGATGTTCAGCGTGCCGAGCGTGACGATGAACGGCGGCAGCTTGGCCAGCGTCACCAGCGAGCCGTTGACCGCGCCGAACAGCGCGCAGACCCCGATGCCCGCGGCGATCGCCAGCCAGACCGGCAGCCCGCCGGCCACCGCGAGCTTGGTCATGACGACGGAGCCGAACGCCATGACGGCGCCGTTGGACAGGTCGATCCCGGCGGTGAGGATGATCGCGGACTGGCCGACGGCCAGCGTGCCGACCACCATCACCTGTTGGAGGATCAGGGACATGTTGCCGCCGGTCAGGAACCGGTCGGAGGCGAAGGAGAAGTACAGGCAGGCCAGCAGAAGCGCGCCCAGCGGCCCGAGGGTCGGGACGCGCAGCAGGGTGCTGAGGCGGGTCGGGGCCGCTTCGGGTGATGCGGCGGCGCTGTGCTCGCTGGAAACAGGGGTTCCGGTGGTTCCGGTGGTAGTGCTCACGGTGCTCGCGGCGTTCATCAGGCGGCTCACGATCCCCAGCAGTTGGACTGGCCGTAGGAGGCGTCCTTGGAGTCGACGCCGGCCACCGCGGTGGCGGCGATGAGGCTGACGCCGGTGTCGGTGTAGCCGCTGGGCTTCTTGCCGGTCTTGGCGAAGTTCATGACCGCGTCCACGCCGAGGGAGGCCATCTTCAGCGGGTACTGCTGGGAGTCGGCGGCGAACTGGCCCTGGTTCAGGGCGGTGACGCCGGTGCAGGACCCGTCGATGGTCACGATGGTCACCGCCTTGTCCTTGCCGGCCGACTTGAGCGCCTGGTAGGCGCCCATCGCGGCGGGCTCGTTGATGGCGTAGACGAGGTTGATGTCAGGGGCCTTCTGCAGGCAGTTCTCCATCGCGGTCTGCCCCTTGGCCTGGTCGCCGCCGGTGTCGGCCTCGCAGGCGATCGACGCGTCACCCTCGGCGATGCCGAAGCCGGACAGGAAGCCGTCGTGCCGCTGGACGCCGACGTCCACGCCGGGCGTGAGGTCCAGCATCGCGATCTTCGCGGGCTTGTCGGCCATCTTGACCTTGGCGAACTGGCCGATGAGCTTGCCGGCGGTGAGGTTGTTCGTGGCGAACAGCGCGTCGGCGGAGTTCTGCGGGTCCGGCGGGGTGTCCAGGGCGATCACGACGATGCCCTGCTGCCGGGCCCGGTCCAGGGTCGGGGCGATCGCCTTGGGGTCGCTCGGGGTGATCAGGATGCCCTTGACCCCCGCGGCGATCATGTTCTCGACCGCGGTGACCTGGCCGGCGTTGTCGCCGTCGTAGGCCCCGGCCGCGGTGAGCAGCTTGACGTCGTCCTTGGCGGCCTCGGCCTGCGCGCCCTTCTTCATGGTGACGAAGTAGGGGTTGGTCTCGGTCTTGGTGATCAGGCCGACGGTGATCGAGCCGGAGCCGCCGGAACTGCTGGAGCTCGACGAGCCGCCGGAGCCGCAGGCGGTCAGGGAGGCGGCGAGGACGAGCGCGGCTATCGCCGGGGACGCGGATCTCAAGGACCGGGGAGACAGGGCAGACATGGGGATCCCTTTCGGGTCGGTTTCGGACGTGCCGGGGTGGTGCGATGGCGCGACGGCATGGCCGGCTGGCGGTGGGCCGACCTGCGCGTTCAGCGATGGGAAACGTTTCCAGAAGGTTGCTGGAAACGTTTTCTTGGAAACGTTTCCTGGTACCGTAGGGCCGATGTGACGCGCTGTCCAGAGGTAGGCGAGAATCGGTGTCGATCGTGACTGTTCCGTTTCCGACATCTCGGGGGTGCTGTGGCTAGGCAGAGCGGCGCCGGGCGCGGCGTCACCATGCGCGACGTCGCCGATCGCGCCGGGGTGGGCCTGGCCACCGTCTCGCGGGTGGTGAACGGTGCCTCGGGGGTCGCGCCGGAGCTGGCGGAGAAGGTCCGCGCCGCGGCCCGCGAACTCGGCTACCGCCACGACGCCACGGCCAGCAGCCTGCGCCGCGCCGACCGCCGCACCGACACGGTCGCGCTGGTCCTGGAAGATGTCGCGAACCCGTTCTCCTCGGCGTTGCAACGCGCGATCACCGACGCCGCCGCCGAGCGCGGCGTCCTGGTCCTGTCCGGCAGCAGCGACGAGAACCCGAACCGCGAGCGGGATCTGGTGGAGACGTTCACCGCCCGCCGCGCCGACGGCCTGATCGTGGTCCCGACCGGCCGCGCCGACGACGCCCTGCGCGCCGCACAGAGCTTCGGCACCCCGCTGGTCGCGGTGGACCGCATGGTCGACCTGGACGGCGTCGACACCGTCACCGTCGACAACCGCGAAGGCACCGCCGCGGCGGCCGCCCGCCTGCGCGAGGCCGGGCACCGCCGGGTCGCCTACTTCGGCGACCAGGCGACGATCTGGACCGCCGGCGAGCGCCTGGCAGGGTTCTCCGACGTGTTCCCCGCCGGCCAGGCCGGACAGGCAGGCCCGACCGGCCCGATCCGACGCGGCCTGAGCAGCGTCGAGGCCGCCGAGCAGGCCGCGCGCGAGGCGCTGGCCAGCCCCGAGCCGCCGACCGCGTTCGTGTCCGGGCAGAACCTGATCACCATCGGCATCCGCCGGGCGTTGCAGGAAGCAGGGCTGGAACACCGGATCGCGCTGGTCGGCTTCGACGACTTCCCGCTCGCCGACCTGCTGACCCCGGGCGTGTCGGTCATCGCGCAGGATCCCGCGCAGCTGGGGATCGAAGCAGCGCGGCTGCTGTTCGCCCGGCTGGACGGGCATGAGGGGCCGGCGCGGCATGCCGTGGTGCCGACGCGCTACATCGCTCGGGGGTCGGGCGAGATCGCGGCGCCGGCGTGAAGCGTGTGCTGGTGACCGGCATGTCCGGCGTCGGCAAGTCCTCGTTGCTGGAGGAGCTGGCAGCGCGGGGCTATGCGACGGTCGACACTGACTACGGCGACTTTCACGAGGTCGTCGACGGCGAGCCGCTGTGGCGACGCGACCGGATCGAAGCTGTGCTCGGCGAGGGTTTCGGCGGCGGGACAGGCGTGCTGTTCGTGCAGGGGACGGTCCGCAACCAGAGCTCGTACTACTCGTGGTTCGACCACGTCGTTTTGCTCAGCGCCCCGGTGGAGGTGCTGGTCGAGCGACTGTCGACCCGGACGACGAACACGTACGGCAAGGATCCGGCGGAGCTCGCCGAGACCCTCGAGTACGTGCGGACGGTTGAGCCGTTGCTGCGCAGGTCGGCGACGTTGGAGGTGGTGACGACCGTTTCCGTGGCCGAGGTCGCCGACATCGTTCTGGAGCACGTGAGCTGATCGCGCGCCTGGACTAACCGTCGAGAGCCTGCGCAACGTCCGCCCCGGACTTGAGATCGGCAGGTGAAAGGCGGTGTGCGGGCGGATCGGGCAACCCGGCTCCCTGACCGACCAGGACCAGCGCACCGGCCGAGCCCTCGCCGACGTCGCCACCATCGGGATCCTGGCCCACCGCAACCTGCTCCACGCCGAACTCATGACCACCCAGCTGCAAACCGCCCTGACCAGCCGCATCGCCATCGAACAGGCCAAAGGGGCACTGGCGCAACGCCAAGGCATCAGCGTCGCCGAAGCATTCGCCCAGCTGCGCGCCCACGCCCGCAAGAACAACCTCCGCCTGTCCGACCTGGCCCGGGAGGTCGCAGAGGGCACCATCACCAACCTGGACCCACTCGGCGCCCCCGCAACAACCACCCGCACAGCCACAGCGCGGTGAGGCGCGAATCAGGCACACCGGGATGATCGCATCCGTCCGGACCTGCGGGTCAGAAGCGGGTTGGCAGCTGGGCACCGTGGCCTGGAGGACTTGCGGTTCTACGACATCCCGCAGGGGGAATCAGGGCGGGGCGGAGTCCGAGTCCCCGCACAGCACTCACCTTTCGCGTGTCAGTGCTTGACGGCGTCCTTCATTTTCTGGCCGGCCTGGGCCGTATCGGCCTTCGCCTGCTCAGCCTTGCCCTTGACGACGAGGCGCTCGTTGCCGACGGCCTTGCCGACGGTTTCCTTCGCCTTGCCCTTGGCAGCCTGGGTGGTGTGCTTGATCTTCTTCTCGGCGCTCATGGCGTCCTCCTTGGATATGTGGATCTTTCGTACCGAATGCCCCCGAAAGGGAATCCCATGCGCGCGATCGGCGATTCTCCCGAGATGTCACGCCCCGTCACCGCCTCACCGGTGCTCCACCCACGGCGGTGGCGAAGGGGGCTCCACGGCCGCACCGTCGTCGTGCGGGTCATCCCCTGAACGGCCCAATCGACGGTGTCGTCACCACGGTGACCGGTATCGCCGGAGCCCTTCTCGCGGACGGCGCTGTCGCCGCCGTCGGACCGCCCAGCACCCCACCACCGCGGCCTCCGGACACCGACGGCGCGGCGAGGGCGGGCCGGCCCGTCAGGCGATCACCGGTGTCGCGTCAAAAGGGGTACGCTGCGGTCAAGACCCCCAGCGTCCCGGACCCCGGCGCTTTGGACCGGCGCCGCCACTGCTATGTCCAGGCCGCCCCTCGTCCGACGGCCCGGTTCCTAGTGCGTGGCCGCGCCTTGCCGAAGGCGCGGAATCATGGACGTTCACCTGTCCGGGCTGCATCCGGACCACGCGGTCGTCGCCGTAGCGGGCGACCTCGACCTGGCCACCTCGAACGAACTCCTGAGGTCGCTGCGACGCTTCTTGCACGTCCGCACCCGCGGAATCCGTCTGGATCTCTCCGGCGTGACCTTCATGAACAGTGCCGGGCTTCGCCCACTGCTCACGATGGCGCAGTGCGCGAAGGACCTGGACCGGACCATACAGCTGGCAGCGAAGTCGCCGGCCGTCGACAGAGTTCTGGAACTGGCCGGTCTTCCACCGGGTTCGAGCTACCTCGCCGCGACGGCGCCGACCCGTTCAGCCGACCACACAGGCGAGATCCCGCGCATGTTCGGCTCCTGCGCCGCCAGGCACCGGGTTCCAGCCGGGCCGAACCGCGGCCGTCCCGTGTGCGGTTCACGCATCGCACCGGTCGCCGACAGCAGCCTTACCTGCACCTACCGCCGGCCCTGAGTGGAGACTGCACCACCTGCCGAGTATGGAGCCGCCGTCCTGCACAGCGGCGCTCACGCCTTGTTCGAACGGCCTACGACTAAGGAATCTGCGAATGTCCGTCTTCCGTCGTGCCCGGCCTTCCACCGACTCTGACACCTCGACATCCACGCCCGTCGACGACATCCCGGATAACCGCGCCGAACCCCATATACAACTCGCCTGGCGCCGGGACTTGTACGAAATGCGCTGTCTGACCGAGGAACTGCTGCAGGCGACGGTCACGGACTGCCTTGAGGCGTACGAGGCCCTGTGCCAGGCGCAACGCGACAACGTCCCCGGCAGGATCGCCGTGGCTTATATGAGGTTTGAAACCGCCACGCGCCTCGCGCAGGCGAGCACCGACGATCGCGATCGGATCGACGCTCTGATCAGCGCCGATTTCGGAGGCGGAGCCGCCGTTCCGCGGGCTGCCACCGGTCCCGCGCGGCTGCGGCGGTTCGTCGCTGCCCTGTGGAAGCGAAGGTGACCGCCGCTGGAGGTACTGCCGCTGGGGCTCGAAACGACCTTGGCCGGCCTGGCGGGCTCGGTCAGCCCTGCTCGGTCTGGGCCAGGTTCCCCGCGGTGGCGGCAGCCGCGGTCGGATGAATGGTGAACACCTGGTCCAGCCCGACGAGTTCGAAGGTTCGGGCGACTCGGCCGGGCACGGCAGCCAGGGCCAGCCGGGCCCCGGCCGCGTCGGCGAGTCTGCGGGCGACCAGCACGGCGGCTATCCCGCTGGAGTCACAGAACGTCAGACCGTCCAGATCGATGACCAGGCCGCGGTCCGGGCCCAGTTCCAGTGCCTGCAACGCGGCGTGCGGCTGCGGGGCGGTGCGGAAATCCAGCTCCCCGGTCAGCGCGATGACGTGCCAGGCGACGCTGGTGCGCGTGGCGATGCTCAGTTCCCTCACCGCGGTTCTCCATCTGCCGGCCGGGCCGGCACGCTCAACGCCAGAAGGGCGGTGTCGTCGTCCAGGCCGTCGCCGAAGGAGTCCAGCTGCGGGCAGTGCCCGGTCGCGTCCAGAGTGACCGGGGTGCTGTCGGCGACCGCCGCGTGCACGAACGCGCCGACCTCCAGCGGCGCGATCGCGTCCCGCGAGCACTGCAGCACCAGCGTCGGCACGCTCACCCCGGCCAGGTCGGCGCGGTGATCGGACAGGAACGGCGCCAGCGGCACCAACTGCGCGAACAGCTCCGGCTCGCGCACCGCGGCCAGCACCCCGATCATCGAGCTGACCGAGTGTTGCCGCACCGGCCGGGGACGATCAAGCCCTCGTCCTCGTATCGAGCTGACCGAGTGTTGCCGCACCGGCCGGGGACGATCAAGCCCTCGTCCTCGTAATGCCGCAACGACCGCGCACTCACGCCGCTGACTCTGGCCGCTTCACTGATCTGCACAACAGGCCGCAACGGCCGGGCGCACCGCGATCTTCCAGTCGGAACGTAGGACGTTTGGATCTGCTGCCTTGGGTACGGTGGGTCTAAAGAACTCACTCGTCCAAGCAACGGTTATCGTTGCGGGGCGACGAAGGGCGACATCGGCATGGTCAGCGCTCGAATGACGACGGTTCTGGCGATGCTGGACCGCAACACCGGCCAGCTCCCCGGGGACGACCGGGCCGCCGCCGAGGCCGCCGCGGGGGCGCTGGGCGTCGACGGGGTCACCGCCGGGATCGGCACCGGCCCCGTGGGGAGCGCCCTGGCCTGGGGCAGCGGTGCCGTCAGCGCGCAGGTGGACCACTTGCAGTTCACCCTCGGCCAGGGCCCGGGGACCGATTGCGCCGCCACCGGACTGCCGGTGCTGGCCCCGGACCTGCTGGCCGCCCAGTCGCGCTGGCCGGCGTTCAGCCCGGCCGCCGGGGCGCTGGGGGTTCGGGCGGTGTTCGCGTTCCCGCTGTCCATCGGGGCGATGAGCGTCGGCACGATGCTGGCGAACCGCGCGGCCCAGGGTCCGTTGGCCGACGGCGAGTACGCCGATGCTTTGACTCTGGCCAGTGCGATCACCGTGGTGCTGATCGGCCGCCGGTCGGTGCGGGAAGGTGTTCTGGACGTCGCGGTTCCCGCGGGATGGGCGGGGCCGGAGACCTATCGGGCCGAGGTCCACCAGGCGACCGGGATGATCAGCGTGCAGCTCGGTGTCGGGCTGGCCGAGGCGCTGGTCCGGCTGCGTGCCTACTCCTACGGCCAGGACCGCCCGATCGCCGATGTCGCCGCCGACGTCGTGGCCCGCAGGCTGCGCTTCGACGGGCTGTAGCTCCATCGTCGTTCACCGCTCGGGCTGTACCCCGGACAGAACCGTTGGTCATATTTTGGAGGCATGGACATGACGCGCGAACGACTGCTCGCCGAGGCGTTCGTCGACACCGCGGACACGCTGGTGGAGGACTTCGACGTCATCGACTTCCTGCACACGCTGGCTGAGCGCTGCGTGGCCATCCTGGATGTGGACGCCGCCGGGATCATGCTGGCCGACCCCGCCGGGGTGCTGCACGCCACGGCGTCCTCCACGGAGAACGCGCGACTGTTGGAGCTGTTCGAGCTGCAATCCGAGGTCGGGCCGTGCATCGAGGCCTTCACCACCGGCCGCCCCGTGGTGAACATCGACCTGCGGGCCAGCGCCGTCCGCTGGCCCCGGTTCGCCGAGGCCGCCGGGGCCACCGGCTTCGTCTCGGCGCACGCGCTGCCGCTGCGGCTGCGCGAGCAGGTCATCGGCACGCTCAACCTGTTCTGCGAACGGCCCGGCACCCTGTCGGAGGCGGATGTACGCACCGGCCAGGCCCTGGCCGACGTGGCCACCGTCGCCATCCTGGCCCACCGCAGTTTCCGGCACGCCGACCTGCTGGCCGAGCAGCTGCAGTACGCACTGACCAGCCGGATCGCGATCGAGCAGGCCAAGGGGGTGCTGGCCGAGCGGCGCGGCATCAGCGTGGACGAGGCGTTCACGCTGTTGCGCGGGCACGCCCGCAGCCGCAACGTGCGCCTGTCGGACCTGGCGCGGGCGGTCGCGAACGGCACCTCGACCGACACCGAACTGCTGGGCACAGCCTGATCACACGGCCTGATCACCCGGCGACACAGGATCCGTACGCCACGACGTTCCCCAGGCAGCGCGGCGAAGGTAGAGTCTGCGACAGTGCGTGACGCTCCAGACCCCGGCGTCATGGATCAGGCACGCAGCGGCGGGACGGACGCGGCCACAGATCCCTGAGGCAGCCGTCGCGATGAGCGCGGCGTGCCCCGTGACCACGAGGGGCAGGGCCTGCACAGTGAACGTCCCACTTCGTGTTTCCTCCCTCGAGCCATCGACGATCGTCGTGCACGGCGCCGTCGACCTGGCGGTCCTGGCCCGCCTGCCGCACTGGCTGCGGACCCTGTTCGACCCGCCCGGGCGCCGGTTCCGCCTGGACCTGACCGCGGTGTCCTTTCTCGACTGTGCCGGATTGCGCGCACTGCTGGCGATCGAGGACTATGCCCGCGCCGCCGGCGGCAGCGTCGAGGCGGCCGGGGTCTCCCCGGTGGTGACCCGGTTCTTGAAGCTGTTGGGCCTGCCCGCCGGGTCGAGCTTCCTGGCCGCCCCGGCGTCATCCTCCGACGTCCTGCCGCCGGCGGTCTGGAGCGTTCTCGACCCGCCGCCGAGCCCTGATGAGGTCTTCAGCCACCAGCTGGTCTGGTCCTCGGCCATGACCGAGCCGGAGTTGGCCGCGGCCTCCGACACCGCCGTCGTCGAGCTCGTCGATCACCTCGTCGACCGCCTTGCCGCCGGCCTGGCCCGCACCGCGACGGGTCCGGGGACCGAGATGCTGCGGCTGCACGTCCTGGATCTGGTTCGCGGCGCTGCCGACCGTCAAACACGACAAGCCATCCGCACGCTGAAGCTCCCCGCACACCCCATCGCCGCCGCACTCGACCTCGCTGCCGATGGTGAACTCCGCATGAGCGTCCACGGTCTGCCTCCTGGTCTCCCGGGCGGCGCTCCCTTCAGACCGTCAGTTGACTGATCGCCGGCGAGCCGCCCGATTCCTGCTGTCCCCCGCTGCGGAATGCAAACCGGGCGACACGACCGCTGACGGGTGTTTGTTTGCTCTGTAAGCGGTCGGACACCCGGGACCGGAAGCGCTTCATCGCGCCGCTCACCGGCTGACGCGGCCCCTGGTGGATGCGCAGTCGTCCGGGCGACCGTCTGCGGCCATGGACCCTGGCCCGGAGCGGGTTCGCAGAACCGAGAACCGCAAGGGAGACCCATGAGTGATGTGACCGAATCGGTCGACGTGAACGTGCCTGTCAGCACCGCCTACAACCAGTGGACCCAGTTCGAGTCGTTCCCGCTGTTCATGGAGGGCGTCGAGTCGGTGACCCGGACCGACGAGCTCCACACCCACTGGGTCACCTCGGTCGGCAGAGCGCGCCGGCAGTTCGACGCGGAGATCACCGAGCAGCACCCTGATGAGCGGATCGCGTGGAAGAGCATCGGCGGGGACACCAGTCACGCCGGCGTCGTCACCTTCCACCGCCTGGCCGCCGACCAGACCAGGGTCACCGTCCAGCTGGTCTGGGATCCGCAGGGCTTCGTGGAGAAGGCCGGCAGCCTGCTGAATCTGGACGCCCACCAGGTCAAGGCCGACACCGTACGGTTCAAGAAGTTCATCGAGGAGCAGGGAACCGCGACCGGGCAGTACCGCGGCGACCGGCCCGCGCCGCAAGACCGGGGCGCCGCCCAAGGCGGCGACATCGTGCAGGTCCTGATGGGCCAGCACGAAGAGATCAAGCAGGCGTTCGCCAGGCTCCAGACCGCGACCTGGGAGGCCCGGCAACAGCTGTTCGGCGAACTGACCGACCTCCTGCACACCCACGAGACCGGCGAACAGCAGGTCGTGCATCCGGTGATCCGCGAGGACGCCACCGGCGGCCGACAGATCGCCGCGGATCGGATCGAGGAAGAACAGACGGCCGACCGCACACTGGCCGAACTCAAGGCCCTCGGGGTCGACCACCCGGACTTCGGCACCAAACTCCACGCGTTCCACCAGGCCGTGCTGGCCCATGCCACCGCCGAAGAAGAGCAGGAGTTCCCGCGCCTGAACGAGCTTCCCCCGCACCGCCGGCAGGAGCTGGCGGAGGAGCTGCACGCCGTACAAGACACGCCTTTCCCGAAGTAGAAGTACGCACCCGAGACATATACGCCTGCGGACAAGGGCCGATCCGGTGCCTGTTCGCAGATATGACCCCCCAGAATCCGGTCGACGATGGCCGGGGAAACACGAGGATCCGCCATGGGCATCATCGCCTGGATCGTGCTCGGACTCGTCGTCGGCCTGATCGCCGACCGTGTCATGGGCAGCCCGCACGGAATCATCGTCACCACGGTGATCGGCATCGCCGGAGCCCTTCTCGGCGGCTGGATCGCCGACAAGCTGTTCCACGTCGACAACATCCAGGGCTTCTTCAACATCTCCACGTGGGTCACGGCCTTCGCCGGAGCGATCGTGCTGCTGGCCGTCATGCACCTGGTGACCGGCGGCGGGCGCGGACTGCGAACCAGTCGCCGCCACGGACTGCGCCACTAGGGCGCGTTCAGGATTGATGTAGCTTCTTGACATGGTTTCCGGGGTGGGCGGACGCTTCGATCTGTCCGATGAGGAGTGGGAGCGGCTCGCGCCGCTGATCCCGATTTCGGAGCTGGGCCGCAGGTCATGGGACTTGCGTGCCCAGTTCAACGGGATCATGTGGAAGTACCGCACGGGTTCGCCGTGGCGCGATGTCCCCGAGCGCTACGGCAAGTGGGGCACGGTCTACGAGCGTTTCCGCACGTGGCGGGATGCTGGCGTGTGGGAGCGGTTGTTCGCGGCGGTGTTGGACGAGGCTGAGGCCCGGGGTGCGATCGACTGGCGGGTGTCGGTGGATTCCACGACGAACCGGGCGCATCAGCACGCGGCCGGGGCGGTGGTCGATGAGGCGACGATGACGGAGTTCGTCGAGGTGATCGATCAGACGAAGGCTCGGCAAAAGGGGGCTCCGGGAAGGGACGAATCGGAGCAGATCCGGGCGTTCGTGGAACAGGCACTGACGCGGCCGCGGCCGGTGATCCGGCGGAAGATCCGCAGGTCGCCGCAGGCCGGGCCGTCCGGCGGCGGCGCCAGGCCCGGCTTGCCGCAGCCAAGCTCGGACGGTCCCGCGGTGGACTGACCACGAAGATCCACCTGTCAGCCGACGGCCGGTGCCGGCCACTGTCGATTGTGATCACCGCTGGGCAGGCCGGGGACTCGCCGCAGTTCCAGCCGGTCCTGGACAAGATCGCAGTGAAGTCGGGTCGGGGCGGTGCCGACCGGCGGCGCCCGGAGGTGGTCCTTGGGGACAAGGCGTACTCCTCGAAGGCCAACCGTGCCTATCTGCGGGGCCGAAAGATCACCGCGGTGATCCCGGAGAAGACCGACCAGGCCGCCGCCCGGCTGCGCAAGGGCAGCGCCGGCGGCAGGCCGGTCTCCTTCGACCCTGAGCTGTACAAACTCCGGAACAGCGTCGAGAGATGCTTCAACAAGCTCAAGCAATGGCGCGGTATCGCCACGCGATGCGACAAGCTCGCCGAGAGCTACGAGGCCGCCGTCACCCTCGTGAGCATCATGGTCTGGATACGCAACCCTTGAGACATTCCTGAACGCGGCCTAGAGTCTCCGAAGCCTGACAAAGTCGCGACGCCGACCAGCCGGACGACATGGCCGCCGCTGCCTCCGCAGCGGCGGCCCTGGGCATCCTCGACCAGCCACGCCGGATGATCATGCGTGTCATATCGACGGGTGTAGGCTGCTGTGTAGTTCCCCGAGCGTTCCAGACCCCGGCGCTTTGAATCGGCGCCGCTACGTCGAGCCCGAGCAGGCACGTTCATCAGCCGACCGGGCAGGCAGGGTCTCACACCCCTCGGGTGCATTCACTGTCAGGCACAGGATATCGACCGGGTTGAATCGCAGCCGTCGCGCGCCGTCCCCCGAGATTCATATCCCTGGGAGGTCCTGATGTCCTTGCTCACAGGCCGCGCCGCTCGACCGTCCACGATCTCGCCGGAATCGGAATCGAGCCGGCTCGCCGAACTGTTCCAGCGGGCCGCAACAGGCGATACTCGTGCTTTCGCAACGGTCTACGCTCTCCTCGCCCCGCGCGTCTGGGCCATGGCCGAAGCCGTGACGTGTGACCACGATCGTGCCGAAGCGGCCGCTGTGCAGGCGTTCGAAGGCATGTGGTACGCCGCCCCGAGTTGTCCGTCGGAACCGGAGGCCGCGACGGCGTGGGCGATGAAGATCGCCGTCCGCCGAAGCCTCGGAGCCGCCGGCGATCCGCGGCGACCGGCCCTTGGTCCCCCGGCCACCCCCGATCGCCGCGGCCAGCACGTACGCCAGGTGCTGCTCGCCCTGCCCGAACCGCAGCGCGACGCGGTTCTGCTGAGCTGCTACGGTCAGCTGTCGCTCGGAGCACTGGCATTCGCGCTGGAGCTACCGAAACAGGACGCGGCGGCTTTGCTGTCTGAAGCCCTCATCCACGTAGCGGGGTCCGGTCTCGTCTCGAAAGTCCCCTGACACAAGGGGTCGGCTCCCGCGCCGAAAATCACGGGTCATTTTTTTCTGTTTGCAATCCTGCGCACCGGACAGCAGGGGCCACGGCGCAATTTCAGTGTGGCCCATGTGGAATATTCTCCTGACCTATGATGTTGGCGCCGACGAGCAGAGCAAATCTTGGAGGAACCATGGCCACAGACTACGACGCCCCGCGCAAAACCGACGAGGACCTGGCTGAAGAAAGCATCGAGGAGCTGAAGGGCGCCCACGCCAAAACCGCCACCCGCGTGGCTGAGCTGGACGAACCCGACAACGAATCGCTGGATCTGCCCGGAGCGGACCTTTCAGGCGAGCAACTGACCGTCCAGGTTCTGCCGGCCCAGAACGACGAGTTCACCTGCTCCAGGTGCTTTCTGGTCCAACACCGGAGCCTCCTGGCGCGCCACACCCGCCGTGAATGGATCTGCAAAGACTGCGCCTGAAAGGCCGCCGATTTCCGGCAGGTGTGGAATGCCGGCATTCGGGTAGCCGGAGGCGGTGACCACGAAATCCGACGCTACGGCCGCCGCCACCATTCAGCTGGCGCCGGAATCGGGCGCACCCCGGCGAGCGCGGGAATTCCTCACTCGATTCGTCTGTTCCGAAGGCGCCGAACAGTACGCGGAGGACGGCCGTGTGGTCGTCAGCGAGTTGGTCACCAACGCCGTGCGGTATTCACGCACAGAGATGTCCGTCGATCTGGAGCTGACCGGCGCCGGATTGGTCGTCGGCGTCTATGACGACGGTCCTGGCGAACCCCGCATCACCCCCGCCACACAGCGCGGGCTGAGCGGTCGCGGCTTGGTGCTGGTCGCCAGGCTCGCCAGCGAGTGGGGCGTCCAGTTCGCCGAACGCGGCGGAAAACGCGTGTGGTGCATGTTGATCGGGTGTGTTCACGGGGAGGCGGACGAGACTGGTGATGACGTGATGACGACTTCGGAGAAACCCCTGATTCCTCTGCCTCGGGGCGAGTTGTCGGCTGCCGTGACCGGAGCATACCGAGCGGGCGGAAAGCTTCCGGAGGTGGAGATCGTCGCCCAGGCCGATCCCTATGGGGAGCTATGCGGAGCACATCGAAGCCGACGCGGTCCACGAACAGATAGCACGCCACGACATAGCCGGGGGCCTGCTCGCCGACGAGCCCGGACTCGCCGCCGATGTGGCGTTCGGTGCCGCGGCCACGGGATTCTTGGAGGACCGCCTCGCCGATCAGCTGATCGGCACGTGGGAGGCCGGCCGGAGCTCACTGCGGGCCCCGCTCTGACCGGGCA
Source organism: Catenulispora sp. MAP12-49 (assembly GCF_041262705.1). NCBI lineage: Bacteria > Bacillati > Actinomycetota > Actinomycetes > Catenulisporales > Catenulisporaceae > Catenulispora > Catenulispora sp. MAP12-49. The sequence goes on along the minus strand of NZ_JBGCCP010000002.1, from coordinate 7,628 downwards.
GACAATCGGCAGGCCATAGCCCGCTGACCGCCGCGATCGTGTCGATCGCGGCGGTCAGCGGGTGGTCGGCGTATCTGGGCGCGGGCCGACTGGTGAGTGGCTCCTCACCGCTGTCGTACTCGCGGCCGGCGCAGCCGGACCACGCCGTAGACGAGGTCCGCGACGACCAGCAGACAGCCGATGAGCAGAAGGTAGAACAGGCCGTGGGCGACGGCGCCGATGATGCCGAGCACCACCGCGGCCAGGATCACAAGCAGGAACAGGACCATGGCGCTCCTTCCCGGTCCGGATCGACCGTCATCGGCGGGCGAGTTGCCGCTCCCCGGAGGCACCGGGCTCGTAGGGCAGCTCGTAGTGCTTGAACACGGCCTCCTCGTCCTCGAACGGCAGAACATCGTCCGTGCCGATCGCCGGACTGTCCTTCACGAGCGACTTGGGATAGTTGACCTTGACGTACCCGGGTCCGACGATCACGCCGTCCAGGGGGACGAAGACCAGGCGGTGCCTGGTGGGCAAGCCCACCTGGACCGTCGCCATCGCGGGTTCGTCCGTGCTGGTGTCGACGTAGACCGCTTCCAGGGAGCCGATCTTGTGCCCGCCGACGTCGACCACATCGTGCGTGCGCCACTCGCGCAGGTCCGCTGCCTCGATCATCGTGTCTCCTTCCGCTGCGGCCGGCGACACGTGCCGCCCGGTCTGACGACCTCGGCCTTCGCACCTTCCTTGTGCGCTGAAGAGCGCAAACCAAACATTGCGGAAGAAACCCGTCGGATCACCCGTCACACCGATGGCGACCAGCCACAGGAGATCTACGGCGAGGCCGACGGCTATCCACCGGCTTCGGCACCGCCGTGTGCCAGCGCGTCGCGAAGCCGGTCGGTGAGGCCCCGGACCGGGCCGACGACCAGGGTGCCTTCCGGCGCCGCGGGAGCCGGCGGGTAGGGCCTGGCCGGTCTGACCGACTTGCGGGCCTGGACCTTCTCGCCGAGCTCGCTCAGCTCGGCCGCGGGGCAGGAGGCGGCCAGACGGGGAAACAACCGCGCCTCCTCGTCGGCGACATGGGAGCGGGTCAGCGCCATCAGCTTGATGAGTGTCCGATCGAAGACCTCATCGGTCGGCTCAAGCGGTTCGAGCCGCCTCATGAGCGCCTCGGCCTCGGCGTCCACGGCGAGCGCGTGCTCCACCACGGCTTGTCCGCCTTCCGCGGCGCGCACAATCGGGTAGACGTATTGTTCCTCCGCCACCATGTGCTGAATCAGCTCGATGATGACCTGATCGGCGAGTTCCCTGCGGCGGTTGCGGAATCGGGCGTGGTCCTGGACCTTCTTGTACAGTTCCTCGACGTGCTGGTGGTCATGTCTGAGCACTGCGATGACGTCGGGCGTGTCCTCGGTCGTCGGCATGGCGGCTCCGATGCTGGTGCGTGCTGTCGCACGCGGATCGCGGCGATGGGCCGCATACCCCCTGGTGTCCTGCCCGCCGACCGGTAAACAACCCCGGGGAACAGGCCTTCCGGTCGCTCGACGGCTGGATGACCGCCCGCGTCTTCCACGTCACCGGTCTTCAAGGGGCTACCGTAGTGGGCGTCCGGTGCCGTTGGCGCGTTCGGAGGAAGGCGGTGCCGGCGTGGTCAGCGACCCGATGGCGATGGTCCTGGCCCGGCTGGACCATGGCGGCGCCGGCGACGACGCCGACGGTTTGTCGCACCTGGCCTCCTCGGCAGTGGCCGCGATCGTGGGAGTCGACGGCATCTGTGCCGGAGTCGGTACCGCGCCGGCCGGCACCGAGCCGGCCTGGGGCGGTGGGGCGGTCGGCACCGAGTTGGAGGACCTGCAGTTCGCCCTCGGGGAGGGACCGAGCCGGGACGCCGCGGCGACCGGGGTTCCGGTCCTGACGCCGGACCTGGCCGCGGCCCTGGCCCGCTGGCCGGCGTTCGCCCCGGCCGCGATCGACTTGGGCGCGCGGGCGGTGTTCGTCTTCCCGTTGCGGATCGGGGCGATCGGCGTCGGAACGATGCTGGCGCATCGGAGCGCTCCCGGCCCCCTCACGCCCGGCCAGGTCACCGACTCCCTCGCGCTGGCCGACGCGGTGACGCTGGCGCTGTTGCACCGGCGGTGGCCCGCACCCGAGGGCACCGGCCGGCCGGGGCCCGGCTCGGCGCAGCCGGTGACCTATCGGGCCGAGGTGCACCAGGCGACCGGGATGGCCAGTGTGCAGCTCGGGGTGAGCCTGGCCGAGGCGCTGGTCCGGCTCAGGGCCCATGCTTGGGCCGAGGATCGTCTGCTCACCGACGTCGCCGCCGACGTGGTGGCCCGCCGACTGCGCTTCGGCGAGCCGGACCTGCGACACCCCGATCCGTGACGCCTGGATCTGTGACACCTGGATCTGTGACACCTGGACCTGTGACACCCCCGGCCCCGGCCGGACTGCGCGGCCACAACCGCGGGTTCCCCGGCAGGTCTACCTTGGAGGCATGAGCGTGACCCGTGAACGACAACTCGTCGAGACGTTCGTCGAGGTCGCCGACACCCTGGTCGACGACTTCGACGTCATCGACTTCCTGCTCACCCTGGCCGGACGGTGCGTACAGCTCCTGGACGTGGACGCCGCCGGCATCACGCTCGTCGACCAGCGCGGTCACCTGCACGCCGCGGCGGCCTCCACCGAGAGCGCGCGGCTGGTGGAGCTGTTCGAGCTGCAGAACGACGCAGGCCCCTGCATCGACTGCTGCCGCTCCGGAAGCCCCGTGGTCAACGCCGATCTGGCGGCCAACGCCCAGCGCTGGCCCCGGTTCGCCGAAGCCGCGCGGGATTCCGGTTTCGTGGCCGTGCACGCCCTGCCCCTGCGCCTGCGGGAGACCGTCATCGGAGCGCTGAACCTGTTCAGCGCCCAAAGCCGGGTGCTGACCGAGGACGACATCCGTGCCGGACAGGCGCTGGCCGACGTGGCGACCATCGGCATCCTGGCCCAGCGCGGCCTGCACCAGGCCGAACTGCTCGCCGCACAGCTGCAGAGCGCCTTGAACAGCCGCATCGTCATCGAACAGGCCAAGGGCGTGCTGGCCGAACGCCGCCAGATCAGCGTCGACGAGGCCTTCACCCTGCTGCGCGACCACGCCCGCCAGCACAACGTGCGACTGTCCGACGTGGCCCGTGACGTCGCCGAAGGCGCGGCGGCATCCGGACCGTGGCAGGTCTGAGCGGTGCGTCGGTCGACCTGCGTTTTGTTCGGTGGCGGTCCGGCCGATCCCGCCATCTGATCGGTAGCGTTGGCCGGACTGGGCATCGACAGCAGGGATCCGGGTGTGCCATGGGCTATGGAACGGCGCCGAAGAAACTCATGCCGCGCGTTCCACGCCGCCATGGCGAGGGCGACAAGGATCACCTGACGAGTTTCGGCGGCCTGGCCGCGCTGTCGCTGGACGCGTTGAGCTCGGTGGCCTACGGCCCGGAAGCCATACTGCTGGTCCTGGCGACGGCCGGCGCCTCCGCACTGCGCCTGACGCTGCCGATCACCGTGGCCATCACCATGCTGCTGGCGGTGCTGGTGGTCTCCTACTGCCAGGTCATCGCGGTGCATCCGGACGGGGGCGGCGCCTACGCGGTGGGCAAGAAGGACCTGGGCGCCACCGTCAGTCTGCTGGCCGCCGCCAGCCTGGTGGTCGACTACGTCCTCACCGTCGCGGTCAGCCTGGCGGCCGGCGCGGCGAGCCTGGCCTCTGTGTTCCCCTCATTGGCGCACCACATCCTCGGCCTGGCCCTGCTCGGACTGGTCCTGATCGCGGCCGTCAACCTGTACGGCGTCGCCGAGAGCGCCCGGGTCTTCATGCTGCCGATGCTGCTCTTCCTGGGCGCCGTTTTCGCCGTCATCGGCGCCGGCTTGTTCCGGACGCATCCGGTGGCGGTGGTGGGCACCGCTGCCCCCGTCCACGCCGTCGAGGCGGTGAGCGTGCTTCTGGTCCTGAAGGCCTTCGCCGCCGGCTGTTCGGCCCTGACCGGGATCGAGGCCATCGCCAACGGGGTGCCGACCTTCCGCGAACCGCGCGCCGAACGGGCTCAGCGTACTGAGCTGATGCTCGGTGCGCTGCTGGCCGCGATGCTGCTCGGCCTGTCGATCCTGATCCACCGGCAGCACGTCGCACCGCGCGGCGGCGTCACGGTGCTGGCGCAGCTCACCGCGGGATCGTTCGGAACCGGCTGGGCCTACTACGCCACGAGCATCATCGTCACCCTGATCCTGGCGCTGGCCGCGAACACCAGCTTCGGCGGTCTGCCGGTGCTGATGAGCCTGCTGTCCCGCGACGACCGCCTGCCGCACCTGTTCGGGCTGCGCGCCGAGCGCCCGGTGTACCGCTACGGCGTGGTCGCCCTCGCGCTGCTGGCCGGGGTGCTGCTGACGGCGGTGGACGCGGCCACCGACCGGCTCATCCCGCTGTACGCGATCGGGGTCTTCATCGGATTCACCATCAGCCAGACGGGGCTGGTCCGCCACTGGTTCGGCGAACGTCCGCCGCGCTGGAGGCTGCGCGCCGCTCTCAACGGCACCGGCGCCGTCCTGACGGGGCTGGCCGCCGTCGTGTTCATCGCGACCAAGTTCGCCGCCGGAGCCTGGGTCGTCGTGCTCACCGTGCCGGCGCTGATGCTGCTGTTCGCCCGGATCGAGAGCTACTACACAGCGGTCGGCCGCGAACTCGACCTGTCCAGAACGCCGACGCCGGCGCCGACGCCACAGCCGACCCGTGGCCTGATGATCGTCCCGGTCGGAAGCGTCAGCAGGCTGACCGAGCACGCGCTGTCCGCCGCCCGGTCCCTGGCCGAGGACGTGGTCGCGGTCAGCGTCTGGCCGGACCCGGACCAGTGCGCGCGGTTCCGCGCCGCCTGGGACCGGTGGGATCCCGGTGTCCGGCTCGAGACCCTGGTGAGCCCGCACCGGTCGCTGGTCCACCCGATGGTCGGCTACGTCCGTCAGGCGGCCGACGGCGACCGGCAGATCGCCGTCCTCATCGTCGAGGTCCAGCCGCGCCGTTGGCGCTACCGCATCCTGCAGAACCAACGCGGCCTGCTGCTGGCGGCGGTCCTGCGCGCCAGCACCGATGTCGTCATCTGCACGATCCCCTACCGCCTGGCCACCCGGTAGACGGCGGTCACCGCGGGCAAGCCGGGCCGAGCCGGTGTTCGGCCAGGCGCCGGGCGTCGGGCCAGCGGACGTCGGTGGCCCAGCCGAGCCTCTCGAACAGGCGGATCACTCCGGCGGACAGGTCGATCTGGCCCCGGTCCACGCCGTGCCGCGCGCAGGACGGATCGGAGTGGTGGGTGTTGTGCCAGCTCTCGCCCATCGACAGCAGGGCCAGCGGCCACAGGTTGGTGGCCCGGTCGTGCCGGCGGGTCGCGAAGGGCCGCGTACCCAGCAGGTGACACAGGGAGTTGACGCTCCACGTCACATGCTGCAGGAGGAACACCCGGGCCAGCCCAGCCCATATCAGCGCCGTGACTCCGGCTGTCCAGGCGAAGCCGCCGATCGCCCAGCCGGCCAGAGCCGGCAAGGCCAAAGACGCCACACACAGCGCGGGGAACATCCCGGAGATGCGGCGCATGACCGGTTCGGCCACCAGGTCCGGGGCGAAGTGGCCGACGTCGGTCGGGTCGTCGCCGAACAGCCAGCCGAAGTGCGCATGGACGAGGCCGCGCAGTTGACCCACCGGTCCGGTGCCGTACCGGTAGGGCGAATGCGGATCGCCGGGCCGGTCGGTGAACGCGTGGTGCCGCCGGTGGGTCGCGACCCAGCTGATGACCGCCCCCTGGAAGCTCATGGATCCCGCGACCGCGAGCCCCGCGCGCAGGGCCGGCGTGGCGGTGAAGCTGCGGTGGGTCAGCAGTCTGTGGAAGCCGACGGTCACGCCGAATCCGGTCAGGAAGTAGAAGAAGGCCGCCAGCAGCAGATCGACGGCGCCGACCCCCCTGCCCCAAAGCAACCACACCGCGGCGACGAGCCCGAGCAGCGGTGCGACGACGAGCAGGGCCGTCACGGCCACCTGGACCCGGCGTTGGAGCGGCGCCGTGGCGGTCGGCGGGCGGCCGGGAAACGGCTCAGCGCCGTCGTAGGGAACAGCAGACACGGTGGGCACCTCACTGATGAAGGCAGCGAGGCGGGTCCTTGGACCGGCGTGAGGTCTAGACCTGATCGGAAACTCGGTCGACTGCGATGATGTGAGCTCTTCGCGCACATTGTACGACCACCGGCCGGGTACCGGCCAGGCGCTGTGCGTAGCGGTGCCGCGTCCCGCTGGGAGAGACGCGGCACCGGTCCAGGGGTGTTACTCGGGGAGGGCCTGCGACTATCGCGTCCCGCCCGGAACCACCGCGCCCCGTGCGGTGAGCAGGTCGTCGAAGAGCGCTCGGTACAGCATCAGGGCTTCGCGCTTCACGTCGATCGGCAGCGACGCCGGATCGGCCCGCAGACGCTCGCTGACCCACAGCGCTTGGCGGTAGCCCGCCAGGACGCCTCCGTGCCGGACCGAAAGCAGCGCCAGCTGCTCGCCCCGGTCGTCGACGGGATAGCCCTTGGCTTCCAGCAGCCGGTCGAGCAGCTGCCCGGCCCCCGCCAGGGCGAACGTCGGTTCCTCGAGGAAACGGCCCTCGAGGCGCTCCCAGGACGAGATGTAGAGGTCCCGGTCGTTCGCGCTGACCGGTTCCAGGCGCAACCTGCCGTACATCTGGTTGCGCCGCGCCAGCTCCCGGTCCGCGGCCCGTGTTCCGCCGTATTCGGAGCGCACGCGGGCGTATTCGGGCCCGAACGCGGTTCGGACCTCGCGCTTGGTGTTCCCGCGCCGGCCGCCGGCCGCGACGACGGCGATGAACAGGACGACGGCAACGAAGGTGATGAGCGTGGCTGGGACCATAAGGGCCTCCTCAAAGGGGCTTCCGCCCATGGGGACCCGGATCGCCGGATCCAAACGGGGTGGCACACATACGCGCACATACTTCATGGCGGCGCAGACTTCAGGGCGCTTGAGCTTGGAGCTTCTGGTGCTCCGTCACCCGACCTTGACCGCTACCTCACTTGGACTTGACGTACTTGGGGATGGTCGCCTGGCCGACGTCCTCCTCGTCCATCGCCTCGGCCTTGTCCTGGTCGGCCAGCAGCGTGCCGTCGTTCAGCTCGAAGCCGCGCTTGAACTGCGCGACCGCGTCCTTGAACGCCGAGACGGTGTCGTCGGAGAGCTGGCCGGTCTCCCGGATGGAGCCCAGGACGCCGGCGTGGTCGGTCTTCAGGAAGGAGATGAACTCCTTCTCGAAACGGCGCACGTCGGCCACCGGCACGTCGTCCACCGAGCCCGAGGTGCCGATCCAGATCGCGGCCACCTGCTCCTCGACCGGGTACGGCTCGTACTGGCCCTGCTTGAGGATCTCGACCATGCGCTGACCGCGGGCCAGCTGCGACTTGGAGGCGTCATCCAGGTCCGAGGCGAAGGCGGCGAACGCCTCCAGGTCGCGGAACTGGGCCAGCTCGACACGCAGCGAACCCGACACCGAGCGCATCGCGCGCACCTGCGCCGAACCGCCGACGCGGGACACCGAGGTACCCACGTTGATCGCCGGACGGACACCGGAGTTGAACAGGTCGGTCTC